>DASXAO010000076.1:0-115123 GCA_036406675.1 Burkholderiales bacterium
GCCGCGCCGCTCGCCTACGCGCAGCCGAACATCGAAGCCGGAAAGGCCAAGGTCGCCAGCGTGTGCGCCGCCTGCCACGGCTTGAACGGCGTCAGCGTGAGCGACACGATCCCGAACCTCGCGGCACAGCGCGCCGCGTACCTCGAGGCGCAGCTGAAGGCGTTCAAGGACGGACTGCGCAGGCCGGCGGGCGCCGTGAGCCCGACGGCGACGATGGCGGCGATCGCGACTCAACTCTCCGCCGAGGACATCGCCAATGTCGCCGCCTACTTCGCCTCGCAGCCGGGTGCGAGCCAGGCGACGCAGAAGTCGCCTTTGCTGCCCAACGTGGCGAAGACCCACGTCACTTTCCCGGATGACTACAAGACGAGCTTCGTCAAGTACCACACCATCAACTTCCCGGCGACGCGCCAGGTCCGCTACTACTACGCCAACAAGGCGGCGGCCGATGCGGCGAAGGCCGGGAAGCCGCTGCCGGCCGGCTCGTATCTCTTCGCCGAGGTCTACGCCGCCAAGCTCGACGCCAACAAGCAGCCGGTGATGGGCAAGGACGGCTTCTTCGAGCCGGAGAAGCTGCTGCTCTACACCGCGATGCAAAGCGGCCCAGGCTGGGGCAAGGACATCCCCGACATGCTGCGGAACGGCGACTGGAACTACGCGATCTTCACCCTGGAGAAGCAGCACCGCCCGGGCGTCAACCAGGCCGAGTGCTTCGCCTGCCACAAGCCGCTCGACAACGTGAGCTACGTCTTCACGCTGAAGCAGCTCGGGGCGGCAGGCAAATAGCGGCCCTGCTCGGCGGCTTCCCCACGAGCCGGGCTCGAAGCTTGCTCGCCCCGTGCGCATGAGACCTGCTCAGCTCGAAGCGCTCGCCGGGACCGGCCTGCTGCTCTTCTCCGCGCTCAAGCGCGGCCCGCTCGGGATTCTTTCCTTCCTGGGGGCCACCGCGCTGATCGTCCACGCCGCCACGCAGCGCGCCGCGGAAGGGTTTCGCTAGACCGCGAATGCCCGCGTGTCAGCCGCGCGGTGGCGTCGCGGCGGCCAGCAGGTTCTGCTTCTGCAGCGCCTCGATCACCGCGTTGACGTAGCGCGGGATGTCCTCGCTGACCTTCGTCGGGCTCGTCTCGACGGTGCCGCTCCAGAGCAGCTCGTTCTTCGCCGCGTCGTAGAGGCTGGACTCCGAGACGTAGACCTCGTACGGGTACGGCGGCGGCCCGTAGTAGCCGTACCAGGGGTATCCGCGGTAGAAGATGCGCGGCGGAGGCGGATAGTAGTAGTACGGGTTTACCGGGTACGTCTGCTCCACCCGGACCAAGCGGGTGACGAGCGTCGCGTCGGCGCCGGCTTGGGCCGCCGCTTCCTGGCGCCGCGGCTCCGGGACCGGACCGTCGTCGGCAATGAAGCGGTAGCTCGCCACGGCGTCGACTCCCGCCGCTTTCAGCCGCTGGACGAACTCGTCCTCGAAGGAACGCCGGATACCCGGCTGCGTGCTGACCTCGACGACCATGACCTTCTTGAAGCGCGCCGGCGAGGCCAGCTCGGGATTGCGCCACTCGTGGACCACCTGCGTCGTAGCGCAGCCAGCGACGGCGAGCGACAGAAGCACGGCGATGGAAAGAACCCAGGGGCGCATGCGGATCGATATTCCTCGCCCGAGTATACGGCGTCTACCCCCGCCGCTTCGCCGCAAGCTTCGCCTCGTAGTCCACCCAGCGGTACGGGCGGCCGGCGCCGCGGTTCCGCGCCGTCGCGCCGCCCTTGTGCAGCACCCGGTGACACGGCACGGCGAACGCGAACCGGCTGCGCGCGCAGGAGCTCGCGACCGCACGGATCGCCCGCGGCATGCCGATGGCTTCGGCGATCTTCGAGTAGGTGGACGTCTCGCCGAAGGGAATTTTCCGGACTTCGCTCCAGACTCGCTGCTGCAACTCCGTGCCGCGGACGTCGAGCGGCAGGGCGAAAGGACGAAACGGCGCGGCAATGTACCGGACGACCTTGGCTACCGTGGCCTTGACGCGCGCCTCGTCGCGCACGAGGTTCGCCTTGGGAAATCGCGCGGCCAGGTCGCGGACGAGCGCGGACTGCTTCTCCCTCACCATGATCGAGACGATCCCCCGCTCGCTCGATGCTACGAGGAGCGCGCCGAGCGCGCAGCGGCCCGTGCCGTAGCGGATCGTCTCCCGCGGCCTGCGGGTGAGGGGTCCGTCCGCGAACACGCGAGTTATTCGTCGCGGCGCGCGGGGGTTGCGAGGCGTCCGAATACAGTTCCCGAATGAAAGCCCCGCACTCTACAGCACCATCCAGCCAATCGCCTTGTTGATCGCAGTCCGAAACACGTCGGCAATCGCGTTCCAGATACGCTCCGCGAGCTGGAGGTTGATGATGGCGACCGAGCGCAGCCGGATGCGCGCCACCACCTTCTGGTCCTCCATGAAGACCTTCGCGTCGTTCTCGTTGAACTCGCCCAGTGCCTTTTTCTTCTCCAGAAACACTACATCGTTGACCAGGGCCTGAGCGATGTTCTTCACGATGTCCTCGACCTGCGGCAAGTTGCTCGCGATGACGCTTTTCGCCGCCGCCAGAGCATCCGAGCCGACCTTGTCGAAATCCACGCCGTTGATCGTAGTTGCCATCGCCGTCCCCTATATCGGTCCTATTTGGCCTTCTTGAAGGCTTCCGCCTTCTGGATCGCCAGCACCGCGTTGAACAGGTTCTGCTTGCGCCCTTCCCAGTTGGCTTTTTTCAGGATCTGCGTCTTCTCGGTCAGGACCGGATCCGCATGCTGCTCGCGCCAGCGCACTACCAGGCATTTCAGGTCGACGTAGTTCTTGACCGTCAGGCTCGCGGCGTCCTTGAACTGTTCGTCCAGGTCCTTGCACGCCGCAGGAAGTTCGATCTCCTTCCCGACCAGGTCCTCGATCTTCCTGTTGATCTTCTCGCCGATCGCGTCGAGCTTGCCGCTGCCCGCCAGGGCTCTCATGATGAGCAGGTCCGCATCGTCCAGCAGCGCGCCGTATTTGGGCGCGAACTTCGAGTAGTGCGCCGGGCTCTTCTCCGGCTCCTTGATTCGCCTGCGATCGTCATCCGTGAGCGGGCTGCTCTCCATGCCCTCCTCGATGATGCCCGCGCCTTTCCTGTAGAAGGCCTCGGTGTCGTTGAAGAGCTTCTCATCGTAGGGCTGCACCAGCGTGATCGGGCACCCGACGATCAGCAGGCTCGCGATGACCACGCTCGCAATCGAAGCCCAACGATCACGGCGAGCCGCCGACATGCAGCGTAGGTCCGTCATGGAACGCCCCCCCTTAACTGACTTGCGCTCGGTACGCTATCGGAACGCATCCGCCGAATCAAGCATGTCGCGCGCCGGCAGCATGCCCGTCACTCTCGCGGCAAGCGCTCGAGCATTCAATCGCTTCTGACCCGGACCATGTCCTGGCTGCGCGCTTCACAGGTTGGGGAAGGATTCGACCCGCGCCAGCCAGCCTTTCAGGAATCTCCGCAGCGCAGGGTGGTTGTCGACGAGGTCGCGGTAATAGTCGATGCGGCCTTGCCTGAAACGCCGATAAATAGCCCTCTGGTCCGCGCCTTTCAGCACCGCGATGGTCGCCGGGCCGACGTCGCCATCCACCGCGAGCGGCGGCCTCGCACCCGATTCATTGAGCGTGCGCTGCAGCAACTTGCCAGCGTTCGTTCCGGCGTTGACCTGGAAGTCGAAAACGATGTTGGCGAGGTCCTGCGATTCGATCTCGTCGCCGTGAATCCTGTCCCAGTAAAGCGGCTTGTAGATCCTTCCGGCCTGCGCGTCGGTAATCGCTTTGAGGTTCTCCAGCGTGGGAGCGATATCCAGCAAAGCCCGAGCGCATTTCTGGAACGTCGCCATGGTGATGCCTTTGTTGGTTGCTCCTCCCGGGTCGGCCGGGTCGTTCACGAAGCCGCCTTCGTGTTTCAGCAGGGTCGGAAAGAACGCATCGAAACTGGCCACGATCTCACCTCCGTTGGGAACGAGCGCGGGCACGGCGCGCTATTTGAGCTCCTTGAGCGCCTTCTCCAGGTCCATCCTGCGCGCCTCCGTAAGATCCGCTTGTACGCTCGCCGCAATCAGCGGCGCCAGCGTCCCGTCTCTCGCGGCTTCGGCCTGATAGGCCGCCTCGGCGGCGCGGAACTTCAGCCATGCCTCCTGGGCGGCGCGCAACCTCGCGCGGCGGACGGAATCGAGCCTGGCGCTGAGGCTTCGATAGGCCGAATTCATGCCTGCGTTCGCCTGCTTCAACCGCGCGACCTCGCATTCGCGCATCGCGGCGGTGGTCGCGGCGTTTTCGCACGCGGACCCTCCCGCGGCGGTTTGGGCCAGCGCGCACATGACGACCAGCCACAGTGCCGTGATGAGCGCCCATCGCGCCACGCACGTCTCGCGCCGCCTTGGCCTGTCCAGCTCCCGGAACCCTCCCCCAACGGCCACGCTAACAGCGCCCAAAATGCCAGTCAATGGCGACAACTTTCCCTTTTGTCCGACCTCGCGCCAATGTGGCCACCAAACGCGGGCTGAAGATCGTCGTCGAAAATCCGGCTGGCGCGGGAGAAAGCCAGACGCGAAAGATCTGCCGATCGGCTGACCTCTCCAGGGGCGCGAGGACCGGGCTGGCCACGACTTCGCCTCGTGCAGTTATTCCCCGCCAAGCGGGGGGCGCTAGGCTATATTGCGGCAGCCGAACCTGGGAGAGGCGCATGGCAACAAGCTTAAACAAGCCACCTGCGGAGCGAACTGGACCCATATCCTGCCTCGCCAGCCTGATCTGCTTGCTTGCGGTCACACCCGGCTGGGCAATCGATAACGAAACGGTACGCAGCGCCGAGCGCAGCCATGCTGCCTGCCTCAGCCATCAACGCGAGGCCCATTCCGGCACCTCGCTGCTCGAGCGCCGCGAGGCCATGGCCCATGAAATCGAGCGTTATGAGGCGCTGGTCGAAGAAGCTTTGGGCATGCGGGCCGAGGCGATCCGCTTTCATCGCAGCCTGCAAGCAAAGGCCGGCAACAAGGAGCCGCTTAGTGGCGCCGATCTGCAGATGCTGCGCGAAGGCACTGCCGCCCTACTGGCCCAGCGGCAAACCCTGCTGAACGTAGCCGAGTCGCATGAGTGCTGGACCACCCGGGCCCCGAGCAAAGACCCGCAGGAAGCCGCCATCCAGGTTGCCGGCGTGGCCATGTCGCTCTCCGCCGCGCTGGTCCTCTACGACAACTACCTGTCAGCCATCGCGCCATACCGGAACGATCACGCCCTGCGCCAGTTGCTGAACAGCTCCGACAAGGGCTTCAACCTGCATGCCGGCAGGCTCAATGAAGTCTCCCAGAGCTTCAGCTCGGCCGACAACCGCCTGCGCGTTCAGCGCGCCGTCGACTGGCTGAACCAGCATCAGCAGGAAGCAGCGGCAGCGCCCATCCCCGGCTACCGCTACCTGCAAGCCCTGATCGAGCAAAGCCCTTCGCTGTCCATGGCGCGCCAGACCAACGCCGTGAACGAGATCGTGGGCGGAATCGGCTCGCTCAGCGATTCCGCCGTCGACGCCCTGTTCTCGTTGAAGGACGAAAGCACCAATTTCTCCAGCCTGCTGTTCGGCAATACGGTCGGCCTGGTCGAAACCCGCCGCGGCAAGCTCTATCGGCAGGCAAGCGTCGCCGAGCGGGTCAGCAACGCCCTGAAGGCGGCCGACATCCTGGTGGAGAAAACGCCCTTTCGCCTGACCGACGCCTTTATCCCCGGCCACTGGGGTCATGCGGCCATCTGGGTGGGCAACGAGGCCGAGCTGAAAGCCCTGAAGATCTGGGATCACCCGGTCGTGGTTCCGCACCAGGCAGCGATTCGCAAAGGCCGTGGCGTCGTCGAAGCCCTGCGCTCCGGCGTCGAGCTCAATACCCTCGCGCACTTCCTGAATATCGACGACCTTGGCGTCCTGCGTCAGGACTCGGTGAGCGACGAAAAACGCGCCGCGATCATCCTGCTCGCACTACGCCAGATCGGCAAACCCTACGATTTCAATTTCGACGCCGAGACGACCAACCGGGTGTTCTGCTCCAAGCTCGTCTATCTGGCCTACGGCGACCTGCAATGGCCTACCTCGCGCGTCATGGGCCGGGTCACGGTCAGCCCGGACAATATTGCCGAACGCTCCGTCGGCAACGGCCCGCTCAATGTCGTCCTGCTCTATCACGACGGACAGGAAGTTACCGAGAAGCAGCGGGATTTCATGCAGAAGCTGCTGAAGCCCGCTGCACTCGCCTCACGCTGATCGCTTCTGCACCCTTTAGGGTGCGAGCAGGTTTGCCGGCTGGCCTTCCAGGTAGTACCAGTAGCCGCCGTCGGATTCCCATTCGCCCGTACCGGATGGCTCGCGCCACGCGTCGCTCGCCCAGGTGATCGGTTGCCCGGGCGCGCCAGGCTGCGCGGTGCGCTCGACGCTGTTCGCGGGCATCACGTGCATGGCCGGTGTCGCTTGGATCACGGGCGTCGCATGCGTCGCGTGCGTCGTCGACACGGTCTGCTGCAGAATGCCCGGCAGCAGCAGAACCAGGGCCGCCAGCGCGACGGCGATCGTCAATGGCTTGCGCAGAATTCGTAGCGCCGCTGCGGCGTTCGCCTTCGCTTCGTCTCGCTTGTCCATCGGCCCTCCTTGTGAATTCGCCGAGCGAGTATGTGCGGCGAGGGCCTGGAGCGAAATTGACCAGGCGTCCTACTACGTTCGGTCTATCGGTCCTTGGTCGAGCGGTCGAGGCCGTGCCGCGCGAAGATTTTCAAGTTAGCACCGCGGTGAGGCGCCGGCGCAGCGCCTCGGCTGCGAGCGGCTTCTTGACGACCGGATAGAGCCTTCCCTCCGACTCCAGCTCGCTCTTGCCCAGGTCCTCGCCCGTCACGATCACCGCCGGCGTCGGCTCGCCGCTGTAGCCTTGGACCGCGGCGATCGCGTCGAGGCCGGTCCGCCCGTCGGCGAGCTGCAAGTCGGCGACGATCGCGGCGGGAAAGCGCAGGTCGCGCTCGAGCAGCGCGGCGAGCTCCTCGAGCGAGCCGGCGGAAGGAAGGTCATGATATCCAACCTCCGCCCGCGCTCGCCTTGCACAATGCTGTCGGCGAACTGTCCGCACGCGGCCCCGGGTCAGATTCTTTTGCAATAAGCTCCTCCTCCGGGAGAAGCGATGGACAAGCTCGGTTTCATCGGCCTGGGCGTGATGGGCGAGCCCATGTGCCGGAACCTCGCCCGCCGCCACCGCGGCCAGGTTCTCGCCCACGACTTGCGGCCCGAGCCGCTGAAGCGCCTCGCGCTCGACGGCGTCGCCGCGACGCGCTCCATCGCGGAGCTCGCTTCGCAGGCGGACGTCATCTTTCTTTCCCTGCCCGCCGAGCCGCAGGTGCGCGCGGTCGGCCTCGAACTTTCGCTCGCGGCGCGCGCCGGCCAGGCGATCGTCGACTGCAGCACGGCTCCGGTCGCGCTGGCGCGCGAGCTCGCCGCCGCGCTCACCGGGCGCGGCGCACATTTCGCGGACGCGCCGGTGGCGCGCACGCGCCAGGCGGCGATCGACGGCACCCTCGCCTTCATGGTCGGCGCCGACGCCTTCCTGTACCACCGCATCGAGCCTCTGCTGCGCGCGATGGGCACCGACGTCCTGCACTGCGGACCCCCGGGCGCGGGCCAGGCGGTCAAGCTTCTCAACAACATGGTCCTCTGCGCCACCGTCACCGCGCTCGCCGAGGCGCTGGCGGTGGCGAAGGCGAGCGGCGTGGTGGAGCCGAGGCTGCTTTTCGACGCGCTCGCCAAGGGCTCGGCCGACAGCTTCGCGCTGCGCAATCACGGCATGAAATCGCTCCTGCCCGAGTCGCACCCCGAGCGCGCCTTCCCGGTCAGCTACATGCTGAAGGACGTGACGTATGCGCTCGAGCTCGCGCGCGACGCCGGCCTCGAGCTCCAGTCAGCCGGCACGGTGAAGAAGCTGCTGGAGGAAGCCGCCGCGCTCGGCTTTGCCGACGCATACCACACCGCCGTGATCGAGGCAGTGCGCAAGCACCGCAGCTAGGAGCGGGGCACCCATTCATCCGTTGCATTTTGCCTGTGCGCCAACCACCCTCTGCTGCATAGTGGAGCGCATGGCGCGAGAGCCGAAAAAGGAACCCGGCAGCACCACCGCGGCGTTCCGCAACCTCCTGCAGCGCGAGGATCTGACGATGAAGATCGTGCGCCGGAGGACGAACTTCGTTCTCATCGCTGCCATCGGCGCGCTTGCGCTGGCGGGATGGCTGCTCACGTATTTCGTCTGAGGCGCAGGAAGCACCGCCGCGATGCGGCCGCCGCGTGCCTTTCAGCTCAACGCCTCCCGAGTTCGGCGGTCACCTTCCACTACTGCCTTGTATAGCTTCGCTATGCGCTCGGCAACAAACCGCGTGTCGAAGCGCGTGGCCACTGTTTCCCGAGCGGCGCATTCGATCGCGCGTCTGCGGTCGGCAGGCAACTCCAGGACCTCGCGGATCGCTGCGGCGAACGCGCTCGCTCTGAATGAATGTACGAGACGTCCGTTCACGCCGTTTTCAAGGACGTCGACAACGCCCCCGGCGGGTGACGCGATGCCTGGCGCGCCGCACGCCATCGCCTCCAGCAGCGTCACGGGCGTGCCCTCGCTGTGCGAAGGGAGTAGAAAGAGGTCCGCAGCCTGCAGCCATGGCGCCATCGCCTGGTTGCCGATGTTGCCGGGAAAGCGGCAGTTCGCGGGAGCGTTCGGTCTGACGCCCACCCCGATGACGAGAAAGTCCGCTTGCGGGCACAGGCGGGCGCAGCCGATGAGGACATCGATCCCCTTCCGCTCGGCCGCGGCCGGTGAGCTCACCCACGCAATCAGGGGACGTGCTGCGCTCAAGCCCAGCCCCGCTCGGACCGAGGCGCGGTCACTCGCGGGCCGGAAGCGCTCGGTGTCGACGCCGCAGCTGATGACATCGATACGAGCCGGATCGGCGCCGCAGTGCCGCACGAGCGCGTCCTTGATTTGCGAGCTCACGGCGATCAGGCGGGTCGACGCACGTACACAGAGGCGCTGCAGCAGCGCGTAGAGGCGGTTGCGGCGCGGCTCGTCGAGGGCGTCGCCCCGGTGAAACGTCACCACCAACGGGCGCGATCCGCGCAGCAACAACGCCGGCAGCGCCGAGTGAAAACCGTAGTGAGCGTGGATCAGATCGAACGAAGCCGCAGCGAGCGACCAGGCACCGCCGAGGTAGAAGGGAACATAGTTCACGTGCCGGCGTCGGGTCCTCGCTTCGACCGTTACATGCACGCCGAGCGCGCGTATGGATTCAACCTGCGTCCTTACGAACGATCCGAACCCCGGCTCTTCGCGGCCGGGGTACATGTTGCTCAGCAGAAGGATATGCGGGGCGCCCGGAGCCCCGGTGCGCGCCGGGCGACGAGCGCCGGCGACGAGGCCTTGGAGCATGGGGTCACTCTTGTCGCCGACGAGAAACTGCCTTGCGGCGCTGGCCAGGGACACCGGCGTCTTCAAGTCCGCCGCTCGCGCGTTGCCGACATGATGAGGTTCCTCGCGGTGATTCTCGCAAGGGACCGCGCAAGGCTGACATCGTTTGCCAGCGGCGCTTCAGGGGCCCGCAAGGTACAGTCGCGCGCCTAAGACACTCCGATAGGGCACCTGGCCATAGTTCTTATGGCATGCCGACCCGTACTGGTCGGCTGAGCAGCGCCGCCCTCGCACGGCGGGAAGGGAGCCGGCCGCGACGCCCAATTCGGGGCTAATGCACTACAGCTTCGGTATCCCGGCGGCGAACCAGTTTTGGGTGGGTTGGCCAACGGTCCGAATCAGCAGGACCGGGCTGACGCACACACCGTCGGGTATTGCCGGAGTCAGCGCGTCTTCGATACGAAAATCGCCGTTGGCCTCCAAGGCCACGCCACCAAGGTCGGACTGCGTGCTGTGCTGCTGGAACCCCGTGGGGTCTACGTCAAAGGGGAACGACGCAGATCACGGTCGCGAAGACTCGCTGGTTGGCGTTCGTGCCGATGTTGTTGCCCCCGCCCAGCAGCAGCCCGCGCCCGTCGACCGAGATGCGGTCGGCTCTGAAGTCGGCCCTCAGATCTTCGATCACCCGGATCTGGCCGGGAGGCTGGACGCCGCGCCCGATATTGCGGGTAACGACTGTGGCGGTTGCGGCAGTTCCCTGTCCGCTCGAGACCGGGATCACGCCGATACCGCCCCTGAAGGCGGCGACGCGGTCGTCAGCCGCAGCATCGAGACCGTGGGAAAGCGCTGCCAGCAAGAAAGCTGCAATCAGTGACTTCTTCATGGAACCTCCCGAAGCGTAGTACTTCGGATTTTCCCCGCAAGCGGAGAACAGGACGGTGGCGCGGCCAATTCGCGAAGTTTCGATCGGTGTGGGAATAAATCCCACTGGCGGCCACGGAAAGGCCGCCTCGGGCCGACTGGGCTGGCGCAATCCCCGGCTACGATCGACTTCTTCGGTTTTTCCGTAAGCCCGGCGGGGGTAAACTCGGTCGATCAAGGGGGCACCCACCATGATCGACATGCATGCGCACTGGAGACCCGCCGAGCTCGCCGACGCCCTGCGCGCCCGCAGCCGCGAGCCGCGCATCGCGCGCAATCCTGACGGAGTCGAGGTGCTGAAGTCGCGAATGAGCGAAGAGCCGCTCGCCAGCGCTTTCGATCACGTCGATTTCCATCTCGATCGGATGGACCGCCAGGCGATCCGGATCAGCGTGCTGTCTCTCCTGGGCTCGTTTTGCTGGATTGAATCCCAGCCGCCAGACGTCGCCGTGCCGCTGTGCCGGACGGTGAACGACCGGCTTTCCGCCATCTGCCGGGAGCATCCCGGCCGCTTCGCGGCCTACGCCGCGCTGCCGCTGACCGACCTGTCCGCCGCGGCCGCCGAGCTCGACCGAGCGCTCCGGCTGCCGGGCATCATCGGCGCGCAGCTGCCCGGCAACGCCTTCCTCACGCGCAGCCACGCCGAAGCGATGCGCCCACTGCTGGAAGTCGCGAACCGCCGCCACGCCGTGCTCTTCGTCCACCATGGCCCCCGGCCGGGCGATGCGTTCCCCAAGGTGGCCGGCGACACGGACAACGCGCGCCGGCGCAACGGCACGCTCGACATGCAGGCTAGCCTTTCCTCGGTGATGGTGACGCTGTGCCTCACCGACTACCTCGCGGACTACCCCGACGCCATGGTTCACGTCCACAATCTGGGCGGCAACATTCCCTACGAGGTCGAGCGCATGGACCACCGCTCTCTACTCGACACGCCGAACGAGGAGCTGCCGTCGGCGCGCTTCCGGAACGCGAAAGTCTACGTCGACTGCAACTCGTTCGGTCCACGCGCGATCGAGGCGGCCGTGGGGCTGTACGGCGCCGGCCGCATCGTCTGCGGAACCGACGGCACCGAGTTCGGCGTCGACTGGACGAGGAAGGCGCTCGCCGCGGCGCAGATCGGCGAGGAGGCGCGCGAGCGGATCCTCAACGGCAACGCCGCTGCGATGCTCGCTCGCGTCGCGAGGGGCACGCAGCGCGAGCCTGCCGTCGCCTAGACGCGGCTACTTCTTCGCCGCCAGCATGTCGCGCATGCCCCGCAACGCCAGCGCATAGCCGGCGATTCCAAAGCCCGCCACGACGCTCAGGCTGACCGCGGCCGTCTGGGAGGCGGGACCGCGCCGCATCGGGTTGGAGATGTGCACCTCCGTCGTCGGGAACTTGACCTGCGAGATCGCCGCGACCAGGGCCGGATAGCCGGTGCCGAACGCCGCGGGATTGAAGATCGCGGCGTCGAAGCCCTGATCGTTGGCGGCATAGAGCCGGTTGACGACCTCGCCCTCGACGTTCGAGTGGAATATCTCGACGTCCACGCCGAGCTCCTTCGCATAGCCGCGGATGCGCTCGTCGTATTCGGGCAGTGTCATGGGACCGAAGATTTCGAGCTGGACCTTTCCGCGCATGTTCATGCCTGCGCCGTGGATCACCAGGATCTTGGACATGTGTTCCTCCGTGTTGGGAGATAGAGCTCTGTTCCGGTACCGATTGGCTTCCCTCTGATTCGCACGCGACGTCAGGCGGGCAGCCGATAAGTAATCTCGATAATGCCTGCGTCGGCGCTCGGCGTCTGCAGTCGCACCGTAATGGAGTTGGAACATCGTCTCCACCCAGTTGTGAGGGTGAGCACCTGAATCGGCTGCACTAGCGCCGGAAGATTGACCGACGCGGTTTGCCCGACCTCGTCGGAGACCGTCATCGTGTTTGCGCTTCCGGCGAAATTGCGCACGGTCATGCTTTCGAGAATGCCCGTCGCGCCATTGCGGAAGGCGAACGTGCGCGTCGTGCCGGGCGAGGAAAAATGAAGGCTGAAGACATCGGTCGTATCGCGCAGCCATGCCCATTGACCGGTGCCGAAATCGAAATCCTTAACGGTCGTGACAGGCCCGATGTTCGGACCGGAAGGCTGTCCCGCCTCTTGCGCAAGGGCGACGCGCACCGCTCCCGGCGCCACCGTGAAAGTGAAGTGGAAGAGGGGCGACTTCTCGCCGGAAGGGCCGACCACGACGATATCGGCGGCCGTCAATGCGGTATCGCTCAACGTGACGCTCGCGTCGAGCTGCGTCGCCGACACAAATTGCGTCGGCAGCGCCGCCCCACTCCACTGCACCTGCGCCCCGTTCGGAAAATTCGCGCCCGTCACTCGCAACCGCGCAACGCTGCACGCGGTTGCCGCTCCGACGAATGCTGCACCGGAGACCTGCAGCGGCGCAGCCGTTTTCGGCGATGCCGCGGGTTTAGGGTCGTTATCGACCAGGAAGAGCTGACATCCGACGAACCCCATCAGCCCCAGGATGGCGAGCAACAGCACGGGGGTCAGCCAAAGAAATGGATCGATGGTCATCGTGCTTGCCCCTTGAGCGAATGAAGCATCGGGCCCTGGCGGCCGTAGCGGACATCGCGCACCAATCCGGCTGCATCGACGGAAACGATGGTGGGCCACACGTTGATCCCGTACGCAAGCGCCAGCGCCTGATCGTCATCCTCCACCGGCCAGGCACGTTCGCGATCGAGGACGCTCAGCACCGCATCGGCGGACCCGCCATCGTGAATCGCCACCACGAGCGGGTGTGCATCGTCTTGCAACGATGCGGCCTGGATTTCGCGTACCGTCTCGACGCTCGGCGCAAGCCTGCTCTGCCAGAAGACGAGCGTAACGGCCCGCCCGACGAGCTTGCGCAGCGTCAGCTCGCGGCCGGGCGCGTACGAGAAAACGAAATTTGGCGGTGGATGGCCAAGCCTCAGCTTCGTGCGCAGCAATTCCGGCAAACGAATGGGCGTCGGGCGCGCGCGCTCGCGAAGCACTACGGCCAGCTCATCGCCCGATACGGCGCCTTCGTGCCGCCACACTGCTTTGCCGGAGGGGTCGACGAAGACCGTGGTCGGCCGGCGCCCGAGTTCCACGCCCAAGGCATGCGACCAGGCGCCCTGGTCTTCCGCATAGATCACGCCCTCCGTGTAGCGCGTAAGCGTTAGCTGGTCGGCCGGCAGTACGACCAGCACGGCAATCCCCGCGTCGCGCCGTCCAGCCTCGCGAACGGCGTGCAGGATGCGTTCGCTGTCGGCGCTCGCGTCCTCCCCTGCGAAATGCACCACGATGTTGAGCGCGTCCGCGCCGCTCTCGTCCGCCATTGGTGCAGCGTGGCCTGCGACCTCGACAAGACCGCCGCGGCCCGGACGCGCCAATACGATGTGCAAGCGTCCATCGCTCGAGACGCGGGTGGGCTTGAAGAGCGGAATGGCACTCCATCCGCAGGTGGTCGCTTCGACCGTCTCCAACGCGACCGGGCCCGACGCCGAGCAGCGATCCCCGGACAACGCCAGGCAGATCGGCACGTAGCCATAGACCGGCGAGAGCAACGAGGGCGTCGGCGCATCGGGCGGATCGACAGTGACGAAGGTGTTCCCATCGACCTGGAATGGCTGCGCCTGTCCGCTGTAGCGCCACGCGTATTGGCGAATCGTGCCGCCGGGAATCCAGCTCAGAAGCGCCGTGTAGTCGTGCGCTGCACTGCCCGTCCCGGGTGTGGCGTCAAGCTCGACCTGCGCCGGCGGCCAAACGGGCACTGCCAGGGCGCCGTGCAGAATCAATCCATCAGGCGTGATATCGAAAGCGGTGTACTCGAGGGCCGGCTCGAGGTGCTCCGGCAGCGCTCCACTTGCGCCGACCGGATTCATGATCGAGGTCAGGAACGCGCCCAGGCTGGTGTTGGCGTCGAGCAATGCACGAACGCCCGGCTGCGCGCGCGCGATCGCCTGATTGCGGATGGAGCGAATCCCGCCGACGGCGCTGCCTTTGAACAGACTGACGATCCAGCCCTGGATACCGCCGCTGGTGATAGTGAGCGATACATCGCCGACCGTCGCGAGCTCCGCTTGCGCGCCGGCAAGCTGCAAGGTCAGCGCCTGGGTCATCCGAAAGGCGAAGTTCGGCAGCACCGAGGCGGTGCGCGCGGCGCCTTCTATGGTGAGATGCATTTGGCCGGTTTGCAGCTCCAGGCGCACGCTGCCCAGCGTGACGGTGTATCGAATTGCGGTGCGAGTTATGACGTAACCGGCAATGCGCGTGACCAAGTCGAACGAATAATCGAAGGTTCGCAGGTTGAGCTGGTCGAGCGCGGCGGCGATCATCCGGTCGAACGCTCCGATCACGAAGTCCTTGCCGGCGGCGTACGCAAAATGATCATCGCCGCCCAGCAGGAGCCGGTTCGCGCTCGCCGGATCGCCGCCGCGATCGGTCGTGTTAAGGAGTACGGCGATCGCGTCGATGCCGCCCGGCGGCGACTTGTACGTCTTGAACTGCATCGCCTGCACGCTCCCCGGCAGCATCGCGTTCGATGGCTGGAAGGCGGTCTTCAGGGCATTGCGGATTGCTTGCTCGATCGACTTGATGTCGGAGCTTTGTAGTGCCCGATCGGACCAGGCGGGCTTGAACCGGACATCGACGGTGTCCGCCTTGAGATCCACGTCGATGACGTTGCCGGCCTGGGACGCAACTTGATCGATGCGCGCGGCAATGTCGATCTCGCCGCGCATGAATTGGGGGATGTCGCGCGTTCCCGCGTCGGCAATGTACCGGACCATCACCTGCACCGCGCCGCTGACATTCACGCCCGAATCGTCGGGAATGCCCATGGTCGGCGCCGAAACCTGAAGTTGCGCGATTCCTTCGAGATTGCTATGGACCCGCACCGCAGCCTCGCGCGTCGGCAGGATGCGATTCACCACCGGATCGAACACCACGTGCTCGGAAGGCATCGGGAAGGGCAGCTCACCTCCCGGCCTGATACGGTGCCAATCGGCGAGCGCCTCGCCGTACCGGTCGACGCGCGCCGAGATCGGACGCACTACGAGCCCCTGAGTAGCAATCGGCTGCTTGTCGTCAACGCGAACCGACAGCGAGTGCGGGAATCGCCGCCCGCGATGCATCGCGGCGAATACCCGGTTCATCGCCTGCATCGGCATCTGGACCGCGATATCGAATTCACCCGTCAGGTCGTTCGCCATGAGACGCAGCTCCTCCCTTGGTGGATCGAGTTGTTCTAGCGCCCGTGCATGAGCCTTTCGCCGCCTGCGGCGCTCCCTAACCGGACGCGAGCCACAGTGCGATCGAGGCACCGGCCGTAACGATGATCAGGGCGGCCGAAACCCATGCCCGCATCTGGCTCGCCTTCGGCGGCCGTTCACGCAGGGGCTCGAGCAGCATCTTGCCGGTGGCATACGCGCCTATCGCGACGAGAAGCAGCGCGCCGGGAAACGGCAGCGCCCGCCAAACGACGCAGGCGCTCGCGAGAAGCCCTGCTGCCCATAGCGCTTCCAGCAATTGGGTGGGAAACCGTTTTCCCCAAATGCCACGATGGTTCGGCAGATGCAACGTGCACCAGGCGGTGGAGACACGGCCGGCACAACAGCCATTCAGGAAGCATCCCACGCGTATCGCAATCATCGCCACCAGGACGCTGAACGTCACCACGTCTAGAAAGCGAGCGAACGGCAGACCGAGCAACTTCGTCACCGGCCACGATGCGGGAAGCGCCAGCAACAGCGCTCCGTACGAGGAAGCACCGCCCTCCCGGCGGCGCCACGCGAGCCGCCAATTCCCCTGATACATCGGCCAGTGCGTCGCCACGTAGAGCAGCCGCGCACCGACCGACGCCGGCACGATCAGGAGCAGGCTGGCCACGAACGTGTGCAATGGGTCAATGCCGCCGGCATGCGCGGCACTGTTGCCGGCGACGACGCCAAGGAGCAGCCCGACGTAAAGCAGCGCGGGATAACTCCACACCTTTACGCCGCGCCAACTGAACAAGATCCGTCGCATGCGCTCGATCAGCCACCCGGCCAGAAGGCCGTAGCGAGGCCGGCAATGATCGCGACATCGGCCAGATTGCCTACGCCAATTCCGCGCACGCCGATGAAGTCCACGATGTAGCGCAACCGCACCATGTCGACGAGATTACCCGCCGCACCCCCAAGCGCGACGCCTAGCCCAACCAGGGCAACCGGCGAGGCGAACCAACCCGCGGCGCGGTGCAATGTGACGACTGCAACCAGCGCGGCGAGCCAAAGAAGGGCGAACATCGCGCGGCTCGAGAAGCGTCTGTAAGCTGCGCCGCGGTGGGGCGTACGCTCGACGATCAAGAGCGGGGTAGGACGCTCAGCCCTGTCCGTGCCGCGCCGCGTTACCCATCGCTTGCTCAGCTGGTCAAGCAGCAGCGTGGCGCCACCGGCCGCCAACATCTCGGTCACCAATTCCCCCCACGGACCACGGCGATTCTCTACTAAGCCCGCGCCGTCCTCGCGGTTGTTTCGCACCGCGAGGCGCATCCGAGCGCTTCGATCAACCAACAAAAAACCCCGGCACTCTTTCGAGCCCGGGGTTTTCGTTTGGTGTATGGCGTGGCGGTAACCTACTTTCGCGTGCGCAAACGGCACACTATCATCGGCGCAAACTCGTTTCACGGTCCTGTTCGGGATGGGAAGGCGTGGTTCCAAGCTGCTGTGGCCGCCACATGGAGCGGATGCGCCAGATGCCAGACGGCACCTGGCGCAAATAAGAACGAAGAAGTGAAGTTGGGTCCCCGGCAGAATCACTCGGGGACGACAAACTGGGTAGAGATTGATGAACTGAGTAATGCGCCAAGCGCCCTCACCGTTTGAGAAGCATCTTTCGATGCTCACGGTTATAGGGTCAAGCCGCACGGGCAATTAGTACAGGTTAGCTCAAAGCCTCACGGCTCTTGCACACCCTGCCTATCAACGTCCTGGTCTAGGACGACCCTTTAGGGGAGTCGAGCTCCCGGGAAGTCTCATCTTGGGGCAAGTTTCCCGCTTAGATGCTTTCAGCGGTTATCTCTTCCGCATATAGCTACCCGGCGATGCCACTGGCGTGACAACCGGTACACCAGGGATGCGTCCACTCCGGTCCTCTCGTACTAGGAGTAGCCCCCCTCAAACTTCCAGCGCCCACGGTAGATAGGGACCAAACTGTCTCACGACGTTTTAAACCCAGCTCACGTACCACTTTAAATGGCGAACAGCCATACCCTTGGGACCGGCTACAGCCCCAGGATGTGATGAGCCGACATCGAGGTGCCAAACCTCCCCGTCGATATGAACTCTTGGGGGAGATCAGCCTGTTATCCCCGGCGTACCTTTTATCCGTTGAGCGATGGCCCTTCCATACAGAACCACCGGATCACTTTGACCTGCTTTCGCACCTGCTCGACTTGTCAGTCTCGCAGTCAAGCACGCTTTTGCCAATGCACATTGAGTCACGATTTCCGACCGTGATAAGCGTACCTTCGTACTCCTCCGTTACTCTTTGGGAGGAGACCGCCCCAGTCAAACTGCCTACCATGCACGGTCCCCGGCCCGGATTACGAGCCAAGGTTAGAGCCGCAAAACAATCAGGCTGGTATTTCAACGACGACTCCACGATGGCTAGCGCCACCGCTTCAAAGTCTCCCAGCTATCCTACACAGACCGGTTCACAGTCCAATGCAAAGTTACAGTAAAGGTGCACGGGGTCTTTCCGTCTAGCCGCGGGTAGATTGCATCATCACAACCATTTCAACTTCGCTGAGCCTCGGGAGGAGACAGTGTGGCCAGCGTTACGCCATTCGTGCAGGTCGGAACTTACCCGACAAGGAATTTCGCTACCTTAGGACCGTTATAGTTACGGCCGCCGTTTACTGGGGCTTCGATCAGGAGCTTGCACCCCATCACTTAACCTTCCAGCACCGGGCAGGCGTCACACCCTATACATCCACTTTCGTGTTGGCAGAGTGCTGTGTTTTTAATAAACAGTCGCAGCCACCGATTCTCTGCGACCCCATTGGGCTCCGGCTGTACGCCTTCACCTACTAGGGGCACACCTTCTTCCGAAGTTACGGTGTCAATTTGCCGAGTTCCTTCTCCCGAGTTCTCTCAAGCGCCTGAGAATATTCATCTCGCCCACCAGTGTCGGTTTACGGTACGGTCCCGCCGTGACTGGAGCTTAGTGGCTTTTCCTGGAAGCAGAGTATCTGCAGCTTCCCGCTCCGAAGAGCAGTCGTCGTCGCATCTCGGCTAAGCCACGCGGATTTGCCTACGCGGCACGCCTACTTGCTTAACCCGGGACAACCAACACCCGGGCTGCATAACTTTCTCCGTCCCCACATCGCATCACGGCGAGGTACAGGAATATTGACCTGTTTTCCATCAGCTACGCCTTTCGGCCTCGCCTTAGGGGCCGACTCACCCTGCGCCGATGAACGTGGCGCAGGAAACCTTGGGCTTGCGGCGACAGGGCTTTTCACCCTGTTTAACGCTACTCATGTCAGCATTCGCACTTCCGATACCTCCAGAAGACCTTTCGATCCTCCTTCGCAGGCTTACGGAACGCTCCTCTACCATCGCATGGCTTGCGCCATGGATCCGCAGCTTCGGCAGATAGCTTGAGCCCCGTTACATCTTCCGCGCGGGAAAACTCGACCAGTGAGCTATTACGCTTTCTTTAAATGATGGCTGCTTCTAAGCCAACATCCTGGCTGTTTATGCCTTCCCACCTCGTTTCCCACTTAGCTATCGCTTGGGGGCCTTAGCTGGCGGTCTGGGTTGTTTCCCTCTCGTGTCCGGACGTTAGCACCCGGTGCACTGTCTCCCGTGAATTCACTCGCCGGTATTCGGAGTTTGCCAAGGGTTGGTAGGGCGCCATGCCCCCCTAGCCTTAACAGTGCTCTACCCCCGACGGTGTATCACGAGGCACTACCTCAATAGTTTTCGAGGAGAACCAGCTATTTCCAGATTTGTTTGGCCTTTCACCCCTACCCACGGCTCATCGACGCACTTTTGCAACAGTGGTTCGTTCGGCCCTCCAGCTGGTGTTACCCAACCTTCAGCCTGGCCATGGGTAGATCATCTGGTTTCGGGTCTACGTCCAGCAACTAAGTCGCCCTGTTCGGACTCGCTTTCGCTGCGCCTACCCTAGATGGTTAAGCTTGCTACTGAACGTAAGTCGCTGACCCATTATACAAAAGGTACGCGGTCACCCTTGCGGGCTCCCACTGTATGTATGCATGCGGTTTCAGGTCTATTTCACTCCCCTCCCGGGGTTCTTTTCACCTTTCCCTCACGGTACTAGTTCGCTATCGGTCGACAACGAGTATTTAGCCTTGGAGGATGGTCCCCCCGTCTTCGGACAGGATTCCACGTGTCCCGCCCTACTTGTCCTGCGCTTAGTTCCACCGCATCTCTTTCGCCTACGGGGCTATCACCCGCTGTGGCCTGACTTTCCAGACAGTTCGGCTAGAGCTACGGCTAGATCGCAGAGGCTGGTCCGATTTCGCTCGCCACTACTTTCGGAATCTCGGTTGATTTCTGTTCCTCTCCCTACTGAGATGTTTCAGTTCAGGAGGTTCGCTTCACTCACCCTATGAATTCAGGTGAGGATGACCCTTGCGGGCCGGGTTTCCCCATTCGGAAATCCTCGGATCAAAGCTCGCTTGCCAGCTCCCCGAGGCTTATCGCAGGCTGCAACGTCCTTCGTCGCCTGTTGTCGCCAAGGCATCCACCACATGCACTTAATAACTTGACCCTATAACCCTGAGCACCTTTGGATGAAGGTGCGCCGCTCGGACCGGAACAGCATCCGACGGGCTATAGAGGCGCTTGGTACAACTCTCAATGCAATCATTACCCAGACGAATCCGGTTTGAGGGTCCGGATTCGCTTCACTTCTTCCAAATTGTTAAAGAGCAGCCGAAACAAGATCACTGCGAAGCGCAACGAGGAAACGCGCTTGGCGCTGATCTCGCATGAACGGTAAAAACTGGTGGAGCCAACCGGGATCGAACCGGTGACCTCCTGCTTGCAAAGCAGGCGCTCTCCCAGCTGAGCTATGGCCCCGGATCCGAGCAACAGACCGAGCAACCAGGAAAACGTGGTCTGTCCCTGTTTTTCGTCTTCCTCGGAAAGGCGCTGGTGGGTCTGGGTGGACTTGAACCACCGACCCCACGCTTATCAAGCGTGTGCTCTAACCAGCTGAGCTACAGACCCCTGCCGTGTCGTGCTGCAAATTGAGCACAGCCGATAAGTGTGGGCGCGAGAACTTCCGGTTTTCTCTAGAAAGGAGGTGATCCAGCCGCACCTTCCGATACGGCTACCTTGTTACGACTTCACCCCAGTCATGAAGCTCACCGTGGTAGGCGCCCCCCTTGCGGTTAGGCAACCTGCTTCTGGTGAACCCCACTCCCATGGTGTGACGGGCGGTGTGTACAAGGCCCGGGAACGTATTCACCGCGACATGCTGATCCGCGATTACTAGCGATTCCGACTTCATGAAGTCGAGTTGCAGACTTCAATCCGGACTACGACGCGCTTTCTGGGATTGGCTCCCCCTCGCGGGTTGGCAACCCTCTGTACGCGCCATTGTATGACGTGTGTAGCCCTACCCATAAGGGCCATGAGGACTTGACGTCATCCCCACCTTCCTCCGGTTTGTCACCGGCAGTCCCATTAGAGTGCTCAACTGAATGTAGCAACTAATGGCAAGGGTTGCGCTCGTTGCGGGACTTAACCCAACATCTCACGACACGAGCTGACGACAGCCATGCAGCACCTGTGTCCAGGTTCCCTTTCGGGCACCGCCACATTTCTGCAGCGTTCCTGGCATGTCAAGGGTAGGTAAGGTTTTTCGCGTTGCATCGAATTAAACCACATCATCCACCGCTTGTGCGGGCCCCCGTCAATTCCTTTGAGTTTTAATCTTGCGACCGTACTCCCCAGGCGGATGACTTCACGCGTTAGCTGCGTTACTAAAGGATTTAACTCCTCCAACAACTAGTCATCATCGTTTAGGGCGTGGACTACCAGGGTATCTAATCCTGTTTGCTCCCCACGCTTTCGTGCATGAGCGTCAGTGTTGGCCCAGAAGGCTGCCTTCGCCATCGGTGTTCCTCCAGATCTCTACGCATTTCACCGCTACACCTGGAATTCCACCTTCCTCTGCCACACTCCAGCCACGTAGTTTCGAGCGCAATTCCCAAGTTAAGCTCGGGGCTTTCACACTCGACTTGCGCGGCCGCCTGCGCACACTTTACGCCCAGTAATTCCGATTAACGCTCGCACCCTACGTATTACCGCGGCTGCTGGCACGTAGTTAGCCGGTGCTTCTTCTTCCGGTACCGTCATCCACGCGACTTATTAGATCGCGCGATTTCGTTCCGGCCGAAAGTGCTTTACAACCCGAAGGCCTTCTTCACACACGCGGCATGGCTGGATCAGGGTTGCCCCCATTGTCCAAAATTCCCCACTGCTGCCTCCCGTAGGAGTCTGGGCCGTGTCTCAGTCCCAGTGTGGCTGGTCGTTCTCTCAAACCAGCTACGGATCGTCGCCTTGGTGGGCTTTTACCCCGCCAACTAGCTAATCCGGCATCGGCCGCTCCTCTCGCGCGAGGCCTTGCGGTCCCCCGCTTTCCACTCTCGTGCTCATGCGGTATTAGCCAGTCTTTCGACTGGTTATCCCCCACAAGAGGACACGTTCCGATGCATTACTCACCCGTGCGCCGCTCGCCGCCAGGGTTGCCCCCGCGCTGCCGCTCGACTTGCATGTGTAAGGCATGCCGCCAGCGTTCAATCTGAGCCAGGATCAAACTCTTCAATTAAAAGCTTGACCTGCAAATTACTTACTGCTGTGCATCACTCAAAGTAAACGAGGTTTACTTCTCTGTGAGCACTTGCTAGATGCTTTGCCGCTTGCAGTCAGGACGGTGAAGTCCAGTAAAAACCTGCGCGCGGCGCCATCAGCTCAAGCGCCCACACTTATCGGCTGCGAATTTTTAAAGAGCGTTGGTTGCGGGGAGAGGATTTGAACCTCTGACCTTCGGGTTATGAGCCCGACGAGCTGCCAGACTGCTCCACCCCGCGCCCGAAGAGTCAAAGATTATAGCGAGCCCCGGGAGGGGGTGTCAACGATTTGTGACCCCCGTCACTCTGCCGTCGCTCCGCTGAGGCGGACCACGCGCGCCCATTTCGCGGATTCGGCTTGAATCCAGCGCGAAAACTCCTGCGGCGTGCCGGCGACGACATCGAACCCCTGTTTGCCGAGGAGCTCTCGCAGCTCGGGCCGCCGCATGCCGCGCGCGGTCTCGGTGGTAATCCGATCCACTACGACCGGGGACAGGCCAGCGGGTCCGGCGAGGCCGATCCAGGCGAGCGATTCGAGCTGCGGCAGCCCGAGCTCGGCCACGCTCGGCACATCCGGCGCGAGGCTGCTGCGCTTCAACGCGGTGACCGCGAGCGCGGTCATCTTGCCGGCCTTCACGTGCGCCAGCACCCCGGGAACGATGGCGAACATCGCCTGGATGTTCCCGGCCAGCATGTCGGTCACTGCCGGGGGAAACCCCTTGTACGGCACATGCACGAGATCCACGCCCGCGTCGCTCTTCAGGAGCTCCATCGTGAGGTGCGAGGCGCTGCCCGCGCCCACCGAGCCGTAGGAGAGCTTGCCGGGGTTGCGCTTCGCGTACTCGACGAACCCCTTGAAGTCCTTCAGCCCGAGCGAGGGCTGCACCACCAGCATCTGCGGCGCCGTCGCGAGGAGCGACAGCGGCGCCAGGTCCTTGTCCGGATCGAAGGGCATCGTCTTGTAGAGGGCCTTGTTGATAGCGAACACCCCGTTCGTGCTGACGAGAAGGGTGTAGCCGTCGGGCGAGGCCTTCGCCACCGCGTCGGCGCCGATATTGCCGCCCGCGCCGGCGCGGTTCTCCACTACGAAAGGCTGGCCCATCGACTCCTGCAGCCGGCTCGCGAGCGCGCGGCCGACGATGTCGGGGGTCGAGCCCGGCGGGAAGGTGACGATCACGCGGACGGGCTTGGAGGGGTAGGTCTGACCCCACGCGGGGACGGTCAACGCAATCAACAGGAGAAGAAGAAGGCGCATCAGATTTTCTCGGTCTCTCCACCGCGGGGCTGCCACACGAGAAGCCGGTTTTCGGCGAGCGTCACTATCCAGTCGAGCACGAGGGCAAATGCCGTCAGCACGACGATGCCGGCGAACACCGAATTGATGTCGAAGGTGCCTTCGGCCTGCAGGATCACGTAGCCGACGCCTTCGGCCGAGCCCAGGTACTCGCCCACCACCGCGCCGACGAACGCGAGGCCGACGGAGTTGTGCAGGCTCGCGAACACCCAGCTCATGGCGCTCGGCACGTACACGTGGCGCAGGAGCTGCCGGTCGGACGCGCCCAGGATGCGCGCGTTGGAAAGCACCGTGTGGCTCACCTCGCGCACCCCCTGGTAGACGTTGAAGAACACGATGAAGAAGACGAGCGTCACGCCGAGCGCGACCTTGGAGGCCATGCCCAGCCCGAACCAGACGCCGAAGATCGGCGCGAGGATCACGCGCGGCATCGAGTTCAGCGCCTTGATGTAGGGATCGAGGAGCGCCGACGCGGTGGGGCTGAGCGCGAGCCACAGGCCCATCGCCAGGCCGAGGACCGTGCCGACGACAAAGGCCATCAGCGTCTCGAGCAGCGTGACCCAGAGATGGCGGTAGATGGAGCCCGAGGAAAACCACTCCCAGATCCGCTCGAACACCTTGATCGGCTCGCCGAAGAAGAAGGCCGCCTTGTCGGGGTTGTCGAAGTAGATCGGCGGCAGCAGCGTCGGGCTCGTGGCGACGTGCCAGACCACGAGCACGGCGGCGAACAGGCCGAGCTGCCACCAGCGCAGGCTCCTACTGATTCTGGCGGGCATAGCTCTTGAGCACCTCGGCTTTCATGGCGTGCCAGATCCGCGTGTGGAGCTCGATGAAGCGCGGCGCGAGCCTCACCTCGGCGACGTCGCGCGGGCGCGGCAGGTCGATCGCGAACTCGCCGATCGGGTGCGCCTCCGGGCCGGCCGAGAGCACCACCACGCGGTCGGAAAGCGAGATCGCCTCCTCGAGGTCATGGGTGATGAACAGCACCGACTTCCTGTTCGCCGACCAGATCTCTAGCAGCTGGTTCTCCATCAGATGGCGCGTCTGGATGTCGAGCGCCGAGAACGGCTCGTCCATGAGAATGATCTCGGGATCGAGAATCAGCGTCTGCGCGAGCGCGACCCGCTTCCGCATGCCGCCGGAAAGCTGGTGCGGATAGCGTGCGCCGAAGCCGCCGAGCCCGACCCTTTGCAGCCACCGCTCCCCCTGCTTCCTTGCATCGTGCGAGTCGATGCCGCGGAATTCGAGCCCGGCGGTGACGTTGGCGAGCGCCGTCCGCCAGGGCATCAGCGCCTCGCTCTGAAACAGATATCCCGCCTTGCGGTTGAGCCCCGCGAGCGGCTCGCCGGACACGCGCACCGCTCCGGCCGAGGGCTGAAGCAGCCCGACCGCGACGTTGAGGAGCGTCGACTTGCCGCAGCCGGTGGGACCGACCACCGACACGAACTCGCCGGGCGCCACGCGCAGCGTCGTGTCGCGGACGGCGGTATAGCGCGCGCCGTCCTGCGACACGAACGTGACCTGGATGCCCTCCAGCGCGAGCGCCGCGTGCATCTCCCCCTCCCCGCCTTCGCCTAGTACTTCTTGCCGAGCTTCGCGTGCGCTTTCTTCACGAAGTCGTTGGTGTAGGTCTGCGCCAGGTTGATCGCCTCGGGCTTCACTGCCGGGTTGAACGAGGCGAGCGCCTTGAGCGTGGTCTTCGCGCCCGCGTCGCTGAAGTAGCCGTCCTTCGAGTAGGCGGTCTTCACGTTGTTGTAGGCGAAGAGGTACATCGCCTTGTTGCCGAGGAGGTACTCCTCCGGCACGGTGGCGAGGATCTGCTGCGGCGAGGCTTCCTGCATCCACTGCAGCGCGCGCACCGTCGCGGTGGCCAGCGCCTGCGCCGTGCCCGGGTTCTTCTTCACGAACTCGACCGGGGCGTACAGGCTCGCCGCGGGCATCGGGCCGCCGAAGAGCTTCTGGGTGCCCTCGGGCGTGCGCGTCTCGGCGATGATCCGGATCTTGCCGTCCTTCTCCAGCATGGTCATGGCGGGATCGGTCTGCGACAGCACGTCGACCTTGCCCTGCTCCATCGCCGCGATCACGGTCCCGCCCTGGCCGACGCCGATGATCGCCACGTCGGTGGGCTTGAGGCCGCCCTGCGCCAGCACGTAGTTGATCACCATGTTCGTGCTCGAGCCCGGCGCGCTCACGCCGACCTTGAGGCCCTTCAGGTCCTTCGGCGACTTGTACTTCTCGGCCAGCTTGGAGGAGATGCCGACGCTGATCTGGGGCGCCGCGCCCATGAGCACGAACGCCTGGAAGCTCTGCTTGCGCGCCTGCATGTTGATGGTGTGCTCGTACGCCCCGGCGACCACGTCCGCGCTGCCGCCGACCACCGCCTCGAGCGAGCGCGTGCCGCCGGCGAAGTCGCTGATGCGCACGTTGAGGCCCTCGTCCTTGAAGTAGTTCAGGCGCTCGGTGATGACCAGCGGCAGGTAGTAGAGCGCCGACTTGCCGCCGACCGCAATGTGCACGTCGCGCTTCTCGATCTGTTGAGCTCCTGCCCCGCCGGCGAGCGCGAGCGCCGCCAAAACCGCGAACCAACGCATGACCCGATTCCTCCTCGCTGTAAGTGCTGGAAATCTTACGTGCTGGCAAGAAAAATACTATATCCCGCGGCGGTCCAGCAGCGCTTGCGAGATCGTCCCGGCGTCGACGTACTCGAGCTCGCCGCCGAACGGCACCCCGCGTGCGATGCGGCTCACCCGGATGCCGCGCGGGCGCAGCATCTCGGCGATGTAGTGCGCCGTCGCCTCGCCCTCGTTGGTGAAGTTGGTGGCGAGGATGACCTCCTGCACCTCCGCGGCCACGCGGGCCTGCAGCCGGTCGAGCCCGATGTCGCGCGGGCCGACCCCGTCGAGCGGCGAGAGCCGGCCCATGAGGACGAAGTACATGCCCGAGTAGCTCAAGGTCTGCTCCACCATGGCGAGGTCCGCCGGCGTCTCGACCACGCAGAGCAGCGCCGGGTCGCGGCGCGGCGAGGCGCACAGCGCGCAGACCGGCTCTTCGCTGAAGTTGTTGCACTTGTCGCAGCGGCGCACCGTCTGGAGGGCGGCGCCCAGCGCCTCGGCCAGCGCGCCGGCCCCGGCGCGATCGTGCTGCAGCAGGTGGTAGGCCATGCGCTGCGCCGAGCGCGGGCCGACGCCCGGCAGCGCGCGCAGCGCCTCGACCAGGCGGGAAAGGCCCGGCGCGGTGGGGACGCTGTCGCGGTTTCTCAAAAAGGAAGCTTGAAGCCGGCGGGAAGGCCCAGGCCCGCCGTCATGCCGCTCATTTTCTCCGCGATCGTGGCCTCGACCTTGTGCGCGGCGTCGTTGAAGGCGGCGGCGATGAGGTCCTCGAGCATCTCGCGGTCGTCGCCGACGAGCGAGGGGTCGATGGCGACGCGCTTCACCTCGTACTTGCAGGTCATCTGCACCTTGACCATGCCGGCGCCCGACTGGCCTTCGACCTCCATCGTGGCGAGGCTCTCCTGCATGCGGCGCATGTTCTCCTGCATCTGCTGCGCCTGCTTCATCAGCTGCCCGATATTGCCTTTCATTTCTCGCGTCCCCGGATGGAAGAATCGACCACTTTCGCGTCGAAGATGTTGACGAGGTCCTGCACGAAGCCGTCGCCCTGCACCGACTTCACCGCCTCGGCGCGCCGCACCTCGCGCTCGCTCGCCTCGAGCGCGGCCGCGCTCACGCCCGCGACCTCGCCCACGGCGACGCTGACCCGCACCGCCGTGCCCAGGTGCTGGTCGAGCGCGGCCTTCAGCTTGTCCACGTAGGCGCGGTCGGCGAGATATGCCTTCGCCTTCGGCACGACCAGCTCGTAGATACCGCTCTCCTGGCGCTTGAGCTCCGCATTGCGCGCGAGCTCGCGCGCCGCTCCCGTGACCGCGAGCTCGCGCACGAGCTGCGGCCAGTCGCCCGAATTCGCCGCTTTGGGCTTCGCAACCGGTCGCGCCGCTTCCGGCTTGGGTTGCGGCGAAGCCTTGCCGATTCCTTCCGGCCGGAAAGCGATCATGCGCAGCACGCTCATCAGAAAGCCGGCATGCTCGTCGGGCGCGAGCGGAAGGTCCTCACGGCCCTGCAGCGCGATCTGGTAGTAGAGCTGGACCGATTCCGGATCGAGCTTGCCGGCGAGCGCCGACAGCCGCTCCGGCTCGGGAAGCTCTTCGAGCGCGCCTGGAACCGACTGCGCGAGCGCCATGCGCAGAAGGAGGCTCGCGAGATCGGCGAGCGCCGCGTCGAACGACAGGCTCCGCGACTGCATTTCGCTCGCGATCGCCACCGCGCCCGCGGCGTCGTCGGCCGCCACGCACTCGAGCAGCCGCACGAGGTAGCCCTGGTCGATGGCGCCGAGCATCTCGCCCGCCGCGGCCGCCGCCACGCGGCCGCCGCCGTGCGCGATCGCCTGGTCGAGCAGCGAGAGCGCGTCGCGCATGCTGCCCGCCGCCGAGCGGGCGATGAGCTGCAAGGCTGCGGCTTCGAACTGGATGCCTTCGGCCGACAACACCTTCTCCAGGTGAGAGGCAATGGACGCGGGCGGCATCTGCTTCAGGTTGAACTGCAGGCAGCGCGACAGCACCGTCACCGGGATCTTCTGCGGGTCGGTGGTCGCCAGGATGAACTTCATGTGCTCGGGCGGCTCCTCCAGCGTCTTCAGCATGGCGTTGAAGGCCGAGCTCGACAGCATGTGGACTTCGTCGATCACGTAGACCTTGAAGCGCCCCCGCGTCGGCGCGTACTGCGCGGTCTCGAGGAGCTGGCGCATCTCGTCGACCTTGGTGTTGGTCGCCGCGTCGACCTCGAGGAGGTCGACGAAGCGGCCGCCGTCGATCTCCACGCAGGCCGAGCACTTGCCGCAGGGCTGCGGCGTGATGCCGGTCTCGCAGTTCAGGCACTTCGCCAGGATGCGCGCGAGCGTAGTCTTGCCCACCCCGCGCGTACCGGTGAAAAGGTAGGCGTGGTGCAGACGCTTCTGCTCGAGCGCGTGGCGCAGCGCGCGCACGACGTGCTCCTGCCCCACCAGGCTGCCGAAATCCCGCGGCCGCCACTTGCGGGCAAGTACTTGATAGCTCATCGCTTAGTCAGAATTCTAGGCGAGCCCGAACCCCGGCACTTGCAGTGGCCGGCTGTGGCTGCTTCCTTCCGGACCTGACCAGGTTCACCGAACTGCAATGCGGGGAGGCCCGCCGGCTCCCATTGTAAGTCATCCATTTCGCGAAACGGTGCCGGCGCGAAAGGCGCCCGTCAGCTTGCAGCAAGGCCTTCGATGGCGGTCGGGGCTATGGTGGAGCCGGTACCGAATCCTCCTCCATCGCGTGGAGCACGCGCGATGGTTTCAACGCCCTGCGGCGACCCCGCGGGGCGTTTTCTTTTCAGGCCTCTGCTAGCATCGCCGCATGCAAATTTCCGCCGCGCTCGCGGTGTGGCTGTGCGCAGCGTTCGCGCTGATCTGCCTGGGCTTCGCCTTCTCCGCGTTCTCCGGGCTGGCCACGCTCACCGAAGCCGCCGACCGCGACATCTCGGCGGGCTACGGCTGGTTCTGGGTTTTTCTCGCCTGCATCGCGGCGCTCTTCGGCGTGCTTTCCTGGCTCATGAAGGTCGGCAAGCTCGGCAATTCCGACTAGCGCCGCTCAGGGCGAAGTGCTCGGCCGTTCCGGTGTCTCCTGGCTCAACGGGCCAGGCCGTTCAGGTCATTCTCGCTCGAGCGCCTGCGCCCCTTGCCGTTGGCAGCCGCCGCTCGGCTCGCCAGCCACGCCACCACGACCAGGGCGACGACATGGGACATCGTAGCCAGTGCAAAGAAGTAGTTGTTCGCGTACGGATGGCCGCTGAACTGGACCGCCGTTACGAGGAGCACTCCCGCCAGACATGCGGTGAGCGCGCCTATTGCAAAGCCGCCTATCCAGCTGAGAAAGATAACCGGCGCCAAGTACAGCGGCCACAGGCTGATTTGGCCGATCTGAGCATCGACAAGCGCGATCGACGCCATCGCCACCAGCACGAGGGCCGCCTTTTCGCGGGTCAGCCTCAGCCTCGAAGCGGAGCCGGAGCGCTCGCGCTCTGCTTCCAGCTTTCGGTTCAGGTCGCGAAGGAAAGACCCTCGGCTCGATTCGTGCACGAGGCCGCCTTTCTTTGCGCCAGCCCGGTGCATGATCACGAGGAGGAGAACCACAAGCGCGGCGAGAAAGAAGATTTCCATTGGGCCCGATTGTACGTTTGCAGAAGCCGCACCGGTAACCTGGGCTCCGCTCGTCGGTGCGGCGAGCGGGCCTCTGTGAGCCGCATTCGGGTGCCACCCCAGGACAGCCAGCATGACGACGAATCCCACCACGTAGGCCAGCGCGACATACCACCCGTGCTTCAGCCACAAGCCCACCGCTTTCGCCTGGGGAAACAGATTGCTGACGGCGACACCGGCGCTCGATCCGAACCACATCATCGAGCCGCCAAAGCCAACGGCGTACGCGACGTATCCCCAGTCGTATCCGCCCTGCTTCAGCGCCAAAGCGGTGAGCGGAATGTTGTCGAATACCGCGGACACGAACCCCAGGCCCAACGCGGTGGCCCATGACGCCGGCGGCAGTTTCTCCACCGGCATGAACGAGGCGCAGAGAATGAGCGCGAGGAGAAAGAGGCTGCCCTTGAGCGCAGCCGGCACCACGGCCCAATCTGCGCGCCGCCATCCGGTGCTGGCGAAGATGACTACCCACACCGCTGCGCCGAGGAACGGAAAGCTATCCGCCGAATCCGGATAGTGCAGATTGACGACGACGTTAGTGACAATCGCGCCAAGCAGAATTGCGCCGACGATCGCGAGGCGTGCCCAGTCGACCACTACGGCTGCGGAATCGTCCCGCGTCAACGGCGAATAGCGGTGTTGCTGCCACGCCGCCGGTATGCCGAAAATCAGCAGCGCGACGCCCGCCGCAACGAAGGCCTCCAGGACATCGACGGGGTCCACGCCATCGATCCACATCATGGTGGTGGTCGTGTCCCCTATGACGCTGCCCGAGCCGCCGGCATTGGAGGCGGCGACAATGGCCGCGAGATAACCGATGTGGACGCGCCGGCGGAAGACGCTGCTCGCTATGGTTGCGCCTATGAGCGCCGCCGCGATGTTGTCCAGAAAGGACGAGAGGATGAAAATCGACGCGAGGAGCAGAAATCCGCCCCTCCAATCTGGCGGCAGAAAGCGCGGAAGCAGCGCCGGGATGCCGCTTTCCTCGAAGTGGCGCGACAGCAGCGCAAATCCGAGGAGCAGGCCGAGCAGGTTCGTGAGGACGACCCATTCATGGCCCAGATGCAGCGCGAGGCCCTCGAAGCCCGGGCCGCTCCTGAAGCCGGTGACGGACAGCTTGTAGAGGACGATGCAGACCAGCCCGGCAAGCGCCACTTGCAGCGTATGGCGGTGAAACAGCGCGACGCCACAAAGCGTCACGCCGAACAGGATGAACTCGAACGGGGTTCCCACGGCCACGCACGCCGCTCCCGCCGTCGCTACGGTCGCGAGGGCGGTACGCTCGTGCAGAACGAGGCGGACGATACGCGAGCGCTTCATTCGCGGTGTGACGCTCAAGTGGAGTTGCTGGCGGAGAGAGAGGGATTCGAACCCTCGAAACGCTATTAACGTTTACACGCTTTCCAAGCGTGCGCCTTAAGCCGCTCGGCCATCTCTCCGCGAGGCGGAAATTCTAGCGCGCGCAAAACAAAAAAGCCCGCCTCGCGGCGGGCTTTTCCGGTCGGACCGGACTAGGCGCTCTGGTGCTGGTAGGTCCGGATGTCGCGCTGGTGCGTCTCGCGCAGGAAGATGGTGCCGATGACGAGCGTCATGACGGCGACCACGATCGGGTACCACAGCCCGTAATAGATGTCGCCGGTGGCCGCCACCAGCGCGGTGGCCGTGAGCGGCAGCATGCCGCCGAACCAGCCGTTGCCGATATGGTAGGGGAGCGACATCGACGTGTAGCGGATCTCGGTCGGGAAGAGCTCGACCAGGAACGCGGCGATCGGGCCGTACACCATGGTCACGTAGATGACCATGATCACGATGATCAGCTCGGCCATCACCCAGTTGACCTTGCTCTTGTCGGCCGAGGCCGGAGCGCCTGCGGCCTTGAGCGTCGCGGCGAGCTTTGCCTGGTCCCAGCCCTCGAGCTTCTCGTTGCCGATCGTGGTCGTGACTTTCCCGGCAGGCCCGTCCACCGACTTGAAGGACAGGCCCTGCTTGGTCAGGAAATCTTTGACGCGGTCGCAGTCGGAGAACTTGCTCCACGGTCCGACGAACAGGTGGAACTGGCAGTCCGCCGGGTTCGCCGTCACGCTCACGGGCGTCTTCTTCGAGAACTCCTCCAGCGCCGGGTTGACGTAGTGCGTGAGCCCTTGGAACAGCGGGAAATACGTGACCGCGGCGATGAGGCAGCCCGCCATGATGATCTTGAGCCGCCCGATCCTGTCCGACAGCCAGCCGAAGACGATGAAGAACGGCGTGCCGATCAAGAGCGAGATCCCGATCAGCCAGTACGCCGAGACATAGTCGAGCTTGAGCGTGATCGTCAGGAAGAACAGCGCGTAAAACTGGCCCGTGTACCAGACCACGCCCTGCCCGGCGGTGGCGCCGAGCAGCGCGAGCAGCACGTACTTGTTGTTCGGGTACTTGGTGAAGCTGTCGGTGAGGGGCGACTTCGAGCCCTTGCCCTCGGCCTTCATCTGCTGGAACAGCGGCGACTCGTGCAGCTTGAGTCGGATGTACACCGAGAAGATGAGCAGGATGATCGACACCCAGAACGGCAGGCGCCAGCCCCACTCGGCGAACGTCTTCGGATCCATGTTGCTGCGGCACAGCCAGATCACCAGCAGCGCGAGGAACAGTCCCAGCGTGGCCGTGGTCTGGATCCAGCTCGTATCGTAGCCGCGCTTGCCCGGAGCCGCGTGCTCCGCCACGTAGGTGGCCGCGCCGCCGTACTCGCCGCCGAGCGCGAGACCCTGCACCAGGCGCAGCGTCACCATCAGGATCGGCGCGAGCCAGCCGACCGTGGCGAACGTCGGCAGCAGGCCGACGAGGAACGTGGACGCGCCCATGAAGAGAATCGTGACGAGGAAGGTGTACTTCCGGCCGACCAGGTCGCCGATGCGGCCGAACACCAGCGCGCCGAACGGGCGCACCAGGAAGCCCGCGGCATAGGCCGCGAAGGCGGAGAGCAGCGCCGCGGTCTGGTTGCCCGGCGGGAAGAACAGAACCGCGAAGAACGGCGCGAGCACCGCGTACAGGTAGAAGTCGTACCACTCGAACACCGTGCCGAGGGAGGAGGCGAAGATGACTCGCCGCTCCTCGGTCTTGAAGCTGCGGTCCGACTCTTCTTCGAACCTTCCCTTGCTGGCCGTTGTATTCGCCATGATCGCTCCCCTCTCTCTCGTCGACGGCGAGAATCCGCCGGGCGCGGCCGACTATGGCCCCCATTTCTTACGTGGGACTTACGACCCTGTTCCGAGCGGCGCGCTGCACCGCATCATCGCGCTCAGCCGCCGAGGAGCTGCAGGATCTTCGCTACCAGGTCTCGAGTGGAAAACGGCTTGGTGACGTAGAGGTCGGCCCCGAGGTCGAGGCCCTGCGCGACCTCGGCATCGCGGCCCTTCGCCGAGAGCATGACCACCTTGATATGGCTCCAGTCGGGCCGCTCGCGGATGCGCCGGCACACTTCGTAGCCGCTCTTCAGCGGCATCATCACGTCGAGGAGCACGAGGTCGGGCCGGGCGTTCTCGATCAGGCTCAAAGCCTCGTCGCCATTGCGCGCCACCTGGACCTCGAAGCCCTGGCGCTGCAGCAGGAACTCGAGCGCGGTGACGATGTTCGGCTCGTCGTCCGCGACCAGGATCTTCCGGCTCATGCGGCGCGCGTCGCGGCCGCGACGTCGAGCGGCAGCGTGAACGAGAAGCACGATCCCGCGCCCGCCCGGCTCTCGACCCACAGGCGCCCGCCGTAGTGCTCGACGATCTGGCGGCTGATGTGCAGGCCCAGGCCGCTGCCGTGCGGCTTGTCGGTGAGGCTGTCGCCGACCTGCCGGAACTTGTCGAAGATGACGTTCTGGTCGTCCGGGTCGATCCCGGCGCCGTTGTCGCGCACGTCCACGCGCAGCGCCGGCCCCTGCCGCAGGAGCTCGATCTCGATGCGGCCGTCGCTCGAATCGCAGAACTTCGCCGCGTTCGACAGCAGGTTGAGCAGCACCTGGATAACGCGGTCGACGTCCGCGGTGATCGCCGGCACCCGCTCCGGCATCCTGACGTCGACGCTGATGTTGCGCTCCTCGAACACCTGGCTCATGCCGGCCACGGCGTCGGCGATGACCTCCTTCAGGTCCACGCGCGCCGCCTGCCAGTCGGCGCGGCCGGACTCCATCTTCGAGACGTCGAGGACCTGGTTGATGAGGCGGGTCAGGCGCTCGGTCTCCTTGGTGATGATGCCGAGGAACTTCTTGCGCTGCTCGAGCTCGACCTCGGGGTCCTCGAACAGGATCTGGGTGAAGGCGCGGATGGAAGTGAGCGGCGTGCGCAGCTCGTGGCTCACCATCGACACGAAGTCGTCCTTGAGCCGGTCGAGCTCCTGCAGCCGCTCGTTGGCCGCGCGCAGGCCCGCGGTCGCCGCCTCGAGCTCGCGCGACTTCTGCTCGAGGCGATGGCTGTAGATCACCGCCTGCGACGCGTCGTCGACGATCGCGCGCACCTCCTCGAGCGTGAGCGCCTCTTCCTTCGCCACGGAGGCCACCATGACCCGCGCCGAGGCCGCGCCGATCGCGCCCGCGAGCTGCACTTCGACGAAATGCACCAGCTCGGCATCCACCTCGAGCGCCTCCTCCGGCCAGTGCCTGCCCTTGGACGCGGCGTGCTGCCGGAAAGCGTCGCCCGCCAGCGTGGCGCCGAGAAAGCGCGCGAGCAGGTTGTAGAGGTCCGGGAGCGACGCCGTGCCGCGCCAGAAGCGCGCCCCGCCCGGCTCGCGGAACGCGTCGACGAACACGCTCGCCTGGCGATGCTCCTCGGCGCTGGGGCTCGCGATGAGCGAGACGCCGACGTAAGCGCCGATGTTGGCGAGCATGCTCCAGATCATCGCGTGGGTGATCTGGTCGAGCCCCGACAGGCCGAAAAGGGCGAGCGGGTTGAGCAGGCCGATGCCGAACGGCCCGTGCTCGAGCAGCCCGATCGGCAGCCACGCCGAGCGCGCGAGCGCCGGCAGGAGCAGCGTGTAGACCCACACCGCAAAGCCCGCGACCAGGCCGCAAAGCGCGCCGCGCCGGGTCCCGCCCCTCCAGAAGATGCCGCCGAGCACCACCGGCGCGAACTGCGCCACCGCGGCGAACGAGATCAGGCCGATCGACACCAGCGCGTAGGCTTCGCCGGCGAGCTTGAAGTACAGGTAGCCCAGAAGAAGGATGAGCACGATCGCGCCGCGGCGGATGCCGAGGAGGAGCCGCGTCAGGTCGGCGCGCTGGTTCAGGCGCAGGCGCCGCATCCTGAGCAGCACCGGCATGACCAGGTCGTTGCACACCATGGTCGAGAGCGCGATGGTCTCGACGATCACCATCCCGGTCGCGGCCGACAGCCCGCCGATGAAGACGAGCAGCGCGAGCCACTCGCGCTTCTCGGCCATCGGCAGGGTCAGCACGAAAGTGTCGGCGTCCACGCTGCCGTCGGGGAAGCGCAGCAGGCCGCCGAAGGCGATCGGCAGCACGAACACGTTGATCGCGAGCATGTACAGCGGAAACAGCCAGATCGCCTTGTCGAGGTGCCGCTCGTCCAGGTTCTCCACCACCGTGACCTGGAACTGGCGCGGCAGGAACATGATCGCCATCATCGACAGGATGGTGAGCCAGACCCAGCCGGCGTAGCCGCCGGCGAGGCTCTCGAGCGGGGTCAGCATCGCGGCGAGCCGCGGCTCCGCCGCGGCGCGCGCGAAGAGATCGCCGAAGCCGTTGAACATGCCGAAGGTGACGAACACGCCCACGGCGAGGAACGCGAGCAGCTTCACCAGCGACTCGAAGGCGATCGCCGCCACCATCCCGGGGTGGTGCTCGGCCGCGTCGAGATGGCGCGTGCCGAAGACGATGGTGAACGCGGCGAGGATCAGCGCCACCCAGAGCGCGGTGTCCTCGCGCATCGAGGTCGCGCCGGACTGCCAGGGCAGCGCGATCTCCGGGTATTGCACCAGGATCGAGAAGCTCGTCGATACCGCCTTCAGCTGCAGCGAGATGTACGGCAGGATGCCGATCACCGCGATCACCGTGACGAGACCCGCGAGCAGCGCGCTCTTGCCGTAGCGCGACGCGATGAAGTCGGCGAGCGAGGTGATGCGGTTCTGCTTCGAGATGCGCAGGATCTTGCGCATCACGAGCCACCACAGCGCGATCATCAGGGTGGGGCCGATGTAGATCGGCAGGAAGCCCACGCCGTCGATCGCCGCCCGTCCGACGCTGCCGTAGAAGGTCCACGCCGTCGCGTAGACCGCGAGCGAAAGGCTGTAGATGTACGGGCTCGCAAGCGCCGGGCGCCCGGCGTCGGCGCGCTGGTCGGCGTAATACGCGATGGCGAAGAGCAGCCCGAGGTAGGCGAACGACGTCAGGATGATGACCGGGCCTTGCAGCATGTGGCGCGCGCCCCCGCTAGTCGCTCGATTCGGCGAGCAGCGCCAGCACCGCGATCAGCGCCGCCCAGGCGGCGAAGAGGTAGGCATAGAGCACCGGCACGCCGAGGACGGTTCCGGCGACATTGAAGAGCGCCAGCACCGGGAAGTTGAACAGCACCATCCCGAGCATGCACAGCGCGATGAAACGCTGCCCCTTGCGTTCGTTCACGGGCCCTCCTGCCCTCGCCTCTCAGTCCGGTGGCCGCGCGCGCACTACGGTGACGCAGCACCGCGCCCGCGCCGGGACTGTCACATCGTCTGCTTCAGCTGCTCGAGGATGGCCGGGTTCTCGAGCGTCGACACGTCCTGCGTGATCTCCTCGCCCTTCGCGATCGAGCGCAGGAGGCGTCGCATGATCTTGCCGGAGCGCGTCTTCGGCAGGTTGTCGCCGAAGCGGATGTCCCTCGGCTTGGCGATCGGGCCGATTTCCTTGGCCACCCAGTTGCGCAATTCTTCGGCCACCTTCTTCGCCTCGGCACCCGTCGGGCGCGCGCCCTTCAGCACCACGAAGGCGCACACCGCTTCGCCCGTGAGGTCGTCGGGCCGGCCGACGACCGCCGCCTCGGCGACGAGCGCCTTGTGCGCGACCAGCGCCGACTCGATCTCCATCGTGCCCAGGCGATGCCCCGACACGTTGAGCACGTCGTCGATCCGGCCGACGATGCGGAAGTAGCCGTCCTCGTCGGTGCTCGCGCCGTCGCCGGCGAGGTAGAGCTTGCCTTTGAAGTCCTCCGGCCAGTAGGTCTTCTTGTAGCGTTCGGGGTCGCCCCAGATGGTGCGCAGCATCGCCGGCCACGGGCGCTTGATCACGAGGATGCCGCCCTTGCCCTTGCCCACCGGATGCCCGGTCTCGTCGACGATGTCGGCGAAGATCCCCGGCAGCGCGAGCGTCGCCGAGCCGGGCTTGGTCGGGGTCGCGCCCGGAAGCGGCGAAATCATGTGGCCGCCGGTCTCGGTCTGCCACCAGGTGTCGACGATCGGGCAGCGGCTGCGGCCCACGGTCTCGTGGTACCAGATCCACGCCTCGGGATTGATCGGCTCGCCGACCGTGCCCAGGATGCGCAGCGACGAGAGGTCGTAGTTCTTCGGCAGGTCGCCGCCCGCCTTGATGAGCGAGCGGATCGCGGTCGGCGCGGTGTAGAACACGTTCACCTTGTGGTCCTGGATGATCTTCCAGAAGCGCCCTGCGTCCGGATACGTCGGCACGCCCTCGAACACCACCTCGGTCGCGCCCACCGCGAGCGGCCCATACGTGATGTAGGTGTGGCCGGTGACCCAGCCGACGTCCGCCGTGCACCAGAAGACGTCGCTCGGCTTGTTGTCGAACACCCACTTCATCGTGAGCATCGCCCACAGCAGATAGCCGCCGGTCGAATGCTGGATGCCCTTCGGCTTGCCGGTCGAGCCCGAGGTGTAGAGGATGAAAAGCGGATGCTCGGCGTTGACGCTCGTCGGCTCGCAGGTGTCGGGCTGGCCTTTCACCGCCTCGTCCCACCAGCGGTCGCGGCCCGCGCTCATCGGCACCTTGCTGCCCGAGCGCTTGTAGACGATCACGTTCTTGATCGCTTCGCAGCCGCCCATGCCGAGCGCCTCGTCGACCACGGGCTTCAGCGGGATTTCCTTGCCGCCGCGGAACTGTCCGTCGGCGGTGATCACCGCGACGGCGCCCGCGTCGATGATCCGCTCCTGCACGCTCTTCGCGGAGAAGCCGCCGAACACCACCGAGTGCGTCGCGCCGATGCGCGCGCAGGCCTGCATCGCGACCACGGCGTGGATCGACATCGGCATGTAGATGAGCACCCGGTCGGCCGGCTTGATGCTCATCGCCTTCAGCGCGTTGGCGAAGCGGCAGACGTCGCGGTGCAGCTCGCGGTAGGTGATCTTCGTGACGCTTCCGTCGTCGGCCTCGAAGATGATCGCCACCTTGTCGGGCTGGGTCTTCAGGTGCCGGTCGAGGCAGTTGTAGGAGGCGTTGAGCTCGCCGTCGTAGAACCAGCGGTAGAACGGCGCCTTCGACTCGTCCAGCACCTTCGTGAATGGCTTCGACCACTGCAGCGTCTCGCGCGCGAGGCGGCCCCAGAACCCTTCGAAATCGCGCTCGGCCTCCGCCACCATCTTGCGGTAGGCCTCCATGCCGGGAATGTTCGCCTGCTTCACGACTTCCGCGGCGGGTGGAAATACGCGCTTTTCCTGCAGGACGCTTTCGATTCCGGACGCCATGCTGCCTCCTCGGTGAATGCCCAATACAAGCACCAATTCAGCAGGGTGTAAAGACGCCGGTATACTAGAGTCGAATTTCGCTCCCGGATCCGGTTCCAGATTCCCAATGAAGAGAAAACCTTGACCACCATCAAGCGGGCCGACCTCGTCCAGAGCATCGCGGATGCGTTGCAGTTCATTTCGTACTACCACCCGGCGGACTACCTCCAGGCGCTCGGCCGCGCCTACGAGCGCGAGCAATCGCCCGCGGCGAGGGACGCGATCGCCCAGATCCTCACCAATTCGCGCATGTGCGCCGAGGGGCACCGGCCGATCTGCCAGGACACCGGCATCGTCAACGTCTTTCTCAAGATCGGCATGGGCGTGCGCTTCGATTTCGATTCCTCGCTGGAAGACGCGGTCAACGAAGGCGTGCGCCGCGCCTACATGGATCCCGACAACAAGCTGCGCGCCTCGGTGCTGGACGAATCCGACTTTGGCCGCAGGAACACCAAGGACAACACCCCCGCGGTGATCAACGTGCAGCTCGTGCCGGGGGACAAGCTCGAATGCGACGTCGCCGCGAAAGGCGGCGGCTCGGAGGCGAAATCGAGGTTCGCCATGCTCAATCCCTCCGATTCGATCGCCGACTGGGTCCTGAAGACGGTGCCGACGATGGGGGCGGGCTGGTGCCCGCCGGGCATGCTCGGCATCGGCGTCGGCGGCACCGCGGAGAAGGCGATGCTCCTTGCCAAGGAATCGCTGATGGAGCCGATCGACATGGCCGAGCTCAAGGCGCGCGGGCCGCGGGACAAGCTCGAGGCGCTGCGCATCGAGCTCTACGACAAGGTGAACGCGCTCGGCATCGGCGCGCAGGGCCTGGGCGGCCTGTCGACGGTCCTCGACGTGAAGATCAGAACCTATCCGGCGCACGCGGCGAATCGCCCGGTCGCCATGATCCCCAACTGCGCCGCTACGCGGCACGCGCACTTCGTGCTCGACGGCACGGGGCCGGCCGAGTTCGAGGCGCCGAAGCTCTCCGACTGGCCAGCCGTTTCGTGGACTCCGGACGCCAAGTCGCGCAAAGTGGATTTGAATCAGTTGACGAAAGAGCAGGTCGCCTCGTGGCAGCCCGGCGATCGACTTCTGCTCTCCGGGAAACTGCTGACCGGAAGAGACGCGGCGCACAAGCGCATCCAGGACTTGCTGGAGCACAAAAAACCCCTTCCCGTGGACTTCAGGAATCGCGTGATCTATTACGTCGGGCCGGTAGATCCGGTGCGGGATGAAGTCGTCGGTCCCGCGGGGCCGACCACCTCGACCCGCATGGACAAGTTCACCGACACGATGCTCGGCGAGACCGGGCTCATCGCGATGATCGGCAAGGCGGAGCGCGGACCCGCGGCGATCGAATCGATCCGCAAGCACAGGGCGGCGTATCTCATCGCGGTCGGCGGCGCCGCGTACCTCGTGGCCAAGGCGATCCGCAAGTCGCGCGTGGTGGGCTTCGCCGATCTCGGCATGGAAGCGATCTACGAGTTCGAGGTGCAGGACATGCCGGTGACGGTCGCGGTCGACGCGAACGGCACCTCGCTCCACGCCGCCGGCCCGGCGGAGTGGTCGAGGAAGATCGTCGAGCTGAAGCTCCCCGTCTCTGCCGCTTGAGCAGCAATTGGCGAGCGGTCTGGGCCGTGTTCGCCGCCGGCGTCGCCGCCGGCGCGTACATGACCAAGGTGGCGCCGGCGTTGCCGGCGATGCGCGCCGAGCTCGGCCTCACGCTGGTCGAGTCGGGACTGATCGCGACCACCTTCAACATCATGGGCATGGCCGTCGGCATGGTCGCGGGCGTGGTGTGCGACCGGTTCGGCCACAAGCGCCTCGCGCTCGCCGGGCTTCTGGTGATGGCGCTCGGCGGCCTCGCCGGCGCCGCGGCGAGCGGCTTCCTCGTCCTGCTGCTGTCGCGCTTTCTCGAGGGCATCGGGTTCGTCCTGTTCGCGGTGTGCGCGCCGACGCTCATGTCGGCATCGGCGGCAAACGCGCGCGACCGGGCGCGCGCGCTCGGCCTTTGGAGCGCGTACATGCCCACCGGCGGCACGCTGGCGCTTCTCGCCGCGCCGCTCTTCTTCGCGACCTCCGGGTGGCGCGGCTTCTGGGTCGCCCTCGCCGCCGTGGCGGCCGCGGCGGCGCTGCTCTTCGCGCGCGCCGTGCCGCCCACGCGCTACGGCGAGGTGCGCTCGCTGCGGCTCGTGGTCGAAACCCTCGCGAGCGCCGGCAACCTGGCCATGGCCGCGCTTTTCGCCTGCTATGTCGCGCAATGGAGCTCGGTGATGCTGTGGCTCCCGACCTTCCTGACCGAGGAATACGCGGTGTCCGCGGGCGCGGCGGCGTTCGCCACCGCGCTCATGGTGCTCGTGAACGTCCCGGGGAACCTGCTCGGCGGGTGGCTCCTTTCCCGCGGCGTGCCGCGCGGCCGCATGATCATCGTCGCGGCGCTCGCGGCCGCGGCCTGCGAGGCCGGCATGCTCGCCGCGTCGCTGCCCGGCGCGCTGCGCTTCGCGCTGGTTCTCGCCTTTTCCGTCGCCGCAGGGGTCATTCCGGCATCGATCTTCGCCGGCCTGCCGGTGCACGCCCGCACCCCTCAGCACATCGCCACGGCGAACGGCCTGGTGCTGCAGGCCTCGCAGGCAGGCCAGTTCGTGGGGCCGCTCGCCCTCGCCTGGATCGCCACGCGCTTCGGCGGCTGGGACGCCGCGTTGTGGCCGATGCTCGCGTTTGCCGCCCTCGCCGCGTGTTGCGGCGCGCTCCTCGGAAGAATCGAGAAAAGGCTGCCGGCGCGGCGCTAGAATCGCCGCATGCCCCAAGTCCACATCTGCGAAGTCGGGCCGCGCGACGGCCTGCAGAACGCCAAGCACCTGATGCCGACGGAAGCGAAGAAGGCCTGGATCCGCGCGCTCGCCCGCGCCGGGCTCACCGAGATCGAGGTCGGCTCGTTCGTGCCGCCGAAGCTGATCCCGGCGATGGCCGATACCGGCGACATAGTGCAGTTCGCGAAAACGCTTCCCGGCGTCACCGTGGTGGCACTTGCACCAAACCTGAAAGGCTTCCAGCGTGCCATCGAGGCCGGCGCCCACAAGGTCACCTTCCCGGTATCGGCGAGCCGCGAGCACAGCGTCTCGAACGTGCGCATGACGCCCGAGCAGATGGTCGAGGAGGTGCGCAAGTGCGCGCAGTCTCCGCACGCGGGCGTGGAAATCGAGGGCGCCGTGTCGACGGCATTCGGCTGCACCATGCAAGGCGTGGTGCCCGAGGATGACGTGCTGCGCATCGCAGCGGCCCTCGCCGAGTTCTGCGACGGCGTCGCGCTTGCAGACACTGTTGGCTATGCCAATCCTGCGCAAGTAAAAAGATTGTTCTCGCGTGTTCGGTCCTCTATTGGGGAGAAGCTCGAAGGCGCGCACTTCCACAACACGCGCGGCCTGGGGCTCGCCAACGCGCTCGCCGCGTACGAGGAGGGCGTGCGCCACTTCGACAGCTCCATGGGCGGCCTCGGCGGCTGCCCGTTCGCGCCAGGGGCAAGCGGCAACGTGATCACCGAGGACCTCGCGTTCATGTTCGAGGCCATGGGCGTCTCGACCGGCATCGATCTCGAGCGCCTGTTCGAGGCGCGGGAGATCCTGATTCGGGGGATTCCCGAAGAGCCGGTCTACGGCCACACGCCGGTCGCCGGACTGCCGAAGGGTTTCAGCGCGCATGCCTGAGCCGGTGGTCCTGGTCGCGCGCGAGGGCGCCGTGGCCACGCTCACCCTCAACCGGCCCCAGGCGCTGAACACGCTCGACCGCGACCTGACGGTGGGCCTGCGCGACAGCGTGCTCGCCGTTGAGCACGATCCCTCGATCCGATGCGTGGTCCTGCGCGGCGGCGAGCACTTCATGGCCGGCGGCGACCTCAAGTGGTTCCGGACGCTGGTCGAAGGCCGCTCGGGGGTGGAGAACCGCGTGCAGTTCGAAGGCCTGATCCACGAGGTGCACACCGTGATCCTCGCGCTGCGGCGCATGCCCAAGCCGGTGCTGGCGAGCGTGCGCGGCGCGGTCGCCGGGTTCGGCATGAGCCTGATGATGGCCTGCGACCTCGCGCTCGCCGCCGACAGCGCCTACTTCACGCTCGCCTACACGCTGATCGGCACAAGCCCCGACGGCGGCTCCACGTTCGCCCTGCCGCGCATCGTCGGGCAGAAGAAGGCGATGGAGATCGCGCTCCTCGGCGAGCGCTTCGATGCCGCCACGGCGGAGCGGCTGGGCCTCGTCAACCGCGTTTTTCCGGTTGATTTACTGGAAGGCGAAACCAGCAGGCTGGCAGCCCGCCTCGCCGCCGGGCCTACCGCGGTCTACGCGCGCACCAAGACGCTCCTCAACGGCTCGCTCGACGCGAGCCTCGAGTCGCAGCTCCAGCGCGAGGCCGAGGCCTTTGCCCAGAGCGCCTCGGAGCCGGATTTCCGGGAAGGGCTGGCGGCCTTCATCGAGAAGCGCAAGCCGCGATTCACGGGCCGCTAGCCGATGCTTCCGCTCGAAGGCGTGCGGGTCGTCGAGTTCGCGCACATGGTGATGGGGCCCTCGTGCGGCCTGGTGCTCGCGGACCTCGGCGCCGAGGTCATCAAGATCGAGCCGCTGAAGGGCGACAACACGCGCCGCCTCGAACATGCCGGGTCGGGCTTCTTCCCGGTGTTCAACCGCAACAAGAAAAGCCTGGCGGTCGATCTTCAGCGCCCCGAGGGCAAAGAAATCGTTCTCAAGCTGCTGCGCACCGCCGACGTCCTCACCGAGAATTTCCGTCCCGGCGCGCTCGACAAGCTCGGCTTCTCCTACGCCCGGCTGGGCCAGGCCAACCCTCGTCTCATCTACTGCTCGCTGAAGGGATTCCTGCACGGCCCCTACGAGCACCGCCCGGCCCTCGACGAGGTGACCCAGATGATGGGCGGCCTCGCGTACATGACCGGCCTGCCCGAGCGGCCGCTGCGCGCGGGCTCCTCGGTGGTCGACATCATGGGCGGCACGTTCGCCGCGGTCGCCATCCTCGCCGCGTTGCGCAGCCGCGAGTCCAGCGGCCGCGGCATGCAGGTGACGAGCGCGCTCTTCGAAAGCACCGCCTATCTCGTCGCGCAGCACATGGCCCAGTTCGAGATCACCGGCGAGGCGCCGCCTCCGATGTCGGTCAAGCGCCCCGCCTGGGGCGTGTACGACATCTTCGAGACCGCGGGCGGCGGGCGTCTCTTCATCGGCGTCGTGACCGACACGCAGTGGGAGGCGTTCTGCCGCGATTTCGGGTTGGTCGATCTGTTTGCGGATTCCCGTTTGAGAACCAACGGCCAGCGCGTCAAGGAGCGCGCCTGGCTCATCCCACGCATCAATGAGCTCACGCGCGAGCATTCGCAGGGCGAGCTCGCCGCCAGGCTCGAGGCGATCGGCATGCCGTTCGCGCCGATCGCGAAGCCCTGGGACCTGCTCGACGATCCGCACCTCAACGCCTCCGGCGGCCTGCTCGAAACGCGCGCGCGCGGCAAGACGATCCGCGTGCCGGCGCTGCCGGTTTCCCTCGACGGCGAGCGGCTGCAGAAGCGCGCCGACCCGCCGCAGGTCGGCGAGCACGCGCGGGAATTGCTCGCGTCCCTGGGCTGTTCACCGGAGGAAGTCGAAAGCCTGCGCGACCGCGGTATAGTCGCGCTGCCCCAGCCCGATCCCCTGCAGCGGTAGGCAGGTTCCTTTTCGAACCAGGAGAAATCGATGAGTGACGAAGTAAGGGTGATCGCCGGGTCCATGCGTCCCGGGCGGCGCAGGATCCTGCAGGGCATGCTCGCCCTGGGCGGCGCGGCCGTGCTCGGCGGCTGCGCGTCGGGCAGCGGCAACCTGCTCGGCGGCGGCAGCGCGCTCGGCGCCGGCACGGGCGGGGCCGCCCGCCTCTCGGGCGGACGGGTCTCGGTGCGCTGGCTGGGGGGCGGCGTGGCCGAGCTGGCGACGCCGGACTACAAGCAGATCGCGTATGCCGATGCGTGGTTCTGGAGCAACGCGGGCTGGACGCGCTTCAACGTGCCGAAAGCGCCGGAATATTCGAGCAAGGAGGCGTTCGCGCAGTACGTGCGCGGCAAGAACCCCGAAGCGGTGTTCGTGCTGCTTACCCACGATCACGGCGATCACATGGGCGACTACTTCGACGCGCTCAAGGCGCTCGCCGACGCCGGCGTGCCGGTGGCGACTGCGGGACAGAGCGACCTGATGCGCGCCGGCAACGGCCTGGTGCCGGACTTCAAGAAGGTCGGGCTCGATCCGGCGAAGATCGTCGTCAACCACGGCGCGGGCATGAACTTCGGCGGCACCGCCAGGCACGGCGCCATGACCGCGCGGCTGGTGCCCGCGGTGCACTCGACGCTGCACGGCTTCCCGGCCGTCGGCTTCATCCTCGACATCGGCGGCACCCGCGTCTACATCAGCGGCGACACCGATCTCTTCGGCGAGATGAAAACCATCGGCGAGCGCTACCAGCCGAACCTCGCCGTCATCTGCGTCGGCGACGGCCCGTTCACCATGGGGCCGGAGGAGGCCGCGCGCGCCTGCCAGTGGCTCGGCGTCTCGCACGCGATCCCCGTGCACTACGCGCACAACCCGCTCGTCAAGGGCGTCGAGGCCGGCGAGGAGTTCCGCAAGGCCATGGCGGCGATAGCATCGTCGGTTCAGGTCACCGTGATGAAGCCCGGGGAGACCCGCGTCATCCAGACCTGACGCCCGGGGGGACGCGGCGCGAGAAAAAGGCCTGCGCGGCCGCCGCGATATAGTCGCGCTCCCCCAGTCTTCATCAACCAAGGAGGAGGATCCATGAAGCTGAAAGCCGCACTCGCAGGGATCGCGCTGGCCGGACTCGCCGTTGCCGCGTGGGCGCAGGACAAGCGTCCCGACTACGGCCCGTCGGTCACCATCACCCAGGCGAAGAAGATCGCCGCCGGCGTCATCGCGGAATGCACCAAGAACCACTGGAACGTCGCCGTCGCGATCGTCGATCCGCATGGATTCCTGGTGTACTTCGAGCGCATGGAGAACACGCAGTACGCCAGCATGGACATCGCCATCGGCAAGGCGAGGGCCGCGGCGACCTATCGGCGGCCCACGCGAGCGTTCGCCGAGGTGATCAACAAGGGCGGGCCGGCCACTGCGACGCTACCGGGCGTGTTCGCCTCACCGGGCGGAGTGCCGCTGATGCACGACGGCAAGGTCATCGGTGCGGTCGGGGCGAGCGGCGCCACCGGCGACCAGGACGAGCAATGCTCCAAGGCCGGCGCTGCGGCCGGCATGTAGGTCACCTCGTCTTCCGGTACGGACGCGTCACGGAACGACCACGTTCCGTGGCGCGCCTCGCACGAACGCCTCGACGTTGTCGATGAGCTGATCGGCCAGCGCCTGCATTGCCTCGCGGCTCGACCACGCCACGTGCGGCGTGACGATCAGGTTGGGCAGCTCGAGCTCGAGCAGCGGATTGCCCCCGCGCGGCGGCTCGACCGAGAGGACGTCGAAGCCCGCCCCGCCGATCGGCCCCTTGCGCAGAGCATCGGCCAGAGCGTGCTCGTCGACCAGTCCGCCGCGCGCGGTGTTGATGAGCAGTGCGCCCGGCTTCATGGCTGCGAGCTCGCGCGCGCCGATCAGGTTTCGCGTCTGGGGGGTAAGCGGCAGGTGCAGCGTGATCACATCCGACTCGCGCAGCACCGTGTCGACCGGCGTGAATTGCACGCCGTCGGCCTTGGGCGGCGCATGGTCGGCGAAAAGCACCCGCATGCCGAAGCCGCTCGCGATCTGCGCCACGCCCTGGCCGATCGCGCCCTCGCCGAAGATGCCGATGGTGCTGCCGTGCAGGTCGCGGATCGGATGCCCCGAGAGGCAGAACTGCTCCGACTTGTGCCATAGACCGCGCGCGACGTCGTCGCGATAGGCGACGAGGCTCCGCCGCAACGCGAGGATGAGCGCGAAGGCGTGCTCCGGAACGGTGTGCGCCGCGTAGTTGCGGATGTTCGATACGACGATCCCGCGCGCGCAGCACGCCGCGACATCGATGTTGTCCGTCCCGGTTGCCGACACCGCCACCAGCCGCAGCCGGCCGAGCTGCGGGAGGATCGCCTCCGGAAGCGGCGCCTTGTTGACGACCGCGATCGTCGCCTCGCGCAGAAGGGCGGCGACCTCCGCCGGCGCGACTCGATCGTGCTCCGCCCAGGTGTGCGCGAAAGACGGCCGGCGCACGGTGGCCTCGATCGCGCCGCGCTCGAGGAAGACGACGTGCTCCACCGCTATCTCATCTTGCAGTCCTGCGCATAGGCGTCGGCCCGGCTCTGCAGGACCGTTCCGAGCGTCTTGTGCGCCAGGCGGCCGTCGGCGCCCTTGCCGACGAGCTGCAGGTAGTAGCTCTGCACCGGGAACTGGTTCGGGCCGAACCTGAAGTCGCCGCGCACGCTCTTGAAGTCGGCCGCCCTGATCGCGGCGCGCAGCGCTTCCTTGTCCTCGATCTTTCCCTTCACCCTGCGCACCGCGGAGTCGATCAGGAGCGCGGTGTCGTAGCCCGAGGCGGCGTAGCCGGTCGGGAGGCGCCCGTAGGCCTTCTGGAACTCGGCGACGAATTTCTTGTTCGCCGCGTTGTCCATGTCGATCGACCAGTGGCCGACGCTGAAGAGCCCGAGCATCGGGTCGCCGACCGCGCGGATGATGTCCTGGTCCGAGCCCCACAGCGGCACGATGAGCTGCATGTCCTTCGACATTCCCGCGGCGACGAACTGCTTGATGAAGTTGACGCCCATGCCGCCGGGCAGGAACACGTACAGCGCCTCGGGCCTGGCGGCGCGGATCTGCGAGAGCTCCGCGGCGTAGTCGAGCTGCCCGAGCGTGGTGTACATCTCCTCGACCAGCTTGCCCTTGTAGTAGCGCTTGAACCCGGTCGCCGCGTCGTGCCCGCCGACGTAGTTCGGCGCGAGGAACAGCACGTTCTTCAGGCCTTTCGAGGTGACGTACTGGCCCGCGGCCTCGCTATAGGCCTCGCTCGGCCAGGACGACACGAAGAAGAACGGATTGCACTGCGCGCCCGAGTACATCGCCGGGCCGGCGTTCGGCGCGATGAAGAAGGTCTTCGCGTTGAGGACGTCCGGCGCGATCGCGACGACGATGTTCGAGAACACCGCGCCGGTGACGAAGTCGACCTTGTCCAGGCGCAGGTAGCGCTCGACGATCTGCTTGGCGTTCTCGGGCTTGAGCTGGTCGTCGTTCACCAGCACCTCGGCGGGCAGGCCGCCGAGCTTGCCGCCGTTCAGCTTGATCGCGAGGTTGAACGCGTCGCGGATGTCGCCGCCGATCGCGGCGTTGGGCCCCGACAGCGTGCTGACGAAGCCGATCTTCACCTTGTCGGCAGCGCCTGCCGAGGTCGCCAATGCAAGGACGAGAATGCCAAACGCGAGTCTCTTCACGACTACCCTCCATGAATCGGGCTCTGACCCCGATTTGTTTAACGCTGCACGCGGGCGACGCGCATCTTCTCGTCGACGATCCGGCCCTGGTCGATCACCACTTGCTCGTCGAGCTCCACCGTGCAATCGCGCATCGGAACGTCGTAGTGGCCGCGCGTGTCCCGCCTGCCGCCGCCCTGCGTGTTCGGCCCGGTCGAGAAAAGGAAGTTGCCGGGGAAGGTGCGCGCCGCGGCGCGGTGGCGCTCGGGCGTGTCGCCGTGCAGCGCGATGCCGTACCAGAGCGCCTGCGGGTTCAGGCCCCAGCCGAGGTGCGACACCGCGTACGGATCGCGGTCGCCGCTCGAGCTCTTGCCGTCCTCCAGCCAGTCGCGCATCAGCTTCGCGTCCATCCCGCCCGCGACGCTCACGATATGGCCTTCGCGGATTTCCAGCCTGACCGGGTCCGAAACATAGCGGCAGTACGGCAGGATCACGATATCGCCGGGCTGGAACACGACCGTGCCGTGCGCGCTGCCCTCGTTCGGGAAGGTGTGGATGTGGCCGCCGCCCCAATGGTCGAAATGACCGCGCTCGTCGGCGTAGCCCCACTGCGTCATGACCGGGTATTCGCCGCAGGCATAGGTCAGGTTCGTGCCGCTGTCGCTCGTGACGCGGACCTTCCTGGCTTTCTTGTAGAGAGCATCGGCGTATTTGCACGCCTCCTTCAGCCCGGGCGGCGCCATGAGCTGCTCCAGGTCGTCGGGCGCGTCGATGATCATGAGCACGCGCGTGCCGCCGTCGAGCACCTGCTTCAGCCACTTCGTGAAGAGCGGCACGTGGAAGATCACGACCAGGTCGGCCGCGCGCACGGCTTCCAGCGTCCCCTTGCACTGGCCGATGGTCGGCACGCCGACCTTGGTCCACGAGGGCAGCGCGTTCACGCACAGCTCGTAGATGTCCACGCCGAGGTCGTCGGCCGCGGCAAAGGCCGCCTGGATGTACTCGCGGCGCGTGGCGAGGTCGCTCACCACGCAGACGGTCTCGCCCTTCTTCGCCTGCGACAGCTCGAGCTCCTTCCGGTAGAGCTGGGCGAGCTTGGCCGGGTTGACTTCCTGCGAACGATAGGACGACTGCATCACTTGCCCATTATGGCGCGCCACACTCGGTATGGCGTAGCCGGCATCTCGATGTCGGCCACGCCGAGCGGCGCGAGCGCATCGAGCAGCGCGCTCACCACGGCCGCAGGCGCGCCGATGGCCCCGGACTCGCCGCAGCCCTTGGCGCCGAGCGGATTGTGGGTGCAGGGCTGGCTTTCGTCCGTCTCGGAAACGAAGCTCGGCAGCTCGTCCGCTCGCGGTACGGCGTAATCCATGAAGGAGGCCGAGAGGAGCTGGCCCTCTTCGTAGACCGTGCGCTCGTGAAGCGCCTGCCCGATGCCCTGCGCCAGGCCGCCGTGGAGCTGGCCCTCGACGATGAGCGGGTTGATCACCGTGCCGATGTCGTCGACCGCGTGATACGAAACGAGCTCGACTTCGCCGGTCTCCGGATCGACCTCGAGCTCGCAAATGTGCGCCCCGTTGGAGAACGCGAAGTTGGGCGGATCGTAGAACGCGCTCTCGTCCAGCCCCGGCTCGAGGATCTCGAGCGGGAGCCGATGCGGGACGTTCGCCGCGCGCGCGACCTCGTCGAAGCTCACCGCGCGGTCGGTGCCCGCGACCTTGAACCGGCCCGCCTCGAACTCGATGTCGCCGGCGGACGCCTCCAGGAGGTGCGCCGCTATGTGCTTGCCCTTGTCCAGGACCTTTTCGGCCGCCTTGTGAAGCGCGGAGCCACCCACCGCGATGGAGCGCGAGCCGAACGTCCCGGTGCCCACCGGCACCGCGGCGGTGTCGCCTTCGATGACCCGGATACGCTCGATCGGCACGCCGAAGCTCGCAGCCACGATCTGGGCATACGTCGTGGCGTGTCCCTGTCCGTGGTTGTGGGTGCCGAGCGCGAGAGTCACGCTGCCGTCGGCCGCGACCCTCACCTGCGCCGACTCGTAAAACCCCACGCGCGCGCCCATCATGCCCGCGAGGCGCGACGGGGCCACGCCCGAAGACTCGACATAGCAGGCGATTCCCAGGCCGCGCAGCTTCCCACGCACTCCACTTTTCTTCTTTCGTTCCTCAAACGTATCGAAACCTGAAGTTTCAAGGGCACGCCGAAAGATGCCAGGAAAATCGCCGCAGTCGTAGGTCGGCCCCACCGGCGTCTTGTACGGCATCGCCGAAGCCGGAATGAAATTGCGCTGCCGGATCTCGGCGCGCTGGAGGCCGAGCTCGCGCGCGGACTTGTCGGCGAGGCGCTCGAGCACGTAGCAGGCCTCCGGCCGCCCGGCCCCGCGATAGGCGTCGGTGGGAACGGTATGGCTGAAGAAGCCCTCGACCTCGACGAAGACGGCCGGCGTCCGGTAGAGGCCCGCGAGCAGCGCGGTGTAGATCGGACCGGGGATCGCGGCGCCGAACGACGAAACGTACGCGCCGAGGTCGGCGCGCGTCTTCACGCGCAGGCCGATGAAATGCCCCTCGCCGTCGAGCGCGAGCGATGCCCGGGTGCGGTGATCGCGAGCCTGCGTGTCCGAAAGGAACGATTCGCGCCGGCCCGCGATCCACTTCACGGGCCGGCGCAGCCGCCGCGCCGCCCAGACCAGCAGCGTCTCCTCCGGGTAGTGCTTCCCCTTGTAGCCGAAGCCGCCGCCGACGTCCGGCGAAACCAGCCTGAGCTCGCTCTCCGGAAGCCCGAGCTCGGCGCACACGTAGCGCCGGATGTGGTGCGGCGCCTGGGTGCCGACATAGAGCGTATCGCCGCTCGCCACGATGCCGCGCGGCTCGATCGCGGCGCCGCACAGGCGGTTGTTCACCAGCTCGAGCTCGACGACGCGAGCAGCGCCATTGAACGCGGCCTCGACAGCAGCGGCATCGCCGCGTGTCCAGCGGAAGGCGCGCTCGTCCGCGACCGGGGGAAGCTCCTCGTAGTCCACCTGCACCGCTTCCGCCGCGTCCTCCGCGAGCGCCCTCGTCTCGGCGAACACCGCCGCCACCGGCTCGCCGACGTGGCGCACCGTGTCGCGCGCGAGCGCCCAGCGTGGCAGCTCCACCATGCCCGGCAGCGCCCAGCCTGCGCTCATCGGCCCTACGCCGTCGGCCGCCATCTCCTTTCCGGTGAAGACGGCCGCGACCCCCGGCAGGAGAGCGTCCCGCGGCTCGATGCTCGCGATGCGGGCATGCGGATGCGGGGAGCGCACAAGCGAGCAGTAAAGGACCCCGGGGAACGCGAGGTCGTCGACGAATTGGCCTTGCCCGGTCAGCAGTCGCGCGTCTTCCACGCGGCGGATCGCCGCGCCGATCATCGGAGCTCTTCTTTCAGGAGATCCAGTCGCTCGTAGATCGCGCGGTCGGTCACGATGAAGAGATCCGCCGAGGCGCTGCGCGCCTCGTGGCTCGCCCAGGTCCAGTGCGGGACGGTGAAGACGTCGTGGCGCGACCATTCGAAGCGCTGCTCGCCGATGGTCGAGCGCCCTTCGCCGGAAACCACGAGGCAGACGGCGTTGTACATTCCCCTCATGGGGCGCGTTCTCGAGCCGATTCTCTTCAGATAGAGATCGAGAGTGGACATCACGGAGCCGCCGCTCTTCGTATACCGGACCGTCCTTGCGCCGTCCGCGCCGGGGGTGGCGTCGGCGAGCTGCCGGCGCATCTCGTCGCCGGGATAGCGGTATTCGGAAGACCCTTCCGCGCCGACCTCCCAGAAGCGCTCGTCCTCGCGTGCGCCCGGCTCGAAGAAGCTCGCGTCGAGCGCGCAGATCGCCGGCATGTTGGCGGCGTCGAACCAGACCGTGCGCCGCTCCCCTTGGTTAATGTGCCCGTGCCAGCACATCGGCGGCGTGAGGACGAGGTCGCCTTCCTTCATCTCGCAGCGCCGGCCGTTCACGATGGTGAGCGCGCCCTCGGCCCGCACGGCGAAGCGGATCGCCGCCGCGGTGTGCCGGTGCGGCACCGCCCGGTCGCCGGGCTCGAGCACGGTGAAGGCGCCGATCAGGTTCTGCGTGGTCACCGTCTCGCCCCCGAAAGCCGGGTTGGCGAGGATGAGCGCGCGGCGCTCGACGTCCTCGATGCCCACCTCGCGCGCCGCGCGCTCGGCGAACGGCTCGAGGTCGCGCCAGCGCCAGTGCATCGGCGGGTCCTTCGGTCTGGGCGCGGCCGGCGTGATGCGCTTGTAGCGGTCCCACAGCGGATGGATGTGAGCCCGTTCGAGCGCCTCGATCAGCGCCGCGTCGCCGCGCATCGCCTCAACTCTTGTCGACCGAAGCGGAACCCGGACCGCTGACGATGATGTAGAGCATCGCGCCGATGAGCGCCAGGTTTTTCAGGAAATGGTTGATCTGGTTGACCCGCTGCGCCGGCTCGTACTCCCAGAACCGGTGCGCCATGCCTGTCGCGATCAGCACGTAAACGATCAGAAGCCAGGCCACGCGGCGGGTCTGCCAGCCGATGATCAGCAGCACGCCGGCTGCCAGCTCGATGAGGGTCGACAGGTAGGCCATGAGCTCGGGCGCAGGGAATCCGAGCTTGGTCATGTAGCCGGTCGTGCCGGCGATGTTCATCGCCTTCATGATGCCCGCGACGAGAAACAGGATGCCGATCAGGATCCGTCCCACCAGAAGAGCGGTTCTGGTGTTGCCGCCGCTGGCATTGACTGCCGAATTCATGGTGCTGCCTCCTCTCCTTTGTGGTGTTTCGATTATGCCGGAAGCTCTCTCGCATCGATCAGCACAAAGGCGATGCGGCACGCGCGCTCGCCCCGGTTTACCCAGGCGTGGTCGGTTCCCTGTTGCACCAGCACATCGCCCGCCGCCAGGTGCACCTCGCCGTCGTCGAGGATCATGTCGATCTCGCCTTCCATGACCACCGCATAGTCGACGCTGCGCGTCTTGTGCATGCCCGGATGACCCGAGTTTGACTGGTGGGTCAAACCCATTTCCTTCAACACTGCCTCTCGCGAGCTCGCCTTTTGGCCGGGCGGAAACTCCACCACGCGGAACACGCTGCCGAGCGGCGGGGGCGCGACGCCGATGTCGCGCTCGGCGCGGTCGGCGAGCCCCGAGATGTCGGCAGGAGACTCGTCGGTGGCCCAGACCAGCGTGGAGACGAGCCCGGAGGCTTTGCGGAGCTTGCGATTCGGCGCCGGGCCGTCGTAGAGGACGGCGCCCTTGCCGTCCCTGTGCCCGGTCACTACGCGGCGGGTCATTCGGGCCGGACTCCCGCCGCGCGCAGCGCCGCGCCGTACTTGTCGTAGTCGCGCTTGAGGATCGCGCCGAACTCCTCGGGCGTGCCGCCGGTGATCTGAAGCCCCGAAATCTCCATGCGCTGTTTGACCTCGGGCTGCTGCAGCAACGCGTTGAATTCCCGGTTGAGCCGCAGCACCAGGGCGCGCGGCGTTCCGGGGGCCACCATCATGCCGTGCCAGGTCACCAGCTCGAAGCCGGGGATCGTCTCGGCCATGACCGGCAGATCGCCGAGCGGCCCGATGCCCCGCTTCGGCGCGGTCGAGGCGATGGCGCGCACCTTGCCCGACTTCACGTGACCCACGGCGATGTTGACGACGTCGAAGAGGAGATTGATCTCGCCGCCCATCAAGCCGTTCAGCGCAGGCCCATTGCCCTTGTACATCACCATGAGCACTTCGGCGCCGGCGTGCGCACGAAGCAGCTCGCAGGCCACCGAAGGGAGCGCACCGGAGGCGCCGCAGCTCGCCTTCCCCGGATTCGCCTTGATATAGGCGAGCACGTCCGCCGTGGTCGTCGGTGGAAACGCCGGATGCGCGAGCAGCACCATCGAAGCGATGTCGAGGTGGATCACCGGAGCGAGGTCGCGGAAGGGATCGATGCTCGCCTTGAGATAGAACGGATTGGTGATCACGCTGGGCACCACGAAGAGCACGGTGTGGCCGTCCGGCGCCGACTTGGAAGCGGCGGCGTGCGCGATGTTTCCCTGCGCGCCCGGGTGATTCTCGACGACGTTCGGCTGCCCGGTGCGCTCCGCGAGGCCGGCCGCGAGGATGCGCGCGACGACGTCGGCCGGACCGCCCGGCGCGAACGGGACGAGCCAGCGGATCGGCTTCGTCGGCCAGGCGGGCTCCTGCGCCATCACGCTCGTACTAAGGGAAACGGAAATAACGATAGAAAAGAGGAAATGCGGAATCCGGATTAATCTCTTCACCGCGTCACCTGGTAGCGACCTTCGTGGTCGCGCGAAAGTTTTCCAGAGCCCCGCAGGACCTCGAGCTCCCGCACGATCTCACGGCCATCGCGACTGCCCACGGCGGCCATGAGCTCGGCGAAGAATTTCGGCCCATCGGCGAGCGCCGCCGGCAGCGAAGCGAAGCGCCGGCCGTCGAGCGCCGGCGGCCTGGGGATCCTGTGCTCGAGGACGCGCTCTCCCAGGGGAAGGGTAAGGTCGAACCCGGCCTTGGCGCCGGTGGTTGCGCCGCCCAGCGAGGGGTCGAGCGGCAGCGTGCGCATGCCGGTGGCCACGACCAGATCGCGGTCGGCCTGGAAGCGCGTGGCGAAAGCCCAGTCGACCTGCTCGTCGGAAAAAACGTCGATGTCCGGATCGACCACGAATACGTGCTTCGCGTTGGCCAGGCTGCCGAACACCGCGGCGATGGCGTTGCGCGCCTCGCCCGGAACCCGCTGGTTGAGCGCGATGCGCACGTTGTACATGCCGCCGCTCGAGGGTGTGGCATAGACTGCCCGCGTCTCGCGCACCGCCGTCTCGAGCGAGCGCCAGACCGTGACCTCGGTGCGCAGCGCGCAGAGCTGCGCGGTGTCGGTGCGCGCGAGCGCGGGGCCGCCGATGGTCGCGGTCTGGAACACCGCGTCGCGCCGGCGCGTGATGGCGGTGAGGTGGAACACGGGATTGCGCTTGACGGCGCCGTAGTAGCCGAGGAATTCGCCGTAAGGGCCTTCGGGCTCCACGTGACCCGCCGGGTGCAGGTAGCCCTCGAGCACGTATTCCGCGTCGGCCGGGACGCGCAGGTCCTGGCTCACGCATTTCACGACCGGGAGCGGCGCGCCGCGCAGCGACGCGACCAGGCCCGCCTCGTCGGCCGGGATGCGCATGGTGGCGGCCACGTGGTCGATCGGGTGCGAGCCGACCACGAATGCAATCGGCAGCGCCTCGCCGCGTTTCGCCTGCGCAAGATAGATCGCGCGCAGGTCGGACGGCGCCACGAGATCGACCCCGGCTTCGCGGCGGCCGCGCAGCATCAGCCTGCGCATGCCGACGTTGACCCAGCCGCTTTCGCGGTCGACGGTGAAATCGGTCGACGCGGAAACGTACGGCGCGCCGTCCAGGCCGTGCTGCAGATGCACCGGCAATGCGGTGAAGTCCGGATCTTTCTCGACCACCTGCTGGCACGGCGCATTCGAGACTTCGACCACCTCGGGCCGGGTCTTGAGGCGCGAAAGCACTTCCGGCAACAGCCGCTGCGGCGTGGTGCCGAACGCCGCCGCGAGGCGCGAGCGGCTGCCGGCCACATTGCCGGCGAGCGAAGCGCCTTCGGGGCCCGCGCGTTGCAGCCAGACCGCTTTGGGGTTGCCCTCGAGCATCCCGGCGACATCGGCCAGCGCGACCGGCCCCTCGACTTTCTGGAGCTCCTCCGGTCCAAGCGACTCGAGGAAGCGGCGTAACCGGAAACGTTCGACGTCATGCATCCCAGATTTTTTCCTTGGTAACGTCGTAGCGGAACAGCCACTCGTAGCGCTCCGCGATGGGCGCTCCGGCCCACTCGCGGCTCACGTACTCGCGCGCCTTGGCCGGATCGGCGAGCGCCTTGTTGTGGAAGCGCCGGATGTTCGCTGCCGAGCCTTCGACGGCACGACGCGTACGTTCGCGCCTTGCTTTCTCATAACTCAATAATCTTGCGGGAACATCCGCGCCCGACTCGGTGAGCGCGCGGGCGAGGATGTAGCCGTCCTCGATCGCCATGTTGGCGCCCTGCGCGAGGAACGGCACCATGGAGTGACACGCGTCGCCGAGCAGGCTCACCCGCCCGACCGTCCAGTGCTCCATCGGCGCTCGCACCATCAGCGCCCACTTGTACGGGATCGGGATGTTCCGGATGAGCGCGTGCACGTCGTCGTGCCATCCGGCGAAATCGGCCTTCAGCTCCTCCGGGGTCCCGCGCGCGCTCCAGGACTCGACACGCCAGTCGGAGCGCTCCTGCGCGCCGACGAAATTCATGACCTTGCCGCCACGCAGCGGATAGTGCACCACGTGACCGCCGGGCCCCACCCAGTTGCTACCCACCATGCGCGCCATGTGCCTTGGCAAAGCCTCCATCGCCACTATGCCGCGCCACGCCACCACCCCGGTGAACTCGGGCTTGTCCGGCCCGAACAGGCCCTGGCGGACGCTCGAGTGGACCCCGTCGGCGCCGATCAGCGCATCGGCTTCGACCGCACCGCCGTCCTCCAGTCGGACGGTCACCGATTCCCTTGTTTGCTCGAACCCGACGCATTTCGCGCCGAGGCGGATGGCGCCGGGCTTCTCGCGGCGCACCGCGCGCTCCAGCACTCCCAGGAGATCCGGACGATAGACGGTGAGATAAGGAAAGCCGTAGCGCTCGACCGAGACCTTGCCCAGATCGTGGAGCTTCCAGCGCTCGCCGCTGTTCCACAGGCGTATCTCCTTGCTCTCGGCTTCGCACGAGAGCGCCTTCAGCTCTTCCCCGACGCCGAGCGCGAACAGCGCCCGCGTGCCGTTCGCCGCGAGCTGCAGCCCCGCACCCAGCTCCTTCAGCTCCGGCGCCTGCTCGAACACCTCGACGTCGCAGCCCATCCTGAGGAGCGCCAGCGCCGCGGTCAGTCCGCCGATGCCGCCGCCGGCGACGAGGACGCGGGGAAAGCCGGGCATGCGCGGAAATATACACTCGGCGCGCAGCTAGACAGCACCGGAGAGTCGCGGCAAGCTAGGCGCCAAGGAGAGGAGAACCCATGAAGAACGTCAGACTTGTCGCGGCGGCTTGCGCCGCGCTCGCTTCGCTGTCCACCATCGCTTTGGCCGACGACGATCACGACCGCGGCCGCTTTCCGCAGAGCGCTACGTTCACCACCCAGGCCATCACGCCGCTCGCGATCGAAGGCCTGACCGCCGACGACGATGGCAACCTCTACACCACCGGCCGGGATCTGGTAAACGATACCTGCCCGGTGTGGAAGTTCACCGGCGCCACGCGCACCACGGTCGGCTTCATTCCCAACCCGGCAGCGGCACGCTGCAACCCCTCCGGCGCTGCCTTCGACGCCCACGGCGACCTCTACATCGCCGACGGCGGCCCCGCCGCCACGGTCTGGAAGCTCACCCCGAACGCGGTGACGCCTCCCCTCGGCGTCGCCTTCGCCACGGGCGTCCCGGGAACGAACGGCCTCGCCTTCGACGGCGACGGCAATCTCTGGACCGGGGACGGCACGACCGGGCTGGGCCGGGTCTGGAAAATCCAGCCCGCTGGCGGAGCGTGCGAGCCGGCTTTCAGCGGTTGCGCCGAAGCGTTCCGGATCCAGCCGATGGCCAACACCGCAGGCGTCGGACGATCGAATGGAACCCTGCAGCCGGGCAATGCCACGCCGAACCCGCAACCGCTCGTGGCGAACGGGCTGGCCTTCACGCGCGAGGGCGACCTCTACATCGCCGATACGGCCCGCGGCGCGATCTGGAAAGTCGAGTTCCACCGCCGAGGCGAGCTCAAGAGCCGCACCGGGTGCGACACCACCTTCACCGCCAACACGCTTTGTCTGGACAACATCTTCGTAGCGCATCCTTACCTCGAGGGTACCGACGGGATCATGCTCGACCGCGCGGGCAACATCTGGAACTCCGCCAACGAGCGCAACGCCATCGTCGTGGTCACGAAGGACCGCGACGTGGTCGAGGTGTTCCGCAATCCGGTCAACGCCGCCGGCCTCAGAAACTCCGCGGATGCCGCGGTCGGCAACAACCACATCCTCGAGCTGCCGACGAGCCCGGTGCTTTTCGGCAAGCGGTTCTGCACCGCCAATTCCGACGGCAACCGGCGTGACAATTCGCCGAACGCCGCGGGCGAGGTCAACCAGGGCGGCGCGGTCGGCGCGCGCGGCAAGATCTCGTGCATGGATCAGGATCTGGAGATCCCGGGCGCGCGCCTGCCGGTGCGCTAGGCAACATCTCGGTCGCCCCCGCGAACGCGGGGGCCCAGCTCTTAGCGCTTCACGATGCTGATGAAGTCCTCGGCTGCGAGCTGGGACTTCGACATCCCGCGGTAGGCGGACTGCACCTCGCGGGCGAGCGGCACGTCGACGCCCGCCTGGCGCGCGGCCTCGACGATGAGGTCCAGGTCCTTGAGGAGCAGCGCGCCGGTGGCGGTCGGCGCGTAGTCGTGCTTTCGCAGCGGGTCGAGCTTGTACTTTACGAGCGGCGAGGCGACCACGCTCTCGCCGAGAAGGTCGAGAATCGCCTGCCACGAGATGCCGCCCTTTTGCGCGAGGGCGAGCGTTTCGCCCATCATCCCCGCGGTCACCGCGACCATGAGGTTGATCGCCAGCTTGGCGTAGCGCGCTTCCTCGCCCTCCCCTAGCCAGATCTGCGCGCGGCTGTAGGCGGCGAGCGCTTCGCGCGCGCGGTCGAAAGAGGCCTTTGGGCCGGACACGAAGGTCGTGAGGCCGCCCGATTCCGCGAGATTGACGCTGCCGGAGATCGGCGCGCGCAGATACGCGATCCGGCGCGCGCTCAGCGCGGCGGCCACCTTCGCCGAGGCCACCGGGCCGACCGTGGAAGTCTCCACGAGGACGGCGGAAGAAGGCATGCCCTCGGCAAGGGCGCGCGACTGGTCGACCAGAACCGCCTCGGTCGGCAGCGAGGTGAAGACCAGAGCGGCTCCGTCCAACGCATGTGCGGCGGAGGAAGCGGCGGTGATTCCGCGCGCTTCGGCCATGGCGAGGCGCTCGCCGCTGACGTCGAATCCACGAACCTGCCACCCCGCCGCGGCCAGGCGCGACGCCATCGGCAGTCCGATCAGTCCCAGGCCGAGCCAAGCGATCTGTTTTGCCATTGGAAAAAGCTACGCCGTCAGAGCTGCGATCCCGGCCTTGGCGATCTGCTCGTCCTCGTGCGATTGCACGCCCGAGACGCCGAGCGCGCCGATGCATTCGCCGTCGATCACGATCGGCAGGCCGCCCTGGATCGGCGTGACGCCGGGCATCCTGAGCATCGCCGTGCGCCCGCTCCTGATGCGCTCTTCCCACATCGCCGTGGAGCGCCGCGTCTCGGCGGCGGTGCGGCCTTTCTCGACCGCGATGCGCGAGTTCGCGGGCGTCGCGCCGTCCATCCGGAAAAGGTGCAGCAGGTGGCCGCCGTCGTCGACGATCGCGACGCAGACGTTCCAGTTGTTCTTCTTCGCCTCGGATTCGGCGGCGGCGGAGATCCTCTTGCAGTCTTCGAGCGTGAGCATCGAGCGGGTCTTCATGGGCGGACTCTACACCCCCAACGCGTCGCGGATCTGCTGCAGCGCGGCCGGGTCTTCGATGGTGGTGAGATCGCCCGGGTCGCGGCCCTCGGCGAGCGCCTGGATCGAGCGCCGCAGCGTCTTCCCGGAGCGGGTCTTCGGCAGAAGCGTGACGAAATGGACCGCCTTGGGCCGTGCGATCGCGCCGAGCTGCTTGTCCACGGTCTGCAGCACTTCCTCGGCCGAGGTGCTCCTGGAGGGATCCTTGAGCACGGCAAAGGCGAGAGGCATCTGGCCCTTCAGGGCGTCGGCCACCCCGACAACCGCGCATTCGGCGATGTTCGGATGCATGTTCACCGCCTCCTCGATCTCGCGCGTCCCCAGGCGGTGGCCGGCGACGTTGATCACGTCGTCGGTGCGTCCGAGGATGAAGTAGTAGCCGTCCTTGTCGCGGATGCCCCAGTCGAAGCTCGAGTACACCAGCTGGTCCTTGAAGTCCTTGAAATAGGTGTTCAAGAACCGCTCGTCGTCGCCCCAGACCGTCGACATGCAACCCGGGGGGAGCGGCGGCGTGATCGTCACTACGCCTTTCTCGCCGTCCTTGACTTCTTTTCCCGTGGTTTCATGCAGGATCCGCACGTCGTAGCCGTACACCGGAAAGCTCGGCGAGCCCATCTTGATCGGCGTTTTCTCCACCCCGGGGACCGCCGACAGCAGCGGCCACCCGGTCTCGGTCTGCCAGTAGTGGTCGAGCACCGGGCGTCGCAGCGAATCGCTGATCCAGGTGTGCGTGGGCTCGTCGAGCGGCTCGCCGGCGAGGAAGAGGTGCTTGAGCGTCGACAGGTCGTATTTCGCGAGATACGCCGGGTCCTGCTTCTTCAGCACGCGGATCGCGGTCGGCGCGGAGAACATCACCGCGACCTTGTAGTCCTGCACGATTTTCCACCACACGCCGGCGTCGGGCCGGATCGGCACGCCCTCGTACATGATCGTGGTCACGCCGGCGATGAGAGGAGCGTAGACGATGTAGGAATGCCCGACCACCCAGCCGATGTCCGAGGTGGTGAACATGGTCTCGCCCGCCCCGGCGCAGAAGATGCGCTTCATCGACGAGGCGAGCGCCACGGCGTAGCCGCCCACGTCGCGCTGCACGCCCTTCGGCCGCCCGGTGGTGCCCGAGGTGTAGAGAATGTAGGACGGCTCGCTCGACTCGAGCCAGGCGCACGGCACCTCGGCGCCGCGCTGCTTCTCCGCCAGGGCGTTCCAGTCGACATCGCGTTCCGGCACCACCGGCAGGCGCTCGTCGAGGCCGCGGTTGAAGAGCAGGACCTTGCGCGGCGGATGCTTGGCGAGCTTCAGCGCCTCGTCGACGAGCGACTTGTACAGCACTGCCTTTCCCATGCGGCTGCCGCCGTCCGCGGTGACCATGAGCGCCGGTTTTGCGTCGTCGATCCGCGCCGCGAGGCTCGCCGCGGCGAAGCCGCCGAACACCACCGAGTGGATCGCCCCGAGCCGCGCGCACGCGAGCATGGCGAAAGCCGACTCGGGGATCATCGGCATGTAGATGATGACGCGGTCGCCCTGCCCGACCCCGAGGTCCCGCATCATCGCCGCGACGCGATTGACCTCGGCGGAGAGCTCCCGATAGGTGTACGAGCGTGTCTCGTTCACCTCGGTGGAAATCCAGATCAGCGCGTCCTGGTCCGCGCGCGCGGCGAGATGGCGGTCGATCGCGTTGTGGCAGAGGTTGGTCCTGCCGCCGACGAACCAGCGTGCGAACGGCGGCCTCGAGTAGTCGAGCGCCTGGTCGAAGGGCCGCTGCCAGTGGACCAGCCTTGCTTCCTCGGCCCAGAAGCTCTCTCGCTCTGCGAGCGAGCGGCGATGAAACTCGCGGTAGACGCCCATGCGGCACCTCTCAGGTTGCCGCTATGGTAACCAACCCGTTTCCGCGCTTCTGGTCTAGATCGAAACTTTGGCGATTTCGCGGGCCGCCAGCACCTTGACGACCTGGTCGAGGAACCCTCTCAGGACCGTCTCGCACGCGTCGTCCAGGTGCTTCGGATCGGCTTTCGCGAGAATGTCGAGCGCGCGGCCGACGTCGTTCTGCGGCGTCGCCGCCGATGCCGCCGGTGCGATGGTGGGCGTTGGCGCGGAGGCGATGGCCGCCGATGCAACCGCCGCTGCGGGCTTGGCTGCGGCGGCCGGCGCAGCGGGCTTGGCCGCGGCGGCCTCGGGCTCGCCGACGATCGGCTCGCCGGGACGAGACCCGGCGGCCTGCGCGCGCTGCAGCGCGAGCTTCATCAAGTCCTCGATCGCCGCGCTTGCCGGCGCGAGCGACGCGAGGCCGAAGCTGGTGCGGATCTTGAGGACCTTGTTGTTGTGGCGCACCTGGGCGCTCTCGAGTTGCGCGTGCAGGCGGCGTGCAAACCCCATCATTTGCGAGGCGGCGGCGCCCGCAGAAATGATCATGAACGTCGCTTCGGCGACGCGCCCGATCGAGTCCTCGGTGCGCAGCATCCCTTGCACCATCTTGGCGATGCGCGCCAGCACCTGCTCCGAAACGTCCTTGCCGGCATCGCGCGTCGCTTCGGCATGGCTGTCGACGCGGAACGCCATCACCGAGAGTTGCCCGCCGTGGCGCCGTGCATGGGAGAAATGCTTGCGCGCTTCGGCGAGCAGGTTCGCCGAAGTGAGGGTTCCGGTCAGGAGATCGTGGGGCGCCACCGCGGGCTGCTCGGCCGCCGCCTTGATCGTCGCGATCTCCTGCGTGGCGCTCGGCTGCGCCGGAACGAGCTGCGCGACCGCTTGCGACACGATGGTCGAGGCACCGGTCTGCGCCGCGGCGGGCGCCGGGCGCGGGCTCGGCTTCACCGAGCGCAGCATCTCCTCGATGCGCGAGAGGACGTCGGGCGCGTCGGCCGACTTGGAGATGAAATCGTTGGCGCCGGCCTGGCGCGCGCGACTTTGCGCGGCCTGGTCCTGGCTGCCCGAGATCACGATCACCGGAAGCTTCTTGATCCGCTCGTCCTTGGCGCCCCGAATCAGGCGCAGCAGGCCGTAGCCATCGAGCTTCGGCATGTCGAGATCGGAGAACACCATGACGATCGAGCTGTCCTCCTGGATCGTCTTCCAGGCTGCGTCGCCGTCGACGGCCTCCAGGACGACGAAGCTCGATCTCAGGATGCGGTTGAACGTGGTGCGGACGAACTTCGAGTCGTCCACGATGAGTACACGCTTCTCCGCGGTGTCCGTCGCGTTCCCCATGAGCTACCGTTCGCGCTCCCCAGCGCGCCACTCGTCCGGTGGCAACGCTGGAATTATCCGCCCGCCGCCCCGGGCAGCGGTTGTCACGAAGTTCTAAATCTCGTTAAAGTTCGTGCACTTAGGTGTGAAAAGGCGGACCTTTGTCACACTCGGGCGGGCGCTGTTTCGCTTTCAGTCGCTTAGATCGATCACGGCCCGCCGGGTCACCTTGGCCTGAATGTAGTCGTCGAACACCTTCGGCAACTCGGCAAACGGAATGGTGCGCGCCATCTCCGCCAGGAGCGGCGGCTTCATGTCGCCGGCGAGGCGGCGCCACACGCTCGCGCGCACCTCGGGCGGCACGCTTTCGCCGGAGTTGATGCCGAGGAGGCTCACGCCGCGCAGGATGAAGGGCATCACCCAGGTGTGAACCTCCGCGCTCTGCGCAAGGCCGATCGAGGCGATGGTCCCGTTGTCCTGCATGGTGCTTGCGATCCACGACAGGACCGGCCCGCCGAGATTGTCCACTGCGCCGGCCCAGGTGGCCTTGTCGAGCGGCTTGATCCTCTCCAGGTTCAGCGATTGGCGCAGCAGGATCTCCTTCGCTCCGAGCTTCTTCAGCCAGTCCGTTTCGCTCTCCTTGCCGGTGAGCGCGACCACGTGGTAGCCGAGCCTGGCGAGCGCCGACACCGCGATGGAGCCGACCCCGCCGGTGGCGCCGCTCACGATGACCGGCCCGTTGGCAGCGCGCAGGCGGTTCTCCTCCATGCGCACGATGCCGATGCCCGCGGTGAAGCCGGCGGTGCCGAACGCCATCGCCTCCCACAGCGACATGCCGCGCGGCAGCGCGACCAGCCAGTCGCCGGGCACGCGCGCGTATTGGGAGTAGCCGCCGTGGTGCGCCACGCCCAGGTCGTAGCCAACGCCGAGGACGGCGTCCCCCTTCGAAAACCTGGGATCGCTCGACGAGACGACCGTGCCCGAGAAGTCGATTCCGCCAATGCACGAGGGCCGGCGCAGGATCCTGCCCTTGCCGGTGGCGGCGAGGGCATCCTTGTAATTCACGTCCGAGTACGCCACCCGCACCACCACGTTGCCGGGATCGAGATCGTCGAGGCTGCACTCCACGAACTCCGCGCGGATCTTCTTTTCCGGCGTTTCGGTCAGCTTGTAGGCCCTGAATTTCCCGATCGATTTCTCCATGCGCTCGCTCCTACTCCGCCTTGATGCCGGCTTCCTTGACCACGCGCGTCCACTTCGCTGTCTCGGCGCTCATGAACTGGCCGAATTCCGCGCCGCCCATGCGCAGCGGCTCGGCGCCCTCGAGCTCGAGGCGCTTGCGTGTCTCGGCGGAATCGAGGATCGCGGCGACGTCGTGCTGCAGCCGCTCGACCACGCTCGCCGGCGCGCCGACCGGGGCTACGATGCCCCACCAGTTGGTCGCTTCCGCGCCCGGCAGCCCGGCCTCGGCGAACGTCGGCACGTCCGGCAGCGCCACCAGGCGCCGGGCGCCGCCGACCCCGAGGGCTTTCAGCTTGCCCGAGCGCACGTGCGGCAGGTTCTGGATCACGCTGCCGACGTTCATCTGCACCTGGCCCGCGATCGTGTCGGTCAGCGCGGGCCCGCCGCCCTTGTACTGCACGATGACGATGTCGATGCCGGCCTGCAGCCGGAAGAGCTCGGTAGCGAGGTGCTGGAAGCTGCCGGGGCCGGCCGCGCTCGCGTTGAGCTCCCCAGGCTTCCTCTTGGCCAGGTCGACGAGATCCTTGAGCGAGCTCACCGGCATGGCGGCGGGCACCACGAGCAGGCTCGGGCCGGTCGCGACCGTCGCTATCGGCGTGAACCACTGCAGCGACTCGAGCGGCATTCGCCCTAGCGCGATGCTCACCGGGTAGCCGACCGACACGAGCAGAACCGTATAGCCGTCCGCGCGCGCCTTCGCGGTGGCATTGATGCCGACGATGCCCCCGCCGGCGGGGCTGTTCTCGACGACCATCGTCTGGCCGAGCCGCTCGGTGAGCTGCGCGGCGATCACGCGCCCGACCACGTCGTTGCTGCCGCCGGGCGGAAACGGGATCACCAGCTTCACCGGCTTGGACGGGTATGGCTGCGCTACAGCACAAGTTGTGGCAAAAAAAGCGGCCAAAAAGGCCAATGCGATCTTGGGCATGCTGGCTCCGGCTATATTCTTGCACTCATGCGATACGAGACCAACTTCCGTTCCATCCAGAGCGAGGTCAGCGCCGAGGAATGGCAGGCCCGAGTCGATCTCGCGGCCTGCTATCGCCTGGTCGACTACTACGGGATGACCGACCTCACCTACAACCACATCACGGCTCGCGTCCCCGGACGGCAGGGCGACGAGCGGCATCATATCCTCATCAACCTGTACGGTCTCACTTACAAGGAGATCACCGCCTCGAGCCTCGCGAAGATCGACCTCGACGGCGAGGTGATCTGGAAGCCCGACAGCGACTACTACGTGAACCGCGCCGGCTACGTCATCCACGGCGCGATCCACCGCGCGCGCCGCGACGTGACCTGCGTCCTGCATACGCACACGCGCGCCGGCATGGCGGTGGCGTCGATGAAGTGCGGCCTGCTGCCGATCAGCCAGACCTCGATCCGCTTCGAGGGCCACATCGGCTACCACGACTACGAGGGTCCGGCGATCGAGCTCGCCGAGCGCGAGCGGCTGGTGAAGAACCTCGGCGCGCACGACGCGATGATCCTGCGCAACCACGGCCTGCTCACCTGCGGCGCGACGATCCAGCAGGCGTTCAACACCTTGTACCAGCTCGAGCTCTCCTGCCGCACGCAGGTCGACGCCATGGCGGCGCGCACCGAGCTCACCCTGCCCTCGAGGGAAGTGCTCGAGAAAACCGCGCACCTCTACCAGCCCGGGACGCGCCGACCCTACGGCGTGCTCGAGTGGCCGGCGATGCTGCGCGTGCTCGAAGCCGAGCAGAAAGCCTCCGCTTTCGCCCCCTATTGGAGCTGAGGCAGCTGAGGAATCCGGGCGCGCCGCTCCGCCCGCAGGTACTCCACGGACTGCATCTCGAGCAGCCGGCTTACGCTGCGCTGGAACTCGGCGCTGTTTTCGCCCTCGGTGAAGAGCTGTTCGGGCTCGGCTTCCGCGGACACGATGAGGTTCACGCGGTCGTCGTAGAGCACGTCGATCAGCCAGGTGAAGCGACGCGCAGCATCGGCGTTCTTGGGCGACATCCGGGGCACGCCGGAGAGCATGATGGTGTGGAAGCGGTGCGCCAGGTCGACGTAGTCGGCATACGAGCGGGCGCCTGCGCACAGCACCTGGAAATCGAACCACACCAGCCCGCCGGCGCGCTTGCGGTAGGGGATCGCCCGCCCTTCCACGTCGAGCGGATGGCGCTCTTCTTCGACGTCTTTCAAGGCATCGAATATCTTCGGAAATTCGCTGTCCGTACCGATGTGGTAGACCTTGAGCCGCTCCATCTTCAGGCGCCGGTAGTCGGAGCCGTTGTCGACCTCGATCACGTCGAGGCGCTGGTTGATCAGATCGATCGCGGGCAGGAAGCGCTCGCGCTGCAGGCCGTTCGGATAGAGCGCGTCGGGGCGATAGTTGCTCGTCATGCAGAACACCACGCCGCGCTCCAGCACCTGCTCGAGATAGCGGCCGAGAATCATGGCGTCGGCGATGTCGGAGACGTGGAACTCGTCGAAGCAGACCAGGCGGTAGCGGCGCGCGGTTCGCGCCGCGACCTCGGCGATGGGGTCCTCGGTGCCCTTCAGCAGGTTCATCTCGCGGTGGATCTCGCGCATGAAGTGGTGGAAATGCACCCTGCGCTTGCGCACCAGCGGCAGGCACAGGTAGAAGCTGTCCATCAGGAAGCTCTTGCCGCGCCCGACCGGGCCCCACAGGTACACCCCGCGCGGCAGCGGCGGCTTGACGATCAGGCGCTTGATCGCGCTCGAGCGCCGCGCCTTGTAGGCCGTCCACTCCTCGAAGAGCTGCTGCAAGCGCTCCACCGCGCGCCACTGCGACGAGTCCGCGACGAAGCCGCGCCTGTCGAGCTGCTGCCGGTAGAGCGAGACGACGTCCTGCGTCACGGCAGCTTCGCGATCAGCTCCTCGGCGCTGCGCTCGACCAGCCGGCGCAGCATCAGCGGCTCCTCGGTGGTGCTCTCGCGGGTGATGCGCAGCTCCTGCATCGCCTCCCACGCGATCGAGCCGTCGCGCGTGTCCCAGATCTGGAAGAACAGGCGCAGGTCCGCGTACTGGGTGTCGACCAGCCTGAAGCCGAAAAGGCCGAAGCGGTTCTTCGAGCTCTCGTTGAAATTCTGCAGCTTGAGCTGCGCCAGGTAACGCGTTCCGGTTGCCGCGCCGACGCGACGCAGCGGCTCGGCCGGAAACAGCCCCGTGTCGCGGTAATCGTCGTACATGCGCCTGTAAGGCTCGGAGAGCCCGGCCTTGTTCACCGCGCCGAGCGTCTGGGCGAGCGGCACCACCTTGAGCCCCGGGCGCTCTTTCTTCAGGACGTCGGTGAAGGTGAGCGCGACGGCTTCCTTCTCCTGCTCCTGGCCCGTGACGGTCGACGGCGTCATGAAAGCGATCCCCGCCGCCTCCAGGTCTCCCTTGGCGAGCGAGATCACCTGCTCGTTCACCTTCGGATAGTAGAGCAGCCCGGTCGAGCATCCACCGAGCGCCGCGGCCACCAGGGCGAAGGCTGCGGTGCGCATGCTCATCCGTTCAGCGAGCGCTTTGCCACGCCCAGCGCGGCCTCGCGCATGACCTCGGACATCGAGGGATGCGCGTGGCAGATGCGCGCGATGTCCTCGGAGGAGGCGCCGAACTCGATCGCCACGACGGCCTCGGCGATGAGCTCGCTCGCGAGGCTGCCGATGACGTGCACGCCGAGGATGCGGTCGCTCGCGGCGTCGGCGAGGATCTTGATGAAGCCCTCGGGTTCCTCGCGCCCGAGGGCGCGGCCGTTGTAGGCGAACGGGAAGCGGCCGGCCTTGTAGGCCGCTCCTTCGGCCTTGAGCTGCTGCTCGGTCTTGCCTACCCAGGCGATCTCAGGCGCGGTGTAGATGACCCACGGGATGGCGTCGTAGTTCACGTGGCCGTGCTGGCCGGCGATGATTTCCGCGACCATTACGCCTTCGTCCTCGCCCTTGTGCGCGAGCATCGGGCCGCGCACCACGTCGCCGACCGCGTAGACCCGCGGCAGCGCGGTGCGGCAGTTCTTGTCGACCTCGATGAAGCCCCCGGCGTCGCGCTTGAGGCCGACGTTCTCGGCGCCGAGATCATCGGTGTTGGGCACCCGGCCGACGGAAACGATGAGCCGATCGCATTCGAAGATCTTACTTGATTTATCCTGCGCAGTATATTGAATCGACAAGCTTTTCTTCGCGCCATTTTTCACGCTGCTGACGCCGCCGATCGACACCCCCAGCTCGATGTCCAGGCCCTGCGTCTTGGTGAAGACGCGCCACGCCTCGGCGGCCACGCTTTCGTCTGCGGCGCCGAGGAAGATGGGGAGCGCCTCCAGCACTTTCACCTTGGAGCCGAGTCGCCGCCACACGCTGCCGAGCTCGAGCCCGATGACGCCCGCGCCGATGACGCCGAGGCGCTCGGGTACCGAGTCGAACGCGAGCGCGCCCTCGTTGTCGCAGATGATCTTGTTGTCCACCGGGACGCCGGGCAGGTGGCGCGCCTTGGAGCCGGTCGCGATGACGACGTTCTTCGACTCCACGGTTTCAGAGTCGATTTGAATCTTCCAGGTGGTGCCGCCCGAGACCAGCCGGCCATGGCCCTGGAGCCACGCGACCTTGTTCTTCTTGAACAGGCCCGCGATCCCGGAGGTCATCTTGCCGACGATCCTGTCTTTCCTTTCCAGCATCGTCTTCAGGTCGAACTTGACGCCGCTCGCGGAGATGCCGTGCGCCTTGAACTGGTGCAGCACGCGCTCGTAGTTCTCGGAGGACTCGAGCAGCGCCTTGGACGGGATGCAGCCGACATTGAGGCAGGTGCCGCCGAGCGCGTATTCGCCCTTCGGGGTTTTCCACTGCTCGACGCAGCCGACGCTCAAGCCGAGCTGGGCGGCGCGGATCGCCGCAATGTAGCCGGCCGGCCCGGCGCCGATCACCACCACGTCGAAGGACCTCATATCTCGAGGATCAGCCGCGCCGGATCTTCCAGCGCTTCCTTAATGCCCACCAAAAACAGGACGGCCTCGCGGCCGTCGATGATGCGGTGGTCGTAGGACAGCGCCAGGTAGTTCATCGGCCGCACCACGACCTGGCCGTTCTCCACCACGGCGCGCTCCTTGGTGGCGTGCACCCCGAGGATCGCCGACTGCGGCGGGTTGATGATCGGGGTCGACAGCATCGACCCGAACACGCCGCCGTTGGAGATCGAGAAGGTGCCCCCGGTGAGCTCCTCGATCGCGAGCTTGCCGTCCTGGGCGCGCTTGCCGTAGTCGGCGATCTTCTTCTCGATCTCGGCGAAGCTCATGCGGTCGGCGTCGCGCAGGATCGGCACCACCAGGCCGCGCGGGCTGCCGACCGCGACGCCGACGTCGAAGTAGCCGTGGTAGACGATGTCGGCGCCGTCGATCGAGGCGTTGACCACCGGATAGCGCTTGAGCGCATGCACCGACGCCTTGACGAAAAACGACATGAAACCCAGGCGCGTGCCGTGCTCCTTCTCGAAGCGCTCCTGGTACTTCTTGCGCATTTCCATCACCGGCGCCATGTTGACCTCGTTGAAGGTCGTGAGGATGGCGGCCGTCGACTGCGACTGCACCAGGCGCTCGGCGACGCGCTGGCGCAGGCGCGACATCGGCACGCGCTGCTCCGGCCGGCCCGACAGCAGTTGCTCGACGTCCACCGGCGGCGGCGGCTGCTGGAGGGCTTGCCTCGGGGCCGTGGGGGACGGCGCCGCCGGCGGCGGCGACGCGGGACGGGCCGCCGCCTGCAGCACGTCGCCCTTCGTCACGCGGCCGTCGCGGCCGGTGCCCTGGATCCTGGAGGTGTCGACACCCTGCTCCGCCGCGATCTTCTGAGCGGCGGGCATGACCGGGGGCGCGGCCTTCTGTTTTTCAGGCAACGACTCTTTCTTGGTAACTGTGGCCGTGGGAGAAGCGGCTTTGCCTTCGGTATCGATCTGGGCGATGACCTCGCCCGAGCCGACGGCGTCCTTCGCGTTCTTCAGGATCTTCACCAGCACGCCGTCGGCCGGCGCCGGCAGCTCGAGCACCACTTTGTCGGTCTCGATGTCGATCAGGTTCTCGTCGCGCTGGACCGGCTCGCCTTCCTTCTTGTGCCAGTCGAGCAGCGTCGCCTCGGCGACCGACTCGGAAAGTTGCGGCACCTTCACTTCGACGATCATGCTGCACCCCGTTACAGTTTTTCCCCGGCTTCGGCTGAGCTTCCACCGGGTTCACGAAAAACCAGCGAGTAGCTCGCCGGGACTATTTCGACTTCGAAATCAGGGACAGACCACGTTTTTCTTCGCCGCCGCGCCATGAAGGGGAGCGGGCGAGGGTTTCGCCCTTGGAGAAAAACGTGGTCTGTCCCTGATTCTGGCTCATTTGTATTTGCCGAAAGCCTGCTCCACGAGCTGCTTCTGCCGCTCGTTGTGGCGCGCCATGTAGCCGGTCGCCGGCGCCGCCGACGGCGGCCGGCCGGCGTAGTGGAGCTTCTGCTCGTCGCGCATGTTCTCCCTGAAGTAGTGCGCGGTCTGGTACCACGCGCCCTGGTTCTGCGGCTCTTCCTGGCACCACACCACCTCGACGGCGTTCGGGTAGCGCTTCACCTCGGCCTCGAACTGCTTGTGCGGGAAGGGATAGAGCTGCTCTACACGGATGACGGCCACGTCCGTCCGCTTCAATTCAGCCCTTTTCTGGATCACGTCGTAGTAGACCTTGCCACAGCACGCGATGATGCGCTTCACGTCCTTCGCCCCGAGCGCGTCGACTTCCGGGATGACGGTCTGGAAGGAGCCGTTGGCGAGCTCGTTGATCGACGAGGCGGCCTCTTTCTTGCGCAGCAGCGACTTCGGCGTCATCACCACGAGCGGCTTCCTGAAGGGGCGCAGCATCTGGCGGCGCAGCAGGTGGAAGACCTGCGCCGCGTTCGACGGCACGACCACCTGCATGTTGTGCTCGGCGCAGAGCTGCAGATACCGCTCCAGGCGCGCCGACGAATGCTCGGGGCCCTGGCCCTCGTAGCCGTGCGGCAGGAACTGGACCAGGCCGCACACGCGTCCCCACTTGGTCTCGCCGGAGCCGATGAACTGGTCCATCACCACCTGCGCGCCGTTGGCGAAGTCGCCGAACTGCGCCTCCCAGATGACCAGCGCGTTGGGCTCGGCGCTGGCGAAGCCGTACTCGAAGCCGAGCACCGCCTCCTCCGACAGCACCGAGTCGATCACCACGAAGTCGCCCTGGTCCTTGCCGATGTTCTGCAGCGGGATGTAGCTGCCCTCGTCCCAGCGCTCGCGCTCCTGGTCGTGCAGCACGGCGTGGCGATGGGCAAAGGTGCCGCGCCCCGAGTCCTGCCCGGAAAGGCGCACGTCGTAGCCGTTGGAAAGCAGCGACGCGTAGGCGAGCGTCTCGGCCATGCCCCAGTCGACGGGCAGCTTGCCGGCGGCCATCTGCCTGCGCGCCTCGATCACGCGCGCCACCGTCGGATGCAGCTTGAAGCTCTCCGGGATGGAAGTGATTCTTTCCGAGAGCCTTCTCAGCTCATCGAGCGGCACGTGCGTGTCGGCGGCGTCGGTCCACCTGGAGTTGAGGAACGGCGCCCAGTCCACCGCGAACTTGCTCTTGAAGTTCGACAGCACCGGGCTCACCGTCTGCTTGCCGCCGTCGAGCGTCGCGCGGTAGTGCCGGATCATCTGCTCGGGCTCGTCCGCGCCGACCAGGCCCTGCGCCACCAGCCGGTCGGCGTAGAGCTTGCGCGTGCCCGGGTGCTGGGTGATCTTCTTGTACATGAGCGGCTGCGTCACCGCCGGCTCGTCCTGCTCGTTGTGGCCGAGCTTGCGGAAGCACACCAGGTCGATCACCACGTCCTTGTGGAACGCGCGGCGGAAGTCGAGCGCGAGCTGCGTCACGAACAGCACCGCCTCGGGGTCGTCGCCGTTCACGTGGAAGATCGGCGCCTCGACCATCTTTGCCACGTCCGTGCAGTAGAGCGTGGAGCGCGTGTCGCGCGGGTCGGAGGTGGTGAAGCCGATCTGGTTATTCACTATCAAATGAATCGTCCCTCCAGTACCGTACCCGCGAGTACCGGAGAGGTTCAGCGTCTCCATCACCACGCCCTGGCCCGAGAACGCGGCGTCGCCGTGGACCAGGATCGGCAGCACCTGGTCGCCGGTCTTGTCGTCCCGGCGCCGCTGGCGCGCACGCACCGAGCCCTCGACCACCGGGTTCACGATCTCCAGGTGCGACGGGTTGAAGGCGAGCGACAGGTGCACCGGCCCGCCCGGCGTCGAAATGTCGGAGGAGAAGCCGTTGTGGTACTTGACGTCGCCCGAGGGCAGCTCGTTCGGCTGCTTGCCCTCGAACTCGAGGAACAGGTCCGCCGGCATCTTGCCGAGCACGTTCACCAGCACGTTCAGCCGCCCGCGGTGCGCCATGCCGAGCACGATCTCCTGCACGCCGTTCGCGCCGGCGCGCTGGATCAGCTCGTCGATCGACGGAATAAGGCTTTCGCCGCCCTCGAGCGAGAAGCGCTTCTGGCCGACGTACTTCGTGTGCAGGTAGCGCTCGAGGTGCTCGGCCTCGGTGAGCTTCTGCAAGAGGCGCTTCTTCTGGTCGTCGCCGAGCCGCGGCGTGGCGCGCGTGGGCTCGATCCTCTCCTGGATCCACTGGCGCTGGGTGCGGTCGCTGATGAACATGTACTCGAAGCCGATGTTGCGGCAGTACGTGTCGCGCAGCGCCTGGATCAGGGTCCGCAAGGAGACCCGGTCGAGCCCGACGTAGGAGCCCGAGTTGACCACCTGCTCGAGATCGGCCTCGGTCAGGTCGTAGAAGCCGGGCTCGAGCTCGGGCTGCGGCGGCCGCGGCAGGCGCTTGAGCGGGTCCACCGTGGCCCAGCGCGCGCCGGAAATGCGGTAGGCGGTGACGAGCAGCAGCGCCGCCACCTGCAGGCGTTCCGGCGCCACCGGCTCCTGCGGGAGCGTCCGCGGCGCCCCCCCCAGCTCCCCTCTTTTCGCCCTCTGCACGAAAGACTCGACCACGGGGGCGTGCGCCACGTCCTTGGCACTCGAGCCCGGAACCTGCTGCAGGCGGTCGAAGTAGTCGCGCCACGCCTCGGGCACCGACCCTGGGTGCACGAGGTACTGCTCGTAGAGCTCCTCGATGAACGGCGCGTTGGCGCCGAAGAGGTAGGAGCTGTCGAGGAACTCCCGCATCACGCTCGCCATGGCCTTACTTTCCTCGTTTCTATCGCTGGTCGATCGGCTTTGCTTCGCGCTTGGTCGCCCCCCTGAAGAGCTGGCGCGGCCGGCCGATCTTGTACTCCGGGTCGGTGATCATCTCCTGCCACTGCGCGATCCAGCCGATGGTGCGCGCGAGCGAGAAGATGCAGGTGAACATCGCCACCGGGATGCCAAGCGCGCGCTGCACGATGCCGGAATAGAAGTCGACGTTGGGATAGAGCTTGCGCGAGACGAAGTAGTCGTCCTCGAGCGCGATCTTCTCCAGCGCGAGGGCGAGCTTGAAGATGCGGTCGTTGTGCAGCCCGAGCTCGTTCAGCACCTCGTGGCAGGTCTCGCGCATCAGCTTGGCGCGCGGGTCGTAGTTCTTGTACACGCGGTGGCCGAAGCCCATCAGGCGCACGCCCGAGTTCTTGTCCTTCACCTTGCGGATGAACTCGGGCACCTTGGACACGTCGCCAATCTCCTCCAGCATCTGCAGGCAGGCCTCGTTGGCGCCGCCGTGCGCCGGGCCCCAGAGCGAGGCGATGCCAGCGGCGATGCAGGCGTAGGGATTGGCGCCCGAGGAGCCGCACAGGCGCACGGTCGAGGTCGACGCGTTCTGCTCGTGGTCGGCGTGCAGGATGAAGATGCGGTCCATGGCGCGCACCAGGACGTCGTTCACCTTGTACTCCTCGGCCGGCACCGCGAACATCATGCGCATGAAGTTCGCCGTGTAGGAAAGGTCGTTGCGCGGATACACGAACGGCTGGCCGATCGAGTACTTGTAGGACATCGCCACGATGGTCGGCATCTTGGCGATGAGGCGGAACGCCGAGATCACGCGGTGGTGCGGGTCGTTGATGTCGAGCGCGTCGTGGTAGAAGGCCGACAGCGCCCCCACCACGCCCACCATCACCGCCATCGGGTGGGCGTCGCGGCGGAACCCCTGGTAGAGGCGCGCGAGCTGCTCGTGCACCATGGTGTGGTGCGTGACGATGTCGACGAACTCGTCCTTCTGCTTGCGGTTGGGCAGCTCGCCGTACTGCAGGAGGTAGCACACCTCGAGGAAATCGCACATCTGGGCGAGCTGCTCGATCGGGTAACCCCGGTAGAGGAGGATGCCGGCGTCGCCGTCGATGAAGGTGATCGAGGAGCTGCAGCTTGCCGTCGACAGGAATCCCGGGTCGTAGGTGAACATGCCCGATCGGCCGTACAGCGTGCGGATGTCCACCACCTCGGGCCCTATCGTGCCGTCGAGCACCGGGAAGTCGAGCGTCTTGCCGTCGGGGAGCTTGAGGGTCGCGGTTTTTTCGGCCATGGGGGTCCTCTATGCAGCGCGCAAGCGATTCACAATCTCATTAAGGTGCGCGGGGTAGTTGTCGCTGCGGCCGACCACGATGTCCCAGAGGTCGTCGTCGGGCAGCTCGAGCAGCGCATTCAAGGGAGAGACATCCGCATCATCCAATGTGGGGACGATGCGCTGCAAAACGAGATCCAGCTCGAGGCGCCCTCGCCTGCACTTCCACTTGAGCCGATCCAGGGAGAGGCGATCCATCACACCGAGCGCTTGACCAGCAATTCCTTGATGTGATTGATGGCTTTCGTCGGGTTGAGGTTCTTCGGACAGACGTCGACGCAGTTCATGATGGTGTGGCAGCGGAACAGGCGGTACGGGTCCTCGAGGTTGTCGAGGCGCTCGTTGGTCGCCTGGTCGCGGCTGTCGGCGATGAAGCGGTAGGCCTGCAGCAGGCCCGCCGGGCCCACGAACTTGTCCGGGTTCCACCAGAACGACGGGCACGAGGTCGAGCAGCAGGCGCACAGGATGCACTCGTAGAGCCCGTTCAGCTCCTCGCGCTCCTGCGGCGACTGCAGCCGCTCGCGCTCCGGCGGCGGGTCGTTGTTGATGACGTACGGCTTGATCGAGTGGTACTGCTTGAAGAACTGGGTCATGTCCACGATCAGGTCGCGGATCACGGGCAGGGCCGGCAGCGGGCGGATGGTGACGTGGTCGGGCAGCTCGGCAATCTTGGTGACGCACGCGAGGCGGTTCTTGCCGTTGACGTTCATCGCGTCCGACCCGCACACGCCCTCGCGGCAGGAACGCCGGAACGCGAGCGTGTCGTCCTGCGCCTTCACTTTCACGAGGACGTCGAGCAGCATCCGGTCGTGCTGGTCGAGCTCGACCTCGTAGTCCTGCATGTACGGCTTGGCGTCCTTGTCAGGATCGTAGCGGTAGATCGATAGCTTCATCAGTATGTTCTGACCTTGGGCTGCATCGTCTCGACGGACAGGGGCCTCTGGTGCACCGGCTTGTAGTCGAGGCGGTTGCCTTCCTTGAACCAGAGCGTGTGCTTCATCCAGTTCTGGTCGTCGCGCGCGGGGAAGTCCTCGCGCGTGTGCGCCCCGCGCGATTCCTTGCGCGCTTCGGCCGACACTACGGTAGACATCGCGGTCTCGATTAGGTTTTCCAGCTCCAGCGCCTCGACCCGTGCGGTGTTGAAGACCTTGCTCTTGTCGGCGATGAATACCCTTTCGCCGCGCCGGGCGATCTCCTCCATCTTCCTGACGCCGCTGCGCAGGTCGTCCGGGAACCGGAACACGCCGCAATCGGCCTGCATCGTGCGGCGCAGGTCGTGGAGCACGTCGACCACGCGCTCGCCCGAGGCGGCCGAATCGAGCCGCGCCAGGCGCGAGCGCGTGTTGTCGCCGCCGTCCTTGGGCAGGTTGCGCGAAGCTTTCGGCTGCGCCGCGATGTCCTTCACCATCTGCTCGCCGGAGGACTTGCCGAACACCACCAGGTCGAGGAGCGAGTTGGTGCCGAGCCGGTTGGCGCCGTGGACCGAGACGCAGGCCGCCTCGCCCACCGCGTACAGCCCCGGCACGATCGCCTCCTTGCTGTTGCCCTCCGGCGCGACCACCTGCCCCATGTAGTTCGTGGGGATGCCTCCCATCTGGTAATGCACGGTCGGGATCACGGGTATCGGATCGCGGATCGGATCGACGTTGGCAAACTTCATGGCGATCTCGCGGATTCCCGGCAGGCGCAGGTTGATCACCTCGGGCCCGAGGTGGTCCAGCTTGAGCAGCAGATGGTCGCCGTGCGGCCCCACGCCGCGGCCTTCCTTGATCTCGGTGGTCATCGCGCGCGACACCACGTCGCGGCTCGCGAGGTCCTTGGCGTTGGGCGCGTAGCGCTCCATGAAGCGCTCGCCCGACTTGTTGAGGAGATAGCCACCCTCGCCGCGCACGCCTTCGGTGATGAGCACGCCCGCGCCGGCCACGCCGGTGGGGTGAAACTGCCAGAACTCCATGTCCTCGAGCGGCAGACCGGCGCGCGCCGCCATGCCGAGGCCGTCGCCGGTGCAGATGAAGGCATTGGTGGTCGCCCAGTAGATGCGGCCGGCGCCGCCGGTCGCGACGAGCACCGCCTTCGCCTGCAGGACGTGCAGCTCGCCGGTCTCCATCTCGAGCGCGGTCACGCCGACCACCGCGCCGTCCTGCGGGTCGCGGATGAGGTCGAGCGCCATCCACTCGACCAGGAACTGGGTGTTCGCCCGCACGTTCTGCTGGTAGAGCGTGTGCAGCATCGCGTGGCCGGTGCGGTCGGCCGCGGCGCACGAGCGCATCGCCATCTTCGGGCTGCCGTAGTCCTGGGTATGGCCGCCGAACGGGCGCTGGTAGATCCTGCCGTTCTCGAGCCGGTCGAACGGCATGCCCATGTGCTCGAGCTCCACCACCACCTCGATTGCGCGCCGGCACATGTACTCGATCGCGTCCTGGTCGCCGAGGTAGTCGGCGCCCTTCACGGTGTCGTACATGTGCCAGTGCCAGTTGTCCTCGGTGGAGTTGGCGAGCGGGGCCGCGATGCCGCCCTGCGCCGCCACGGTATGCGAGCGCGTCGGAAACACCTTCGAGAGCACGGCGACGCGCAGGTTCGCGCGCGCGAGCTCGAGCGCCGCGCGCATCCCGGAGCCTCCGGCACCGACCACGATGGCGTCGAACTTGCGGATCATCGCCACAGGATCTGGATGGTCCAGCTCGCGTAGCCTGCGAGCAGCAGGACCGTCAGCACCTGGAGCGCGAGGCGCAGGCCGTCGTGCTTGACGTAGTCCATGAGGATGTCGCGCACGCCGACCCAGGCATGCCAGGCGAGGCTCAGGGCGAAAAGCAGCGTCGCCACGCGCATCCCGCCGTGCGTGAAGAGAGCTTTCCAGCTCTCGTAGGTGAACGGCGCCCGGCTCGCCGCCAGCGCCAGGACCACGACGACGTACACCGCCATGACCGCCGCCGTGACGCGTTGAGCCAGCCAGTCGCGCGTGCCGTAGTGCGCGCCGACGATGACGCGGTTCACCATAGCCTGGCGGCGAACAGCGCGGTGAGCGCGAGGCTGGCGACGATCACCACGGCGCTCGAGATGCGCGCCGGCCGGAGCGCGATGCCCTTGTTCAGGTCGAGCGCGAGGTAGCGGATGCCGGCGCAGAAGTGGTGGCATCCGGCCCAGAGGAAGACGAGCAGCCCGAGCTTGGCGAGCGGCATTCCCATGTATTCCCGGATCCGGGAAAAACCCTGCTCGGAACGCAAGCTCACGTCGAGCAGGTAGAGCGCCCAGGCGGCGAAGGGGAACACGAGCAACGCCCCGGAGACCCGGTGCAGGATGGACACCCAGCCCGGCAGCGGCAGCCGGATCTGGAACAGGATCGCGGGGAGGCTGAGGTACTTCGGTCGTTGTTTTTTCGCGGCCGCGCTGGACATTGGACCCCGGCCCCACGCCGGGGAGAATCGATTATAGCGTCGCGGCGCAGCATCACGCTGCGGTAAAATGAAAAACACCGCCTGCCGGAGCTCCTGCATGTCCAAACCGCCCATTCGCGTCGCCGTGACCGGCGCCGCAGGCCAGATCGGCTATTCGCTGCTCTTCCGCATCGCCGCCGGCAACATGCTCGGCGCGGATCAGCCCGTGATCCTGCAGCTGCTCGAGATCCCCGACGAGAAAGCGCAGAAGGCGCTGAAGGGCGTGATGATGGAGCTCGACGACTGCGCCTTTCCTCTGCTCCACGGAATGGCCGCGGCTTCCGATCCGATGAGCGCGTTCAAGGACGTCGAGATCGCGCTCCTCGTCGGCGCGCGCCCGCGCGGGCCCGGCATGGAGAGAAAAGACCTGCTGGAGGCGAACGGCAAGATCTTCGCGCCGCAGGGCCAGGCGCTCGACCGCGTCGCCAGCCGCAAGGTGAAGGTGCTGGTGGTCGGCAATCCGGCGAACACGAACTGCCTCATCGCGATGAAGAACGCGCCGAGCCTCAAGCCGCAGCAGTTCACCGGCATGATGCGCCTCGACCACAACCGCGCCACCTCGCAGGTGGCGCAGAAAATCGGCAAGCCGGTCTCGGCCATCCGCAAGATCACCGTCTGGGGAAACCATTCGGCCACGCAGTATCCGGATCTGTTCCAGACCGAAGTAGGAGAAATGCGCGAAGGCAAGAAGGTCTGGCCGATGATCAACGACCAGGCGTGGCTCGAGAACAGCTTCATTCCCACGGTGCAGAAGCGCGGCGCGGCGATCATCGACGCGCGCGGCCTCTCCTCCGCGGCGAGCGCCGCCAACGCGGCGATCGACCACGTGCGCGACTGGGTCGGCGGCACGAAGGACGGCGACTGGGTCACGATGGGCGTGCCCGCCGACGGCAGCTACGACATCCCCGAAGGGGTGATGTACGGCTACCCCGTCACGATCAAGGGCGGCGAGTATCAGGTGGTCAAGGGCATCGAGATCAGCGACTTCAGCAGGAAGCGCATGGACGCCACGCTGAAGGAGCTCCACGAAGAGCGCGACGGCGTGAAGCACCTGCTCGGCAAATGAACCCCTCAATCAGGGACAGACCACGTTTTCGCCGCTACGGGAATCCGGAAAACGTGGTCTGTCCCTGTTTTTCAGGTGTGGCGTGACATGACGCCAGGGTCCCGCTTCCGGCAGGCTCTAGAAGAAGAGAAGCCTCTTCAGGTCGTCGGTACGATCTGCGCGTACCACGCGCTGATGGCGAAGCGCGTCGGCTACCGCGCGGTCTACCTCTCGGGCGGCGGCGTGGCCGCCGGGTCGCTCGGCATGCCCGACCTGGGCATCTCCAACCTCGACGACGTGCTGACCGACATCCGCCGGATCACCGACGTGTGCGACCTGCCGCTGCTGGTGGACGTCGACACCGGCTTCGGCGCGAGCGCGTTCAACGTCGCGCGCACCACCCGCGCGATCGCCAAGGCGGGCGCCGCGGCGATGCACATCGAGGACCAGGTGGGCGCCAAGCGCTGCGGCCACCGTCCCGGAAAGGAGCTCGTCTCCAGGGAAGAGATGTGCGACCGGATCAGGTCCGCGGTCGACGCCCGCGGCGACGACGGCTTCGTCGTCATGGCGCGCACCGATGCGCTTGCCGGAGAAGGTTTGGAACCTGCACTTGAAAGAGCAACAGCGTATGTCGATGCCGGGGCGGACATGCTCTTTCCCGAGGCGATCACGGATCTCGCCATGTATCGCAGGTTCGCCGACGCGGTGAAGGTGCCGATCCTCGCCAACATCACCGAGTTCGGGAAGACGCCGCTCTTCACGCTGGAGGAGCTGCGCTCGGCCAACGTCGGCATCGCGCTGTACCCGCTTTCCGCCTTCCGCGCGATGAACAAGGCTGCGCTCGGCGTCTACGAGTCGCTGCGGAAAACCGGGTCTCAGAAGGGCGCGCTGCCGCAGATGCAGACGCGCGAGGAGCTGTACGACTTCCTGAATTACCACTCCTACGAACAAAAACTCGATGAGCTCTTCTCCCGAAACCGGTCCTAAGCCGAAAAAATCGGTCGCGCTCTCGGGCATCGTCGCGGGCAACACCGCCCTCTGCACCGTCGGCCGCTCGGGCAACGACCTCCACTACCGCGGCTACGACATCCTGGATTTCGCCGACCAGGCCGAGTTCGAGGAAGTGGCCTACCTGCTGGTGCACGAGAAGCTGCCGAGCCGCGCCGAGCTCGACAAATACAAGGCCCGGCTCAAGGGCCTGCGCGGCCTGCCGAAGGCGCTGAAGACGGTGCTCGAGTCGATCCCGAAGACCGCGCACCCCATGGACGTGATGCGCACCGGCGTCTCGGCGCTCGGCGCGCTCGAGCCCGAGAAGGAAGACCACAACCCCTACGGCGCCAAGGCCATCGCCGACCGCCTGATGGCCTCGCTCGGCTCGATGCTGCTCTACTGGCACCATTTCAGCCGCCACGGCAAGCGCATCGAGACCGAGACCGACGACGACTCCATCGGCGGGCACTTCCTGCACCTCTTGCACGGCATGAAGCCCTCGCCGGACTGGGTGCGCGCGATGCATACCTCGCTCATCCTCTACGCCGAGCACGAGTACAACGCGAGCACCTTCACCTGCCGCGTCATCGCCGGCACCGGCTCCGACATGCACAGCGCCATCGCCGGCGGCATCGGCGCGCTGAAGGGCCCCAAGCACGGCGGCGCCAACGAGTTCGCCTACGCAGTTCTCTCGCGTTACGGCTCGCCGGACGATGCGGAGCAGGACATTGTCAGAAGGATCCTGGCGAAGGAGATCGTGATCGGCTTCGGCCACCCGGTGTACACCACCGGCGACCCGCGCAACCAGGTGATCAAGGAGGTGGCGCGGCGCCTCTCGAAGGATTCTCCCGAGCAAAAGCTGTACGACATCGCCGAAAGGCTCGAAGCGGTGATGTGGCGCGAGAAGAAGATGTTCGCCAATCTCGACTGGTACAGCGCGGTGTCCTACCACATGATGGGCGTGCCCACGGCGATGTTCACGCCGGTGTTCGTGATCTCGCGCACCAGCGGCTGGGCGGCGCACGTGGTGGAGCAGCGCGCCGACGGCAAGATCATCCGCCCCGGCGCGAACTACATCGGCCCCGAGAACCGCAAGTGGGTGCCGCTCGCGCAGCGCTGAGACCGCCCATGGCCCTCTACGAGTCCGACCTGACGAAGTTCATGCGCGAGTTCCTCGAGCAGCATCCGGAGGAAGTGGAGTCGCAGCGGAAGGGACGCGCCATCTGGTGGGACAAGAAGCCCGACGAGCGCGCGCCCACCCCGTCGATGCGCCACGCGCCGCGCTCCGGCGGCGCCGAGCACAGCTTCGAGCCCGCCGGCGGCTTCGAGTGGAGCTTCGGCGCCGACGACAACTCGGATACTCAGACCTGATGTCCGCCCCGATCTCGAACGTCCGCCCCAAGCCCGACAAGGTCCTCACCGACATCGCCGATTACGTCACCAAGTACCAGGTGGCGAGCACCGAGGCCTACGACACCGCGCGCTATTGCCTCATGGACACGCTCGGCTGCGGCTTCGAGGCGCTCGAGTACCCGGCTTGCACCAAGCTCCTCGGCCCGATCGTGCCGGGCACCGTGGTGCCGAACGGCGCGAAGGTGCCCGGTACCCAGTTTCAGCTCGACCCGGTGCAGGCCGCCTTCAACATCGGCGCGATGATCCGCTGGCTCGATTTCAACGACACCTGGCTCGCCGCCGAGTGGGGGCACCCGTCCGACAACCTCGGCGGCATTCTTGCGACGGCCGATTGGTTATCCAGGAACAACAAGAAGAAACCCCTGGTCATGCGAGACGTGCTGACGGGGATGATCAAGGCGCACGAGATCCAGGGCGTGCTCGCGCTCGAGAACAGCTTCAACCGGGTCGGCCTCGATCACGTGGTGCTGGTGAAGGTCGCCTCCACCGCGGTGGTTTCGCAACTGCTGAATCTCAGCCCTGAAGAAATCGTCAATGCCGTGTCGCAGGCGTGGGTCGACGGCCAGAGCCTGCGCACCTACCGCCACGCGCCGAACACCGGCTCGCGCAAGAGCTGGGCGGCGGGCGACGCCACCTCGCGCGCGGTGCGCCTCGCGCTCATCGCGAAGACCGGCGAGATGGGCTACCCGTCGGTGCTGAGCGCCAAGACCTGGGGCTTCTACGACGTGCTGTTCAGGGGCAGCGAGTTCAAGTTCCAGCGCCCGTTCGGCAGCTACGTGATGGAGAACGTGCTGTTCAAGATCTCCTTCCCCGCCGAGTTCCACTCGCAGACCGCGGTCGAGGCCGCGATGCAGCTCCACCCTGCCGTCAAGAACAGAATTGAAGATGTCAGAAAAATAACCATAAGAACCCACGAGGCGGCGATCCGCATCATCGACAAGAAAGGCCCGCTCAACAATCCCGCCGACCGCGACCACTGCATCCAGTACATGGTGGCGGTGCCGCTGCTCTACGGCCGGCTCACGGCCGCCGACTACGAGGACGCGGTGGCCTCCGACCCGAAGATCGATCTGCTGCGCGACAAGATCGACTGCGTCGAAGACCCGCAGTTCACCCGCGACTACCACGACCCCGACAAGCGCTCCATCGCCAACGCGCTCGCCGTCGAGTTCAAGGACGGCAAGCGCCTCGCCGAGACCGTGGTCGAGTACCCGATCGGGCACAAGCGCCGGCGCAAGGAAGGCATGCCGGTGCTGGTCGAGAAGTTCAAGACCAATCTCGCGCGCCGCTTCCCCGCCAAGCAGCAGAAGGCGATCCTGGACCTCTGCATGGATCAGGCGCGCCTGGAACAGACGCCCGTCAACGAATTCGTCGACCTCATGGTGATATGAGCACATTTCTCGAGCAACGACTCGCACGCCTGAACGAAGAGATCCGCAACTACCCGGGGCCGATCGCGCGCTGCGACGAGCACCTGCCGGCGCTGCTCGAAGAGCGCTCGAAACTGATCTCCCAACTTGAGCATGAGAGCTGCAGCGCCGAAGCGCTGTGGGCGAACGATGGAGGCTTCGATGCCGCATAACCTGCACAACACACTGCAGAGCTTCAAGCACGGCAAGCTCTACTCCTTGCCGGCCCTGGGGAAGGCGCTTGGGGTCGATGTCGCGAGGCTGCCGGTCTCGATCCGCATCGTGCTCGAGTCGGTGCTGCGCAACTGCGACGGCAAGAAAGTGACCGAGGCGCACGTGCGCGAGCTCGCCAGCTGGAAGGGCGTGGCGCCGCGCACCGAGGAGATCCCGTTCGTGGTGGCGCGCGTGCTGCTGCAGGATTTCACCGGCGTGCCGCTGCTCGTCGACCTAGCCGCGATGCGCGGCGTGGCGCAGAAGATGGGCAAGAACCCGAAGGTGATCGAGCCGCTGGTGCCGGTCGACCTGGTGGTCGACCACTCTGTGCAGATCGACCACTACGGGAACAGGAACGCGCTCGACCTCAACATGAAGCTGGAATTCAAGCGCAACGAGGAGCGCTACCAGTTCATGAAGTGGGGCATGCAGGCGTTCGACACCTTCAAGGTCGTGCCGCCCGGCATCGGCATCGTGCACCAGGTGAATCTGGAATACCTTGCCCCGGGAATCCACAAGTCGAAGGACGGGGTCTGCTACCCCGACACTCTGGTGGGCACCGACAGCCACACCACGATGATCAACGGCATCGGCGTGGTGGGCTGGGGCGTGGGCGGGATCGAGGCCGAGGCCGCCATGCTCGGGCAGCCGGTCTACTTCCTGACGCCCGACGTGGTCGGCGTGAACCTGAAGGGCAAGCTCCATCCCGCCTGCACCGCAACCGATCTTGTCTTGACTGTCACCCAACTTCTCAGAAAAGCCAAGGTCGTCGGCAAGTTCGTCGAATTCTTCGGCGACGGAACGCGCTCGCTCTCGCTCCAGGACCGCGCCACCATCGCCAACATGGCGCCCGAATACGGCGCGACCATGGGCTTCTTCCCGGTCGACGAGCGCACGCTCGAGTACATGCACGGCACCGGGCGCTCGAAGGACGCGGTCGACGCGTTCGCCGCGTACTTCAGGGAACAGGGGATGTTCGGCATCCCTCGCGCCGGCGAGATCGACTATTCCGAGGTGCACGAGCTCGACCTCTCGAGCGTCATGCCCTCGCTCGCCGGTCCGAAGCGGCCGCAGGACCGGATCGATCTCGCCCGGGTGAAGTCGACGTTCGCCTCGCTCTTCGCGGCGCCGGTCAAGGAAAACGGCTTCGGCAAGAAGCCGCAGGACCTCGACAAGGTCTACAAGGCGTTCGACGGCACCGAGCTCAGGAACGGCGACATCCTGATTGCCGCGATCACCTCGTGCACCAATACGTCCAACCCCGGCGTGCTTCTCGCCGCGGGCCTGGTGGCGAAGAAGGCGGTGGAGCTCGGCCTGAAGGTCAAGCCGCACGTCAAGACTTCCCTCGCCCCGGGCTCGCGCGTAGTCACCGAGTATCTCGCCAAGGCGGGGCTGCTGCCTTACCTGGAGAAGCTCGGCTTCAACGTCGCCGCCTACGGCTGCACCACCTGCATCGGCAACGCCGGGCCGCTGCCGCAGGCGATCGACGAGGCGGTGTCCAAGAACGACCTGGTGTGCGCCGCGGTGCTCTCCGGCAACCGCAATTTCGAGGCGCGCATCCATCCGAACATCCGCGCCAACTTCCTCGCTTCCCCGCCGCTGGTAGTGGCGTACGCCATTGCCGGATCGATGCTGGTGAATTTCAAGGAAGAGCCCCTGGGCAAGTCGAAGGACGGCAAGCCGGTCTACATCGGCCACATCTGGCCGAGCGCCGACGAGGTCAAAGCGCTGATGAAGCTCGCGATGGACGCGCCGACCTTCCGCAGGATGTACAGCGATCTCGGCAACACCAACCCGCTGTGGAAGAAGGTCTCGGCGCCCGGCGGACAGGTCTACAGCTGGCCGGCGTCGACCTACATCGCGGAGCCGCCCTTCTTCGAGGGTTTCTCGATGACGCCGCCGGCGAGCGGCAGCGGCGTCACCGGCGCCAAAGTGCTCGCCATCCTTGGCGACTCGGTGACCACCGACCACATCTCGCCCGCGGGGTCGATCAAGCCGACCTCGCCGGCCGGCATCTACCTGCAGGAGCACGACGTCGCAGTCGCCGACTTCAACAGCTACGGCGCCCGCCGCGGCAACCACGAGATCATGATGCGCGGCACCTTCGCCAACGTGCGCATCAAGAACCTGATGGTGCCGGGAACCGAGGGCGGCGTGACCAAGGTGGGACGGGAAACGGTGCCGATCTACGACGCGGCGATGGGCTACATCGCCGACGGCACGCCGACGGTCGTGTTCGGCGGCGAGGAGTACGGCACCGGGTCGTCGCGCGACTGGGCGGCGAAAGGCACCATGCTCCTCGGCGTGAAAGCCGTGGTCGCGCGCAGCTTCGAGCGCATCCACCGCTCCAACCTCGTGGGCATGGGCGTGCTGCCGCTGCAGTTCCTCGGCGCCGACTCCGCGCAGTCGCTCGGCCTTACGGGCGAAGAGACGATCGACGTCGTAGTCCCCGACGAGATCAGGCCGCAGCAGGAGCTCACCCTGGTGATCCGGAAGCCCGACGGGTCGGAAAAGCGCCTCACGGTGAAATCGCGCATCGACACCGCGATCGAGGTGGACTACTACAAGCACGGCGGCATCCTGCCCTACGTGCTGCGCGAGCTCCTGGGCACGGCGGAGAGCGCGAGCAAGGCCGCTTAGACAAGCCTACTGCGCGCCGAGGCCGGCGAGGTAGTCGGCGAGGACCTCGATCTCCTGCGGGCTCAATCGCTGTGCCGCCGAGGTCATGTTGCCGTCGATGTCGGCGCGCGTCTGCGCCTTGAAGGCCTTGAGCTGCGCGAGCACGTATTCGTACTGCTGGCCCGCGATCCGCGGAATGTGCTGCTGTCCGAGAAGCTGCGGGCCGTGGCACTGGCTGCAGTTGAACTTCTTGGCGAGGCCCGGCCCCGCGGCGGCGTTCTCCTGCTTGCTCTTGTGCTTCGGCGCGTCGGCCTTCTGCTTGGAGAAGTACGCCGCGAGCTCGTTCATCTCCGCATTGGACAGCTTCTCCGCCATGGGCGACATCTGCGGGTCCTTGCGGTTGCCCTCGCGGAACATGAAGAGCGCGGTCGAGATGAACTGCGCCGGCTGCTGCGCGAGCGAGGGCACCGCCGGGTTGGCGGAATTGCCGTTCTCGCCGTGGCAGGCGGCGCAGAGATTCGGATCGGCCGCGCGCGCCGGCGGCGCGGAGATCAAAAACAAAAACGCGGCGAGGAATGTCGCCGCGTTTTCGAGCTGCGGTCTACCCAAACCTATTTCCCGTGGGTGATCCGGTAGATGACGCCGTTGTAGTCGTCCGAGACGAGCATCGAGCCGTCCTTCAGGACCAGGATGTCGACCGGCCGGCCCCACATCGGCGGATCGGCCTTCTCGTCCTGCAGGAAGCCGGTGAGGAAGGGCTCCGGCCTGCTCGCGTTGCCCTTCTCGTCCACCTTGACGCGCATCACGTTGTAGCCCTGCTTGATCTCGCGGTTCCACGAGCCGTGCATCGCGATGAAAATGTTGTTCTGGTACTCGGCCGGGAACATCTTGCCGTTGTAGAACTTCAGCCCGAGCGGCGCGATGTGCGCGCCGAGGAGCAGCGCGGGCTTGGCGAACTCCGCGCACGAGTGGTACTTGCCGTAGTCCGGATCCTGCACGTTGCCCTGGTGGCAGAACGGATAGCCGAAGTTCGGCACCGTCGACTTGATCGGGACCCGGTGCAGCGTGTCGTTCGGGACGTCGTTGCCCGCCCAGTCGCGCCCGTGGTTCGTGAACCACACGTCCTTGTTCTTCGGGTTGAAGGCGATGCCTACCGAGTTGCGCACGCCCTGCGCCACGGTCTCGAGCGTCCCCTTGTTCGGGTCGACGCGCATGATCGAGGCTTCCATGTACGTCGGCATCACGATGTTGCCCGGGGCGCCGATGTTGAAGTAGAGCTTGCCGTCCGGGCCCATCGCCAGGTACTTCCAGAAATGGCCGGCCTGCCGGTTCGGGTCGAGCTTGTCGACCACCACCTTGGGCTCGCCCGGATTGTCGAGCTTCCCTTCGATGCCGTCGTAGCGCAGGATGCGGCCGCGCTCGGCGACGTACAGCGTGCCCTTGTTGAACACGATGCCGTTCGGCGAATCGAGGCCTTTCAGGATCGTCTTGACCTCGCGCTTGCCGCCCTTGTCGATCACGGCGTAGACGTTCTTCGCGTTGCGGTTGCTGACGAAGACGGTGCCGTTGTCGCCGAGGGCGAGCGAGCGCGCCTCCGGAATGCCGTCGACCCAAGCCTCGACCTTGAAGCCGGCCGGAACCTTGAGGGTATTCAGGGGCAGGTCCTTGGCCGCCCGCCCGGTCATGTGCGGGGCGAACGGATGCAGCGTCGACTCGGCCATCGCCGGGGGCTTGCCCCCGTGCCAGGAAGGCGCCTCTGCGGCGGGCTTGTCCTGCGCGAAGGCCGGCGCGGCCAATGCGGCGGCGATGAGTGTTGCGGTCAGCTTCATGGGGGATTCCTCCTCTGGGAACGCTATTAAATCACTTTTGGGTGCCTGCGGCGCGCAGCAACGCGGCGGTCGTCTGCCGGCCCTCCTCCTCGGCGATCGCGAGGGCGGTCTTGCCCCGGTTGTCGCGCGCGCTGGGGTCGGCGCCGCGCGCCAGCAGGAGACTCACCGCCTCGTCCCGGCCGAAACCGGCGGCCCACATGAGGGCGGTCAGGTCGTTGTCGTAGCGTTGGTTGACGTCCACCCCCTGCGCAAGCAGGGCGCCGAGCACCTGGGCATGGCCGTTGGCCGCGGCGTAGAGCACCGCGGTCTTCTTCATCCGGTCCCTCGGGGTGAGGTCGGCCTTGCGCTGCAGCAGCGCCTGCGTCAGCTCGAGGTTGCCGTTGTAGGCGGCGCTCATCAAGGGCGTGACCCCGGCGAGGTCCTTCTGGTTGACGTCGGCGCCGCGCTCGATCAGCAGCAGCCCAAGCTGGGTATGGCCGTTCTTCGCCGCGACGTTGAGCGCCGTGTCGCCCAGCCGATTGCGCGAATTGATCGCGGCCCCTTGGTCGAGCAGCGTGCGAACCGCAGCCTCGCTGCCGCGGCGCGCCGCCTGCAGCAACTCGGCGTTGATGTTGATGGCCGCCTGCTGCGCGAACGCCGCCGTGTGCACCGCACAAAGCAGGAGCAACAGCCGTCTCGGCGCGCGCATCGCGCAGTGTCCGATAGTGTCCGTTGTTGACAGTCCCGGAGCAAGGACTACACTCGTCGGGGAAATCATAGCAGCCCCGCCCCTAAAGCCGCCGCTTTTAGCCGCAATTTCAAGGGAGATGATCGTGACGAAGAAGACGAAGCGCTCTCTCGCAGTCGTCGCCGCTTTAGTATCGCTCGCCCTTGCTGCACCCGCGTTTGCGCAGGAAGTGAAGCAGGGTCCGGCCACCGTCGGCACTGCCGTGCCGAAGAAGGTGAACGTAACTCAGGACCAGCTCACCAAGGCCGGCGGCAACCAGGCGAACTGGCTGCACACCAACGGCAACTACGCGCAGACGCGCTATTCCCCCAACGCGCGCATCAACGCGCAGAACGTCGCCAAGCTGCGCCCGGTGTTCGTGTTCCAGACCGAGGTGATGGAGTCGATGGAAACGGCGCCGATCGTGGTCGACGGCGTCATGTACCTCACCACCGCGTTCAACCACGTGTATGCGATCGACGCGGCCACCGGCAAGGAGTTCTGGCACTACAAGCACAAGATGGGGCCGATCACCACCTTCTGCTGCGGCCCGAACAACCGCGGCGTCGCCATCTCCGGCGGCAAGGTTTTCATGGGGACGCTCGACGCCAAGCTCGTTGCGCTCGACGCGGCGAGCGGCAAGGTCGTGTGGGAAACCCAGATCGCCGACCCGGAAAAAGGCTACAGCGAAACGATGGCGCCGACGGTGATCGACAACAAGGTGCTCATCGGCACCAACGGCGGCGAATACGGCATCCGCGGCTTCGTCAAGGCCTACGACGCAAACAGCGGCAAGGAGCTGTGGACGTTCTACACGATCCCCGAGAAAGGCCACGAAGGCGTGTTTGCGCCGAACGACGCCACCGGCCGCAACATGAAGCGCGATATCGCTGCGGAAAAGGCGGCCTTCGCCAAGGACAGCTCGTTCTTCCAGACCCTCGGCGGCGGCGTGTGGATGAACCCGGCCATCGACCTGAAGACGCGCACGCTGTGGTTCGTGGTCGGCAATCCCTCGCCCGACCTCTACGGCGCGGAGCGCCCGGGCGACAATCTGTACACCGACTCGCTGGTCGCGATCGACCTCGACAAGGGCACCTACAAGTGCCACTTCCAGTACGTCGCGCACGACGTGTGGGATCTCGACGCAGTAAGCCCGCCGATCCTCGTCGACGTCAAGGACAAGGGCGGCAAGACGATTCCCGGCGTGATCCACGGCGGCAAGACCGGCCACGTCTACGTGCACGACCGCAAGGACTGCTCGCTCATCCGCTTCTCCGAGGCGATGGTGCCGCAGGAGAACATGTGGGTCCTGCCAACCGCCGAGGGCGCGCGCATGCTGCCGGGAGCGAACGGCGGCGTCGAGTGGTCGCCGATGGCCTTCGATGCCAAGCACCGGCTCGCGATCGCGCTCAACCTGCACCAGCCGATGACCTACCACGTCGAGTCGGCGAAATACCCCGGCGGCTCGAAGCTCTGGCTCGGCGGCGCTTTCAAGGTCATCCCGAGCGAGAAGCAGTGGGGCCGCGTGGCGGCGGTGAACGTCGACACCGGCAAGGTCGCTTGGAAGCACGACACCGCGCAGCCGCTGATCGGCGGCGGGCTCGCCACGGCCGGGGGTCTCTTCTTCTTCGGCGAGGGCAACGGCAGCTTCAACGCCCTCGACACCGCCACCGGCAAGAAGCTGTGGAGCTTCAACTGCGGCGCCGGCGCCAATGCCATGCCCGTGTCCTACACCATCGGCAACCGCCAGTACATCGCGATGGGCTGCGGCGGCAACACCCAGCTCGACTTCAAGCGCGGGAACAGCCTGTTCGTGTTTTCGGTAAACTGACCGAGTGCGACTAGCGGGAACAGGCCGCCTGCGGGCGGCCTTTTTATTTCTTCCGGTCGCGTGCTTCGCCCTCGGGGCGTCGCCCGCGGCAGCACAGAACCTGGAAGCGGGCGCGAAGAAAGCGGAAGTCTGCTTCGCCTGCCATGGCCCCAACGGAAACTCCCCCGACGGCAAATTCCCGATCCTCGCGGGACAGACCGCGCGCTACCTCTATCTCCAGATCCGCGACTTCAAGGAAGGCCGGCGCAGCGAGCCGACGATGGAGCCGTTCGTCAAGGACCTGAGCCGCGACGACATGTTCGACCTCGCCGCGTTCTTCGCCGCGCAGCGCCCGCGCCTTCTGGATTTCAGGGTCGACGAGGACCGCGCGGCGCGCGGCAAGCGCAAGGCCGACGAGACGCTATGCACCATGTGCCACCTCGGCGCCTACCAGGGCCAGAACGAGATCCCGCGGCTCGCGTTCCAGCACTACGACTACACCGTCAAGCAGCTGCGGGATTTCAAGGCGCGGCGGCGCACCAATGACGCCGGCAACATGACCGCCGTCGCGCGCACGCTGTCCGACAGCGATATCGAGGACCTAGGTCACTTCCTCGCGTCGCTTCGCTGACGGTCCTCGGCGAAGCACCGGTCGCGCTCGGCGCCGACCAGCGCCTCGCATCGCCCGCGGCCCATCTCCGCCGGGCCGCTCGCGCCGGTCCCGCCGGCGGAGGCCGAGGTGCTTGCGCTGCTCGTGGAGGCCTGGGTGCTGCTGCCGTTCGACGCCTGCGTGCCGCTGTTGCGGTTCGAAAAGTGCGAGCACGAAACGCCAAGGACCAGCAATGCCGCGGCCGCCGCAGCGCCGAATACCTTTGCAATCATCGCCTTGCTCCTCTGGTGAGTACCGTACGCAGCGCCGCAAGACTTGTGCCTTTTGTTTTTTAGCTGAAAAATCCGCGCACCATGAAAACGCTCCTCTACGGCCTGCTGTTCTTCGCCTGCGGCGCCGCGGCGCAGGTCGATCCTTCGATCGTCGCGCGGCTGCGCGAAGGCGGCCTGGTTCTCTACATGCGCCACACGTCGACGGATTTCAGCCAGAACGACGCCGCGATGACCACCTACGCGGACTGCGCGCATCAGCGCAATCTCACCGACAAGGGCCGCGCCGAAGCGCGCGAGATCGGCGCGCAGGTGAAGCGCCTCGGCATCCCGCTCGGCGAGGTCCTCGCGAGCCCGTTCTGCCGCACCATGGAAACCGCGCGCCTCGCCTTCGGCAGGGCGCAGGCCATGAAGGAGGTGCGCGGCGGCCCCGCGCAGCCGGAAGACCCGCGGCGCTACGACGAGCTCAGGAAATTGCTTGCGGCGCCGGTGAAGAAAGGCGAGAACCGCGTCATCTCCAGCCACGGCAACCCGTTCCACGCCGTGGCCGGGGCGCCGTACCTCGCCGAAGGCGAGATGGCCGTGGTGCGCCCCGAGGGCGGCATGCGCTTCACGGTGATCGCTAGGATTCGTCCGCAGGACTGGTCAGGTCTTCGAGCTTCCGGCGGTCCCGCTTCGTAGGCCGCCCTTTGATGCCGGCCGCGGGTTCTGCGCTCCAGCGGCGCAGCTCCATTCGGCGCTCGCGCTCGGCACGGCTCTCGGCTGTTTCCTCGTAGAGCTTCCTCGCCTCGAGCGCCGGTCCGCGCCTTTCGGACAGGGCCTTCACGATCACCTGCCACTGGTAGTCGCCAACGCGCACGGCTACGGCGTCCGACGGCTTCAAGGCATGCGAGCACTTGACCCGCTGCGCGTTCAGGGTGACGCGCCCGGATTCGATCGCCTGCTGCGCCAGGCCGCGCGTCTTGAAGAAGCGCACCGCCCAGAGCCACTTGTCCAGACGCAAGTCAGGCCTTGGCGAGAACGCCTACCGGGCAGGAGACGCCGGTGCCGCCGAGGCCGCAGTAGCCGTTCGGGTTCTTGCCGAGGTATTGCTGGTGATAGTCCTCGGCGTAATAGAACTCGGGCGCCGGGCGGATCTCCGTGGTGATGAGACCGTAGCCCTTCTTCTTCAACGCCTCCTGGAACGCTTCCTTCGACTTGAGCGCCACCTGGAGCTGCTCCTCGCCGTAGGCATAGATGGCCGAGCGGTATTGCGTGCCGGCGTCGTTGCCCTGGCGCATGCCCTGCGTCGGATCGTGTCCTTCCCAGAATTTCTTGAGCAGGGCCTCGTAGCTCAGCTGCTTCGGGTCGAACACCACCAGCACCGCCTCCGTGTGATTGGTGAACCCGCTGCAAACCTCCTCGTAGGTCGGGTTCGGGGTGTCGCCGCCAGCGTAGCCGACGGCGGTCGCGTAGACGCCCGGCGTCTGCCAGAACACGCGCTCCGCGCCCCAGAAGCAGCCCATGCCGAACTGCGCGAGCGCCGTGCCGTCCGGAAACGGCGGCACGATGCGGTTGCCGTTCACGAAGTGGCTCTCCGGGACGTGCATGCGCTCCTTGCGGCCGGGAAGCGTCGCTTGTTTCGGCAGCAGCTTGGTCAACTTCTTCATGAATCCGAACATGGCAGCTCCTCAATCTAGAATAACACCATGAAAATCTGTGTCTACGGCGCCGGGGCGGTCGGTGGTTTGATCGCCGGCCGGCTCGCGCGTTCCGGCCACGAGGTCTCGGTCGTCGCGCGCGGGGCGCACCTCGAAGCGATCCGCGCGGGCGGCCTGCGGGTGCGCGAGGGCGCCACCGGCGCGGTCGAATCTCAGGCGGTGCGAGCCGAGGACGATCCCTCGCGCCTAGGCCCGCAGGACTACGTCGTCGTCGCGGTGAAGGCCCAGAGCCTCCCCGAGGTGGCCGGGCGGATCGCCCCGTTGGTCGGCGCCGGGACTTCGATCATTACAGCGATGAACGGCGTGCCCTGGTGGTTCTTCGAGCGCCTGCCCTTCGGCGGCGGCAAGCTGAGGCTCGAGACGCTCGACCCGGGAGGCAAGCTGGCGCGGGCCATGCCGACCGAGCGCATCGTGGGCTGCGTGATTCACCTCGCCGCCTCGGTGGCGGAGCCCGGACTCGTCAGCCACAACATGGGCCGCAAGCTCATCCTCGGCGAGCCCGGCGGCCGCAACGGCGTGCGCACCAAGAGCCTCGCCGACGCGCTGACCGCCGCCGGGTTCGAGGTCACCGTCAGCGACTTCATCGAAAAGGACTTCTGGGTCAAGCTCCTCGGCAACGTGAGCTTCAACCCGGTCTCGGCGCTGACGGTCAGCACCGCCGACAGCCTGATCGGCAACCGCGAGGTCAAGGCCTACATGGTCGCGATCATGCGCGAGGTTCTCGCGATCGGCCGCGCGGTCGGCGTCGACGCCGACATCGAGCCCGAGGCGCGCGTCGACATGGCGCGCGTCCTCGGCCGGTTCAAGACCTCGATGCTGCAGGACCTCGAGGCCGGCAAGCCGCTCGAGATCGACGGCCTTCTCGCCGGCACCCTCGAGATTGCCGCCAAGGCCGGCGTCCCGGCGCCCTGCACCCGGACCCTGTTCGGCCTGATTCGCGCGCGCGCCTTGTCCACCAACCAGTATCAGCCCATGAAATGAAAAAAACGGGGTGAGCGCCGACGAGCGGGCACGGGCGCTGTTTTTCGAGGCACTCGAGCACCTGGCGCGCGAGGACTACGCTGCCGCGGAAGAGCGGCTGAAAGCGGCGCATCGCCTCGTCCCCGAGCGCGTGTCGGTGCTAACGAACCTCTCGGCGGCGCTGGTGCGCCAGGACAAGACCGCCGAAGCGGCGCAATACGCCGAGCGAGCGGTGACGCTCGATCCCGCAAATGCGGACGGATGGCTCAACGTTGCCTTGTGCCGCAAGCGCGCGGGGGCGCCCCTCGAGGCTCTCGCCTGCTGCGAGCGCAGCATTGCCGCGCGGCCGCAGCATCCGGACGGCTGGTCCAGCCGCGGTGCGGCGCTGCTCGACCTGCAGCGCCCCGAGGAAGCGCTCGCGAGCTGCGATCGCGCGATCGCGCTCCAGGCCGATCACGCGGCGGCCTGGTCGAACCGCGGCCTCGCGCTCAACGCGCTGCAACGCTTCGACGAGGCCGTGGCGTGCCATCGGCGCGCGACCGAGCTCGACGCGCGCTCGGCACAGGCATGGACGAACCTCGCCGTGGCGCTCGGTGACCTCGGCCGCCACGACGAATCGCTCGCGTGCTACGAGAAGGCGCTCGCTCTGCGGCCGCCGCCCTTCGCGCTCGGCGACTGGCTGCGCGCCAAGATGCAGGTCTGCGACTGGGACGGCTTCGAGCCGGGGTGCGAGCGCACCCTGGCCGCGGTCGACGCAGGCGAGCGCGCCGCGAGCCCCTTCGCGCTGCTAGCGGTCCGCTCTACACCCGCCCAGCAGCGCCGCTGCGCGCAGACGTACGTGAAGGAGCTCTTCCCTCCGGCGCCGGCGCAGGCGCCGCCCCCGAGAGGTGCAGGCGAGCGCATCCGGCTGGGCTACTTCTCGCGCGACTTCCGCAACAACGCCCTGTCCTATCTGCTTGCCGGGCTATTCGAGCAGCACGACCGCGACCGCTTCGAGCTGTTCGGCTTCTCGTTCGGCCCGCAGGTCATCGACGCAATGCGCATGCGGGTCGAGGCAGCCTTCGAGCACTTCCTGGACGTCAGCGCGAAAACCGACGACGAGATCGCGCGGCTCGCGCGCGAGCTCGGAATCGACATCGCCGTCGACCTCAAGGGCCTGAGCGGCTATGCGCGCACCGGCATCTTCGCGCGCCGGGCGGCGCCGGTGCAGGTCGCCTACATGGGCTATCCCGGAACGATGGGGGCACCCTATATCGACTACCTGATCGCCGACCGGATAGTCGTGCCCGAGCGCGAGCTTCGGCACTACTCGGAATGCGTGGTCTGGCTGCCGCACACCTACTGGGCGAACGATTCGAAAAGGCCGATCGCGCAGCGCACGCCGAGGCGCGCGGAGGCCGGCCTGCCGGAGAAGGCCTTCGTGTTCTGCTGCTTCAACAACCCGGCCAAGATCACGCCCGACGCATTCGGCGTCTGGATGCGCCTGCTCGCGGCGGTCGAAGGCAGCGTCCTCTGGCTTCTCGATCACAACGCCGCGGCCACCCGCAATCTTCGGGCAGAGGCACAAGCCCGCGGCATCGCGTCTGCACGGCTGGTGTTCGCGCCCCAGCTCGAGTCCGCGGCGCATCTCGCGCGCCACCGCCTCGCCGACCTGGTCCTGGACACGTTCTACTACAACGCGCACACCACGGCGGCCGATGCCCTGTGGGCCGGCCTTCCGGTCCTCACCTGCCCCGGCGAGGCGTTCGCCAGCCGCGTCGGAGCGAGCCTGCTCCACGCGGTCGGCCTGCCCGAGCTCATCGCCGCCTCGCCCGCAGACTACGAGCGTCTCGCACTCTCGCTAGCCACCGAGCCCGGTCGCCTGGCGAAAATCCGGAAGAAGCTCGCCGACAACATCGCGACGCATCCGCTCTTCGACACCGCGCTCTTCACGCGCCACATCGAAGCGGCTTACGCGGCCATGCGCGAGCGTTCTCTACAAGGTCTGCGGCCGCAACGCTTCACCGTGCCCGACTGCAGCCGGCCGTCTACCGGGGACACCTGCTAACACCGTTTGCGTCTGCCGCACACGCGGCGTAACGTACGAACGCAATAAAGCGGTAGGAGAGACAAATGGAGACAGAGCCATGAGAGGCGGATGCACATGCGGATCGGTCCGGTTCGAACTCGCCGGCGACCCTGTCTGGGTGTTGGCTTGTCATTGTGATTCGTGCAAGAAGAGGACGGGCAGCGCGTACGGCATTTCAGCAATGTTCGAGAACAGCAGCGTCAAGGAGTTCGTCGGGGAAACGAAAACCTATTGCAGAACGGGTGATAGCGGAAATCAGGTCCGGTACGAGTTCTGCCCGAACTGCGGCACGACGCTTCGTTGGTTCGTGGACATCGTTCCGCGTCGACAAGCCTTCGCAGGCGGCACTTTCGACGAATCGGGCAGCCTCAAACCGATTGCAGAAATGTACACGGACGCGGCAGCGCCCTGGGCACGTCTTGGTTGTGAGCTATCTCGCCCGCTTGCGCCCGATGACGCATTCCGGAACGCAATGATCACGCGAACCAGAAGCGTTGGCCGGTGAGCGTCACCGTGAACGCGGGCGTCAGAGTTCCCACTAGTGAATGACCTTCACGAACTCAGCGGCCCAAACTCCATTCAAGCTATCTGGGCCGATACGCGCGCTTGCGGCTTCGCCATGGCATCGGAGCCGCTGGTTTGCTCATTGCTGCGCACACTGGCCGCGTCAAAGCCGGCGGGCCGGTTTCTCGAGCTTGGATCGGGCACCGGGCTGTCCGCCGCATGGCTGCTCGACGGCATGGATGCCGCTTCCCGCCTGACCACAGTCGACAATGACGAGTCGCTACTGACCATTCTCAAGCGCCATCTGGGCGCTGACCCGCGGCTAAAAGTTGTCTGCTCGGACGCTGACGCCTTCTTGCACTCCCTTCTTGGAGAGCATTTCGATTTCATTTTTGCCGATACCTGGGCAGGGAAGTACCGGTTGCTTCCTGAAGCGCTCGAAATGCTCAACCCGGCGGGTATCTATGTCATCGACGACATGCTTCCGCGGCCCAACTGGCCCGACGGTCACGCCGAGAAAGCGGCGAGCTTGATCGCCACCCTGGAGCAAGCGGCGGGCCTCCGTGTCACGAAGCTCTCCTGGGCTAGCGGCGTCATTCTCGCCACTAAGCTCTGAATCCGTCAGCCCAGCTTGGGGCGCTTCTTCAGCTCGGGCAGGATCGCGCGCTCGTAGAAGGTCACGCCGACCGCTGCGATGCGCTCGGGACCGATGAGCGCCGCGGCGCCGTCGCCCGCCCGCTTCCACGCCTTGTATTCGTCCTCGTAGCCGAGGCCCATGGAGCGGGCGATGAGGTGGATGTAGTTGTACACGGGGATCGCGTCCGCGGCGTCGAGGCCGAGGATTTCGCGGTAGCACTGGTGGAACGTCGTCACGACTGCCTCGGCGCCCGAGGCCTTCGCGGCGCGCACGGTATTGAGGTGGATATCCTGGAGCGCGTTCGGCAGGCCGGCGAACGAGGCGCACATGTAGCCGGGCGCCGTATAGCCGCCGTCGACGACCTCGACGCCCGGAATCATCGACAGCAGCTCGGGCACCATGCGGTTCACCGGCACGAGATCGTTGAACCCTACGTGCCGGTGCAGCATCGCCCTCATCGGCACCGGGGTCTTCAGCAGCGGCGCAAGCCGCTCGCGCCTCTCGTGCAGCACCTCGACCATGTAGCTCATGTCGAAGTGCCGCTCGTTCGCCTGTTCCATGAAGTCGTGCATGTGCGAGTGGCACGACGGGCACCAGGCGACGACGCGCGCGTCGCGCTCGTTCAGGCGCCCCACGGTGCGAGTGGCCATGCCGCCCGCGGCCGCCTGGTTCGCGTCCTTCACGGTGCCGCAGCAGTAGTCGGGGCCGCCCACGGGATGGGGCTCGTAGCCGACCGCGCGCAGGATGTCGAGGCACGCGTGGATGATGTCGCCGTGCCTCAGCACGTTGCAGCCGTACCAGAACGTGACTCGCTCTTCCATCACGTCCAGTCCTTGCGCTCTTCGTCGGTCAGCTGCAGCTTCGCGAAGGCGCGCACGCGATCGAAGTAATCGCGGTCCTCCTTCGCCTCGATCTGCTTCGGCAGGCCGCGCCCGCCGAGCGCCGTCATGCGCGCAAGGCGCATCATCATGCGCGGATCGACGTTTTCCGGGCACGCCGGAACGCACACGCCGCTCCGCGTGCAGACGCCGATCCAGCCGAGCGCCTCGGCCGTGCCCTTCTCGCCGCGCAGCACCGCCAGCACCCCCGGAACCACCGCCTTGCCGTCCGTAGCGGGCGCTTTCGAGTACTGCGCCATCGGGCATACCTCGAAGCACTTGCCGCACTTCGTGCACGCGCCGAGGATGCGCTCGGCCTCGCGCGCCTGGAATTCCTTCAGCCGTCGGCCGATGGCCGGTCTTTCGCTCATATAAACTCGCCGGGTGACTGTATCACCTCACCGGCTATGCGTCGCGCCCATGATGGACTGGTCGGATCGGCACTACCGGTTCTTCATGCGCCAGATCAACGCCAAGGCGCGCCTGTACACCGAGATGATCACCACCGGTGCGCTGATCCACGGCGACGTCGAGCGCCACCTCGCCTTCAGCGAGGCGGAACACCCTGTCGCCGTTCAATTGGGAGGATCGGAACCGGAAGAGCTCGCGAGCTGCGCGAGGCTGGCGGAGCGCTACGGCTACGACGAGATCAACCTCAACGTCGGCTGTCCGAGCGAACGGGTGCAGAAAGGCGCCTTCGGCGCCTGCCTGATGGCGGAACCGCGTCTCGTCGCCGAATGCGTGGATGCCATCGGGAAAACTGTTTCCGTACCGGTGACGGTGAAGCACCGGATCGGCATCGACGATATCGAGAGCTACGGTTTCGTGCGCGATTTCGTCGGCACGGTGTCGCAGGCGGGTTGCCGCACGTTCATCGTCCATGCGCGCAATGCCGTCCTGAAAGGGCTTTCGCCGAAGGAGAACCGCGAGATCCCGCCGCTCAAGTACGACTACGTTTATCGCCTGAAGGCCGAGTTCCCCGCGCTCGAATTCGTGATCAACGGCGGCATTACGACCTGGGCCGAGATCACCACCCACCTCGGCTACGTCGACGGCGCGATGCTCGGGCGCGCCGCGTACCACAATCCCTGGCTGCTCGGCGGCCCTGGCACGAGCCGCGCGCAGGTGGTGCGCGCGATGTACGAGTACGCGAAGGGCGTGGATTCGGTGCGCCACGTGACGCGCCACATGCTCGGCCTGTACCACGGCCACAAGAAGGCCCGGCTCTGGCGCCGGCTCTTGTCGGACGCGGAGCGCCTGCGGCCGAACCGCCCCGAGCTGCTGCTCGAGGCGCTCGAGGCGGTCGAAGCGCCGGGCTACCGGGAATTCACGCCGGCGGCAGACTCGCTCACGGTTCGGCCTTGATGCCGGCTTTGGCGATGAGGTCGCGCCACTTCGCGACCTCGGAAGCGACGAAGCGGCCGAACTCCTCCGGCGAGTTGCTCGTCGGCTCGGCGCCGAAATCCGTGAATCGGGCGCGCACGGCGGCGTCCGCCATGGCGGCGCGCACCTCTGCGTTCAGCCGCTCCACGATGGGCCGCGGCGTGGCCCGCGGCGCGACGAAGCCGAACCAGGCCGAAGACTCGTAGCCTTTCATGCCCAGCTCGGCAGCGGTCGGCACCTCCGGCAGGGCCGCGAGCCGCGAGGCATTCGCCACCGCGAGCGCGCGCACCTGCCCGCCCTTCAGCGCCGAGATCACGTTCGGCAGCAGCTGGAAGCTCACCGGCACCTCGCCTCCGACGAGGTCGCTCTGGAGCTGCGAAGTGACGCGGTAGGGTACGTGGGTCATCTGCACGCCGGCGAGCTGCTCGAACAGCGCGCCCGCAAGGTGCTGCGAGCTGCCGTTGCCCACCGAGCCGTAGCCCACGCCGGGCTTGCGCTTCAGATACTCGACCAGCTCGCCGAGCGACTTGATCGGGAGCTTCGCGCTCACCACGATGACGTTCGGCAGCCTGCCGTAAAGGGAGATCGGCTCGAAGTCGCGCTCGGCCTCGTAGGCGAGAGCGGGCTGCAGCATCTTTGCGACGACCAGCGGGCCGGAAGCGCCCATGAGCAGCGTGTAACCGTCAGGCGCCGCCTTGGCCGCCGCCGCGGTGCCCACCGCGCCACCCGCGGCCGGGCGGTTATCGACCACGTAGCGCTGCGCGGCCGTGGTATTCATGCGTTCGAGCACGATGCGCGCAATGACGTCGCTCGCGCTGCCGGTGGAGAACGGCACGATCACCGTGACCGGCCGCGCGGGGTAGTCCTGCGCGCACGCCGCCGCGGCGGCCCCCGCACCCACCGCTGCGAGGAAGACGGCGCATAGCCGATTCATCTCTCCACCTTTCCGGTCGCGCTGCCAAAGCGTTGCAGCATTACCTGCTCGAAGGACAGCTTCGCGGGCGCGAGCGCGCCGCCCCCGCGCACACCATAGCCGGCCGCGCGCCGCGGCGCTTCGGGCTCGACGCCCTGGCCGAGGGCCCTCGCCGCCTCGAGCATCGTGCGCCGAAAGCGCACCACCGCGACGTCGGTGGGCGTGAGGTGCTCGCGGCTGCGGTCCGCGATCGGGCCCTGGCTGTCCTGCGCGAGCGCGTCCTGCTCGGCGATGCCGCGCACGCCCGTGAAGGAGCGCAGCTTCTGCTCGTCGCGGTCGATGAGGTAGTCGTTCGAGCGGTTGCGCAGCGGCACATAGCCCGGGCCGAGCTCCGCGAACTGGCCGTACCCGCCTTTCTCGAAGCGCGCGCGCTCCTCCGGTAAAAGCGGCCGGTCGGGATGCCAGGCGTAGGTATAGACCCAGCAAGCCGAGTCGTGGATCGGCACCCAGGTGTAGCCCTGGAGGAACTCGCCCGGCATCGCCGAGGGCGCGACCGCGTGCGAAGGCAGCATGAACTGGGTCGCGCGCCAGTAAGAGCGGTCGTCGTCCGCGCGGCGCGCACCCCCCACCGCGAAGCCGACTTCGTGCTCGAGGATGGTGAAGCGCGGCATGGGATCGTCGCGCAGCCAGCGCAGGCGGCTCTCGTCGGCTGCGGTCGCCGGGTCCGCGTACTTGAGCACCGAAGGCGCCGGCATGTGCAGGAAGGAGAAGTGCGCGGTGTCGAGCGCGCCTTCCACCGACTGCGCCCAGTTGCACTCCTGCAGCCGCTTGCTGACGTAGCGCTGCGCCGGCGGCAGCTCCGCGAACTCGAGTTGCGGCAGCGCCTCCGGCGTGCGCTCGCGCGGGCCGAGGTAAGCCCAGACCAGCTCCGCCGCCTCGCGCGTCGGATAGGCCTTGATCGAAATCTTGCCGTGGTACGCCGCGCCCGGCGGCACGTTCGGCATCTCGATGCAGCGGCCCGCGACGTCGTACTTCCAGCCGTGGTAGATGCAGCGGATGCCGCCCTCTTCGTTTCTTCCGTAGAAGAGATCGGCGCCGCGGTGCGCGCACGCCGGCTCGACCAGGCCGACGCGCCCCTGCGTGTCGCGGAACGCGAGAAGCTTCTCGCCGAGGATCTCGACCCGCAGCGGCGTGCCGTCGGGCTCGGCCAGCTCGCGCGAGAGCGCGACGGGAAGCCAGTAGCGGCGGAAGTATTCCCCCATCGGCGTGCCCGGGCCGGTGCGGGTGAGGAGCTCGTTGTCGGCGCTCGAAAGCATTGCTCATGCCTCTCGCTTGAGCGGTATGATGGCGTTATGAGCGCAATCCCCAAGACAATCAAGCCCTCGGTTCGCGATCGCGTCAGCAAGGAAGAATGGCAGACGCGGGTCGACCTCGCCGCCGCCTACCAGCTCGCGCACGTCTACCGGTGGACCGACCTCATCTACACCCATTTCTCGGCGCGCGTGCCCGGCACCGAGGATTTCCTCATCAATCCCTACGGCCTGATGTTCGACGAGATCACCGCTTCGAGCCTGGTGAAGATCGACTGGAACGGCAAGATTCTCGACGACCCGCTCGGCATGGGCGTGAACGAGGCGGGGTTCGTGATCCACAGCTGCGTGCACAAGGCGCGGCCCGAGATCAACTGCGTGATCCACACCCACACGCGCGCCGGCGTCGCGGTCTCGGCGATGAAATGCGGCCTGCTGCCGATCAGCCAGCACGCGATGATGATCCAGGCCGACGTCGCCTATCACGACTACGAGGGCATCGCGCTCTACAAGGAGGAGCAGGCGCGCATGGCGGCCGACCTCGGCAAGAGCGCCAAGGCGATGATCCTGCGCAACCATGGCCTGCTCGCGCTCGGCGCGACGGTGCGCGAAGCCTTCGAGGTCATGTACTACCTCGACTGCGCCTGCCAGATCCAGATCGACGCCTGCTCGGCGGGCATGCACAACGTGCAGATCATGTCGGAGGCTGCGGCGCGCACCTCGACGCAGCAGTTCAACCGCCCCGATCGCCCCGCGCACCACAAGGACTGGCCCGCGCTCCTGCGCATGCTCGAGCGTCGCGGCGCCCGCTACGCCGACTAGACCCGAAGAAACAGGGACGGACCACGTTTTCTTCCAGGAAAAACGTGGTCCGTGCCTGATTTTCGCTTTGCTAGATCAGGCTATCGATGAATCGCGTTACCGCGGAAAGGGTCTGGTCCGGCTGATCGCGGAAGGGCGCGTGGCCGCAGCGCTCGAGCTTTAGCAGCTCGCACGGCCCGGCCACGCGGCGCGCGATCTCGTCGAGCTGCGCCATGGTGCCGTACTCGTCGTCGTGGCCCTGGATCGCGAGCACCGGGGAGCGCACGCCCGGGAGGTAGTCGTCGCGGATGTCCCAGCGCTCGAAGCCCGGATCGAGCCACACGTCGGCCCAGCCGTAGAAAGTCTTGCGCGCGTCCCGGTGGTAGCGGCCGAGCCTCGCCGGCAGATCGGTGGTCTCGAAGGTGTCCGCCGCCTTCCTGATGGAATCGAGACAGACCGGCTCGATGAAGACGTGCGGGGCCATCGCCGCCACGCCGCGGGCGCGATGTCCCGCGCCGGCATGGATCAGGGCGATCGAGGCGCCGTCCGAATGTCCTACCAGGATCGCGTCGTCGATGCCGAGGTGCCGGCGCAGCTCCGGCAGCGCGACGAGCGCCTCGTCGTGCATGAAGCTCACCTGCCGCCGCGGCTCGGCGAGCACCTCGGACTGGCCGTAGCCGTAGCGGTCGTAGACGAGCGCCCGGCAGCCGGTGGCGGCAGCCGCCTTCAGCGGGAAGTCGCGCCACTGGCGGATCGAGCCCAGCCCTTCGTGGAGAAAAATCAGGGTCGGCCTGGCCCGGGCGTCGCCTTCGATCCATTCGTAGCTAAGCGAGCGCCCGGCCGCTTTCACAACCGGCATGCACGAGGTTAGCATGCGGCCCCATGAGCAGCGCAGGTTCCTGGAGGACGAGGTCGGGCGCTGGACCGCGCTCGTCGCGCGCTACGGCGTGAGCATCGAATAGGCAGCGCTCGAGCACGGTGCGCCGGAGCGCCTGGCTGGTCCTCGTCGCGACGCTCCTCCTCTGGTCGGGCAACTGGATCGTGGCGCGCGCGGTGCGCGACGCCATCGCGCCGGGCCTCGCCACGGTCTGCCGGCTTCTCATCGTGCTCGTGATCCTGCTGCCGTTCGCGTTACCCGAGCTGAGGAAGAAAGGGCCGCTTCTCTCGGCGCGGGATTGGAAGATCGTGGCCGCGCTCGGCTTCACCGGCGGCGGCGTGCACCTCGGCCTGCAATGGCTGGGGCTGCACTACACCACGGCGACGAGCGGCATCCTCTATCTGTCGACCACCCCGGTGTTCATCATGCTGATGTCGGTGCCCCTGGGCGAGCGCGTCCGGGCGCGGCAATGGCTCGGGGTGCTGGTGTCCTTCTGCGGCGTGTTCCTCATCGCCACGCGCGGCGAGCCGGCGCGCCTCTCCTTCAACGTCGGCGACCTCATGGCGCTCGCCTCGATGATGATGTGGGCCGGCTACACCGTGCTGCTGCGGCTGCGGCGCGACCCGCTCGACACGACTGAGCTTCTCGTCCTGGTGTGCCTCTTCGGCCTCTTGTTCATGACCCCGTGGGTGGCCTGGGAGCTCGTCTCCAATCCGAAGCTCGCGCTGGATGCCCGCGGCTATCTCGCCGTGCTCTACTCCGCGATCGGGTCTTTCCTGCTCGCCTATGCCGGGTGGAGCTACGTGGTGAAGCGCATGGGAGCGGTGCGCGCGGGCATCACCATGCACCTCATGCCGGCCTTCGGCGTGATCCTGTCGGCGCTGTTCCTCGCCGAATACCCCGGCTGGTACCACTTCGCCGGCATCGCGCTGATCCTCGCCGGGGTCGCGCTCTCGTCGCTCAAAGCTTCATCGGCCTCCAGTATCCGGTGAGCTCGAGGTAGCCGCGCCCGACCCAGTCCTTGCCCTGGAACGCGCGCACCGCGCCCTCCCAGTAAATCGTGCCGGTGGAGAGGCGCGAGTCGAGCTCCTGGTCGTCCATCAGCGGCTCGAGCCTCAAGTCGTTGAGCTGCATCGAGACCGGATATTCAACTCCGGTGCGCGGCGATTTCCACACGCGCAGCGGCTTCATCGAGATGCCGGGAGGGGCATAGTACGTGCCGCCGTTCTTGTCGCGCATGCGAAAGCCCATGAGCGAGGCCCCGTTCAGGAAGTTGATCCCGGCCCAGTCCCAGCCGACGGCCTCCGGCGCCATGTAGGCGCTCGACCATTCGTGGTCGAGCCACGCGGTCCCGGTCACCTCGGCGCCGTTCACCCTGCCCGCCACGTCGAGCTGCGGCCGGCTGTAGTAGTAGCTTGCCTCTTCCTGCCGGTAGCCTTTGCGGCTGAATCCGGCGTCGCCCTGGAGCACGAGCTCGCGCGCTAAAAGCGTGAGGTCGAAATCGAACTCGCGCGCCGCGATGCGCGCCTTGTAGCGCGTGCCCTCGAGCACCAGGCTCCAGTCGTCGATCCACACCGCGGTGCGCTCGGTTTCGGCCTGCGCGAGCGAGAAGCCGGCTCGCGCCGCGCGCTCGTCGTGCGCGAGGCGCCCGCGTTTCGGATCGGAAAGCGCGGCGTGAGCGAACAGGATCTGGCGCGGGTTGAAGCTGCTCGGGTTCGCGCTCTCCTCCTCCGGCCGCGCGCGAAAGAACGTGATCTGGAACCCGTACGGGACGTCGAGCCAGCCAGTGATGTACCACCACTCGACACGGTATTCGGGATGCGCGCCGTGGTCGCGCGGAAATCGCAGCCGGTATCCGGGTTTCACCTGCGGATAGGTCACTTTCGCCGCATGCAAGCCCTGCGCGGCGAGCAGTCCTGGCAGGGATAGAAGAAAGCTGCGTCGCCTCACCAGTCTTCCCGTACGGCGCGCACCGGCCCCATGCCCATCGCCTCCCTGCCCGACACCACGGCCGTGACGATGGCGAGCACGATCAGGGTCGCAGCCAACGCAAGGAGCAGCAGGTACGGCGGATGGAGCTCCATGCTCCAGTTGAACGACTGCCGGTTCACGACATAGACGAGCACCAGGCTGATCGCGCCCCCGGCGACGAGGCCGGCCGCCGCGCCGATGAGCGCGAGCAGCGCGCCCTCGGCAGCGAGCATGGCGCGCACCTGGGAGCGCGTCACGCCGAGGTGGCGCAGCACGCCGAATTCGCGCCGCCGCGCGAGCACGATGGCGCCCAGGCTCGACGACAGCCCGAACAGCCCCACCAGCACCGCCACCGCCTCCATCGCATACGTCACCGCGAAGCTGCGGTCGAAGATGGCGAGCGACATCTCGCGGATCTCGGGCGGCGCGGCGACGTCGAGACCGGCGCCGCCCGGAAGCGAGCGGATCGCCTCGATCGCCTGCGCCGGCGTCACGCCCGGGCGCAGCCACACCGCCGCGTCGTTCACGCGGCGGTCGCCGGTGAGCGCGACGTAGTCGGCGCGCTCCATCGCAATCGCGCCATGCTGGCGCGCGTAGTCGCGCACGACGCCTCCGACGGTCACCCTTACCCGCTTCCCGTTCAAGGGCAGCTCGATCGTGTTCCCCGCGTCGAAGCCGTAAATATCGTGAGCGGCTTCGCTGACCCACACGAGCGGCGGCTCTCCGGGCTTGCGGTCGTGGCGGGCGCCCACGACCGGAAACGCGCCCTCCGCCCGGTCGCGCGCGAGGAGCGCGAGCGCCGGGCGCGCCGGGTCGAGGACGATGCGGCCGCTGCGCAGAAACTCGACGCGCTCGATTTCGCGCAACGCACGCAATCGCGCCTCGAAGCCGGGCTCGAGATAGCCGGTGTCGCCGGCGCGGGTGCTGCGCAGGTAGAGCTGCGCCGGCAGCACGGCGTCGAGCCAGGCGTCCAGCGAATGGCGAAACGAGGCGACCATGATCGCCATTGCCGCCATCAGCGAAAAGCTGGCGACGATCGCGGCCAGGCTCACCGCCGCCTGTCCCGGCGCGCCGCGAAGCTGCGCCACGGCGAGGGCGAAGGAGGTTCTCGACGTGAACGGAATCCGTTCGAAAATCCAGCGCGAAACGCGCGGCATCAACGCGATCGCGCCGATGAGAAGGCAGGCGATGGCGGCATAGCCGAAGAGCGGCAGGCCGTTCACCGGGCCGAGCTGCGAGAGCGCCGCGCCGGCGGCGAGCAGGGCGAGGCCGGGCCAGGCGCGCCCGGCGCGCTGGAACATGCGCTGCTCGTCGCCCGCCTTGAGCGCCCGCGCCGGCGGCGTGCGCGCGGCGTCGAGCGCCGGCAAGAGCGCGCCCAGCAGGGCGACCGCCGCGCCGGCCATCACGTACAGGCTCGCCGGGATGGGCTGAAAGGCAAGGTGCGGCGCGATCCCGCGGAGCTGGCCCGCGCCGAGATCCGCGCCCGCGTAGCGCAGCGCGAGGAGCGCGCAAGCGTAGCCGAGCCCGACTCCGGCGATGCCGCCGAGCACGCCGAGCAGCGCCGCTTCCGCGAGGCACAGGCGCGCGAGCCCGGACGAGCTCAGCCCGAGCACGCGCAGCAGCGCCTGCTCGCCCCGCCGGCGCGCCATTTCGAGCGCCTGCGCCGAGAACACGAGGAAGCCGCCGGTGAAGAGCGCCACCATGGCGAGCACGTTCAGGTTCACGCGGTAGGCGCGCGACGGATACCCGCTCGCCTGCTCGAGCGAGTCGACGGTGGCCACGTGCACCCCGGGCGGCAGCACCTCCCTTATCGAAGCCAGGACCTGTTCACGGCTCGCGCCGCGAGCGAGGTGCACGTCGAGCCGGTTCAGCTCGCCCAGGCGCCCGAGGCGCCACTGCGCGGTCGAGATGTCGGTGAGGGCGGCGAATCCCTTGAGCTCGCCCACCCCCGCCACTTCGAGCTCGATCGCGTGCTGGCCCACCACGAGGCGCAACGGCCCTTCGCCGAGCGCGGCGGCGGCGAGCGGCGATAGCAGCACTTTGTCCGGCGCGAGGAGTTGCGGCACGCCTTCTCGCAGAGCATCCACGCCGATCACGCGGATGGTCCCTGCATCGCTCCCGGCGATGCCGGCGTCGAGCTCGAGCGCGGGGTTGACCCACGCGACGCCCGCGATCCGCGCAACCCGCGGGAAGAGCGCCTCCGGAAAGCCGCTGCGCCCGCCGCGCACCTGCAGGTCCGCCTCGCCCGCCACCGTGCGAACCGAGGCGGCGAGCTCGTCCACCGCGGCGCGATTCACGAGATGCACGCCGTACCCGAGCGCCACGCCGAGCGCGATGCCGGCGATCGAGAGCGCCGCGCGGGCACGCGCGCGACGCCGGCTGAGGAGCCCGAGCAGGCGCAGCATGCGGACTACTATACTTGCAGAGTGAAGTGGCTTCTCCTCTTGGGATCGCTCTGGGCCATGCCGGTTCCCGCGCAAGAAGCGCCGGAATGGTTCGCCGAGACCTTCCTCGACGTGCGCGAGGACGCTGCCGAAGCGGCAAGGGACGGCAAGCGCCTCATGCTGTACTTCATGCAGGACGGCTGCCCGTACTGCAAGAGGCTGGTCACGGTGAACTGGCGGGACCCGCAGATCGTGGAGAAGACGCGGCGCCACTTCGTGCCGGTGGCGATCAACATCTGGGGCGACCGCGAGGTCACGCTCGCCGACGGCCGCAGGCTTCCCGAGAAGCGCTTCGCCGTCGCACTCAAGGTGCAGTTCACGCCCACGCTCCTGTTCTTCGACGAGCACGGCGCGCTCGCCTACAGGATCGAGGGCTACCTGCCGCCGCGAGAATTCTCGGCCGCGCTCGACGCCGCGATCAAGAACTCCCGGCGGGCGGCTCCAGCCGCCGGCGTCGCCGGAGCGTTGCACTGAATGTCGAGCGCCAGCTACGCGCGAGCCTACTTCCGCCGTTTCCTCCTGTGGGACTAGGCTGAGCCGGTAGACGCTTCGCGTCCGGTTCGGCAGCTTGTCGTTGTATGCGAGTCCTCCTCGCGGCGCTCGGCGCCGCGGTGCTTCTCAATGGCTGCCAGTCCATCGCCGTTTCGATGGCCGGTGCCGGCGCCACCGCCGCGCTCGGCGCGACGCTCGCCGGGATCAGCTACCGCACGTTCACCGCGCCGCTGCCGTCGGTCAGGCGCGCTTCGCTCGAGGCGCTGGACAACATGGGGATGAAGCCCGATTCCGTCGGCGCCTTCGATGCCGGCGAGATCATCGTGGCGCGCACTGCCGGGGTCACCGTCGAGATCGAGCTCGAGGCGCTGACCGAGCGCGCGACCCGCATGCGCGTAGCCACCCGCGACGGCAGCCTCTTCTACGACGCCGCCACGGCGAGCGAGATCGTCTCCCAGACGCAGAAGGTGCTCGAGGCGCGCGCGGCGAGCGCGCCGGTTTCCAACGCGAAGCGGGTCAGCACCGCCGATTAGCGGCTACGGCAGCGGCAGCCCGCCATCCTCGGCGGGCTCGATGTCGGCGGCTCCGAAGCCGGCGCGCAGGCATTCCTGCGCAAGCAGCGCCTCGAGGCGCGCGATGTGGCGCTGCTCGTCGGCGGACATCTCCGCGGCGAAGGCGCGCACCGCGTCGGCGCGCGCGTTCGTGGCGACGTCGTTGTAGAACGACTGCGTGCGCCGCTCGAACGCGAGCGCAATGGCGAGCGCGTCGGCGGTGCCGTCGGGCGACGGCGCGGCGCTCACCGCCTGGCCGTCGAAATACCAGCCAAGCTCCCAGCCCGCGAGCTGCGGCAGGTTCTTTCCCGCCGTCCCAAGGGCAATCACCTCGTACTGCTCGCGCTCCTCGCGCCCGAGCTTCTCGAACTCGTCGGCGAGCGCGCAAGCGCCGCAGCCGCGCAGGAAACGCTCGAGCTCGGCGTAGCGCCGGGCCGCCTCGCGCTCGAGCAGCAGGGAATACGAGAACAGCTCCGGCAGGTTTCTTGGCAGCAGGCGCGCGCCCATGGTGCGACTCCTCGCAGCGCCAATGTACTGGTCACAGGTTACGTGCGGCCGGTGCGCCGCCGCAGGGCTTATGAGTCAAAGTTCCTAATCACGCGCCCGGGCCCGTCGTCCCGCCGCGACGAATAGCTCGCGCCGTCGAACACCTGCAGCCCGTTGACCCAGACGCCGTGTACGCCCGTCGGGGCGCGCAGCATTCGCCTGCCGCCGCCCGGCAGGTCGCTGCGCTTCTGCAGGCCGGAGACGCCGACGCGCGCCGGGTCGAACAGCACGAAGTCGGCCCAGTTTCCCGGCTCGATGGCGCCGCGCCGCGGAATGCGGTAGCGCCGCGCCGGATCGCTCGTCAGCCGGCGCACCCCTTCCTCCAGCGTGAAGTGGCCCGTCTCTCGCACCCAGTGCGCCAGGAAGTGCAGCCCGAAGCCGGCGTCGCAGAAGTAGATGAGGTGCGCGCCCGCGTCCGAGAGCGCGACCACGCCCGCCGGATGCTTCAGCAGCGGCGCGACGCCGGCGTCGTCGTTCTGGTAGAGCTTCGCCACGAGCTGCGTGTCGAGCGGCAGGTCGAGCACGTAGTCCAGGGGATCTTTCTCGGCCCTTCCGGCGAGGACAGGAATGGAAATCCCATCCTGCTCGACTTGCGACCAGTCGCCGTGGAACAGGATGCCGCTCTTCGGGTTGCGCAGGTCGCGGCGAAAGCGCTCGCGGAACGCCGGGTCGCGGTAGAGCGCCGCGCGCGCCTCGGGCGGCGCCGCCTTGACCGCGTCGAAGGCCGCGTGCGAATAGAGGATGTACGGCTCGCGCAGCGTGAAATGGAACGACAGCGGCTGGCAGCTCGTGTGGATGCACACCTCGTGGCCGCGCGCCGTCGCCCTTGCGCAGCGCTCGTAGTACTGCAGCGCGCGCTCGGGCTGGGCCTTGCTGTACATGGTGAGCACGGTCACCATGAACGCCGGGCGAGCGGTTTCCGCGGCGATCGATTCCATGAACTCGGGCGTGCCGCGCGGCCCGCTCGCCATGACGAAGACGCCGCGCCGCTCCTCGCCCAGCACGCCGGCCAGCGCCTTCAGCTCCGCGTCGGAGGCGATGGTCGAGGGCATGGGCTTTCCGCCCCAGCCGCTGTGATTGGGCGAGAACGACGAGGCGAACCCGGCGGCGCCGGCGCGCATCGCGTCGCGGACCATCGCCTTCATCGCCGAGAGCTCGTCGGGGGTCGGCTGCGCGCGGGTCGACGCGTCCTCGCCCATCACCGCCGTGCGGATGGTCGAATGGCCGGCCAGCACGCCGACATTGGCATACGGGCGGACCCGCTCGAGGGCATCGAGGTACTCGCCGAAGGTCTCGAAATTCCAGCGCGTGCCCTGGAGCAGCGCTTCCAGGTCCATCCCCTCCACCACCGAGAGATTCTTGACCATGGTCTCGCGCAGGCTTGCCGGGCACGGCGCGATGCCGAAGCCGCAATTGCCCAGGATCGCAGTGGTCACGCCGAGCGAGACGGATGGCGAAAGCGTCGGGTCCCAGGTGATCTGCGCGTCGTAGTGGGTGTGCACGTCGACGATGCCGGGCATGAGCGAGAGACCGCCGCAATCGACGCGCTGCCGAGCGGCGGAGTCGATTTTTCCGACCTCGACGATCCTTCCTTGCAGGATCCCAACATCCCCGCGGAACGCGGGTCTCCCGGCGCCGTCGACGATCGACGCGCCGCGAACGAGAAGGTCGAGCATGCGCCTACAATACGTCATGAAGTTCGTTGTCGTCATTTCCTTTCTCGCGTCCGGTTGGGTTGCCGCGGCTCCGTCCTTGGCAGGTGAAGCCGGCGAAGCGGTCTACCGCGACAAGTGCGCGATGTGCCACGACGCCGGCACCGACAAGGCACCGCGCATCGACGTGCGCGAGGACTGGAAGGCGCGCTTCTCCAAGGGACGCGAGGCCCTGGTGCGCTCGGCCATCAAGGGCGTGGCAGGCACGGCCATGGGCCCCAAGGCGGGATTCACCCAACTCCCGGACGGCGACGTGGCTTCGGCGGTGGACTACATGCTCGCGCGCGCCGGATTCAATCCCGAGGACGTGGCGCTCGCGCACAGCGTCTCCGAGGCGCTCGAGCGGGCCGGGCTCCACGGCGTGCGCGCCGAAGCCTCCGACGGCGCGGTCGTGCTCACCGGCGTGACCGAAGACCAGGCCGGCGTGAGCGCCGCGGTTGCCGCGGCGCGCGCGGTGCCCGGCGTGCGCGAGGTGGAGAACCTGGTCGAGCCGGCGCAGTTGTTCAAGTGAAGGCGAGGGGCTAGGGCTTGCCCTAGTGCACGCCGTTCCCCAGCAGGAAGATCTGGCGGCTGGGACTGGGCGACGCGCAATGCCAAAAAAGTCGCAGCGTCGCTGATCGGCCCGAAGAGCGTCTGTGGTGACTGTAGTTTTTGCAGATTTTTGGACGCGACTCCTCTGCCGCCACCCACGGCTGCCGAGCTTTTTCGCGCCTTCGGCCTTAGAATGGCGACAAACCATAATCAGGCTGCGCGGGAACTTCGGTGGACCTGAAAACGCTGGGCCGTTACCGCATCGTGGGCGAGCTGGGACGAGGTGCGATGGGCGCCGTCTTCCGCGCGCTCGATCCGCTCATCGAGCGCGAGGTCGCGATCAAGACGCTGCTCCCGGATCTCCCTGCGGAGGTGATGGCCGAGGTGCGCGAGCGCTTCATCCGCGAGGCGCGCTCGGCCGGGCGCCTGTCGCATCCCAACATCGTCACCATCTTCGACGTCGGCGAGCAGGACGGCATCGCCTACATCGCCATGGAGCTCCTGAAGGGGCACTCGCTGCTCGAGGTGCTCAAGCACCCGCAGCGGCTCGCCTTCGCCACCATCGCCAACGTCATCGCCCAGGTGGCCGACGCGCTCGACATGGCGCAGCAGCACAACATCGTGCACCGCGACGTGAAGCCGGCCAACATCATGGTCGACAACGCCGGGCGCGTGAAGCTCACCGACTTCGGCGTCGCCTACGTCCCCGCCTCCACCATCACCGGCAACGGCACCGCGCTCGGCTCGCCGCGCTACATGTCGCCGGAGCAGGTGACCGGCGCGCCGATCGACCCGCGCTCGGACATCTTCTCGCTCGGCGTGGTGCTGTACGAGCTGCTCACCAAGCGCACCCCGTTCGAGCACGAGGGCGACACGACCATCTTCGCGCTCATGAACCGCATCGCCAGCACGCCGCACCCGCCGGTGCGGGAGGTCGATCCGAGCGTGCCGGCGCCCTTCGAGCAGATCGTGGACCGCGCGCTCGCGAAGAAGCCCGCCGAGCGCTATCCGCGCGCCGGCGAGATGGCGCGCGACCTGCGCGACTTCCGCAACATCCAGCCGCGCTCGACCCCGGCGCGCCTCGCCCTCGCCGGCGAGCCCGCCGGCGGGCCCTCGAGCGGCGTGCGCGTCGACGCGGTGCGCTCGCAGCTCATCAACGACCTCGACAAGTTCGTCGAGCAGTACGACCGCGAGGAGAAGGACCGCCTGCGCGAGGAGGAGGCCCAGCAGCGCAAGAAGGAGGAACAGATGCGCCGCTGGGGCGAGGAGCAGGCGCGCGAGCGCGAGGCTTTCGAGCGCTCGCGCCAGAACGCGGCGCCGGCCGCGGGCGGGGAGCTCGAGGCGGCGATGCGCACCGCCCTGCAGCAGCTCACCGGCCTCGCGCAGCAGCTCAACTCGGTGCGCCCCAAGGCGGCGCGGCCCTACGAGTTCCTCTATATCGGCAAGCTGCCGAAGGTGGCCATCGCGGAAGCCGCGGTCGAGAGCCAGCCGCGCGCGCCGCAGGGGCACACCCTGACCGAGCGCATTTTCCTTCGCTTCCGCATCACCCCGAAGCCGGCCGCCACCGTGACGCTGGTGGGCGACGACATCGAGCGCTGCGAGCAGTACCTGAAGCTCCTGAAGGTGGCCTATACGCAGCGGCCGCTGCCCAAGGAGAGCGCCCGCAAGGCGGTCCGCGCCGAGATCAGCGTCACCGGCTCGCTGCCGTGCGAGATCGAGATGAAGGCCGACTACGCGGCGAACAAGGTCGCCGTGGAGCTCACCAACGTGCGCCGGCTCGGGCGCGTGGCCTACCAGCTCGCGCCGCGCGCCTTCAGCGAGGCGGTGGGCCACCTCGGGCACTACCTGCTCGGCGGCGACGACGATTTCGAGGCCGTCGCCCGCGCCGCCTAGGCTCCACTACCGCACCGCGCGCGCCTCGATCAGCTCCCGCAAGGCGACCGGAACGAGGCCGCGCAGGCTCGCCGCCCAGCGCGCCTCGTTGCGCTGCCACAGCACGCCGAGCCAGACGATGGCGAGCCCGATCGCCGAGAGCGCGAACGGGAATACGAGGCTGTCCTTGAACAGGGTCCAGGAGAGGTGCCCGAGGTAGCCGGCGATGCCCAGCCCGCCGCAGACCGCGAACACGCGCCGGCCGAGGATCGCGCCGATCAGCACCATCGCGACGTTGATGCCGCAGTACGCGGCTTTGCCGAGCTCGCTGCCCGAGTTCATGAGCGAGAGCCCGCCCCAAAAGGCGAGCACGCCGAAGATATAGAGCCAGAAGGCATAGTCGCGCGAGAACCGCGAGCGCAGGTCGACCCAGAACGCGAGCAGGATCACCGCCAGCCCGAACCAGGCGGAAACGGCCTTGCGAACCTCCCAGTCCCAGTAGTCGGCGCCGAAGAGGAACGGCACGATATCCATGCTCATGTACCAGAGCGTCACCGCGATCGGCATCAGCATGAACGGGAAGCGATAGCGCCAGAGGAGCACGGCGCCGAAGGCGAACGTGCCGAGCTCCATCATGATCCAGCGCCCGTCGACGTACTTGTGGTAGTCGCGGTACGGCGTGTCATCGCCCCAATAGCCGAGCGCCGTCTGCGCGGCGAAGACCGCGAGCGGCACCATCGCCACGGCCAGCGTCGCCATGATGCCGGCCGGGACCGGCAGGCGCTTCTCCTCCAGGAACCAGTGCGTGAGGAGCAGCGCCAGCACCCCGTAGAGCAGCGCGGTCGCGAACCCGCCCCAGCCGCCGAGCGAATTCCAGCCGAGCGTCATGAAGAGCGTCATGGCGCCGATGGCGATCATCCCGCCGAGGTAGTACAGGACATGCACGAAGCTGAAGCGCGGCGCGGCAGCCGCGGCGAGAAAGGCGACCAGCAGGTCGGCCTGGTGGGCGGACAGGATCCCTTTTTCGACCGCGGGCTCGAGATCTTGGCGTCTCATTTCGCCTCCCGGAAAAGTGGGGTCAGAACCGCATTATGGCCATCCGGACCGGCCCCAGGCGCGGAACTAATGTGGATCCGACCCTATTCGGGCTTGATCTTCGCCTCGCGGATGACCTTGCCCCACTTCTCGTTCTCGGCGCGGATGAACGCGGCGAACTCCTCCGGGGTGTCGGCGGCGACGTAGGACCCCGTGGCGAGGACCTGACTCTTCACGTCAGGCGCGTTGTAGGCGCGCACGATCTCGCGGTGCAGGACGTCGATGATCGGCCGCGGCGTGCCGGCGGGGACGAAGATGCCGTTCCAGGCGAGCGCCTCCATCCCCGGCAGGCCGGCCTCCTTCGCCGTCGGCACGTCCGGCAGGACGTTGATGCGGCTGGGCCCGAGCACCGCGAGCGCGCGGAGCTTTCCGGATTTCACCGCGCTCGCCACCACCTGCGGCACCGGGAACGCGGTCATGACTTGCCCCCCGACGAGGTCGGTGAGCTCGGCGTTCACCGCCTTGTACGGCACCTCGAGGATCTCGGTGCCGGTCTCGGTCTTGATCCACTCGCCGACGAGCTGCGAGATGCTGCCGGGACCATGCGAAGCATAGGTGAGCGCGCCGCGCTTCTGCTTCGCGAGCTGGATGTAGTCGACCAGCGATTTCACCTTCAGCGACGGATTGACCACCACCAGGAGCGGCGTCATGGTGAAGCGCGATACCGGCAGGAGCTCCTGGTTGAGCCGGCAGCAGGGATCGGGCTTGAGCACGTCGCCGATCGCGTTGTTGATGAGCGCGAGCAGCAGCGTGTGCCCGTCGGGCGGCGACTTCGCCGCCTCGCGCGCCGCGATCAGCCCCGCGCCGCCGGGACGGTTCTCGACGATCACCGGCTGGCCGAACGCCTCGGAGAGCTTGGTGGAGATCTGCCGCGCGCGGATGTCGGGCGAGCTCCCCGCGGGGCTCGGCACGAGGATGCGCACGGGCTTGGAAGGAAACCCCTGCGCCTGCCCCTGCCCCTGCGCCAGGCCGGGCGCGGCCAGCGCCCACTGTAAAATGATGAATACCGTCAATTTCTTGAGCATGGAGCGCGCACCCTCCTCGTCGAATTTCATCCGCCAGGTGATCGAGGCCGACCTCGCCTCGGGCAAGCACAA
>DASXAO010000077.1:0-13813 GCA_036406675.1 Burkholderiales bacterium
CTCGGAGAGCCGGTTACGGCCGTATTTCTGGAACTCGGCCTCGCTGCGGTCGGGCTCGGGCCCGCCGGCGCAGAAGGTGCACTTGTCCATCTTGCCGCGCAGGCCGAACGCGCCGGCCTGCGGAAACTGCGGCGCGCCGAATGGGCAGGCGTAGAAGCAGTAGCCGCAGCCGATGCACAGGTCCTTGTCGTGGAGCACCACGCCGTCGTCGGTCTTGTAGAAGCAGTCCACCGGGCAGACCGCCATGCAGGGCGCGTCGGAGCAGTGCATGCAGGCAACCGAGATCGACTTCTCGGCCCCCACGACGCCGTCGTTGATCGTGACGACGCGGCGGCGGTTCACGCCCCACGGCACCTCGTTCTCGTTCTTGCAGGCGGTCACGCAGCCGTTGCACTCGATGCAGCGCTCGGCGTCACACAGAAATTTCATCCTAGCCATGGCTTTCTCCTTAAGCCTTCGCCACTTGGCAAAGCGTGGTCTTGGTTTCCTGCATCAAGGTAATCCGGTCGTAGCCGTATGTGGTCGCAGTGTTCACCGCTTCACCGCGCACGATCGGGGCCGACCCTTCGGGGTAGTAGGGCAGCATGTCCTCGCCCTGCCACCAGCCGGAGAAGTGGAACGGGATGAAGCAGGTGTCGGGACCGACGCGCTCGGTGACCTGCGCCTTGACCTTGATGCGCACATTGCTGCCGTCGGGGTTCCTGCCCGGGGTGCTCACCCAGACGTACTCGCCGTCGCGGATGCCGCGGTCGGCCGCCGCCTTGGGATTGATCTCGACGAAGTTGTCCTGCTGCAGCTCGGCAAGCCAGGGGTTGGAGCGCGTCTCCTCGCCGCCGCCTTCGTACTCGACCAGGCGGCCGCTCGTGAGGATCAGCGGAAACTTCTTCGCGGTTCCGTCCTTGACCGCCGCCTGCTGCACCGACTTGAAGAGCGTCGGCAGCCGCCAAATCACCTTGACGTCGTCGTGGGTCGGGTACTTCTCGACCAGCTCCGGCTTCGGGCTGAAGAGCGGTTCGCGATGCTGCGGGATCTGATCCGGCCAGTTCCACACCACTGCCCGCGCCTTGGCGTTGCCGAAGGGCGTGCAGCCGTGCTTCATGGCGACGCGCTGGATGCCGCCGGAGAGGTCGTTGGTCCAGGTCTTGCCCTCGGCCGCCTTCTTCTCCTCGTCGGTGAGCTCGTCCCACCAGCCGAGCTTCTTCAGGAGCACGTGGTCGAACTGCGGATAGCCCGTGGTGATCTCGCTGCCCTTGTTGGAAACGCCGTCCTCGGCCAGCAAGTTGACGCCGTCGCGCTCCACGCCGAACAGCGCGCGGAAGGCGTGGCCGCCGTCCATCGGGTGCTTGTGCGTGTCGTAAAGGAGCGGCGTGCCAGGGTGCTTGATCTTCGCGTGACCGTAGCACGGCCACGGCAGCCCGAAATAGTCGCCGGTGAGATCGTAGCCCGTCTTCGCGTCCTTGCCGCCCCTCGCGCGCGTCGTCTTGATGTCGAACACGTGCATGTTGCGCATGTGCGCCTGGATGCGCTCGGGCGACTGGCCCGTGTAGCCGATGGTCCAGCAGCCGCCGTTGATCTCGTGCGTGAGCACGTCTTCCATCGAGGGCTCGTCCATGCCGCCCTTTCCCTTCACCAGGCGCAGGAGCTGCTTGCCGTCTTTCTTGCCGATGAACTGGTCGGCGAAGCCGAGCTTGCCGGCGAGCTGGTACATGATCATGTGGTCGGTGCGCGACTCGAACAGCGGCTCGATCACGCGCTCGCGCCACTGCAGCGAGCGGTTGGACGCCGTCACCGAGCCCTCGGTCTCGAACTGGGTCGCGGCCGGCAGCAGGTAGGCGCCGTCCTTGCGCACCTTGGCGAACATCGCCGCGCTCGCCGAGGGATACGGATCGATCACGACCATGAGATCGAGCTTGCGCATGGCCTCGATCATCTCGGAGCCGCGCGTCTGCGAGTTCGGCGCGTGCCCCCAGTAGATCAGCATGCGCAGGTTGGAGTCCTGGTCGATGGCCTCGTTCTTCTCCATCACGCCGTCGATCCAGCGCGACACCGTCATACCGGGCTTGGCCATCATCGCCTCGTTGGCGTACTGCTTCTTCAGCCAGTCGAGGTCCACGTTCCAGACCTTCGCCCAGTGCACCCAGGAGCCGGGGACGCCGACCGGGTAGTAGCCCGGCAGCGTGTCGGGGTTGGGGCCGACGTCGGTCGCGCCCTGCACGTTGTCGTGGCCGCGATAGACGTTGCAGCCGCCGCCCGAGCGCCCGACGTTGCCGAGCGCAAGCATCAGGATGTTGGAGGCGCGCACGATGCCGTTGGCGTTGGTGTGCTGGGTCTGCCCCATCGCCCAGATGATGAAGCCCGGGCGGTTCTCGGACAGCGTCTTCGCCACCTGGTAGACCTGGTCCTCGGGCACGCCGGTCGCCTCGGCGACCTTGTCCGGCGTCCACTTCGTCATCACTTCCTTCTTCACCTCGTCCATGCCGTAGACGCGGTCATGGATGTACTTCTTGTCTTCCCAGCCGTTCTTGAAGATGTGGTGCAGCACGCCGAACAGGAACGCGACGTCGCTGCCGGAGCGGTGCCGCACGTACAAGTCGGCCTTCGCCGCGGTGCGCGTGTAGCGCGGGTCGACCACGATCACCTTGCAGCCGTTCTCGCGCGCGTGGATCGTGTGCAGCATCGACACCGGGTGCGCCTCGGCGGCGTTCGAGCCGAGGAACATCAGCGATTTCGAGTTCTGCTCGTCGTTGTACGAGTTGGTCATCGCCCCGTAGCCCCAAGTCTGGCCGAGGCCCGCGACGGTGGTGGAGTGGCAGATGCGCGCCTGGTGGTCGGTGTTGTTGCTGCCCCAGAGGCGCACCCACTTGCACAAGAGCTCCGACTGCTCGTTGTTGTGCTTGGAGGAGCCGACCAGGAACAGCGAGTCCGGGCCGCTCTCCTTGCGGATCGCGAGCATCTTGCTCGAGATCTCGTCGTAGGCCTGGTCCCACGAGATCTTCTTCCACTTGCCGCCCTCGAGCTTCACCGGGTACTTCAGGCGGTGCGAGTCGTGCGTCATGCCGTGCTCTCGCACCGAGGCGCCCTTGGCGCAGTGCGCGCCGAGGTTGAGCGGCGAATCGAACACCGGTTCCTGCCGCACCCAGACGCCGTTCTGCACCACCGCGTCGATGGCACAACCCACGGAGCAGTGCGTGCACACGGTGCGCTTCACCTCGAGCTTTCCTTCTTCCGCCTTGGCCTCGGCCTCGCCGATCATGTTGAACGGAAGCTGCGAAGCGACGGCGCCGGCGCCGACGGTAATGCCGGAGCGCTTGAGGAACGCGCGCCGGTCCATGGTCTTGATCGCGGGAAGGCCGCGCGCGAGGCGCGCCTGGGGAACCGCTTGGCTGGTTGCTTTGCGGGTCAGCAGCATGGGGCGCTCCTAGACCTTGGTGGTGCGGTAGTAGTTGTTGACGTGCTCGCTCGCCTGATAGCCGCGCGTGTCACGCTTGCTCTTGTCGGCGGGCTGCGGAGTGGAAGGGCTCTTCGCCACGATCGCCGCGGCAGTCGCGACGCCGCCGGCACTCGCGGCCAGAAGGAAATTACGACGTGAAAGACGCTTCGCGCGCTCGCTCATGCGCTGCCTCCGTTTAGATTAGTTATGCACCAGCCGACATATGAAACACAGGCTGATTCTAGAGCAATTCGAAGGCGTTCTGCTCTAAGTCGAAGAAGGCTTTCGCGAAGCGCGCGACTGTCTTGTAGAAGGACAAAGTCGGATCGGCTTCTATTGCATCGCACAACGGGCTGGCGATGGGACCGATCCAGCGTTTGAAGAACGCGGCTTGCACGGCAAGCTCGCGCTTCTGCACGGCGATGAGGTGGCGCATCACGTCGCACAGCGCCGCAACGTGGTCTTCGGGCTCGCTCGCGTTGTCCCGGCGCGCCAGCCCGAGGGCGGCGAGCTCGCGGCGCAGCTCGACGAGCGGCGCCTCGGTCGCGTAGCGGATGGAATAAGCCGACGTGTAGAGTGTGACAGGCGCTTTACCGGTGCCGACGAACACCGTGTCGTATTCTTCGCGTGCCGCCTCCTGATCCGTCTGTCCTGCGGCGCGGCACAACCGCTCCCACGCCGGCCCGATCTCACCGTCTTCCGCGTCCATTCCCGTGGCGCCGGCAAGGGTTTCGAGAAGCCGGGCATCGGGCGGGCCGTAGAGCAGGCGCGCGAGCAGCCCGTAGAAGTTGGCCCGCGCCACCTCTTCCGGCGGCAGCGTGGCGACGAAATTGAGCGGCTGTCCTCCCTCCATCGCCCCGCTCACCGTTTGGTGTAATCGAAGACGGATGACTCGCTGGTGTTTTCCATCATGTCTACCACCCGGCAGTCGCCGCACATCTGCAGGCGCCGGGTGCTGCCTGAGAACATCGAGTGGCCGGAAAGCTTGCCGAGCATGTTGTCGACCATCTGGCGGGTGCCGAAAGGCTTGCCGCAGCGCACGCAGTTGAACGGCTGGGCCTCGTTCAAGGTCACGGGTTCCTTCGCCTGGGACCCGAGGAGAAGGCGCGGCACCAGCCGGATCGCATCCTCGGGGCAGGTGTTCGCGCACAGGCCGCACTGCACGCAATTCCTTTCGATGAAGCGCAGGCTCGGCGTCTCGGGGGAATCGAGGAGCGCCGATTCGGGGCAGGCGCCGATGCAGGCCTTGCACAGGGTGCAGGCGGTCTTGTTGACCGTGAGCGTGCCGAACGGGGCGCCGGACGCGAGCTTGATCTCCTGCACCTTGCGGTCTTTCGCCAGGTGCTCGAGCGCGAAGTCCAACGTCGTGCGCTTGTCGCGCGACAGGTTGAAGCTGGCTGCCTTCGCCACGGAGTCCGTGGGCCTCAGGCCCCACAGCTCGCTCAAGTCCGTCACCACGCGCAAGTGAGCGCCGCCGTAGCCCAGGCCATGCAGGATGGTCTGGGCATAGCCCATTTGCCGCTGCAGCGCCGCCGTGTAGCCGTCGGCCACCTTCTCGGTCGACAGGACCACGATCTGGCTCGCGCCGTAGGCGAGCGCGCCGAGCATCACATCGATCCCGATCGAGGCGACGTGGAAGCACTCGATCGGGATGATCCGCGCCGGAAGGCCCTTTCCCCGCCGGCCGAGGTCTAGAACTCGTGCCCGCCCCTCGCGGGCGTCGTGGAACAGGATGCACGCGTCGCGCCCGCCCGCTTCAGCGTAGGTGGCAAGGGCGGTCTTGAGGCGCAGGCCCACTTCCGGCACGTCGGGATAGGCGTAGGACATGGCCCCCGACGGGCACACGGTGGAGCAGCCGCCGCAGCCGACGCACAGGTGCGGCTCGACCCGGACGTGGTCGCCGTCGGCGCGAATGGCGCCGCTGGAGCACACGTCGAGGCATTGGTTGCACCCCTCGCGGCCCGAGCGGCTGTGGGCGCAGATCTTCGACTTGTAGGCGAAGAAGCGCGGCTTTTCGAACTCCCCGACGAGCGATACGAGCTTTTGCGCCGCGAGCGCCTGCTCGAGCGGATCGTCGCCCGGGGCGAAATAGCCCTGCGGCAGCTCGTGCGTGCGCAGGAGCGGCTCGCGCGAGAGATCGAGCACCAGGTCGAAGCGCTCCCGCCGCTGATTCTCGAGGCGGGAAAAGTCGATGGCGCCGATCTCGCCGCAGGCCGTCACGCAGCTGCGGTGCGCCTTGCACTTCTCGAGGTCGATCTGGTAGCCGTAATCGATCGCGTGCTCGGGACAGGCGCGGATGCAGGCATTGCAGCGCGTGCAGAGCTCGAGGTCGATCGGGTTCTCCTGCCGCCACTCGACGTCGAACTCGCCGAGCCAGCCGGAAAGCGCGGTCACTTTGCCGGACCACAGCGGAAAAGCGCGCTCGAGGGGCAATTCGCCCTTCCCCGTGACCAACAGGTTGACGGACAGCGTCTCGGACAGCCGCTGCGCCCAGTCGAGCGCCGCCTCGGCCGGCCCGATGATGAGAAGCTCGCCGCCGGACTTGAACTGAACGGCCGGCGCAGGCTGCGGATCCGGCAACGCCGCCATGGCGAGAAGCGCCGCCATCTTCGGAGTTGCCGCTTTGGCCTCCGGCGACCAGCCGGCGTGCTCGCGCAGGTTGACGAACCGCACTTTCGCATTGGACCCCGCCGCGAGCTCGCCGAACAGCGGCGCCTCCTGCGTGCAGCCGACGACGACCTCGTCGGCCTGGCCCAGCGCGGCCTGGAATGCGCCCGCGTCCTTGCGGCAGAGCTGATGGTGGAGCGAGAGCGGCGCCCCCGCCTTGAGCGCGGCGCCGAGCGCGGCGGCGTCGATCGCCACCGTGCGGTTGCAGCTGCAGACCTTAAGCGTCTTTCCTTCCATCGTCATCTTCTTTGGATTCGGTTTTCTGCTCCGGAAGCGGCTCGGCCGCGTCCCGGTTTGCTGCCGTTTCCTGCTCGTCCTTCTTTTCTTCCTTGTCGAAGAGGAGCGTGCGCGCCTGGTTGAGCGTCGCGAGCATCTCCTCCGAGATCGGCTCGCCGCCGGTCCAGTCCCCCGAAAACGGCTCGTACGGGTCGGGCACGTTGAAATGGGGATCGCTGAACAGCTTCTTCAGCGCCGCGCGTCGCAGCGCGTCCTCGACCTTCGGATGCATGAAGCCGGTGAAATCCGCCTCCGGCGTGAGGTTCTCCACCGGGGGCAGCACTGGGGCCGGAGTTTCATTCGAGGCACTCTGCTCCTTTTTCTCCGGCAGCTTGTTTTCGTTTTCGCGCTTCAGCCTGGACCATCGGCTGAGGAACTTTTCCTTCTCTTCCGCCACGGTCACACCCGGTCCTTGGGATGCTTGAACGAGCGCGGCTTGATGCGCTTCTGCGGCACCGGCCGGTAGTTCTGTTCGACGTACTCGCCGACCCAGGCGAAGATCTCCGGCGGCATGCCGACCCGGTCCACGGAGTGGCCGCCGTCGAGCCAGCGCCCGGCCTCCTCCGAGCTCACCGTGACGTCGAGCGGCAGTCCGCGCTCCTCGTCCATGCGCCAGAGGATGAAAACGCTCGGCGCGGGTCCCGAGACGTTGAGGTAATAGCCCTCGGCCTCGTCGCGATGGAGCTGCAGCGTGAACCCCGGATGCAGCCACTGCGCGAGGCCCGGTTCGTCGAGGAGCTGCCGCGCCGCGCCGCGCTCCTCGCTCGCGAGCACCCCCAACGGCTCCCACATGCAGTCGACCCAGCGGTTCTGCACCGCCCGGCGCTGCATGACGACGGCCACTGGGAATTGCGGTTTGCTCAATTGGGGTTTGCTCAATCGGGGTTTGCTCAGTCGAGCTTGCTCACAATCCTCCAGTCTAAGCCATCCGGCACGGGTGGCATGCGCTTTGCATTCTCCCCGCAGCGTCAATTCAAGGAGAGAACGGCAATGCGTCTGCAGATCCTCGTTCTGGCCGCCGCGCTTGCTTTGGCCGCCGGATGCAACAAGGGTTCCGATCAAGCCAAGCCTGCGGCCGGTACGGCTTCGGCGCCGCCGCAATCGCAGTCCCAGACTAATACACCCACGACACCGCAGGTCAATACGCCCACGACGCCTGCGAGCGGGGGCGCCACGGCCTCGCCGGAGGAGAAGAAGGAAGGCGCCAATCCGCAGCAGGGGCAAGTCGACCCCAAGAGCCCGGCGCAGCACCGCGACTTCCAGCAGAAGGGAGACGCCTCCGGACCGAAGTCGTCCGAGACGACGCCGAAGCCCGGAAACTGAGCCGCAAACCGAGCGGGGAAACTGTAGGGTAAGCCCCATTCGGCAAGGGTATGGGCTGCTGTATGATCTTCCAGTATCCATACACCCATGCAGACGAAGGTCATTCCCATCGTTGCCCGCGGCTCCGCGCGCGCTGCGGCTCCGGCGTTTTCCGGCGGCGAGCTTCTCGATACGCTGGGGCGGCCGATGCGCGACCTGCGCGTCTCCGTCACCGACCGCTGCAATTTCCGCTGCGTGTACTGCATGCCGCGGGAGGTGTTCGACGCCGGCCATGAATTCCTGCCGCACAGCGCGATCCTTTCCTTCGAGGAGATCGCGCGGCTTGCGCGCGTCTTCGCCGGGCTCGGCGTAAGGAAGATCCGTCTCACCGGCGGCGAGCCGCTGGTGCGCAAGCAGCTTCCCCGCCTGGTCGCCATGCTGAGCGAGCTGCCGGTGGAGCTTACCCTCACCACCAACGGCTCGCTCCTCGCCAGGCAGGCGGCGGCGCTCAAGGCGGCGGGCCTGCACCGCGTGACCGTGAGCCTCGACTCGCTCGACGACGCAACGTTCCGCGCGATGAACGACGCCGATTTTCCGGTGGCCAAGGTGGTCGAGGGCATCGAGGCCGCGGCGGCCGCCGGCCTCGCGCCGGTGAAGATCAACATGGTGGTGAAGCGGGGAACCAACGACCGCGACATCGTCGCGATGGCCGGACGCTGGCGCGGCAGCGGCCACATCATCCGCTTCATCGAATACATGGACGTCGGCTCGACCAATGGCTGGCGCATGGACGACGTCGTGCCTTCGGCCGAGGTCGTGCGCAGGATCAGCGAGGCCTGGCCGCTCGAGGCGGTCGACGCGAACTACCCGGGCGAGGTGGCCGAGCGCTGGCGCTACCGCGACGGCGCCGGCGAGATCGGCGTCATCTCCTCGGTGACGCAGGCGTTCTGCTCGAGCTGCAATCGCATGCGCCTTTCGACCGAGGGCAGCCTCTACACCTGCCTCTTCGGCCAGTCGGGTCACGATCTCAAGTCGCTGCTGCGCTCGGGCGCGACCGACGAGGAGCTGCGCAACGAGATCGCCGCGGTCTGGCAGAGACGCGCCGACCGCTACTCGGAAATCCGCACCGAAGAGACGGCGAAGCAGCGCAAAGTCGAGATGTCCTATATTGGTGGCTAGATTCCGCCTTGAGAAGCGCGGTGGCTAAACCCAAACTCACCAACGCGGCGAAGCCGGCGACGTTCGAAGTCGAGGCCTACAACGAGCGCGGCGAGATGGTGCCGACCGCGGTGGCCGGCGAGCATCCGCTGACGCTGTACCTCGACAAGCGCGAGATCGTCACGCTGATGACCCTTGGCCACGCCCCCGAGGCGCTCGCCATCGGCTACCTGCGCAACCAACGCCTCGCCGACTCGATCGACGACCTCGCCGCGGTGCAGGTCGATTGGGAGACCGAGTCGGTCGCCGTCACTACGAAAAAACGCAAGGATCTGAGCTCGCGTCTGGAAAAAAAGACCGTCACCACCGGCTGCGGGCAAGGCACGGTGTTCGGCGACCTGATGGAGGAAATCGATTCGGTCAAGCTGAGGAACGACGTCGCCCTGACGGATGCGGACCTCTTTGTCCTGCTCGAGAAGGTGCGCAAGCACGAGACGATCTACAAGCAGGCCGGCGCGGTGCACGGCTGCGCGCTCGCCACCCTCGCCGGCGAGATCCTGATGTTCGTGGAGGACGTCGGCAGGCATAACGCCGTCGACGCGATCGCCGGGTTCATGTGGCTCGACGCCATCGACGGCTCGGACAAGGTGTTCTACACCACCGGGCGCCTCACCTCGGAGATGGTGATCAAGTGCGCCCAGATGCGCATTCCCTTCCTCGTGTCGCGCTCGGGACTCACGCAGATGGGCCATGCCATCGCCCAGAAGGTGGGGATTACGATGCTCGGCCGCGCGAGCGGCCGGCACTACCTCGCTTTCACGGGAAAAGAACGGCTGCTGCGAACGACGCCTCAGCCGACCGCGCTCGCCTGACGCGCCGTCCAGACGGCGGGGCCCACTCTCACTCTATTTGCAGCGCAGGTTGCCCTGGTCGAGAGCGACCGGCTTCGAGCAGTCCTGCTCGACGATCTTTCGCTTGTCGTCGAGCGGCGGCGTCTGGGACGCCCTCGCCATTGAGGCCGAGCTACCGTAGATCTCGTCGAGCGTACCGCTCTGGTTTCTCGTCGGCAGCTTCGGGCTGCCGAACGCCTCGCTGAACGACATCGGGTTGCGCGACCCCGAAACCGAGTAGGGATCGCGCGCGTACATGCCCGAATCGGTACTGGAACAAGCCGCGATCGCGGCCAAGGCGATTAACCCAAACGCAAGGCGTAAGGCCATGACTTTCCCCGGAGGGATTGGATGCCAAAAGACTACGTCTTGAGTCCGAGCGTGTCCATAGTCTGTGGCACCATCCCCAGGCGGGCCATCAGCCCCCGGTCGGCGGCGGCCTCCGGATTGCCCGTGGTGAGGAGCTTCTCGCCGTAGAAGATCGAGTTCGCCCCGGCGAAGAAGCACAGCGCCTGGATGCCCTCGCCGAGCTCCTGTCGGCCGGCTGACAGGCGCACATAGCTCTTCGGCATCGCGATGCGGGCTGCAGCGATCGTGCGCACGAATTCGAAGGGGTCGAGCGGCGGGGTGCCGTGGAGCGGCGTGCCCTCGACCTGCACCAGATTGTTGATCGGCACCGATTCGGGCGCCGGCGCGAGGCTCGCGAGCTGAGCGATCAGGCCCGCCCGCTGGCGACGGTTCTCTCCCATGCCGACTATTCCACCGCAGCAGACGCGCAGGCCCGCGTTGCGCACCCGCTCCAGCGTGTCGAGGCGATCCTGGTAGTCGCGGGTGGTGATGATGCGGCCGTAGAACTCGGGCGCGGTGTCGAGGTTGTGGTTGTAGTAATCGAGCCCGGCGCGCTTGAGCTCCTCGGCCTGGCCGTCCTTGAGGAGGCCGAGCGTGGCACAGGTTTCCAGACCTGTTTCATGAACTGCAGCGATGAGCGGCAGCACCTGCCTGAGATCGCGCTCCTTCGGGCCGCGCCAGGCCGCGCCCATGCAGAAGCGGATAGCGCCGTTCGCCCTGGCGGCCTGCGCCGCGGCGAGGACCGCATCGAGGGTCAGCAGCGGCTCGTCCTCGACGCCGGTGTGGTAGCGCTTCGCCTGCGGGCAATACTGGCAATCCTCGGGGCAGCCCCCGGTCTTGATCGAGAGCAGCGTCGAGAGCTGGATCGTGTTCGGGTCGAAGTTCTCGCGGTGGACCTTGTGCGCGCGATGCAGCAGGTCGTTGAAGGGAGCCTCCAGGAGCTCGAGAACCGACTCCGCGGTCCAGCTCATGCAGGGAGCGTCTGCGCCGCGAGCGCGCGCCGCGAGGGGAAGAAGAGCGCCGAGACGAACACCGCGGCCGCGAGCGCGGCGAGCACCATGAACACGTTGCGGAACCCACCCTCGGTGCGGTGCAGGAGCGCGATCATCGGCACCGCCACGGAGGCGACGCCGAGCGAGATGACATACCTGACGGAGAGGACTCGCGCGCGGTATTCGTCGGCGACGTACTTGCCCACGATGCCGTCGTTCAGCGGGATCTGCCCGAAGATCGCCATCATCATGAACAGCGCCACGGCGAGCATCGGCCAGCCGTCGAGGGTCGCGGCCGCGGCGAGCAGCGGCATCTGCACCAGGCCGCAGCCCATCATCAGGTGCTTCATGTCGAAGCGGCTCATCAGCGTGCCCATCAGCACCTGCGCGAACGCCGCGATGGCATAGACGAACGCCACCATGGCGCCGATGCCGAGGTTGGTCTGGGTGAGCGAGCGCAGGCGCTCGTCGAAGATCTTCGGCATCGCCACCGTGGTCGAGTTGAAGATCACGCCGCCGCAGGCCGTGGCGATGAGCAGGATGACGAAGATCTGCGCCATGGTGCGAGCGTCCAGGTGCAGGCCGATGCTCTTCGACTTCTTCGGCACCGGACCGGGGTCGGGCACGAGCACCAGGAACGCGACGCCCGCCGCGATCGAAGCGAGGCCCGGCACGAAGAACGCGGTGCGCCAGCCCCACAGGTCGACCAGCGCGCCCGAAACGATGGCGGCGAAGGCGAGCCCGAGATTGCCCCACAGCCCGTTCCAGCCGAGCGCCATGCCGAGGTTCTTCGGCGCGGCCACGAGCATCGCGATGCCGACCGGGTGGTAGATCGCGGCGAACATCCCCGTCAGGGTGAGGCCGGCGGCGATCTGCCACGGCGACGCGGCGAAGCCGGTGAGGAAAAGCGACGCGCCGATGCCGAAGAAGAACACCGCCATCATCTTGTAGCGGCTCCAGTGGTCGGCGAGCCAGCCGGCCGGGATGGCGAACGCGCCGAACGCGATGAAGGCGCCGAGCGCGAGCGGCAGGAGCTCGGAATACGGGCGGTCCCATTCGCGCCCGAGCGCCAGCACCACCGTCGGAAAGACCAGCATGACGAGATGGTCGAGCAGGTGCCCGAGGTTGAGGAAGGAAACAAGAAAGCGGTTGGGCCGCGCATCGCTCATGGGACGAAGCTTACCCCGTAAAATCGACTCCCATGAGCGCAGTTTCGGGCGCAGTGTCGGGTGTGGTGCTCGCCGGCGGCCAGGGACGCCGCATGGGCGGCGTCGACAAGGGCCTGCAGCCGCTGCGCGGCAAGCCGATGGCGCAATGGGCGCTCGAGCGGCTTGCGCCGCAGGTGGACGAAATCCTCATCAACTGCAACCAGAACCTCGACGCCTACGCGCGCTTCGGCCATCGCCTGGTCCCCGACGAGATCGGCGGCTTCGCCGGGCCGCTCGCCGGCCTGCACGCGAGCCTCAAGGCCGCGGCCCACCCGCTGGTGGTCACCGTGCCATGTGACTCTCCTTTCCTGCCTTCCGATCTGGTTTCACGATTGCAGAAATATCTGAAGGAAAACCATCTTGCCGTGGCCAAGACCGGCGAGCAGCCGCATCCCGTGTTCTCGCTCGTGCGCAGAGACGTGCTCGGCAACCTCGAAGCGTTCCTGCGCTCGGGCGGCCGCAAGATCGACGCCTGGTACGCGTCGCTCGCCACGGTGGAAGTGAGCTTCGACGACGAGGCCGACGCCTTCCGCAACATCAACACGCTCGAAGAGCTCGGCAAGGCATGACCGGCATTCTGCAGACCGTCAGCTGTCTCGACGGCTACGACCCGGACGCGCTGCGCGTCGACAAGGCGATCGAGGCGATCCGCGCCTGCCTGTCGCCGGTCGCGGCAACCGAAAGGATCGGGATTCGACAGGCGCTCGGGCGCGTCCTCGCGGAGGACATCGTGCCCTCCATCAACGTGCCCGCGCACGACAACTCGGCGATGGACGGCTACGCCGTGCGCTTCTCCGACCTGGATTCCGGCGAATCCGCGCTCACCGAGGTCGGGACCGCTTTCGCCGGGCGCGTGTTCGACGGCAAGGTCGGCGCCCGCGAGTGCGTGCGCGTCATGACCGGCGCCGTGATGCCGGCCGGCACCGATACGGTGGTGATCCAGGAAGTCGCCCGCAAGGACGGCAATCGCGTGCTCGTCCCACCGGGGCAGAAGAAAGCGCAGAACGTGCGCTATGCGGGCGAAGACCTGAAGGCCGGCAGCGCCGTCCTCCGTTCGGGCAGGCAGATCGGGCCGGCCGACCTCGGCCTCGTCGCCTCCCTCGGCATCGGCGAGCTGGCGGTGAAGCGAAGGCTCAAGGTGGCGTTCTTCGCCACCGGCGACGAGCTCGCCTCCATCGGCACGCCGCTCAAGGAAGGCGAGGTCTACGACTCCAACCGCTACACGCTATACGGCATGCTCACGCGCCTCGGCGTCGAGCTGAGCGACCTCGGCGTGGTGCGCGACGACCCGAAGCTCCTCGAAAGCGCGTTCAGGCGCGCCGCCGAAAGCGCCGACGCGGTCATCACCACGGGCGGCGTTTCGGTCGGCGAAGCCGACTTCACGCGCGAGCTCATGGCCAGGCTCGGCGAGGTCCTGTTCTGGAAAATCGCGATGCGCCCCGGCCGGCCGATGGCCTTCGGCCGCGTCGGCAGCGCGTTCCTCTTCGGCCTGCCCGGCAACCCGGTCGCGGTGATGGTGACCTTCTACCAGTTCGTGCGCGA
>DASXAO010000078.1:0-2968 GCA_036406675.1 Burkholderiales bacterium
ATCATGGAGATCTGGGGCGTGAACGACACCATGCGGAGCCACGCCCAGGAATTCGCCGAAGCGGGGTTCGTGTGCCTGGTGCCCGACCTCTTCTGGCGCCAGGAGCCGGGCGTGGAGCTCTCCGACCACAACCCCGAGCACGTGAAGAAGGCGTTCGATCTCTACTACGACTTCGACTACGACCTCGGCGTGCGCGACATGGAAGACACGGTCGCGTTCCTCAAGAAGATCCCCGAGGGCAACGGCAAGGTCGGCTCGGTCGGCTACTGCCTCGGCGGCAAGCTGAACTACCTCATGTGCTGCCGCAATACGAAGATGGAGTGCGCGGTCGCCTACTACGGCACCTACATCGAGCACAACATCCGCGAAGCGAAGAGCCTGGCGCGCCCGTTCATGCTGCACATGGCGATGAAGGACCGCTGGGTGCAGGCGGAGGTGAACGACCTTCTCGAGCGGCGCCTTTCGCCCAATCCGCTGGTGACGATCCACAAGTATCCCGGCGCCGACCACGCGTTCGCGCGCCACGGCGGCCGCACCTACAGCAAGCCCGAGGCCGACCGCGCGGCTGCGCTGTCGGTCGATTTCTTCAGGCGGTACCTCTGATGCGCATCCTCTGGAACCAGGCGATCCCGATGGACGACGGCGCGGAGCTGCGCGCCGATGTCTACCTGCCGGCGCGCGAGGCGCGCTATCCGGTGATTCTCTCGTGCGGCCCCTACGGCAAGGGCTATGCCTTCCAGGAGAGCCACCCGGCGGCGTGGGAGCGCCTCGCCGCGGCGTATCCGGAGTTCCTGGAAGGCTCGAGCAACCGCTTCCAGGCCTGGGAGGTGGTCGATCCCGAGAAATGGACCGCGGAAGGCTACGCCATCGTGCGCGTCGATTCGCGCGGCGCCGGCGCCTCGCCGGGCACGCTCGACCCGTGGTCGCCGCGCGAGACGCAGGACCTCTACCACTGCATCGAGTGGGCGGGCACGCAGTCGTGGTCGAACGGAAAAGTGGGCCTGAACGGCATCTCGTACTACGCGATGAACGCGTGGCAGGTGGCGTGCCTCCAGCCGCCGCACCTCGCCGCGTTCTGCGCCTGGGAAGGCTCGAGCGACCACTACCGCGAGGCGCTGCGCCATGGCGGCATCGCCTCGCGCTTCGTCCCCGACTGGTTCGTGCGCTCCGTGCAGCGCGTGCAGCACGGCCTCGGCGAGCGCGGCCCGAAGAGCGCCGCGACCGGCGAGCCGGTGTGCGGCTACGACCGGATCTCCGACGACGAGCTGCGCGCCAACCGCGTCGACCAGGAGTCCTACCTGGTCGAGCACGCGCTCGACGACGAGAACTGCCGCGCGCGCTCGCCCGACTGGTCGAAGGTCAAGGCGCCGTTCCTCTCGGCCGCGAACTGGGGCGGGCAGGGGCTGCACACGCGCGGCAACTTCGAGGGCTTCATGCACGCGGCCTCGCGCGACAAGTGGCTCGAGGCCCACGGCGGCGCGCACTGGGAAAATTTCTACGTGCGCGATGGCGAGCGGCTGCAGCGGCGCTTCTTCGGCCACTTCCTCAAGGGCGACGACACCGGCTGGGCGAAGCAGCCGCGCGTCGAGCTCAAGATCCGCCATCCCGGCGAGAAGTTCGTCGTGCGCCACGAGAACGAATGGCCGCTCGAGCGCACGCGCTGGACGCGCTTCTACCTCAATCCCGTTCAGAAAACTCTCGACCGGGCCGAGCCCGGCGCTTCCACGGAAGTCCGATACGAAGCGCAGGGCGAAGGCATGCTGTTCGAGACCACGCTCCAGGAATCGATGGAGATCACCGGCCCGGTCGCGGCGAAGCTCTATCTTTCATCGGACACGAGCGACGCCGACGTCTTTCTCGTCCTGCGCGTGTTCGATCCCGACGGCAAGGAGGTCACCTTCCAGGGCTCGAACGACCCGCGCGTGCCGGTCGGCCTGGGCTGGCTGCGCGCCTCGCAGCGCAAGCTCGACCCGCAGAAGAGCCTGCCGTACCGGCCGTGGCACAGCCACGACGAATCCCGGAAGCTGGCTCCGGGCGAGGCAGCCGAGCTCGACATCGAGATCTGGCCCACCTGCATCGTCATCCCCGCGGGTTTCCGTCTTGCCCTCGCCGTGCGCGGCCGCGATTACCAGTATCCGGGCGAGCCGATCTTTATCGAGGGCGTCGGCTACCCGCAGGGCGGCGTCGGCCCGTTCGTGCACGACGACCCTCGCGACCGGCCGAAGGAAATCTTCGGCGGCACCAACACGCTTCACTTCGGGCCGGGCCGCCAACCGTTCCTGCTTCTTCCCGTGATCCCACGCTAGGCGATGCGGCGCAGTGTCCTCGGGTCCTTGTTAGCCGCGGCCGTCGTTGCGTTGCTGTGGAGCGCGATCGCGATCGCGATGTACGCGGCGTGGGATCACAACCCTCAACACATCCTTCACGACGCCATGGGCATCAACTGGAGTGAATGGTTAACTATAGGCGCGATGAACTTTGCGGCTGCATTCGTAATCGCAGCGTCCACGGCTATCGTTGTGTTGTTTTCAGCGTTGTTGATGCGCGGCGCGGTACGTCTATAAAGGAAACATAAAGAGTGAAAGCATTTCGCGCTCTGGTTGCCGTGTTTCTGGCGCTATCCCTTGGATCGGCGGCGGCGCAGGGCTATCCCAACAAGCCGGTCCGGGTGATCGTGCCGTTCCAGGCGGGCTCGGCGCCCGACCAGATCTTCCGCATCACCACGGCGCACATGCAGAAGACGCTCGGCCAGCCGTTCGTGATCGAGAACAAGCCCGGTGCGAACGGGAACATCGGGGTGGCGGAGGCGGCGAAGGCGGCGCCGGACGGCTATACGCTGGTGAGCGCGAACAACACCACGTTCGCGGCGAACCCGAGCCTGTTCAGGACGCTGCCGTTCGATCCGCAGAAGGACTTCACGCCGGTCGCGCGCTTCATCACCACGGGACTGATCCTCGCCGTGAGGAGC
>DASXAO010000079.1:0-6647 GCA_036406675.1 Burkholderiales bacterium
CGACTGAAGGGCGTGGCCGTGGTGCCGCACCACAAGGACTTCAGCTACCTGTTCAACTGGCTCGGCCTGCGCGAGGTGGGCGACCTGGAGCCGAAGCCCGGCATCCCGCCGACCACGTCGCACCTGGCCGAGCTGGTGCAGGAGATGAGACAGTCGCCGGCGAAGATGATCGTCTACTCCTCGTACAACGATCCGAAGGCGGCGCAGTTCATGTCGCAGCGCACCGGCATCCCGAGCGTGATGCTGCCGTTCACCGTCGGCGGCTCCGACCGCGCCAAGGACCTGTTCGGCTACTTCGACGACGTGCTCGCGCGGCTGCTCGGGCCGCTGCAATGACGCTGGATTCCGCGGCGCTCGGCATCGTCGGACCGGCGCTCGCCGCCGGCCTGCTCGTCACCGCGACGCACGTGCCGTTCGGCATCCAGGTGCTGAAGCGCGGCATCGTGTTCATCGATCTCGCGGTGGCGCAGATCGCGGGCCTGGGCGTGATCGTCGCCGACCGCCTCGGCTTCGAGCCGCAGGGCGCCGCGGTGCAGGTGGCGGCGCTTGCCGCGGCCCTCGGCGGCGCGTTGCTCCTCAACTGGACCGACAAGCGCTGGCCGGAGGTGCAGGAGGCGGTCATCGGCGTCACCTTCATCGTGGCGGCGAACGCGGCGATCCTGCTCCTCGCCTCCAATCCTCACGGCGCCGAGAACCTGAAGGACCTGCTGGTCGGCCAGATCCTGTGGGCGGACCCGGCGCGGCTCGCAGTGGTCGCGGTGATCTACGCCGCGATCCTGGCGGCCTGGTTCGGAATCGGCGCGAGCTACGGCCATGCGCGTTTCTATCTCCTCTTTGCCGTCGCGGTCACCGCGTCCGTGCAGCTGGTCGGCGTCTATCTGGTGTTTACCACGCTGATCGTGCCGGCGCTCGCGACGCGCGGCCTCGCGCGGCGGCGGGTCGCTGCGGGGTATGCGCTCGGCGCGGTCAGCTACGCGCTGGGCCTCGGCGTGTCGCTTTTCTCCGACCTGCCGCCGGGACCGCTCATCGTCTGCATCATGACTTTGCTCGGGATCGGGGTATTCTTGATTTTCCGGCCGCGAACCCCAGCTAGCTAGGCAAACCTCCATGGAACAGTTCCACGGCACCACCATTCTGTCCGTGCGCCGCGACGGCAAGGTCGCGCTCGGCGGCGACGGGCAGGTGACGCTCGGCAACGTCGTCGTCAAGGGCGGCGCGAAGAAGGTGCGCCGCCTCTACCAGGAGCGCATCCTCGCCGGCTTCGCGGGCGGCACCGCGGACGCGTTCACGCTGTTCGAGCGCTTCGAGGCGAAGCTCGACAAGCACCAGGGCAACCTGATGCGCTCCGCGGTGGAGCTTGCCAAGGACTGGCGCACCGACCGCATCCTGCGCCGCCTCGAGGCGATGCTCGCCGTCGCCGACCTCGAGCACTCGCTCATCATCACGGGGATGGGCGACGTGCTCGAGCCCGAGCTGGGCCTGCTTGCGATCGGCTCGGGCGGTCCGTACGCCCAGAGCGCGGCGAAGGCGCTGCTCGAAAATACCAAGCTCGGCCCGCGCGACATCGTCGAGAAGTCGCTCGCCATCGCTGCGGATCTCTGCATTTACACGAACCACCAGCGGACGATAGAAGTCCTCGAGTGATTTTTTTCTGGAAAGGCCTGTGATGAGCGGCATGACTCCCCAGGAGATCGTGCATGAGCTCGACAAGTACATCGTCGGCCAGGGCAAGGCCAAGCGGGCGGTGGCGATCGCGCTGCGCAACCGCTGGCGGCGCCAGCAGGTCGCCGAGCCGCTGCGCCAGGAGATCACGCCGAAGAACATCCTGATGATCGGCCCCACCGGCGTGGGCAAGACCGAGATCGCGCGGCGGCTCGCGCGCCTGGCCGACGCGCCGTTCATCAAGGTCGAGGCGACCAAGTTCACCGAGGTCGGCTACGTCGGCCGCGACGTCGACACCATCGTGCGCGACCTGGTCGAGATCAGCGTCAAGCAGACCCGCGAGCAGGCCGTGAAGCGGGTGCGCGCGCGCGCCGCGGACGCCGCCGAGGACCGCGTCCTCGACGTGCTGGTCGGGTTCAAGGGCACCGAGGAAGAGAGCGTGACGCGGCAGAAGTTCAGGAAGAGGCTGCGCGAGGGCGAGCTCGACGACAAGGAGATCGACATCGAGGTGTCCGCGGCGCAGCCGCAGATGGAGATCCTGGCGCCGCCCGGCATGGAGGAGCTCACCTCGCAGATCCAGGGGATGCTCTCCAACCTCGGCGGCGGCCGCAAGCGCCTGCGCCGCATGCGGATCCGCGAGGCGATGCAGATCATCGTCGAGGAGGAGGCGGGGCGCCTGGTGAACGACGACGAGCTCAAGACCCGCGCGGTCGCCAACGCGGAGCAGAACGGCATCGTGTTCCTCGACGAGATCGACAAGATCACGAGCCGCTCCGAAGTCCATGGCGCCGACGTGTCGCGCCAGGGCGTGCAGCGCGATCTGCTGCCGCTGGTGGAAGGCACCACCGTGTCGACGCGCTACGGCATGGTCAAGACCGACCACATCCTGTTCATCGCGTCGGGCGCGTTCCACCTCGCCAAGCCCTCCGACCTGATTCCCGAGCTGCAGGGGCGCTTCCCGATCCGGGTGGAGCTCGACTCGCTGTCGATCGACGACTTCGAGCGCATTCTCGTTTCCACCGACGCGAGCCAGGTCAAGCAGTACCAGGCGCTCCTCGGCACGGAAGGGGTCACGCTCGAATTCCGCGCGGAAGCCATCCGGCGCATCGCGGAGATCGCGTTCCGGGTGAACGAGTCCACCGAGAACATCGGCGCCCGGCGCCTTTATACCGTGCTCGAGAAGCTGCTCGAGGAGATCTCCTTCGACGCGGGCAAGCGCGGGCCGGGCACGATCGCGATCGACGCCGCGTACGTCGACGCGCGGCTGGCCGAGCTGTCTAGGAACGAGGATCTGGCGCGCTTTGTTCTTTGAGGGCTTCCTCCAGGCAGCGCCTGCAGAGGCAGCCCAGTCCCGGCACGGGGGTCAGCGCGGGAAAGGCTTCGCACCAGCAGCCGGGCGAATCGGCGCCACAGCCGAAGGCGGCGCCGCACCGCGCGCAGTTCTTGTCGGTCGGCAAGGTCGAGTCTCCTCGAGGAAGTCTACGCCGGAGGCCTTGAATCCGCGCCCGGCGTCCCTACCTTCTTGGCACAGACTCAGGACAAGGAGACGCAAATGGCAAGCATTACCCGATTCGATCCATTCAACGATCTGGTCGACGATCTGTTCAAGGGCTTTCTGGTCCGTCCGTTCAGCGTCGAAGGCCGCAACGACGCGGCCGTGGGGCAGCTACCGCGGGCGAAGGTCGACGTCGCCGAGAAGAACGGCGCATACCTCGTGACCGCAGAGCTGCCCGGCGTCAGGAAGGAAGACATCCACGTCGCCATCGACGGCCCGCAAGTGACCCTGGAAGCCGAAGTCAAACGCGAGAAGGAAGCTTCGAAGGACGAACGCACCCTTCACAGCGAGCGCGTCTATGGCAAGGTCGTGCGCAGCTTCACCCTGCCGCAGGAAGTCGACGAAGCGAAGGCCGAAGCGAAGTTCAAGGACGGCGTCCTCGAGCTCACGCTGCCCAAGAAGGCCGCGGCGCAGCGCAAGCAGATCACGATCCAGTAGTTTTGTTTGTAGAATGGGGCGTTCAGATGAACGCCCCGTTCAACCACAGCCCGCAGGCCGCCGAGAAGGCGCGCATCCTGCACGAGGCGCTGCCCTACATCCAGCGCTTCCACGGCAGGACCATCGTGGTGAAGTTCGGCGGCAACGCCATGACCGACGATGCGCTCAAGGCGGGCTTTGCGCGCGACGTCGTGCTGCTCAGGCTGGTCGGCATGAACCCGGTGGTGGTGCACGGCGGCGGCCCGCAGATCGAGGACATGCTCACGCGGCTGGGCAAGAAGGGGGAGTTCGTCCAGGGCATGCGCGTCACCGACCGCGAGACCATGGACGTGGTCGAGATGGTGCTGGGCGGGCAGGTGAACAAGGAAGTGGTCGAGCTCATCAACCAGGCGGGCGGCAAGGCGGTCGGCCTGACCGGGCAGGACGGCGCGCTGATCCGTGCGCGCAAGATGCTGCTGCCGTCGAAGGAGAACGGCAAGGTCGACATCGGGCAGGTGGGCGAGATCGAATCGATCGACGCCGCGATCATCGGCACGCTGGAGCAGGGCGGCTTCATCCCGGTGGTGGCGCCGATCGCCACCGGCGCCGACGGCACGACCTACAACATCAACGCCGATCTGGTCGCCGGCAAGCTCGCCGAGGTGCTGCGCGCCGAGAAGCTCGTCGTGTTGACCAATACGCCGGGGGTCCTCGACAAGGACGGGAAGCTCCTCACCGGTCTCACGCCGCGGCGCATCGACGACCTGGTGGCGAAGGGCGTCATCTCGGGCGGCATGCTGCCCAAGATCGGGTCGGCGCTGGATGCCGCCCGCAACGGCGTGAAGAGCGTGCACATCATCGATGGCCGCGTGCCCAACGCGCTGCTCCTCGAGGTGCTCACCGACCAGGGTGTCGGCACTCTGATCAAAAGCAAGTAGTGCGCATTTCACGCCTGGCGCCGTCGCGGCGGGTCTGGATTTTCGACCTCGACAACACGCTGCACGACGCGACCGCGCGCATCTTTCCGGCGATGCACGACCAGATCAACGCGTTCCTGCGGCGCGAGTTCGGCGTCGACGACGCCGGGGCGGACCGCATGCGCCACGAGTTCTGGGTGCGCTACGGCACCACGCTCGACGGCCTCATGCGTCATCACGGCATCCACCCGCGCCGCTTCCTCGCGGAGACGCACGTCTTCCCCGAGCTCGGCGACCTGGTGGTGCACGAGAACGCGCTCAAGCATGCGCTTGCGCGCCTCGGGGGCATGAAGCTCGTGTTCTCGAACGCGCCGCGGCACTACGTCGAGGGCGTGCTGCGCGCCATCGGGCTCGGGCGCTACTTCGACGCGGTCTATTCGATCGAGGACGCGCGCTACCGCGGCAAGCCCGCGCTGCACGGGTTTCGCATGCTGCTGCGAAAGCACAACCTCGATCCGCATCGCTGCGCGTTCGTGGACGACATGCTCGAGAACCTGCGCACCGCCCGCCGGCTCGGGATGTCCACCGTCTGGGTGAGCCGCGCGAAGCGGCGAGTCCCCTTCGTCGACCTGCGCGTCGCTTCGGTGCTCGAGCTGCCGCGCCTAGTCTTCCGCTACGGCTGAGCATAGAATCCGCTGCGACCGCCCCCATGCCCCGCGCCAAAGGCGAACGCAGGCTCGAAATCCTGAAGGCTCTCGCGCAGATGCTCGAGGCGCCCAAGTGGGAGCGCATCACCACCGCGGCGCTCGCCGGCCGCCTGGAGGTCTCCGAGGCGGCGCTCTACCGCCATTTCGCCTCCAAGGCGCAGATGTACGAGGGGTTGATCGAGTTCATCGAGAGCTCGGTGTTCACGCTGGCGAACCGCATCACCCAGGGCGAAGGCGACGGGCTGCGGCAGGCCGGAGAGCTGGTCGAGATGCTGCTCGCGTTCGCGGAGAAGAATCCCGGCATGGTGCGCGTCATGACCGGCGACGCGCTGGTGGGCGAGCACGAGCGCCTGCAGGTGCGCATGAACCAGTTCTTCGACCGCTTCGAGGCCACCCTGAAGCAGGCGCTGCGCGCCGCCTCCGACGGCGACGCCGCCGGCCGCGCGGCGACCCTGCTGCGCTATTCGATCGGCTGCCTGCACCAGTACGCGAAGAGCGGCTTTGCCCGCAAGCCGACGGAGAGCTTCACCGCCCAGCGCCGTTACCTGCTGACCTAGTTCCGCCTCAAAAACAGGGACGGACCACGTTTATCTCGTGAGTCTGAAATGGCCTCGGTCAGGTGCTTATCGCCGTGGGAAATAAACGTGGTCCGTCCCTGATTAGCGGTTGGCGCAGACCTTGCAACTTTGGTCCCGCCTGACGCGAACGGAGCGCCAGTCCGCGCTCCTGGCATCGAACATCACCAGGCGCCCGCTCAGCGACTCGCCGGCGACGGCGACGAGCTTGATCGCTTCCGCGGCCTGCATCGCGCCGATGACGCCGGTCAGGGGGGCGAACACCCCCATGACCGAGCACTGCACCTCCTCGACCTCCCCGTCCTCGGGAAAGAGGCAGGCGTAGCAGGGCGCGTCGCCGCGCCTCAGGTCGAACACCATGAGCTGGGCCTCGAAGCGGATCGCCGCCCCCGATACCAGGGGCTTGCCGAGCTTCACGCACGCGCGGTTGAGCGCGTGACGGGTCGGGAAGTTGTCCGAGCAGTCGAGCACGACATCGGCCTGCGCAACGAGCGCCTCGACTTCCTTGGCATCGATCCGCTTTTGCAGCCCGACCACGTTGACGTCGGGATTCAGCGCGGCCAGGGCAGAACGGGCGGCGTCGACCTTCGGGTTCCCGACCGAATCGGTGCGGTAGAGGATCTGCCGCTGCAGGTTGGTGAGATCGACCTGGTCGGAGTCGGCGACCACCAGTCGGCCGATGCCCGCCGCGACGCGGTAGAGCGAGGCGGGGCAACCCAGGCCTCCGGCCCCGACGATCAGCGCGGCGCCCGCGCGCAGCCGCTCCTGCCCCTCGATCCCGATCTCGGGAAGGAGGATGTGGCGGCTGTAGCGG
>DASXAO010000080.1:0-13709 GCA_036406675.1 Burkholderiales bacterium
CCCATGTTCCTGAACATGAAGCTTCTGTCCCACCACGGCCTGAACGGCTTCGGCGGGATGGGCGAGGGCATGTCGATGCAGCTCGCCCGGGACGGCCGCCGGATCCTCTGGCTCGCGCACGAAAGCGCGCCCAAGAATTTCACGGCGGTCGACGTCAGCGACCCACGCGCGCCCAAGGTGGTGGTGCAGACCGACCTGCCGCACGCGCAGATGCGCTCCAATTCGCTCGAGGTCGCGGGCGACCTGATGGCGGTCGCCTACCAGGTGACCAAGTTCGGCCTGAAGCCCGCGGGGTTCGAGCTCTTCGACGTGAGCAAGCCCGAGGCGCCGCGCTCGATCTCGTTCTTCGACGCCTCCGGGCCGCATTCGCGCGGCTGCCACCAGCTCTGGTTCGTCGACGGCAAGACCGTGCACATGGCTTGCGCCGACCCCGAGCAGAAGCCGCGCAATCCCAAGGACGACCAGGTCTACCGCATCGTCGACGTCAGCACGCCGACCAAGCCGCGCGCCGTGGGGCGCTGGCACCTCCCCGGCACGATGGAGGGAGACGACGCGCCGCCGCCCGAGCGCCTGCCCGGGAAATTCGACGCCGGCTTCCGCGCCCACAACACCAACGTCTATCCCCAGCGCCCGGACCGCTGCTACCTCGGGTACATCGACGGCGGCATCATGGTGATCGACATCTCGGACCAGAGCCGGCCGAAGCTGGTATCGCGCTGGAGCAACTCTCCGCCCTACAACGGCTTCAACCACACCGTCCTGCCGCTCTTCGAGCGCGGGCTCATCGTGGTGAGCGACGAGTCGGTGAAGGACAACGCGGGCGACTGGCCGAAGCTCGTCTGGATCCTCGATGGGCGCGACGAGCGCCACCTGGTGAGCATCGGCACGCTGCCGATGCCGCCGGTCGACGCTTTCAAGGCGCGCGGCGGGCGCTACGGCGCTCACAACCTGCACGAGAATCCGCCGGTGCCGGGCGCCTGGAAATCCGAGAACGTCGTCCTGGGCACCTTCTTCAACGGCGGGGTGCGCGCCTACGACATCTCCGACCCGTATTCGCCGCGGGAGATCGCCTACTTCGTGCCGGAGGCGCCAGAGGGCTCGAAGATCGGCGCGGTGCAGATCAACGACGTTTTCGTCGACGACCGCGGCATCGTCTTCACCGTGGACCGGCACAACGGCGGGCTCTACGCCCTCGAAATGAAGGTGTGATTCCGGACGGACGCACGCCCGTCTTCGTCGTCACCGGGTTCCTCGGCAGCGGCAAGACCACCTTGGTCAACGAGCTGGTGAAGAAGCTGGGGGAAACCCTGGTGATCGTCAACGAGTTCGGCGAGGTGCCGGTGGACCATCACCTCCTGCAGGTCGCCGAGGAAAGGGCCGTGGCGCTGCCGAACGGGTGCCTCTGCTGCCACCTGCGCGGCGACCTCGAGGAGACCCTGATCGGCGCGGCGATGCGCCGCCGCCGCGGCGAGATCGCCGGCTTCGACCGCGTCATCGTCGAGACGAGCGGCCTCGCCGACCCGGGGCCGGTGGCGCAGACGCTCTACGCCGACCGCGCTCTCGAGCGCGATTTCAAGCTCGGCCCGATCGTCACCGTGGTCGACGCCTCGGAGACCGGCAATCGCAATCTCGGCCTGGACATCGCCAAGTCGCAGGTCGCCGCGGCCGACGTCGTTGTGCTCTCCAAGACAGATCTTTCCCGGGATTCTTCGGGGATAGAAGACGAAATACGCGAGCTGAATGCCCACGCCCGTCGCGTCCGCGCGCGTTTCGGCGACGTCGACCCAGCGGTCCTCGAGAAACCAGGGACAGTCCCTGCAGGGACTGTCCCTGGTTTCTCGCCGGTCGCGCATCACCACCACGGCGTCCACAGCTTCGTTCTCGAGTTCGACCGCCCGCCGCGGAAGGACCTGCTCGAGCGCTTTCTCGCGCTGCTGGTCGAGCTGCGCGGCGCCGACCTGCTGCGGGTGAAAGGCATCGTCGCGCTCGCCGACGGCGAGCATGTTGCGGTGCAAGGCGTGCGCCACGTGTTCGACCGGCTGCGGCCGATCGCCCAGCGGCCGCCGACCGGGCTGGTCTTCATCACCCAGAACATGACCAAGGGCGACGTCGTCGCACTTTGGCAGGCAATGTCCTCGTTGAAGGGGAATGGATGAGAAGAGTCGAGTGAGGCTGCTGCCGCAGCACTCGCGCTACGACTTTCGACCGCTCCCCGAACGCAAGCCTTACGCGTGGCCGCTCGGCAGGCGGCTCGCGTTCACGGTCACGACCAACATCGAGTGGTTCGCTTTCGGCGCGGGGCTCGGCCACGACCCGGCGAAGACCGGCGAGCCGCAGACGCATCGCAACTATGCCTGGCGCGACTACGGCAACCGGATCGGCGTGTGGCGCCTCTTCGGGCTGCTCGACGAGCTCGGCCTGCCGGCGGGGCATTGCACCAACAGCCTGGTCTACGACTACGCGCCGCAAATCACCGATGCGATCCGGCGGCGCGGCGACGAGCTGATCGCGCACGGCCGCAGCAACGCCGAGAACCTGCTCGGCCTTTGGCAGCCCGACGAAGAGCGCATCCTGCGCGGCGTCACCGAGACCATCCGGCGTCACGAGGGCCGCCCGCCCGCGGGCTGGTTGGGCGCCGGGGCCTACGAGACCGCGCACACGCCGGACCTTCTGAAGGAGCTCGGCTACCGCTACCTCATGGACTGGCCGATGGACGATCAGCCGGTGTGGCTCGCCACGCGCTCGGGCCCGATCCTCTCGGTTCCTTACCCGATCGAGACCGACGACGCGCAGGCCATCGTCCATCGCAAGTGGTCGGCGGCGACGTTCGCCGACGCGGTGGTTGACCAGTTCGACGAGATGCTGGCGCAATCCGAGCGCCACGCGCTCGTCATGAACGTCTCGCTCCATCCCTATGTCTTCGGCCAGCCGTTTCGCCTGCGGCGCCTGCGCAGCGCGCTCGCGCACTGCCTGAAGCGCCCCGGCGTCTGGTACTGTCGGCCCGGAGAAATCGCAGAGCATTGCTATTCACTCGGAGAGTCGGTTACATGAGTCGGCACGCGAAAAAATTTGGACTTTTCCTCCTTCTTTCCCTCCCGTTTCTTGTCTCGGGGCAAGACTATCCCTCGCGGCCGATTCGAGTCGTGGTGCCGTATTCCGCCGGCGGCTCCTCCGACGGGCCGATGCGCGTAATCGCGCAGGAGATGTCGAAGCAGCTCGGCCAGCAGATGGTGGTCGAGAACAAGCCGGGGCAGGGCGCGATGCTCGGCAGCGCCGAGGTGGTGAAGGCGGCGCCCGACGGCTACACGCTGCTCCTCGCCTCCAACCCGAACGCGATCAGCGCTTCGCTGTACTCCAGGCTGACCCACGACCCGGTCGAGGATTTCGCGCCCATCTCGCTGCTCGCGAGCGAGCAGGCAGTGCTGCTCGTGCACCCGTCGATTCCCGCGAAGAATCTGCAGGAGTTCATCGCCTACGTGAAACAGCGTCCCGGAAAGCTCGACTACTCCTCCTCCGGCAACGGCAGCGCCCAGCACCTCTTCATGGCGATGTTCCTGTCGATGACCGGGCTGCAGATGAACCACATCCCCTATAAGGGCAGCGCGCAGGCGGTCACCGACCTCCTCGGCGGCCAGGTGGCCGCGGCGATGCCGGGCCTCGCCGCGATGCGCGGGCACATCCGCGAGGGCAGGGCCCGCGCGCTCGCCGTCACGGGCGCGAAGCGGGCCAGCGCCGCGCCGGAGATTCCCACCATGATCGAATCGGGCCTGAAGGGCTATGAGCTGTACGTGTGGATGGGCATGCTCGCTCCGAAGGGGACACCGGCCGCGGTGATCGATCGCCTGCACCGGGAATTCACCACGGCGCTGCGCGCGCCCGCGGTGAAGACGTTCATGGACGGCGCCGCGATCGAGGCGGTGGGCTCCACGCCGGCCGAGTTCGGCGCCTTCTTCCACGAGGAAAAGGCGCGTTGGGCGAAGATCATCAAGGAAACCGGTGCTCGCATCGACTGAGTTCGTCCGCGCCGGCAACTGGGTCTTCGGCACCGGGGTGCGAGAGCGCAATCCCGAGAGGCTCTTCCATCACATCGATACCCAGTTGAATCGCCTGGGGAGCTCGATGTCGCTGGTGGCCAGGCTCGACCAGTACTACCCGCACGCCAAGTGTGTCGCTCCCTACCAGGCGGCACGCAAGCGCGCATTCAAGGACCGCCAGGTCGCGCCGAGCACCTCGGTCATCGTGAGCGGCCTGGAGGATCCGCAGGCCGGGTTCGACGTGCAGGTCATGGCGGCGACCGCCGACAGCGGCCTCGTGCCCGAGGAGATCGGCGCCGGCCTCAACCGCCCCGAGACCTCCGGCTACGCGCCGTGCCTCCGCGTCGGCGACCTTGTCTTCGTGGCCGGGCAGCTCGCGCGGGACGGTTCGGGCAGGCTTGCCGCGCACGGCACCGAGGCGGAGACGGACTATATTTTTCACAACAGGTTGCTTCCCGCGCTGCAGGCCGCCGACAGCGGCCCGGACCTCGTGCTCAAGGCCCAGGTCTATTTGAGCGGCAGCGAATCCCTTTCCGAATTTCAAGCGCTCTGGCAGAAGCTGTTTCGCGGCCAGGTCCCGCCCACCACCGCGGTGGCCTTGCGCCATCCCGCGTTTCTCACCGCCGAGGCCACGGTCGAGGTGAACGTGATCGCGGCGCGGCGCCCGGCCCGCGAGCGCGTGCGCCGCATCGAGCGGGGCGACGCCCGCGCGAGTATGCTGGACGGGCTCGTCTTCGCCGGAGGGCTGAGCGGCGTGGGCCTGGACGAGGTGATGGAAAAAGCGAGGCCGGTCTTCGTCGACGCCGGAACCGGGCTCTCGAACATGGTCCGGGCGCTCGTCTTCCACTCCTCCGGCGTCGCCGACGCCAGACTGCCGTTTCGCTTCACCGCGGTCGAAGTGCAGGCCGGGTTGACCGTCGATCTCTGGGGCTACGCGCCGGGACCATGAAGGAAAAGCCGCTTCTTCCGCAGCACAGCCGATACGACTACGTACCGCTCACCGAGCGCAAGGACTACAGCTGGCCGGGCGGCAAGCGCCTCGCCTTCGTGCTGACCCCCAATATCGAATGGTTCGCTTTCGGCGCGGGGCTCGGCCACGATCCGGCGAAGACCGGCGAGCCGCAGACCCACCGCAACTACTCGTGGCGTGACTACGGCAACCGCATCGGCGTGTGGCGGCTGTTCGACCTGTTCGACGAGCTCAAGCTGCCCGCGGCCCACAATGCGAACTCGCTGCTCTACGACTACGCGCCGCAGATCATGGACGCGATCCGCAGGCGCGGCGACGAGGTCGTGGGCCACGGCCGCACCAATGCCGAGAACCTGCGCGGGCTGTGGCAGCCGGACGAGGAGCGGATCCTGCGCGAGGTCACCGAGACGATCGCACGGCACGAGGGCGCGCCGCCGTCGGGCTGGATGGGCACCGGCGCCTACGAGACGCCGAACACGCCCGACCTCCTGAAGGAGCTCGGCTACAAGTACCTCATGGACTGGCCGATGGACGACCAGCCGGTGTGGCTGCGCACGCGCTCCGGGCCGCTGCTTTCGATTCCCTATCCGATCGAGCTCAACGACGCGCAGGTCGTCATTCACCGCAAGCAGGACGCGTCGGACTTCTGCGACATGGTGGTCGACCAGTTCGACGAGATGCTCGAGCAGAGCGAGCGCCACCCGCTCGTGATGAATGTCTCAGTCCACACCTACGTGTTCGGGCAGCCGTTCCGGCTGCGCCGCCTGCGCAGCGCGCTGCGGCACTGCCTCGGGCACGCCGGCGCGTCCCGCGTGTGGTGGACGCGGCCGCGCGAGATTGCAAATTTCTGCACGAGCCTGCCAAAAGGTCTCATCCCCGGAAGCACTTAGGTGAGGGTTTGTCAGTCGGCGCGAGGCGCCGGCTGGGCCGCAGGTACAGTGGCAGTCCATGCAGCCCGCCCCGGAATTCAAGCCGGTCGAGCACACGGTAAGCGTCCTGCTGCTCGAGGACGACCCCGACTTCGCCGCGCTGGTACGCCGCTGCGTGGCAGGGCTTTCGGGGCAGCCGGAGCTGGTCGCCGCGCAGACGCTCGGCGAAGCCGTGGTGGCGCTGCGCGGCAAGTCCTTCGACCTCGTCCTCGCCGACCTGTGGCTGCCCGATTCCGCGGGCCTGGAAACGCTCCAGCGCATCGCGGCGGCCACGACCTGCCCGATCATCGTCCTTACCGCGAGCGACGACCCCGGAATGCGCGAGGCGGCGCTCGCCGCGGGCGCGTACGAGTTCGTGCAGAAGAGCGACTTCGACTCGCAGGTGCTCGCGCGCCTGGTGCGCCTAGGCGCGATCCAGGCGCGAACCTTCCGCTCGCTGCGCCAGAGCGAGGCGCGCTTCCGCAGCCTGACCCAGCTCTCCTCCGACTGGTACTGGGAGCAGGACAGCGAGTTTCGCCTCACCTTCATGTCGAGCCACATGGGCGAGCGGACCGGGCTGGCCGCCGCCGACTACCTCGGCCGCAAGCGCTGGGAGCAGCCGGCACCGAACCTGAGCGAGGCCGACTGGGCGCGCCACCGCGCGCAGCTCGAGCGCCACGAGCCGTTCCGCGACTTCGAGATGCAGCGCGCCGTCGAGGGCCGCGGCATGGTGTGGCTGTCGATCAGCGGCGAGCCGGTCTACGACGCCGACGGCCACTTCGTCGGCTACCGCGGCGTCGGCCGCGACATCACGGCCCAGAAGCGCGCCCAGGCCGCGTTGCAGCGCTTCCGCACGGCGCTCGACCGCTCCGCGGACATGTTCTTCCTGGTCGACATGAAGGTGAACCGGCTGCTCGACTTCAACGAGACCGCCTGCGCCGCGCTCGGCTACGCGCGCGACGAGCTTCTCGGAATGCGCTCCGACAAGGTGCTCGCGGGCCGCAGTCTCGAGGAGATCCGCGCCGCGCACCGCGAGCTCATCAAGAACCGCACGCTCACCGGCGAGACCACCTACCGGAGGAAGGACGGCAGCACCTTCCCGGTGGAGGTTCGCCGCACCGTGCTCGACAGCCCCGAAGGGCGCATCCTGGTCATCAACTCGCGCGACCTCACCGAGCGCAAGGCCGAGGAGGCGCGCAAGTCCGCGCACCTGCGCTACCAGCAGCGCATCGCCACGTTCGGCCAGTCGGCGCTCGCCTGCAGGGATGCGCGCGAGCTCAGCGACGACGCGGTGCAGCAGGCGATGCTCGCGCTCGGCGCGGATACGGTCGGCTATTTCGAGCGCGGCGCCGAGCGCGGCGAGCTCGTCGCGCGGGCGATCGCCGGATACGAGGCCGAGGGCAAGCGCACCGCGATGACGAGCTACGACCCGCTTTCGTCGGCGTCGAGCGACGATCCGATCTCGCACGTGCTGCAGACCGGCGAGTACTTCTCGGCAGCGCAGTGCTCGCTGCCCTTCGACTGGGCGCGGACCGGGTCCACGGCGGTGGTACCGGTGCCGGGAGACACGGAGGTGCGCGGCGCGCTCTGCGCGGTGTCGCGCGGGGCGAGCTTCGCCGCCGAGGAGCTCAACTTCCTCGACGCGGTCGCCGCGGTGCTGAGCGCCGGCCTGAAGCGCCTCGCCAGCGAGGAGCGCCTCGCCTATCTCGCCCAGTTCGACTCGCTCACCGGGCTGCCGAACCGCGGCCTGCTGGCGGACCGCTTCGCCCAGATGATCGAGCAGGCGCGCCGGCGCGGCCTGATCCTCAGCGTGCTGTTCGTCGACCTCGACGACTTCAAGAGCGTGAACGACACGCTCGGGCACGCTGCCGGCGACGAGCTTCTCAAGGAGGCCGCGCGCCGTCTCTCCGACGCGGTGCGCCAGGGCGACACGGTCGCGCGCATCAGCGGCGACGAGTTCGCGCTGGTGCTCGCCGACCTTTCCAGGCAGGAGGACGCGGCGCTGGTGGCGCAGAAGATCGTCGAGTGCCTCGCGGCGCCGTTCCAGATCGCCGGCCACGAGGTGCTGGCGACGGCGAGCGTGGGCATCGCCTCGTTCCCGGGCGACGGCCATGACGCCGAAAGCCTGCTCGGGGCGGCGGACGCCGCCATGTACCGCGCCAAGCAGTCCGGGCGCAACACCTACCAGTTCTTCACCTCCGAGATCAACCAGCGCACCCGGGCGCGCGCGCTCCTTGGCGCGGACCTGCGCAGGGCGCTCGAGCGCGAGGAGTTCTCGCTCGCCTACCAGCCGAAGTTCGATCTCGCCACGATGCGGCCCTGCGGCGGCGAGGCGCTCCTGCGCTGGAACCATCCCGAGCGCGGGCAGGTGCCGCCGGCGCAGTTCGTCCACGTGCTCGAGGAGAGCGGCCTCATCGTCAAGGTGGGCGAATGGCTGCTCGCGCGCGCCTGCGAGGACCTCCTCGCGATCAACGCGGCGAGCGCGCGGCCGGTGCCGATCGCGGTCAACCTGTCGGCGCGCCAGTTCCGCCAGCACGACCTCGCCGCGCGCATCCGCGCGCTGATCGCCGAGGCCGGCGTGGCGCCCGAGCTGATCGAGCTCGAGATCACCGAGAGCCACCTGATGCACGATCCGGCGCACGCGATCCACGCCATGCGCACGCTGCGCGACGAGGGCGTGCGCATCGCGATCGACGACTTCGGCACGGGCTACTCGAGCCTCGCCTACCTGACGCGCTTCCCGGTGGCGGCGCTCAAGATCGACCGCTCGTTCGTCGCCGGCATCGGGCGCGAGGCGAGCGACGCGGCCATCGTGCGCACCATCATCGAGATGGCGCGCAGCCTGGGCTCGACGGTGATCGCCGAAGGCGTCGAGACGCAGGCGCAGGTCGGCTTCCTGCGCCGCTTCGGCTGCCACCAGGCGCAGGGCTTCTTCTTCGCCCCGCCGATGGCGATCGGCGAGTTCATCCAGCTCATCTGCTCGGACAACGTCGCCCCGCCGCGCAAGAAGCTCGCCGTCACCCGCTAGAAATCGGGGTCAGAGCCCGATTTCGGCCTCGAGCGCCTTGATCTCCGCCGGGGCCGCGGTGTCCTCGTCGAAGGGCCGGCCGGCCTTGCGATACCAGTAGCGCGCGTTCGAGCGGTCGCCTTCCATGATGTGCACGATCCCGTGCGCCCAGCGGAACAGGCGCGACTCCTCGTCCTCCTGGACGATCGCGTGCGCCGCCTGCCAGTCGCCGTTCTGCAGATGGCTCAGCGCTCGCCTCAGATCGCCCTTCGGCTTTTCCGTGGTCAATCGAGGCGCGCTCCCGAGATCTCGACCAGCTTGCGCATGCGCTCGGATTCGGCCGCGACGAAGCGCGCGAACGCCTCCGGAGAATCGGCGACTACCGTGAGGCCGAGCTCGCCGAATCGCTCGGCGATCTTGGGGTCGCGCAGCGCTTTGGCGAATTCGCCGTTCAGCCTCTCCACCACCGGCTTCGGCGCTGCCGCCGGCACGGCGAAGCCGTACCACACGCCGATGTCGAAGCCGGGCACGCCGGACTCGTCCGCGGTCGGCACCTCCGGCGCCTGCGGATGCCGCTTCAGCGCCGTCACTGCCACGGCCTTGAGGCGGCCCGAGCGCACGTGCGTGATGACATTGGAGAAGTTGTCGCACATCAGCGGCACGCGCCCCGCGAGCACGTCTTGCAGCGCGGGCGCGGGTCCCTTGTAGGGCACGTGCAGCATGTCCACCTTGGCGCTGGCCTTGAGCAGCTCGCCGCACAGATGTCCGGTCGTGCCGTTGCCCCCGGAAGCAAATGCGATCGCGCCGGGCTGCGCCCTTGCGAGCGCGAGGACGTCACCCATCGTCTTCACGGGCGTGCCGGGGCTTGCGACCCACATGTTTGGGGTGGCCGCCGCATTGATCACCGGGGTGAAGTCTTTCCGCGGATCGTAGCCCGGCGCCCTGTAGAGCCACTGGTTGGTGGCGAGGATCGCCGACGGCGCCACCAGCACCTGGTGTCCGCTCGAGTCGCCGCGCGCGACGACCGCGGCACCGACGTTGCCGCCGGCCCCCGGCCGGTTTTCGACGATGACCGGAACGCCCATCGATTGAGACATGAGCGGCGCAAGCGCGCGCGGAATGAGGTCCGAGCTGCTGCCGGGCGGGAACGGCACCACGATGGTGATTGCGCGGGTCGGGAATGGCTGTGCAAACGCCAACAAAGGACAAAGAAACAAGGCGAGCGCTAGGCGCATGCGTACTTCCTGAGGCTTGCGATCATCGAGGTTCGCAGCATGTATTCGCGCGCGAGGCGCGGGTCGGCCGCGGTGCGCGTCATGTCCGCTTTCCAGCGCCGGTGCGCCTCCGGATCCCTGGCCTCCAGGTTTCTCTTGTTGGCGATTGTAATCGTGTTGACATACTCGACGGCGACCGGCCGGCGCTGGCGCTCGTAGCGGTCGAGCTCGTCCTCGCGGCTGCGTCCCGCGATCACGGCCGCGAGCTTCTCGGCGAGGTTGAAGGCGTCGTGGATGCCGCCGTTCATGCCCATGCCGCCGAGCGGATTGTTGAGGTGCGCCGCGTCGCCGGCGAGAAAGCAGCGTCCCTTGCGGTAGCCCTGCGCCACGCGCTGATGCACCGAATAGAGCGTGCGATGGCGTATCTCATATCCGGAAAGATTTCCGTGTACGCGACAAAGGCGACGCTGGATCGAAGCGTCGGACATGGCGTCCTCGTCCTTTTCCGCCTCGCCCACGGGGAACATCGCGCGCCACACGCCCGGCACCCGCAGGAGGAAGAACCATTCCTCCGGGTCGGCGAAGTAGGCGACGTCGCACAGCCCCGGCATGGCGGCGGCGAAGTCGAACGGCGTGCTCGCGACGAGGAAGCGCTCCGGCCAGGTAAAGCCCTCGAGCGGGATGCAGAGCGCTTCGCGCACGCGGCTGCGGCCGCCGTCCGCGCCGATCAGCCATTTCGCTTCGATCGTCCTTTTCCCATTGATCAAGACGGAGACCGAAGCGGCGTCCTGACGCACGTCGGTCACTTCGCAGCCGAATTCGATCGGCGCCTTGGGCGCGAGGCGCTCCGCGAGCACCTGGTTCAGCCGGTACTGCTCGCACTGCACCCGGTAGGGATGGGCGGTCTCCCCGGCGATCGCGCCGAAGTCGAGCTCCGCCACCCATCCGGCGCGGTCGCGGTACTGCAGCTTCGGCGCGACGCGGCCCATCTCGATCAGCCGTTGCGCCGCGCCCAGGCGCGCCAGCATGTCGAGCGTCGGCGGCTGGAAAGTGGAGGCGCGCAGGTTCTCCGGCAGGCGCGGCTCGGCCTCGAGCACCGTCACCGGCACGCCGGCGTCGGCGAGCACGTTCGCCGCGCAGAGGCCTACCGGCCCGGCGCCCGCGATCAGGACGGTAGATTGCATCGGTTCTCTCATTGACAAAGCCGATTCTGACAGGATCAACTACATGGCACGGAGGAACTTAATGAAACCGAAGCAGCATCTCGAGTTCGTCGCTGTCGACCTGGGCGCCGGCTGGGAGCGGCCGCCGGGCTATCCGCCCGGGTTCTGGCAGAAGATCCTCGCCTCGGACCTCGACGAGGCGCAGAAGCGCGGAAGCCGCACGCGCCTCCTCAAGATCGACGCCGGCGCCTTCTCCACCGAGCCCTTCGTCCACGACCATTGGGAGGAGGTTTACGTGGTGCAGGGCGACCTCGTGGTCGGGAACGACACGCAGGGCAAGGGAGGCGAGCAAGCTTTCGCGCCGACCTACGCCTGCCGCCCGCCCGGCGTGCACCACGGTCCGTTCACTTCGCGCAACGGCTGCATCCTGCACGAGATCCACTACTACGAGACGTCAGGGAAAAAGTAGGTGCTGAAGAGCGGCTCGGAACACCTCGAATCGCTGCGCGACGGGCGCGTCGTCTACATCGGCTCGGAGCGGGTCGACGACGTCACCACCCATCCGGCGTTTCGCAACGCGGCGCGTACCGTGGCCGGCATCTACGACATGAAGCTCGCGCAGAAGGAAGCGATGAGCTTCGAGGAGGGCGGGGAGCGCTATTCGATCTACTTCCTGAAGCCGAAGACGCGCGAGGACCTCGCGCGCCGCAGCCACGGCCACCGCATGATCGCCGAGCTGACCTACGGCATGTTCGGGCGCTCGCCCGACCACGTCGCGAGCTTCGTCACCGGCATGGCGATGAAGCCCGATGAATTGAAGCCACCCCATGCCCACGCAGCCCATCTTCTTTCCTTCTACGACGAAATAAGAAAAGCCGACACGTACGTCGTCTATGCCGTCGTGCCGCCGCAAGCCGCGCGCAACCCGGAGTTCTACAGCCGCCAGAACATCCCGGTCCCGGCGCTCCAGGTGGTGCGCGAGGAGGACGACGGGCTGGTCGTCTCCGGAATGAAGATGCTCGCCACGGGCGCGGTGCTCGCCAACGAAGTGTGGCTCGGCAACGTGATCCCGCTCGCGCCCGACCAGAAGAAGCAGGCGATCACCTGCTCGCTGCCGATGAACGCGAAGGGGCTGTCGCTGTGGTCGCGCAAGCCCTTCGAGCGCGAGGCGAAGAGCGAGTTCGACGCGCCGCTCGCCTGGCGCTACGACGAGACCGACAGCATGGTGATGTGCGAGGAGGTCAAAGTGCCCTGGGAGCGCGTGTTCGTGCACGACGACGCGCTCCTCTCCCGCGACGTCTACGTCAAGACGCCGAGCCACTGCTTCGGCAACCACCAGTCCAACGTGCGCTTCTGGGCGAAGATGCGCCTGGTGCTCGGCCTGTGCAGCAAGATCGCGCACTCGACCGGCGCCATCGAAGTCCCGGCGGTGAAGGAGATGCTCGGCCACATGTCCGCCGTCGAGGGCTGCATCGCCGGCATGGTCCACGGCCAGATCGATGCCTACGAAACCTGGCCCGAGGGCTACGTGTGCTTCAACCGCCGCATGATGTACGCCGCGCTCGAGTGGTGCACGCAAAACTACTCGAGCTTCATCGACAAGCTGCGCGAGCTCTGCGGGGGCGGCGTGTTCCAGATGCCCGCCGACATCTCGGTCACCGAGGACGAGCACCTCGCGCGCCAGTTCGACGCCTACTTCCAGACCCCGCAGGGCGGCGCGCTCGACCGGATGAAGCTCTTCAAGCTCGCCTGGGACCTCGTCGGCTCCGAGTTCGCCGGCCGTCACCTCCAGTACGAGAAGTTCTACGCCGGCGCCTCCTTCATCGTGCGCAACCACGCCTACCGCGAGACCCCGTGGAGCGATTTTCACGGGATCGTCGATCACCTGATGTCAGGCTACGACGTCCCCGGGAGAACCACGTGAGGACGGTCGAAGTCGACGCGCTCGAAGTTCTGGTGCTGGTGGACAACCTGACCGACAGCCTGTCCTCGAACCCCGCGAGCGTGCAGCCCGAGTGGTCGGTGCTGCTGACGGGCGGCAAGCTGCGGGTGCTCGCAGGATCAAGCATCTGCTGCGCGCATCATGGGCTTTCGGTACTCATCACGGCGAGCGCGGACGGCAGGAGGCATACGCTGCTCTTCGACGCTGGGCCGGCGGCCGCGACGTTCGAGCGCAACTGCAACATCCTCGGCGTGGACTTCGCGAGCATCGAGGCGGTTGTGCTCTCGCACGGGCACTGGGACCATGCCGGCGGGCTGCTTGCCGCCGTGCAGTCGATCGCGCGGGCCCGCGGCAATGGGACCTTCGGGTGCTACCTCCATCCCGGCATGTTCCGGCAGCGCGCGACCAAGCGGCCGGACGGACAGCTCTATGTGAACGAGCTCGTTCCCGATCCGGGACAGATCGAAAAAG
>DASXAO010000081.1:0-2668 GCA_036406675.1 Burkholderiales bacterium
CTGGTACTGGTAGTAATGCTGGAGGCGATTCGGATTCTCGCCGTAGCGGCCGTCCTTGGGCCGGCGCGAGGGCTGAACATAGGCTGCCTTCCACGGCTCGGGCCCGATGGCGCGCAGGAACGTGGCGGTGTGAAAGGTCCCCGCGCCGACTTCCATGTCGTAAGGCTGCAGCAGCACGCAGCCCTGGTGATCCCAGAACGCGTTGAGCTTCAGGATGAGGCTCTGGAAGCTGAGCATGGCGCCGGCGATTTTACCGGCTCGCTGCGCGCCAGGCGAAGAGCAGCGGGCCGGCGAGCAGGAGTAGAGAAACAACGACGACGGGCCAGTCGGCGTAGCGCGAGTAGGGCGTCGCGCCGGAATAGCCCTGCGCGCTCACTTCCAGGCGGCCTTCCGTGAACTTAGGCAGGCGCGCGAGCACGCGCCCGTCGCGGTCGATCGCCGCGGTAATGCCGGTGTTCGTGGCGGCGAGGTGCATGCGCCCGGTTTCGATGGCGCGCAGCCGCGCGATCTGAAGATGCTGCGCCGGCGCGAGCGAATCGCCGAACCAGGCGACGTTCGAGACGTTGACCAGGATGGTCGCCTCGGGAAGCCGGCGCGCGATTTCGTCGCCGAACGCGTCCTCGTAGCAGACGTTCACCGCGATGCGCTGGCCGGCGGCGGTAATCGGCGGCTGCTCGTGGCCGCCGCGCGAGAAATCCGAGAGCGGGATCTGCAGCACGTTCAGCACCCAGCCGAAGCCCGGCGGGATGAACTCGCCGAACGGCACCAGGTGCGACTTGTGGTAGGCCTGCGGCGGCGAAGTGCCGAGCGAGATCACGCTGTTGAAATATTCGTCGTTCCGTGTCCGGTAGGGCACGCCAAGGAGAACATCGCCGCCGTTACGCTTCGCCACGCTTTCCAGGCGCGCGAGGAATTCGGGCTCGATGCGATCGAGAAAGCGCGGGATCGAGGTCTCGGGAAACACGATCAGCTTCGCGCTGGTCGCCTCGGCCAGGCGCACATAGGCGGCGAGGATCGGCGGGTAGCGTTCCGGGCGGAACTTGAGGTCCTGCTCGATGTTCCCCTGCAGCAGCGCCGCGCTCACCGGCGCGCCGGCCGGCTGGGTCCACCGGACGTGGCGCAGCGCTTCGCCGGCGGCCACGATCGCTATGAAAGCCGTCGCGAAGACGAGCCGCCGCTGCCGGCGAAAAGCGAGCCAGGCCATGCCGCCGAGCGACACCGAGAGAAAGGAGAGACCGAACACGCCGACGAGCGGCGCGTAGCCCTGCAGCGGCCAGCCTACGGCTGCGTAGCCCGCGGACAGCCACGGAAAGCCGGTGAAGATCCAGCTCCGCACCCATTCGAAAAGCGTCCAGGCGGCCGGGACCATGAGGCAGGCGCGCAGGGACGGCTGAGCGGGGATGCGCGCCTGGAGCCAGCCCGCCGCGGCCGGAAAGAGCGCGAGAAAGGCGCAGAAGAGGAACGTGGCGAGGGCCGCCAGCGGCAGCGGCATGGCGCCGAAGGTGTGCAGGCTGACGTACACCCACGAAACGCCCGCGCCGAAGAGGCCCAGGCCGAAGGCGTAGCCCGACCAGAACGCGCGCCGCGGCGTCGCCCCGATCCAGAACCCCGCCAGAACGGCGAACGCCAGCACCGCGAGCGGGAAGAAGCCCACCGGCGCGAACGCGAGCACCGTCGCCGCGCCCGCGAAGAACGGGGTCAAGTAGATCGGAGGCAGGCCCTTGTTTATGTTTTGGGCTTGTCGACCAGCAACGTGTACACGCGGCGCGAGTCGGCGCGCAGCACCTGGAAGCGCACCCCGTCGATCACCACCGTCTCGCCGCGCTTGGGCAGCCGGCCGAGGTGCGAGATGACGAGGCCCCCGCTCGTGTCGACCGTCTGGTCGGGAAGCGCCGAGCCGAGCGCCCGGTTCAGGTCCGCGATCTGCGTCAGCGCCTTCACCCGGTAGCGCCCGCCCGGCTCGGGCAGGATGTTGTCCGAAGCCTCGTCGAAGTCGTACTCGTCCTCGATGTCGCCGACGATCTGCTCCAGCACGTCCTCGATGGTCACCAGGCCGGCCATGCCGCCGTACTCGTCGACCACGATCGCCATGTGGTTGCGGCTGGCGCGGAATTCGCGCAGCAGCACGTTGAGCCGCTTCGCCTCCGGCACGAACACCGCCGGGCGCAGCATCTCGCGCACGTTGAACTCCTCCTCGCCGGCGTAGAAGCGCAGCAGGTCCTTGGCCAGCAGCACGCCGATCACGTCGTCGCGGTTCTGGTCGATCACCGGGAAGCGCGAGTGCGCGGTGCCGATCACGCGCGTGACGAAGCTCTCCACCGGCTCGTTGATGTCGATGAAGTCCACCTGCGCGCGCGGGATCATGATGTCGCGCACCGCCATCTCGGACACGGTGAGCGCGCCTTCGATGATCGAGGGCGTGCTGTCGGTGTCCGAGACCACCGTGCGCGACATCATGATCCCGCGCTCGCAGATGGACTGCGTGTCGGTCGACGACGCGGTGCCCGAGTTCCTCCCTCTCGTCGTCGAGACGCGCCACTCGCGCTTCCCGGTCATCGGCGAAAGCAAGGACGACGTGATCGGCATCCTGCTGGCCAAGGAGCTCCTCAACTACTTCGCGGATCCCGAAGCCTTCAATTTGCGCGACACGCTGCGCCCGGCGGTGTTC
>DASXAO010000082.1:0-39457 GCA_036406675.1 Burkholderiales bacterium
TGCGAGATACGGGCAAAGTGACCCGATCGGTCTCGAAGGAGGGATGAACACCTACGCGTACGTCGCTGGCAGCCCCCTCACCCACGTGGACCCGCTCGGCCTATACATGACGACGGTCCAGGCTTATTGCATGCGCTTTCCGAGCGACTGCACCGAAATGATAGGCGATATGATCGAAAACGCTTCCAACTTGCAGCACGGATGCGTAACTGACGATGCACAGAGAGCTGCCGAAGCACTACGAAACATAGGCACGATCGCCGCAGTTATTGGTGGTATCGGGACGATCAGGAACGTTGGCAAGTCTAGCAAGGGTCCCGGCGCGAGTGGCTCTGGATCGACCGGTTCGGCTTCTGCCGCTGCTAGCGCATCGCCATCTGCTGCCACTGGAGGTTCAAAACCGTTGCTCGGGCAGAATCCGCAGTATGCACGTTCACGGACAAACACCGATCTGCCCGGAGACAGCGCTACGGCGAAAAGCATTTTCCGTAATCAAACGAAAGGTCAGGACATAACCCAGTCGCCAATGGCGGATGGCGGTGTCCGAAGGACTGCCGAAGATGGCACGCAGATTCGAATGTATCCGGACGGGACGACTCGAATTGATCTTCCTGGACGGGGTCCAATGCCGAACGGCGAAACGCTTCACATTCCGCCTCGGAACTGACCAGGCTGTATAGTCCGTTCCTCCCTGTGCCGAACATTACTGCTACGACTCAGTTTCCAGATATTCGCGAAATCAGGTCTCTTCTCCGTACACCGTGGCTTGCCATTGAGGCTCAATCGGGCCGCATTCGACATCGATCGGTTGCTACTCCGGGAGCTTGGTCAGCATCTGCACTGCTGGTGCGCTCCGCAGTTGATGTCCTCATCTGTGCCGAGGGGCTGGAAAAATCTGGATGTGAGGGGTTCCATCTGAGATTCCGTAGAGCCGATGACGATTGGTGCCGCTCCTATTTGGAATCGTCTCATCCCAGGTTCGCCCCCATTTCACACTGGCCGGAAGGTATTTCATTGCCATCAGAATTTTCGCAATCGGGTCCGACGGAATCCGAGATTGGCTTTGGTGCGCCCGGCGGTCCCGAGGCAGGCGGGCAACTGCTGGTGCCCCTACTCTGGTGCCGCTTCGGTACTGCTACGACGCAGATAGTGCTCTACGCTGATTGGGAGATTCCGCTCAACGTAGGGATTTCGCAGGCACCCAGGACGTCTGCGTATGTCACAAACACCTTGAAAGCGGTATCGATTACAAAGCTGTAGCTCTGGGAGGTCGGCTTGCCAGGCGGCCACCAGCTCAATGAGATTTGGGCCGCACTTAAGAGCCCGGGGGAACCGACAACCCGGTCGGGCCTACGACTATGAGGTCCCGGCACCAGGTGGAGGCACGCGCACCATAAGAATTCGCGACGATGCGGCGGGTCATTCCTATCCCGACAATCCGGCGCAGAATCGTGGACCGCATTTCAACGATCCAGCGGGCCGACACTATGACTATTAGCGTCCATGCCGAGTTGTCCAGCGATCTCGTTAGGAATCGATCGTGGCCGCTCTTTTGCGTTCGAAAGGAGCTCCATGATCCGTCGCTCGCCGCGTATACCGTTAACTGGACAAGTTCTAATGACGATTTAGAAGATTTTGTATTTTTGGCGAGCGAGGAAATGGACCGCGCGCTCAAGCGAGCAAGCGGAGCATTAAGCTATGTTATCCATATTTTCCTCGTTCATCTGACGCTGCAGCCCATAGGCGCAGCAGTTCTGCATCGAGGATTGTGGAAGGCGCCCTGGGCGAAGTCGGTTCCATCCGACATAATGCGAGGTGGTGAGTTTCGGCTTGATTGTGATGGACGCGTTCGCTTTGCTGCCGTCGCTGGAGTTGAACCGACTACGTCTCTAGGTTGGTTACTTTTGCTCGCACGTGAATTTGAGATGGTCATACCGATTCTCGTTCCATCACCTCTGTCCCTAAGTCAGGATACCGCGCGCTCATTGGCATACGCAGGATTGCCTCCAGATGGATGTCGTGCCGACGGTACCTTTGATTGGCCAAACTTTGTTCATCAACTCGCAGCGACTGGCGGAATAGCAGTACGAGCTGGGATTAATCTGGCCGATAGGCAGATCTCCGTCGATTTTTTTGGAGCGGAAAACGACATAGCTCCACTGCCAGTAGCATTGACGAATCGCTAACGTGCGCCAATATGACTTAGTCTGCCACGTCTCTATGAGAACCATCGAACGTGCAGTGGATGATCTCATCGAAAACGACGAGCTCGGTCAGCATTCACGGAGTTAAAAGGGGGAACGCTTACATAGGCTTGCGTACGCCAGATCGCGCGACCACACGGCGTGCCGAGCAATCCGGAGGTGCACGTTCCGCACATCGTCACCGCGTAGCGCATGCGTTGCGAACGCAGCGCTGACATCCCGCGTCAATGGAGGGAGAGAGACAGTCACGAAGTCACCTAGACGGCGCGAAAGATCCTGTTGATAACCCATAAACTATCTGGCGAAGGCAAATCGCGCGCTCGCGCAAACGCGAATAAGGGTCCGGCGGGCGAAAGACCGGCCGGATCCGACCGCCGGGACAATCGCCTACGACGTGCGGGCTTCTACAGACAAGGTAAATCTCTTGATGGAAACCGAGGTTCCTTCGCGAGAGCTACACGCGTTTACGGATGACGTCGTTCGTTCCGTAAAGGCGCGAGCCAAGTCGATGAAGCATCGCGGCATTAACATCTCCATAGATCGTGTAAAGGAAGTGCAGGATGGTGCCGAGTCGGATACGCGAAGATTAAATGTAGATATTGGTTACCGAGTTGAAGCGCTGCCAGTGCAACTGCGATTAGCAATTTGGGACGATCGCTGGATCTGGCTTGACGCTCGTCGTGGCGGGAAGGCGGGATGGACATGGCACACGACACTGGAAGGTCGGTTTGTCAGCCGCGAGGGCGCAAAGGGACTTGTACGTCAAATCGAGGCTACGGTAGACGCTTCCTTCGAACTCGAGCCGAGCCGTCTAATTGCAAAAATCTGGAAAGCCGCTCTTACTCTTGGGCCGAGGCCAACTTAGTTCGTTTCATGCTCCAGGCGCTGGTCGCAATGGCCATGTTCCTGTTGAACCGGGTTTTACGCCGAGACCGTAAACGTGCCGGTAAGCGATAACCTGATCTCCCGGATGAGATGGCATGCGGGCTTTGAAAAGCTCGCCGGGCAGTCCTTTCCGTCGTTGTCGGACTGCACTTGGCCAGCAAACAGTTTGCAGGACCATTTGGATCAAGCTGTGAACGACATCGTCGACACTCTTTCGGAGGTCAACTATCAGATGAACGGCGCGGTGCCCTCCGAAACCACTATCGCGGATGCAAATGTGCCTAGGCGGTTGGTGTACGCCGTATCTGAAATCCAGCGGATGCTTCGCAAGCTCCGCGAAAGAAACGCGACGAGCGCGGCACAACAATCGGTGCGCCGAAATGAGTTAATCATCGAAACTGCATGGAGCGCCTTGCTATCAGGCGATATAGACGACTTGCGGGAGCACATCTCCCTAGAGCTTGCTGCGGAATAGCGTATAGGTTTACTTACGCCATATCGCGCGTCTACACGGCCTGACGAGCAACCCGGAGGCGCACGTTCTGTATGTCGTCGCCGCGCAGCTCGCGCAGGGCGTAACTCGCGAACTGCGCGCTGACGTCATGACATGCCGCATCTTCAGATTCATACTCTGGGCGGTGATGTTGTCCGAATAAGTTTCCCCCGTTAGATGATTAGGAATGCCGTCTTCAATGCCCTGCACCGTGGTGTCGCTCTAGCGTCACTAACGGCAGCAAGCGACAAGACGTTCCGAGCCTGGCTGGGGGTTTATCCTCTCGATACGAACGAGCCGTCCACGGCGGCCATGCTTCGGCGGCAAGCATTCGCTGTGCTTCCGAACACCCGATTCATTTACAGAATTCGGGCCTTCGAAGTACCAATAGCATTGCTCGAAGCAGGTACATCAATTGGCGAACCTGAAATAGTGAATAAGCAAGACTGCTTCGCGTTCTCGGACGACGATTTGGTCCGTCAGGTCGAACGACTTGGGGTGTCAATCGAGGCGCTCGAACTGCCGTATAAGTCGGACTATCCAATCTGACGCCCCGACGCCTGGATGGCGCCGCCGTCGCGTCGGGGGTGCACCGTCGGTCCGTGGGGCGACACAATGACCGGAAGATCGGCTCGCTTCCAGCCCGATGTCTAGATCAGCTGACGCGCGATGCGGAGTCGGACTTCCTTTACATCGTCGCCGCGCAGCTCGCGCAGCGCATAACTCGCGAATTGCGCGCTGACATCTTTCCTCCAGTAGAGATCGAGGTCGGCGTTGTCCATGGGCTTGGCGCGCGAGGCGACGAGGCGCGACGCCTCCTCGATCACCTCGTCGGTGAGCTTCTTGCCCCTGAGGAACTGGCCCGCCTTCTCGACCAGGAAAGGACGCGAGGCAACCGCTCCCAGCGCGATGCGCGCTTCCTCGATGATTTCATTATTCAGTTTGATTGCGGCGCCCACGCCGAGAACCGGAAAATCAAACGCGCCGCGGCGCCGGAGCTTCCAGTAGGTGCTCTTCCAGCCGGAGGGGATGCTGACCTCGGTGAGAATTTCGTCGGGGCGGCGCTTGAGATAGTCGATCCCGTCGTTGTTGTAGAGATCCTCCAAAGACACGGTTCTTTCGCCCGTAGAGGACACAAGAGTTACTGCCGCGCCGAGCGCCATCAGCGCCGGAGCGCAATCGGTGGACGAGGCGGCGACGCAGCGCTTGCTCGCAGTGGCCACCCAGCAGATCTCGCCGTCCTTCTTCAGGCAGAAATCGATCGCCTTGCGCCACTCGTAATTCTGGTTGTAGTAGTTGCAGCGGGTGTCGAGGCACAGGTTGCCGCCGATCGTGCCCATGTTGCGCAGGTGCACGGTCGCCACCTGGTGCGCGGCCTGGCGCAGGCCGAGCGGCAGTTCTTTCCTGTTGACGATCTCGGTGAGGGTTGTGCCGGCTCCGAGCGCCGAACCGTTGCGCTTCAGTTCTTGGATGTTTTTCAAAGAGACAAGAATCTTTGGCGCCATCTGGCGGCGCTTCATGTTCGGCAGCAGGTCCGTGCCGCCCGCGATCAGCATCGCGTTCGGCCCTTCGCCGGCGAGAATGCGCGCGGCCTCCTGCACCGACTTCGGCGCGCGGTGCTCGAACCAGGGAAGCCGCATCATGCGGCGTTCACCTTGAGCTTGGGCTTCTCCGCACCTTTTCTCGCGTTGCCGTCGCCGCCGTCCCACGGCGGCGCGACTTCCACGGGCTGGGGATAGGGAACGGACGGGAATGACTCGGGGCCTACCCGGGGCTGCTCGCCTTTTTGTTTTTTCTCTAACGCGCGCAGAACCTTGTCGGGAGTGATTGGAACTTCGTCGATGCGCACGCCCACGGCGTCGTAGATCGCATTTGCGACCGCCGGCATCACCGGTAGAAGGGGGCCCTGGCCTACTTCCTTGGCGCCGAACGGGCAGTTCGGGTCCGGGTCCTCGACCAGGACGGTGTCGACCTCGGGCATGTCGAGCGAGGTCAGGCTCTTGTACTCGAGGAGCGAAGGAATCTTGTGCACCAGCGCGTGCGAGAGCTTCGGCGGCAGGCGGCGAAACACCTGCTCTTCCATCAGCGCCTCGGAGAGTCCCATATACACGCTGCCCTCGACCTGGCCGCGCGCGAGGACCGGGTTGATGGTGCGACCGATGTCGTGCGCGATCCAGATCTTGGGCACGGTGATCCAGCCGGTCGCGGGATCGACTTCGGCCTCGACGACACAAGCGGTATACGAGTAAGCGGGCGAAGGGCCGACGCCCGCGCCCTTGAAGCGCCCCGGCGCGCGCGGCGGGCGGTAGGAACCGACCGAGCCGAGCGTGCCGAATTTTTCTTCGGCGAGACCGGCGGCTTCCGCGAACGTGAGGCTCTTGTCCCCGGAGGAAACGCGGCCGTTGGCGAACACGAGTCGGTCTGGTGCGACTCCTAGCTCTCCCGACACGGTCTCCGCGATCATGTGCTTTATTTTTTCAGAAGCTTGAATTGCGGCGTTGCCCATCATCACGGTGACTCGGCTCGAGTAGGAGCCGAGGTCGACCGGCGTGATGCCGGTGTCGCCGGTGATGCAGCGAACGCTGAACGGATCGATCCCCAGCACCTCGGCCACGATCGCGACCAGCACGTCGTCGGAGCCCTGGCCGATCTCGGTCGCGCCGCAGAAGACGGTGACCTGGCCGCTGCGGTCGACGAGGAGCTGGACCCCGCTCTGCGGCATCTTGTTCCAGTAGATCGGCAATCCGGCGCCGCAGAGGTACGAGCCGCACGCGATGCCGACACCGCGCCCGAATGGAAGCTTGCGAAAGCGATTCTTCCAGTCCGACTTTTCCATAACCTGCTTGATGCACTCTGCCAGGCCAACGGATCCGACCTTCAGCCAGTTCGCGGTGAGCGAGTCGGGCTTGACGACCATCCCCAGGCGCAGCTCGGCCGGATCCATGCCGAGCTTCTCGGCGATCTTGTCGAGCTGGACCTCCTGCCCGAAGCGCGGCTGCGGCGTGCCGTGGCCGCGCTTGGGGCCGCACGGCGGCTTGTTGGTGAAGACGCGCGCGGCCTCGAACTTGTAGCGCGGCAGCTCGTAGGTCACGGTCTGGAGCGCGCCGGTGTAGAAGGTGCTCGCGACGCCGTAGGACCCGTAGCCGCCGCCGTCGACCAGCGTCTGCAGGTGCATGCCGGTGAGCTTGCCCTCCTTCGTGACGCCGGTGCGGAACTTCATCAGCACCGGATGGCGGCCGCGGTGCATGTAGAACACTTCCTCGCGGTTCAGGCACACCTTCACCGGGCGGCCGAGCACCATGGCGGCCTTCGCCGCGACCATCTCGTGGTTGCACACGTCGCATTTCCCGCCGAAGCCGCCACCGTTGGGCGTTGCGACAACCCGCACATGTGAAGCAGGGATTTGGAGAACGCGCGCGAGAGACCGATGCACGTAGTGCGGCACCTGCGTTGAGGACCACAGCGTAATCTTGCCCTCGCCGTCGACCTCCGCGACCGCCGCGTGCTGCTCGATCGGCAGGTGCGTGTTGCCCTCGTAGAAGAAGAGATCCTCGAACACGTGGTCCGAAGCGTCGATCGCCTCCGTCACCTCGTTGGAGCGCCCCGCGAATTCGAACGCCTGCAAGCGATGGATGTTGCCGAGCTCGCTGTAGGCATGGATGCGGGGCTCGGGGTTTTGCAGCGCCTCCTCGGGTGAAGAAATCGTCGGCAGAATCTTGTATTGCACCGCGATCAGATCGAGGGCTTCGGAAGCGGTCTGCTCGTCCTTCGCCACCACCGCGGCCACCGGGTCGCCTACATAGCGCACGTGCTCGGGGGCGAGCGGATACTCGTCCTGCGTGATCGGAAGGATGCCGAAGCTCACGGGGAAATCCTTGCCGGTCAGGACGAGGTGAACACCGGGGTGTTTTTTCGCGCTTTCCACATCCATTGATTGAATGTGGGCATGCGGGTGAGGCGAGCGCAGCAGGCGCATGTGCAGCATGCGCGGCAACACGAGGTCGTCGGCGAAGCGCGTCTGGCCGGTGACCTTGGCGCGGCCGTCGACGCGGCGGCGAGGCTTGCCGATGACTCTCATGCGACTGCCTCGAGCCGTTTCGCGGCTTCCTCGATGGCCTCGAAAATCTGCTGGTAGCCGGTGCAGCGGCAAAGGTTGCCCGAAACCGCCTCGCGGATGCGCTCGCGCGAGGGGTGCGGCTCGCGCTCGAGGAGCGCCTTCGCGGTCATGAGGATGCCGGGCGTGCAATAGCCGCACTGGGCGGCACCGAGGTCGGCGAAAGCGGCTTGCAGCGGATGGAGCTCGGCGCCTCGCGCCAGGCCCTCGACGGTCTCGATCCGGCGGCCCTCGCATTCGACCGCGAGCACGAGGCAGGAGAGCTGCGGCTCGCCGTCGACCAGCACCGCGCAGGCGCCGCATTCGCCGAGCTCGCAGCCGTGCTTGGTGCCGGTGAGGCCGAGGTCCTCGCGCAGCACCTCGAGCAGGGTCTTGTACGGGGCGAACCACGCCTCGAGCGTCTCGCCGTTGACCCTCAGGTTGAGCTGCACGTTGCGCCGCATGCTCCCGCTCCGCTCCGGTCCGATTGTTCGTACCCCGAACAAATCCGGCCGCTACTCTACTCCAAAGCCCCTCTGGCGCACAGGGTGGCAGCGGCGGTATGATTTTTCTTCACCCCATTCCGTACCGGCCTGTCTTTTTCAGGAGATCAACCCATGACGCTACGCATCGGCGACGAAGCCCCCAATTTCCAGGCCGAAACCACGCAAGGCAAGATCGACTTCCACCAGTGGATCGGCTCGGGCTACGCGGTGCTGTTCTCGCACCCGAAGGATTTCACCCCGGTCTGCACCACCGAGCTCGGGACTATGGCCAAGATGAAATCGGAGTTCGACAAGCGCAATACCAAGATCATCGGCCTCTCGGTCGACCCGGTGAACGACCACGAGCGCTGGGCGAAGGACATCGAGGAGACGCAGGGCACGGCGCCGAACTATCCGATCATCGGCGACGGCGACCTCAAGATCTCGAAGCTCTACGACATGCTTCCCGCCGAAGCCACTCCGGGCAAGCGCACCGCCGCCGACAACCAGACCGTGCGCACGGTGTTCGTGATCGGACCCGACAAGAAGATCAAGCTGGTCCTCTACTACCCGATGACTACCGGCCGCAACTTCGACGAGGTCCTGCGGGTGGTGGACTCGATCCAGCTCACTGCCAAGTACCGCGTCGCGACGCCCGCCAACTGGAAGCAGGGCCAGGACGTCATCATCGCGGGTTCGGTGAGCGACGACGAGGCGAAGAAGCTTTTCCCGCAGGGCTGGAAGTCGCCCAAGCCCTACCTGCGGATCACCCAGCAGCCCAAGTAAGGTACTGCAAGAAATTCACGCGTGGCGGACCGCATCAGCGTGCGGTCCGCCACGCGCGGGAAGGTCTACTGCGGACCGCCGCGAACGTCGAAGGCATCCACGACGATGAAGCTGGTGGCGCTCACGGATTCGACCTCGATCGTGTGCTGAACACTCGGGTCCAGCCCGTCGATGCCGAAGATCTCGTGCATGTAGGCTTCGCGCGGGGAGTTCAGGGCATTTTTGATTTGTCCTTTGAAAACCCCGTCGACACGGATGATGACCGGCCCGATACTGTTCTTCTGGCAGCCGATATAGCTCACGCCGGTGCCCCTGAAGGTGAATCTGGCGATCGAGCCGGGGGCATCGGCTCTTTGCGTCGCGCCTTCGCTCCACACTCGGTTGATGTTGCGGCTCCATGTGCCGGTATAGGTCGTCGCCGCTACCTGGCTATTGGGCAGCGTATCGTCTTCCTGGAAGCGCCTTCCGAGCGTCGTCACGTCGAACGCGTCCACCACGATCTTGTTCCCGGTCGAGGCGCCGTTCCTCCGGTCCGTCGCCGTGATCGTCAGCGTGTGCGTACCATTGGCCAGTCCGTTAGCCCTGAACACCACTTCCTGGAACTTCGGCGTCGGAAAATACGTGTCGACGTCGACGGCCGGGCCGCCGTCCAGCTGCACGGTGGCGATGCCGAAGTCCGGGCCGCGACCGCTCTGCCAGGTGATGGACGTTCCGCGGAAGGTAAACGTAAGGGCGTCGCCCGCGGTCGTCGTAAACCTCGCGCCTCCCCTCACCGGCTCGGGCGCCGACTGGACGCCGCCACCGCTCCAGTCGCCGGAGTGGTCCTCGTGGGGGTCGGAAACGCAGGTGGGGTCGGGATTGCCGGCGCAGGGGTCGGCGTTGGTGAGGTCGGGCGGGATCCAGGTGCCGGTGTAGGCGACGTCGGGATCGTTCTCCTGCTTGTGCGACACGATCGGCGCTTCCACGTCGAAAGCATCCACCACTACGACCGCAGGGGCGGCCGAGGTGACCCGGATTGTCAGCGTGTGCTGCCCCGGGCTCAAGTCGTGCAGCGTGACGACCGGCGCATGCTTTTCGTTCGGGCGGGAAACGAGGCTTATTTGCCGGGCCGGGCCTCCGTCCACGCTGATGTCCGCGGTTCCGCCGCCATCGCTGCGGGCGCCGATCCAAGTCACCGAGGTGCCGCTGAACTGGAATGTCGCCGTGGCTCCGGCCACCGTAGATTGCATGGCGCCGCCGCCGCTCCATCCGAACCGGGAGTCGGCCTCCACCCAATCGCCGGGGCTCAGGGTGACCTTTGCATCGGTTTCCTCGAACCGTCCAGGCTTGGACGCAGCAGTCGGTGGAGTCGGAGCCGGGGTCTGAGCCGGGGTAGGAGCAGCGCCGCCCGGAGGTGCGCTGTCGCCGCCCCCGCCACCTCCGCCGCAAGAAACCACCAGTCCCACAAGCAACAGAACACCGACGTACGACACGAAGCGCTTCATGAATCACCCTTCCCTAGGCGGAGATCGACGGGGGAGAGTGTGGGACGCCAACGTGTCGTGTCGCCGCGAAGCACCATGGTCCGGACGACTCTCAAGGGTGCCAAAGGGACCCGCTCGAAGTGAATCACCTGACGACAGCCTGTCGCGGCGCGGTAGCAGCGCGTTCGCGAACGTTATTCGCAGCAGTGCGATTCTCGCGTCCAGGGCGCGGTTCGCCCCATGCGCAAAAATCGCAAGGGAATCCACTAACTTAACCGCCGCAATGTTCCGTAACAATCAGTTACGCACGCACTGCGGGCCGGGGTGTACGCTGCGTCAACCATGAAGCGCGTGCTGATACTTCTTCTTCTCGCGGTCGCGAGCGCTCCGGCGCTTGCGGGCGGCTGGCACGGCCATAGCCGTGTCATCGTCGGCTTCAACTTCGGCGTGCCCGTGTATGCGCCGTGGTACTACTATCCGCCGCCCGCGTACTACTATCCGCCGGCCGTCTACGCACCGCCCACACCGACCACGTACGTCGAGCGCAGCGACGTGGCAGAGCAGGCAGCGCCTGCTCAACCGCCCGCCACGTGGTACTTCTGCCGCGAGTCGAACGCCTACTACCCGTACGTCAAGACCTGCCCCGGCGGCTGGGCGCGCGTACCGGCGCAGCCCCAGAACTGACGTCATGAAAAAGCTGCTCGTCGGAATCGGCGTGCTGGTGCTCGCCGGTTGCGCCTCGACGCCGGCGGTGACCGGGCCGAGCGTGATGGTGCTGCCCGGCACCGGCAAGAGCTTCGACGAATTCCGCCACGATGATCATGACTGCCGCGGATTCGCCTACGTGCAGAGCGGCGCAGAGGCGGCCGACCAGGCTGCGAACAGCACGACTGCGAACAGCGCCGCGGTCGGCGCGGTGGTCGGTACGGCTGCGGGCGCCGCGCTGGGCGGCAACGGCCACGCCGCGCTCGCCGGCGCTGGCCTCGGGACCGCGACCGGCGCCCTGATCGGAACCGGCAACGCGGCGCAGGGCACGTACAGCGTGCAGCGCCGCTACGACAACGCCTTCACGCAATGCATGTACGCCAAGGGCAACAAGGTGCCGATGGCGCTCGCGCCGCGCCGCCAGGCTGCAGCCACTTCCTACCGTACGCCGCCGCCTCCTCCGCCGCCCTCGTACGGGCCGCCGCCCCCTCCGCCGCCGTCGATGGGCGGCACTCCGCCTCCGCCGCCTTCCGGCAACCCTCCGCCGCCGCCTCCGGGAATCTAGGAAAGCTCGTTGCGAGCGGCCCGGCGGGCGCTCTCGAGTAAGGAAGCCTTCATCAGGAACGCCTTGTGCCGCGCCGGATCGGCCGCGGTTTCGCGCAGCTCGTCGAAGCGGCGCGCGCGCTGCGCCGGATCGCGCTCCTCGAGGCGGCGCTTGTTCGCGACGGTCTGCTCCTGCACGTATTCGATGTTGAGCGGCCTGCGCCGCGCCTCGTAAGCGTCTAGCGACGAAGAATCGGCTTCTTTCCTGAGGACTCTGTCGAGGAGAGAAGCGAGATCCCAGGCCTCGTGAATTCCGGAGTTCAGCCCGAGGCCGCCGATCGGGTTGTTCACGTGCGCCGCGTCGCCGCACAGGAACACGCGCCCCTTGCGGAAGCTTTTGGCCACGCGCTGGTGCACGTTGTACAGGTTGAGATGGAGATAGTGCCTTTCTGCCTCCGGGACGTAGATGCGCCCGAGGCGCGCGCGCACCGCGGCATCGGACAGCGCTTCCTCGTCCGTCTCATCGGCGCGGGTGTTGAAGACCGCGCGCCAGCGTCCCTTGAGGTCGTCGCCGGCGACCTTGAAGAGATTGGTCCACTCCGCCGGGTCGGCCATGTAGCTCCGGTTGCAGCAGCCGAGCGCGGCGGCGAAGTCGAACTTCGTCGTCACGACGAGGAAGCGCTCGGGCCAGGTATAGCCCTCGAACTCGATGCCGAGGAGCTTGCGCACGGCGCTGCGCCCGCCGTCGGCGCCGATGACGTAGTCGGCGGTGAAACGCCTTTTTCCCGAAATGAGGGTCACCTCATGGTGATTTTGGTCGAGGTCAGTGACTGGTGTCCCCAGAAATACCTGCGCGTTCGCCATGCCCCTCAGCCGCTCGAGCGCCATGTTGGCGAGCTTGTGCTGCTCGGTCTGCACCACCAGCGGGAAGTCGGTCTCGCCGCGCAGCCGCTCGAAGTCGAACTCCGCGATGCGCTGGAGCGTCGGCCGGTCCCAGAACTCGAACGTGCGCGCCACCAGGCCGACCCGGATGTACTCCTCCACCAGGCCGAGCTCGGCGAGGATCTCGAGGGTCGGCGGCTGCGTGGTCGAGGCGCGCGGCGCGTCGTCGATGCGCTCCTGCGCCTCGAGCAGGGTCACCGTATGGCCGAAGCGCGCGGCGGCCAGCGCGGCGACGCTCCCCACCGGACCGGCGCCGACGACGAGGATGTTTCGTCGCTGCATGGATCGCGGCGATTATACTGAGCCGGTGATCGAGCCCTGCCGCCTGGGAGCGAAAGACGCCGCCGCGCGGATCGAGCGCGGCGAGCTCAACGCGCGTGAACTGGTAGAGAGCTGCCTCGCGCGCATCGCCGCGCGCGAGCCCGAGGTCCAGGCGTGGGCGTTCGCAAACCAAGACGCAGTCCTCTCTCAGCTCAACGACATTGAAAAAGCAGCGCCGCTGCGAGGCGTCCCGGTGGGCGTGAAGGACATCTTCGACACCTGCGACATGCCGACCGAGTATGGCTCGCGCATCTACGCCGGCCACCGGCCGCGCGCCGATTCCGCGCCGGTCGCGCTGACCCGCGCCGCGGGCGGCGTGATCCTCGGCAAGACGGCGACCTGCGAATTCGCCACCTTCGTGCCGTCCAGAACGCGCAACCCGCACAATGCGGCGCATACGCCGGGCGGCTCCTCGAGCGGCTCCGCGGCGGCGGTCGCCGACTTCATGGTGCCGCTCGCGTTCGGCACGCAGACCGCGGGCTCGGTGATCCGCCCGGGTTCCTACTGCGGCGTGGTGGCGTGCAAGCCGACCTACAACCTGCTGCCGCGCGCGGGCGTGCACCCCAACGCCGATTCGCTCGACACCGTCGGGATTTACGCGCGCAGCGTCGAAGACGCCGCGTTCTTCCTCGAGGCGCTCACCCGGCGCGACGACCTTCACGGCACCATCAGCCGGCCTCGCATCGGGGCTTGCCGCAGCTTCGAATGGGAGCTGGTCGAGCCGCCCATGGCGGCAGCCTTCGAGACCGCGGCGAAGAAGCTGGATGCCGCCGAATTTCGCCTGCCCGAGTCGTTCCGCTCCTTGCGCGAGGCACAGGGAACCGTTATCCGCTACGAGGGCGCGCGTTCGCTCGCCGACGAATACCGCCGCTTCGCAGATCGCCTCGACCCGGCGCTGCGCCAGCGCTGCGAAGAGGGCTACGCCACCGACGGGCGCAAGTACCAGGAGGCGCTCATCTATGCCGCCCGGTGCCGCGCCGCCGTGAACGAAGCCTTCGGCGATTGCGATGTGCTGATCGCGCCGGCCGCGACCGGCGAGGCTCCGAGGGGACTCGGCTCGACCGGCAACGTGGCGATGAACGTGGTGTGGACGCTGCTCCACGTGCCCTGCGTCTCGGTGCCGGTCGACACCGGTCCCAACGGCCTGCCGCTCGGCATCCAGGTGGTCGGGCGCATCGGCGATGACGCGCGCACGCTCGCCTGCGCACGGTGGATCGAGGCACGGATGAAGGAGAGCCGGGCGTGAAGCGCTTTCTTGTTTTAATCCTGGTTTCAGCCTGGACGAGCGCTTCGCTGGCCCAATCCTGGCCGCAGAAACCCGTCAAAGTCGTGGTGCCGTTTCCGCCGGGCGGCGTGACCGATTCGATCGCGCGCATCACCGCCGACTGGCTGACCCAGCGCCTGGGTCAGCCGGTCATCGCCGAGAACCGCCCGGGCGCGAGCGGCGCCATCGCGGCCGAGCTGGTGGCCCGCGCCGACGCCGACGGCTACACCCTGCTCTCCGCCTCGACGCCGCAGCTCGCGATCGTGCCGCACGTGCAGAAGATCAGTTACGACCCGATCAGGGACTTCGCGCCGATCTCGATCGTCGGCACCAACCCTTTCGCGCTCGGCTGCAACCAGAAGCTCGCCGCCACCAGCCTGAGGCAGCTCGTGGAATACGCCAAGGCCCATCCGGGCGAGCTGAGCTACGCGTCGCCGGGCTTGGGCTCGGTCGGCCATCTCACGATGGAGCTCTTTCTCGCCCGCGCCGGGCTGAAGATGGAAGCGGTGCTCTACAAGGGCGGCGGACCGGCGATGGCCGACGTGGTCGCGGGTCACGTGCCCTGCTACTTCGGCAACCTGAACGAGATCCTGCCGCACGCGGGCGGCGGCAAGATCAACGTGCTCGCAGTGTCTGGCGAGGCTCGCGCGCCTCAGCTGCCGCAGGTGCCCACCGTGGCCGAGCAGGGCTACCCGGGGTTCCGCACCGTGACGTGGAACGGCTACGTCGCCCCGGGCGCCACGCCCAAGGCCATCGTCGAGCGCCTCGCGCGCGAGATCGCCGCCGGCTGCAAGGACGCGGTGTTCACCGGCCGGCTGGAAAAGATCGGCGTCGATCCGGTGTGCGGCACGCCGGCGGAGTTCCAGCGCGCCGTGCGCGACGACCTCGCGCTCTGGAAGGAGGCCGTGCAGGCGGCGGGACTGAAGCCGCAATGAGCCTGCGCGTCGCGATTCCCGACCTCATCTCCCCTTCGTACTTCCCCGCGATCGCGGCCGTCGAGCTCGGCTGCTTCCGGCAGGAAGGCTTCGACGCCACCGTCGAGCTTCTCTTTCCGGTCACGAAGACCTACGAAGAGCTGCGCGAGGGCCGGCTCGATTTCGTCGGCGGCGCCTCGCATGCGGCGCTTTACGCGTTCAAGGACTGGCAGGGCGGCAGGCTTCTGTGCGCGCTCGCCCAGCACATGTATTGGTTTTTAGTCCTCAAGAAATCCGTCGGCGCAAAGGCCGGCGATCTGCTTGCGGTCAAAGGACTCAGAATCGGAGCGGCCCCGGGACCGGTGGACGGGCTGAAGCAGCTGCTGAAGGCCGGAGGCATCGATCCGGAAAGCGACGTGAAGATCGGTCCGGTGCCGGGCGCCATCGGCCAGAGCGCGTCGTTCGGCCTGCTCGCGGCGAAGGCGCTGGAGGACGGGAAGATCGACGGCTTCTGGGCTAACGGCATGGGCGCGGAAGTCGCGGTGCGAAGCGGCGTTGGCACGCTGGTGCTCGACGCGCGCCGCGAGGGGAGTCCGGAGGCGAAGGGCTTCACCTTCCCCGCGCTCGCGACCTCGGAACGATTGATTCGTGAAAAACCGGAAGCCGCGCGAGCGGCGATCCGGGCGGTCAAGGCGGCGCAGCAGATCCTCAAGCGCGATCCGGCCCGCGCCACCGAGATCGGCAAGAAGCTCTTTCCGCCGACCGAGGCAAGCCTGATCGCCGAGCTCATCCGCCGCGATGCGCCCTACTACGACCCGGAGATCTCGCCGCGGTCGGTCGAGTCGATGAACCGCTTCGCGCGCGAGCTGGGTCTTCTGTCGCGAACCGTCGGCTACGAAGACGTGGTATGGAAAGGCTGAAAGGCAAGGTCGCCGTCGTCACCGGCGGCGCGAGCGGCATCGGCAGAGCGATCGCGCTTCGCCTTGCGCGCGACGGCGCGTCCGTGGTCATCGCCGACCTGCACAGGTTCGACCAGGCCGCCGCCGAGATCGCGCAGGCGTGCGGAACCGGCACGCTCGGGCTCGAAATCGACGTGTCGCGGGAGAGCGATGCCGAGCGCATGGCAGCCGAGGCGGTGAAGGCGTTCGGCCGCATCGACGTCCTGGTCAACAACGCCGCCGTCTTCAGCTCGCTCGAGCTGCGCCCCTTCCAGGATATCCCGGTCGAGGAGTTCCGCCGCGTGATGGAGGTGAACATCCTGGGCGTCTGGCTCTGCTGCCGCGCGTGCGTGCCGCACATGCGTCGCGGCGGCTACGGACGCATCGTCAACCTCGCCTCGGGCGCGCCGCTGAAGGGCGTGCCGCTCTTCCTGCACTACATCTCGAGCAAGGGCGCCGTGATCGCCATGACGCGCGGCCTCGCGCGCGAGCTCGGCAAGGACGCCATCACCGTCAACGCCCTCGCGCCGGGCTTCACGCTGTCCGAGAACGTGGCGAAGCATGAAATGCACGTGCGCCAGGGCGAGCTCACCCGGAAGACGCGTGCCATCCAGCGCGACGAGAAGCCCGAGGACCTCGTCGGCACGGTGAGCTTCCTCGCGAGCGAGGACGCGGCCTTCCTCACCGGTCAGACCATCGTCGTCGACGGCGGCTCGGTGATGCTCTAGAAAATAGGGACAGTCCCTATTTTCTAGACGATTCCGTCCGGCAGGACCCCGAGTCGTCCGGTGGGATCCGGCGAGCGCAGGAACCCGCGCGGCGCGGCATGCAGGCGCTCGAAGCCGTCGCGCGTCACGCGCACCAGCTCGCCAACCTGCACGCCGGCCTTCTGGTCCGGCGTGATGACGTTGGGCTGCACCACCACGGTCATGTTCTCTTCCAGCGTCATCTGGGGCAGCGGCCCGGCCGGACGGCTGCGCGAGCCGACGATCGGCGGCAGGTAGCCGCCGCCGAAGCCGTGCATGAGATCGTCGTAGATGGTGAAGCCGCGCTCTTCGATGATGCCGGCCGCGTCGAGGATCTCGTCCATGGTGGTGCCGTGGCGGATCACGCCGGTGACCGCGTCGAAGGCGGCTTCGGCGGTGTCGTGGAGCGATTGGTAGAGCGGCGTGGGATCGTCGCCGACGGTGAAGCTGCGCAGCACCTGCCCGGCGTAATCCCACCAGTACGCCGACAGCTCGCAGAACACCACGTCGCCCTTCTGGACCCGGCGCGACGAGGCGTACTGCGGCGGCACGCACAGGCGCGGCTCGGCCATGGAGGTGACGCCGATGTAGTGGATGAAAGTGGTGCCGCCTTCGCCGACGTAAGCGCGCTCGACCAGGTTGGCGAGGTCGTATTCGGCGAGGCCGGGCCGCGCGCCCTGCAGCAGCGCGGCGAACCCGGCGTCGCTCAGGCGCGCGCCGATCCGCAGCCAGTCGATCTCCTCTTCCGACTTGACAAGCCGCAGCCGCACGTAATCCGCGTCCATCGATACGACGTCGAAGCGCGACTCGAGCTCTTTCAGCTTGCGGCTGGCCAGCGGCCCGATCACACCGACGCGCCTGGCGCCGCGGCGCGCGAGCTCCTCGATCGCGAGCGCGATGCCGCGGTGCTCGCCCCAGCGCACGTCCACGCCCTGCGCCAGGCGCCGCGCCAGCGGCAAGTGGTTGTACCACTCGACGTGCATGGTCATCCGCTCGCCCGGCCGGAACACGACGAATGCCTCGACGGTCCCCGGCCAGCCGGTCACCCACTGCGGCGCATTGCCGGCGCGCTGGTCGGTAACGACGAGCAGGTGATCGACCTCGCGCTGCTGCATCGCGAGCGAGAGCGCGTAGTGCCGCCTCGAATACTCGGCCTCCGAGAAGCGCGGGAATTCCTGCTCTGCGAGGGTCATTATCCCGGCTTCGCGCCCGACGCCTTGACGATCGGCCCCCAGCGCTTCACTTCCGCAGCAACGAACGCGGTAAAAGCCTGCGCGTCCATCGGCTTGGGGGGTACGATTCCCTCGGCCTTCAGGCGCTCCCGCACATCGGCAAGCTGCAGCGCCCGGTTCACTTCGGTATTGAGTCGACGGACGATGTCGGGTGGCAGGTTGGCCGGGCCGGACAGCGAGAACCACACCGTCGCCACGATCTCGGGATAGCCCATCTCGGCAAAGGTCGGGACATCCGGGAACTCGGGCAGCCGCGCCTCGGAGCTGATCGCGAGCCCGATCGCCCGGCCGCTGCGGATCTGGCCGGACGCCGTGGTAAGCGTGGTGGAGACGGCCGAAATGTGCCCCGCGATGAGATCCGCCACCGCGGCCGAAGCGCCCTTGTAGGGCACGTGCAGCATGTCGATGCCGGCGTGGTGCTTGAACAGCTCCGCGACGAGCTGGCCCTGCGTGCCGTTGCCGGGCGAGCCGTAGGTGAGCGTCTTGGGCTTGGATTTGGCCAGCGCCACGAACTCGCGCAGATCCTTCACCTTCAGCGAAGGATTCACCGCCAGCACCGCCGGCGGCCCCCCGAACAGCGCGATGTGCGTAAAGTCGCGCAGCGGGTCGTACGGCGTGCCCTGGATTGCGGGCGCGAGAACATGCGACGCAATCCCGGACACGACGAGCGTGTAGCCGTCCGGCGCGGCCTTCGCCGCGAGGTCGGACCCCAGCGCACCGCCAGCGCCCGGACGGTTCTCGACGACGAAAGTCTCCTTCAAGCTCTCGGTAAGCTTCTGCGCTACGAGGCGCCCAAGCGTGTCGGCGGTGCCCCCGGGCGCGAACGGCGCGATGATCCGCACCGGCCTTTCGGGCCAGGACTGCGCGGCCGCGGCGCCTGCGAGGGCGGTGAACAGGAGAAACAGGAAAAAGCGGTTCATGCCGCGGATTCTATAATCAACGCGATGAGCGAAAGCATCGACGCAGAAACCATCGACGTACACACCCACGTCGTACCCGAGAACTTTCCGCCCTACGCCGGCAGCGGCCGCGAGGTCCCGTGGCCGGCCATGGCCGAGGCCCACGCCTGCCACCGGCACGTGATGATCTCCGGCAAGGTCTATCGCACCGTGTCCGACGGCTGCTGGAGCGTGCCGCGGCGCGTCGAGGACATGACCGGGATGCGCGTCGCGCGCCAGGCGCTTTCGCCGATGCCGGAGCTCCTTTCCTACTGGCTCCCGCTCGCGGACGCGAAGGTTCTCATCCGGTACCTGAACGACCAGATCGCCGCCATGGTCGCGCGCGCGCCGCAGCGCCTGGTCGGGCTCGGCGCGGTGCCTCTACAGGATGTTCACAGCGCGGTCGAAGAGCTCGAATACGTCGTCAAATCCTTGAAATTCTCCGGGGTGGAGATCGCGAGCCACGTCAACGGCACCTCGATCGGCGACCCGCGGTTCGAGCCGTTCTTCGCCGCGGCGGAGGAGATGGGCGCGGCGATCTTCGTGCACGCGCTGCGGCCGGCGGGCCAGGACCGCATCGTCGGGCCCTTCTCGGAGCAGGCGGTGTGCTTCCCCGGCGACATCGCGCTCGCCTGCGCCTCGATGATCACCGGAGGCGTGGCGGCGCGCCATCCGGGCCTGCGGATTGCGTTCAGCCACGGCGGCGGCGCGATGGCGATGCTGCTGCCGCGCATCGTGCACGCCTGGCAGATGACTCCCAAGGCGAAGGAGGCGCTGAAGGAATCGCCCGCCGTCACGGCGCGGCGCTTCTACTACGACCACCTGGTGTTCGACGCGGCCGCGGCGCGGCTGCTGATCGAGCGCTTCGGCGCCTCGCAGATCATGGTCGGCAGCGACTATCCGTTCGTGATGGGCGATCGCGACCCCGTCGGCGCCCTGGAGCGCCTCGAGCTCCCGGACGAAGCGCGCCACGCGATCAGTGCAGGGAACGCGCGGCGCTTTCTCGGCCTGGAATGATCCGCGGCAGGACCGCGCTGATCGATTCGTTGAACACCGCGTCGGCCACCCGGTCGAACGGCGTCGGCTCGGCGTTCACGATCACGATCCTCGCGCCGGCGCCGCGCGCGAGCTCCACGGCGCCGGCGACCGGGTAGACCTGCAGGCTCGTGCCGACGGCGAGGAACAGGTCGGCCTCGGCCGCGGCCTGCATCGCCCGGTCGATGACCTCGGGCACGAGCTGCTGGCCGAAGGAGATGGTGTCGCTCTTGAGGATCCCGCCGCAGTCGCGGCAGTGCGGATCGGCCTCGCCGGCGCGCACGCGCTCGAGCACGAGCTGCATCGCCCCGCGCATGCCGCAGCCGAAGCACATGAACCGCCGCATGGTGCCGTGCACCTCGATCACCCGCCCGGGCGAGTTGCCGGCGAGCTGGTGCAGCTCGTCGATGTTCTGCGTGATCAGCGCGTGCAGCTTGTCTCTTTTTTCGAGCTCGACCAGCGCGAGGTGGCCGGCATTGGGCTGCGCGGTCCACGCCGGGCTCGAGAGACGGTTCTGCCACGACGCCTTGCGCACCTCGGCGTCGGCGAGGTAATGGCGGATATCCGACATCTTTTCCGCCGCCGGATTGCGCGTCCACAGCCCCTGCGGGCCGCGGAAGTCGGGGATCCCCGAATCGGTCGAGATGCCCGCACCGGTGAGCGCGACGATGCGGCGCGCCTCTTCTACCCACGCGCGCACGGTGAAAAAGGGGTCAGAGGAATTTTCCTGTAACACGTCTGCCACGCGTCGAAAGTGTTACAGGAAAATTCCTCTGACCCCTTTTTCTCTCACGGCATCTGAATCTTGCCGCCGCCGCCCATCGGGGGCAGCGGGCCCTGCGGCACCACGATCTGCGAGGCGGCCTGGCGGCGCATCTCCTGCAGCTCCTTCACCGTGCGCTCGATCGCTTCCTTCGCGAGCTGCCCGAACTTCTCGGCGGCTTCCTCGAGCGAGGCGGCGGCGATCTCGAAGCCGATCGGCAGCGCGCCCGCGGGCGTCAGCACCTGCGTCTCGCCCGCGTAAAGGACCGGGCGCGCCGCATCGCGCGTGCCGTCCTTGGTCACCGGGGTGAGCCGGCGGATCGTGCCGATGCGCCGGTCGGTGAACACCTCCTCGAGGTAGAGCGCCTTCGGGTCGACCTTGATGTCGCTCGTCGTCTGTTCTCTGGTAGCCATGCCCTTGATTTTACTCCTGGCCGCCTAGGACCGGAGCTTGAAGCGCTGGATCTTGCCGGTCGCGGTCTTGGGCAGCTCGCTCATGAACTCGATCCAGCGCGGGTACTTGTAGGGCGCGAGCTTATCTTTGACGTGCTGCTGCAAGGCGCTTTTCAGGCCGTCGGAGGGCGACTGGCCGGGCTTGAGAACCACGAAGGCCTTGGGCTTCACCAGCTTCTGCTCGTCCTCTACGCCGACGACGGCCGCTTCCAGCACGGCATCGTGCGTGATGAGGGCGGCCTCGACCTCGACCGGCGAGACATAGATGCCGCTCACCTTCAGCATGTCGTCGGAGCGGCCGCCGTAGGTGTAGTAGCCCTCCGAATCGAAGCTGTACTTGTCCCCGCTACGCGTCCACGGGCCCTGGAACGTGTTCTTGGTGCGCTCGCGCTGGTTCCAGTACATGATCGCCGAGGTCGGCCCGCTGATCTGGAGCTCGCCGAGCTCGCCGGGCTTGGTGACGACGTTGCCGTGGTCGTCGACCAGGCGCACCTGGTAGCCGGGGACGGGCTTACCCGTCGTGCCGTAGCGCACTTCGCCCGGCCGGTTGGAGATGAAGATGTGCAGCATCTCGGTGGACCCGATGCCGTCGAGGATCTCGACGCCGGTTCGGTCGGTCCAGCGTTTGCCGAGGCCTTCGGGCAGCGCTTCGCCCGCCGAGATGCAAACCCGCAGCTTCAGTTCCTCCTTCTTGGGGAATGCGGGGCTGACGAGAAGCGCGGCGTAGAGAGTCGGCACGCCGTAGAAGATCGTGGCGCGCTTCTCCACCAGGCGCTTGAACACGGCATCGGGGGTCGGCCGCTCGCCCATCAGGACGGTGGTAGCGCCGACCGACATCGGAAAGGTGAGCGCGTTGCCCAGGCCATAGGCGAAGAAGAGCTTCGCCGCCGAGAACACCACGTCGGATTCGCGGATGCCGAGGATCGGCTTGGCGTAGAGCTCGGCGGTGAGGATGAGGTGCGAGTGCAGGTGCACCGTGCCCTTGGGCGCGCCGGTCGAGCCCGACGAGTAGAGCCAGAAGCACATGTCGTCGCGCGTGGTGGGTGCGGCTTCTGCCCTTCCGTCAGAAGTAAGGAGTAATTTCTTGAGTTCTACATGCGGCACGATGCGCTTGAGGTCCGGGCAGTGCAGCGACTCGAAGCTCTTGAGCAGCGGCTCGGAGACGAAGACGGCGCGCGAGCGGCTGTCGCGAAGCTGGTATTCGTAGTCCTTCGGCGTGAGCAGCGTGTTCATCGCCACCGGCACGATGCCCACCTTGATCGCGCCGAGAAAAAGCGCCACCCAGTCGGCGCTGTCGAGCATCGCGATGCCGATGCGGTCCTCGCGGCGCAGCCCCATGGCTAGCAGCGCGTTCGCGGCGCGGTCGATGCGCTCGGCGAGCTCGGCGTACGTGCAGCTCCCGCCGTCGTCGATGTAGGCGATCCTGGCGCCGCGGCCGGCGTTGCGGCCGACGAGATCGACGGCGGCGTTGTAATCGCGCGGCAGCTCGAGCATGGCGGCACATTGTAACCCTCGGGTTATCATCGCCGCCCATGACCTGGTCCATCATCGCGCGCGATCCCGCGAGCGGCGCCTTCGGGGTCGCGATCGCGACGCGCTTCTTCGCCGTCGGCGCCCTGTGCCCGCACGCCGAGAGCGGCGTCGGCGCGCTCTCGACCCAGGCGCTGGTCAATCCGCACTACGGCGCCCAGGGATTGAGGCTGCTGCGCGAAGGCCTGCCCGCGGAGGCGGTGGTGCGGCGCCTGATCGCGCCCGACGAAGGCCGCGAGCAGCGCCAGCTCCACGTCATCGACGCCGCCGGCCGCGTTGCGCAGCACACCGGGAAAAGCTGCATCGAGTGGTGCGGCGCGATTGCGGGAGAGGGTTTCTCGGTTGCGGGAAACATGCTGGCCGGTCCTGCCGTGATACGAAACACCGCCGACACATACCTTAAAAATTCTCAACTGCCACTTGCTGAACGCCTGCTCGTCGCGCTGGATGCAGGCCAGGCCGCCGGCGGCGACAAGAGAGGCAAGCAGTCGGCGGCGCTGCTCATCCATTCGACCGAGGCGTACCCGCAGCTGAGCCTGCGCGTCGACGATCACGCCGAGCCGCTCGCCGAGCTGCGCCGCCTGTACGAGAAGGCGCACGAGCGCTTCATCCCCTTCATGGCCTGCGGGCCGAGCAAGGCGCGGCCGTGGGGGACGCTCGACCGCGACGCGATCGAACGAGAGGTTGCTCGTCATAAAAAACCTGCTTGAGGTCCGCGGCCTCACCACCGTCTTCGACACCGATGCGGGCGAGGTGCGGGCGGTGGACGGGGTCGACTTCAGCATCGAGCGCGGGCGCACGCTGGGCATCGTCGGCGAATCGGGCTGCGGCAAGAGCGTCACCGCGCTCAGCATCATGGGACTGGTGCCGCGGCCGCCCGGGCGCATCGCCGGGGGCGAGGTGCGGTTCGAAGGCGAGGACCTGCTGAGGCTGCCGCCGGCGCGGCTGCGCGAGCTGCGCGGCGCCCGGCTCTCGATGATCTTCCAGGAGCCGATGACCTCGCTCAACCCGGCGTTCAGCGTCGGCGACCAGGTCGCCGAAGCGCTGCTGCGGCACGAGAAGACCGGCAGGAAGGAAGCGCAAGACAACGCGATCGAGATGCTGCGGCGCGTACGCATTCCGTCGCCTGAGCGCCGCGCGCGCGACTATCCGCACCGGCTCTCGGGCGGCATGCGCCAGCGCGTGATGATCGCGATGGCGCTCGCCTGCAACCCGCAGCTCCTGATCGCCGACGAGCCCACCACCGCGCTCGACGTCACCATCCAGGCGCAGATCCTGGAGCTGATGCGCGCGCTGCGCTCGGAGCTCGGCACCGCGATCATCCTCATTACCCACGATCTGGGCGTGATCGCCGAGCTCGCCGACGACGTCATCGTCATGTACGCCGGGCAGGTGGTGGAGCGCTGCCCGGTGTCGGCGCTCTTCGCCGAGCCGCACCATCCCTACACCATCGGGCTCCTCGGCTCCATCCCGCGCCTCGACCTCGCGCAACAGCGGCTCTCGGCCATCGAAGGCACCGTGCCCGATGCCGCAGCGATGCCGGCGGGGTGCCGCTTCCATGCGCGCTGTCCGTTTGCAGTCGAGAAATGCCTTTCGGACGCTCCCCCTCTCGGTGAAATACGAAAAGGCCATTTCGCCGCCTGCTGGAGGGCACCGCTGTGAAGCCGCTCCTTCGCGCCGAGCGGCTGGTCAAGCACTTCCGGGGCGGCGTCCAGGCGGTCGACGATGTCAGCTTCGAGGTTCACCCGGGCGAGACCTTCGCGCTGGTCGGCGAATCGGGCTGCGGCAAGTCGACCACCGGGCGCCTCGTGCTTCGCCTGATCGAGCCGACCTCGGGCACGGTGTGGTTCGACGACCGCGAGCTCTCGGCCCTCGGCGAGCGTGAGCTGCGCTCGCTGCGCCGCGAAATGCAGATCATCTTCCAGGACCCGTACAGCTCGCTCAATCCGCGCATGACCGTGGGCGACATGCTTTCCGAACCGCTGTCTCTCCACGGCCTTCACGAAGGAAGGACGAAACAAAGGGTCAAGGAACTGCTGGGCCTGGTCGGGCTCGCGCCCGAGCACGCGAGCCGCTATCCGCACGAGTTCTCCGGCGGGCAGCGGCAGCGCATCGGCATCGCGCGCGCGCTGGCGGTCGAGCCGCGGCTCATCGTGTGCGACGAGCCGGTGTCCGCGCTGGACGTGTCGGTGCAGGCGCAGGTCATCAACCTGCTGCAGGACCTGCAGCGGCGCCTGGAGCTCGCCTACATCTTCATCGCCCACGACCTCGCCGTGGTGAGGCACATCGCGACGCGGGTCGCGGTGATGTACCTGGGCAAGATCGTCGAGCTGGCCGAAACGCGCGCGCTCTTTGCCGAGCCGCGCCATCCCTACAGCCGCGCCCTGCTCGCCTCGGTGCCGGTGCCCGATCCTGCCGCCCGGCGCGGCAGCCGCACGTTGCTGCAGGGCGACGTGCCGAGCGCCTACGCGCCACCGGCGGGTTGCCGCTTCCACACCCGCTGCCCGTACGCCCGCGAGCGCTGCCGCTCCGAGGAGCCGGCGCTCGTCGAGGCGGGCGGGCACGCGACCGCCTGCCACTTCTGGAGCGAAATCCCCTTCGAATCCGCGCGCGAGGCCGCCCCGGCCAATTCGCGCCTTGCTAAGCTACAGGCCCATTTCCGGAGGGGATGATGAGGATCCGCCAGGCGCTCGCCCTGCTTTTCTTTGCTTCGACCGTACAAGGCCAGACGCTGCGCATCGGCCTGGCCGAAGACCCGGACATCCTCGACCCGACGATGGCGCGCACCTTCGTCGGCCGCATCGTGTTCGCGGGCCTCTGCGACAAGCTCTTCGACCTCGACGAGAAGCTGAACATCGTGCCGCAGCTCGCGACCTCGTACGAATGGGCCGCGGACAACAAGTCGCTCACGATCAGATTGAGGAGCGGCGTCACGTTCCACGACGGCGAGAAGATGGACGCGCAGGCGGTGAAGTACAACCTCGAGCGCCACAAGAACATGAAAGGCTCGAACCGGCGCGGCGAGCTCGCGCCGGTGGCGGGCATCGACGTGGTCGATCCAGTGACGGTGCGCCTCAACCTGTCGCAGCCCTTCGTCCCGCTGCTCGCGGTGCTCACCGACCGCGCCGGCATGATGGTGTCGCCGAAGGCCGCCGAGGCCGCGGGCGAGAAGTTCGGCGCCGCGCCGGTCTGCTCGGGGCCGTTCCGCTTCGTCGAGCGCGTGGCGCAGGACCGCATCGTGCTGCAGCGCTACCCCGGCTATTGGAACAAGGGCGCGATCCATTTCGACCGCGTGGTCTACACGCCCGTCGTCGACGCCACCGTTCGGCTCGCCAACCTGCGCTCCGGCCAGTTCGACTTCATCGAGCGCCTCGCGCCGAACGACGTGCCGAACGTGCGCCGCGACAGCCGTTTCAAGGTGGCGAAGATCGTCGAGCTCGGCTACCAGGGCATCACCATCAACGTCGGCAAGAGCGACGAGTCGCAGAAGAACCCGCTCGGCAAGGACGCCCGGGTGCGCGAGGCGTTCGAGCTCTCGCTCGACCGCGATGCGATCGTCAAGGTGGCGATGGACGGCGAGGCGATCCCCGGCAACCAGTGGGTTTCGCCGCAGAGCAGCTGGTACGTGAAGAGCGTGCCGGTGCCGAAGCGCAACGTCGAGCGCGCCAAGCAGCTCCTCAAGGAAGCCGGCGTGCCGAACCCGAGCTTCACGCTGATGACCCCGACCACCTCCGACGCGCAGCGCATCGCGCAGGTGGTGCAGGCGATGGCGAAGGACGCGGGCTTCGACGTGAAGATCCAGTCGACCGAGTTCGCGACTTCGCTCAACCTCGCCGACAAGGGCCAGTTCGAGGCCTACGTCCTCGCCTGGAGCGGACGCGCCGACCCCGACGGCAACCTGCAGAGCTTCCACTTCACCAAGGCGCCGCTCAACTACGCGGGCTATTCCAACAGCGAGGTCGACGACCTCATCAACCGCTCGCGCGCCGCCTCGAACAAGGCCGAGCGCCAGAAGCTCTTCGACCAGATCGAGGCGCACGTCGCCAAGGACCGGCCGATCGTCTACCTCTTCCACCGCAACTGGCTGTGGGCGCATGCCGCGAAGCTCTCCGGCCTGCGCACGGTGCCCGACGGGATGGTAAGGCTGCAGGGGCTGCAGATGGCGAAGTGATGCAATGCTGAAGTACCTGCTGCAGCGCCTGGCGCTGATCGTTCCGACGCTCTTCTTCGTGTCGCTCTTGATCTTCGGGCTGCAGCAGCTCCTGCCGGGCGATCCGGCGATCGCGATGGCGGGCGAGGAGCGCGATCCGGAAACCATCCGCTATCTGCGGGAGAAGTTTCATCTCGACGAGCCGCTGCCGGTGCGCTACGGCTACTGGCTCTCCGGCGTGCTGCACGGCGACCTCGGCGACTCGGTGCGCATCCAGCGGCCGGTGCTCGACCTTGTCGTGGAAAAGCTGCCGGTCACCATCCAGCTCGCCGCGATGGCCATGATCGTTGCGCTCGTGGTCGGCATCACCGCGGGCGTGGTCTCGGCAGTAAAGCGGGACACCTGGCTCGACTATGCGGCCAACGTGTTCGCGTTGTGGGGCCTTTCCACGCCGAACTTCTGGCTCGGTATCCTGCTGATCCTCCTCTTCGCGGTGCAGCTCGGCTGGCTTCCCGCCTCGGGCTACGTCAGCCCGTTCGAGGACCTCCAGGGCAACCTCGCGGCCATGATCATGCCGGCGTTCGTGCTGGGAAACGCGTTCGCCGCGGTGCTGATGCGACACACGCGGAGCGCCATGCTGCAGGTCCTTTCCTCGGATTACGTCAGGACGGCTCGGGCGAAAGGGCTGGACGAAAGGGTCGTCGTCCTGAAGCACGCGCTGCGCAACGCGCTGATCCCGATCATTACGCTCGGTGCGCTCGGCCTGGGCGAGCTCCTCGGCGGCGCGGTGCTCACCGAGCAGGTGTTCTCCATCCCAGGCTTTGGCAAGCTGATCGTCGACGCGGTGTTCAACCGCGACTACTCGGTGGTACAGGGCGTGGTGCTGTGCACCGCCACCGCCTACCTCGCCCTCAACCTCGTCGCCGATTTCGCCTACTTCCTCGTCAATCCACGGATGAGGCATTGATGGCCGCGATTGTTTTTCAAACCTCGGAAAGCTCCCGACGGAGAAAAGCATGGAGGCGGCTGCTGCGCCGCGGCGGAGCGCTCTTCGGGCTGGCGGTGGTGGGGTTCTTCATCCTGGTCGCGCTCGCCGCGCCCTGGCTCGCACCGTACGACCCGCTCGCGACGAGCTGGAGCGAGGTGCGCGGCGCGCCGGGCCTCGCGCACCTGTTCGGCTCCGACGAGCTCGGCCGCGACGTGCTCTCGCGCGTCATCTGGGGCACGCGCGCTTCGATCCTCGCGGGCGTGGTCTCGGTGTCGATCTCGCTCGCGCTCGGCGTGCCGATCGGCATGGCCGCGGGCTACCTCGGCCGCTGGGCCGATGCGCTGATCTCGCGCGTCACCGACGCCATGCTCGCCTGCCCGTTCCTCATCCTCGCCATCGCGCTCGCCGCCTTCCTCGGGCCGAGCCTCACCAACGCGATGATCGCGATCGGCATCTCGGCCACGCCGGTGTTCATCCGGCTCACGCGGGCGCAGGTGCTGGCGGCGAAGTCGGAGGACTACGTCGAGGCCGCCCGGGCGCTGGGCAATCCGCATCTGCGCATCGCGCTGCGCCACATCTTTCCCAACATCGTCGCGCCGCTCATCGTGCAGGCGACGCTCGCGATCGCGGCTGCCGTCATCGCCGAGGCCAGCCTGTCGTTCCTGGGTTTGGGACAGCAGCCGCCGGCGCCGAGCTGGGGCAGCATGCTCAACACCGCGCGCAACTACGTCGACCAGGCGCCCTGGATGGCGATCTGGCCCGGGCTGTCAATCTTCCTGCTGGTCCTTTCTTTCAACCTGCTGGGCGACGGGCTGCGCGACGCCCTCGACCCCCGGCACCGCGCCTAGCACGGCCTCGCGCAGGAAGAGCGCGCCCGCCTCGCTCGGCGCCCGCCCCTTGGGATGCGCCATGCTCCAGCGCCGGTGGGCCGGCAGGCCTTCGATTTCCAGCACGAAGAGGTAGAGGTCGTCGGCGCCGGCGGCGAGCCGCTCCAGCAGCTCCTCGCGCTCGCCGACGTGCAGGCTCGCCTGGACCCCGGGATGGCGCGCGCAGAAGCCCGCGATCAGGCGCGCCGCGGCCGCGCGCACCTCGGGCTCGACCGCCAGGCGCAGGCGCTCGGCCTTCGCCTGGCGGAACGCAGCGAGCTTCGCGTCGGCCCGGATCAGGCAGTGGATCAGCTCGTCGCAGGTCTCGTGCAGCGTGTGCCCGGCGCCCGTCAGACGAAGCTGCCTCCCTTGCTGCTCGAACAGCGTCACCTCGAGCGCCGCCGCGAGCTTCTTCAGCTGCAGCGACACGGTGGGCTGGGCGAGGTGCAGCTCCTCGGCCGCGCGCGTGACGCTGCCCAACCGGGAAACGGCCTCGAACACGAGCAGCTGGGGCAGCAGCCCATGGCGGAAGAATCGACGCGGATGCGTGCGGGACATCTCGGCTCCTGTTCGGCAACCGAGGTCTCGCTTGCAGCGCCCCGCTTGGAACCTGCGGACGCTGCCGGAATGACCGGGGATTTCTCCCGGATTGACGGTCATCCCGCGGAAAGCTACTCCCCTGCGGGTGAAGACAGCATACCCGAATCCGGGAATCGGGGTCAGACCCCGATTCTTCTTTTTTGGGGTCTGACCCCGATTTCCATGCATTGCGATTTGCAATGAGTCCCATCGCATAACGTCATTTTTCTTTCCGCCGCGCGGCCGACAGAATCGGCCGCATGTTCGCGACCCCCGAATTCTGGTCCGCCCTTGCGGCGATCGTGGTGATCGACCTGGTGCTCGCCGGCGACAACGCCATCGTCATCGCCCTCGCCGCCCGCAATCTCCCCAAGGCCGTGCAGCGCCGCGCCATCATCTGGGGCACCTTCGGCGCGGTGGCGGTCCGCGCGAGCCTGACGGTGGCGGTGCTGTGGCTGCTGGAGGTCCCCGGGCTGATGGGCGCCGGCGGCGTGCTCCTCGCCTGGATCGCCTACCGCCTGCTCGCCGGCGAAGACGGCGGCAAGGACCATCGACTCTCCGCGGCGAGCGGCTTCTGGGGCGCGATGCGCACCATCGTCGTCGCGGACGCGGTGATGGGCCTCGACAACGTGCTCGCGGTCGCCGGCGCGGCGCACGGCAGCGTGCTGCTCGTCGTCGTCGGACTCGTCATCAGCATCCCGATCGTGGTCTGGGGCTCGACGCTCATCCTCAACTGGCTCGAGCGCTTCCCGGGATTGCTGTACGTCGGCGGCGGGGTGCTTGCCTGGACCGCCGCCAGGATGCTCGTCGACGAGCCGCTGCTCCAGGAATTGCTGGATTCCCGCTCCGGCCTCAGGACTTCGCTCTTCGTGGTCGTCATCGGCGGGGTGCTCGGCATCGCCTGGCTGCGCAACCGCAAGGCCGCAGGGGCGCGGCAACACGCTCGAAAGGAGGCCGTGCAATGAAGATTCTCGTTCCGGTCGATGCTTCCGCCGTCGCGCTCGCTCCGATCCCGCACCTGCAGGCGCTGGGCCGCTCGGGGGTCGCGCTCGAGGTGCTGGTCCTCAACGTGCAGCCGCGGTTCCACCGGCACATCGCGCAGTTCACGAGCCGTCGCGCCCGCGACCTGCTGCGCTGGGAGCGCAGCCAGCTCGCCATGGCCGCAGCGATCGAGGCCCTGTCGCGCACCCGGCTTCGCTGGCGCGCGTTCACCGAGGTGGGCCGGCCCGCCGCGCGCATTGCCGCGGTCGCCGAGCGCGAGCAGGTCGACGAGATCATGCTGGGCGTCGGGCGCCATCCGCAGTGGTTGCGCTGGATCAACCCGTCGATCGCGCAGGGCGTGATGGCGCGCTCCGACATACCGGTGAGCGTGCTCGCGCGCGGCCAGGCCGGGGTGCTCGAGCGCTATGCCCTGCCGGCCGGCGTTGCCGGCCTCGCGGCGCTGCTGCTCAGCGCCGAGTGAAGTCGGACGCCACCACCTCGGCTTCGACGCCGTCGGCCTCGGCGGCGTCGTAGTTGAGCTCGATCTTGATGCCGTTCGGGTCGTAGAAGAAGAGCTGGAACAGCGCCTGGCCGTTGGCGCGGCGACGGCTGAAGGCGATATTTTCCTTCTCGAGCTGGGCCATCATGGCGCGCAACCCGGTCGCCCGAAAAGCGATGTGGTCGATCGCGCCGGTGCCGGCGCCCTGGTCCTGCGAGGTCCGGCCGAGGTACTTCTTCTGGTTCTCGCCCGCGCTCTTCGCGCTCGGCCCGATGTGCACCACGTCGACCTCGCCGAGGTACATCCAGTGCACCGGGAAGCCGAAGTCGGGGTGCGGCCCGGAGCGCATGCCGAGGACGCGCGCGTACCAGTCGCGCGTGGCGTCGATGTCGTCGGCCGCGAGCAGGAAGTGCTCGATGTGCGAAAGCGGCATGCACTAATATATAACGAGGAGGATCGCATGCACGTGGCGGATGGAAAGCGGCTCACGACGGCGGGTGCGCGCAAGGCTCTCGACACGGCGCTCGCGCGGGCGAAGGAAGCCGGGATCGCGGTCACGGTCGCGGTGGTCGACGCGGGCGGGCACCTGCTCGCGCTCGAGCGCATGGAGGGCGGCAAGTTCCATACCGTGCACTCGGCCACCACCAAGGCGGTGTGCGCGGCGTCCAACAAGCGCAGCACCGGGTCCAAAGGCGCCGTCGGCCAGGCGCTCGACGTCGCTCACGCGCTTGGCCTCGCCCTCGCCGCCGGCCCCGAGCGCTGGACCGCGATGGAAGGCGGCGCGCCGATCCTGGCGGGCGGCGAGTGCATCGGCGGCGTCGGCGTCGCCGGCGGCAACTGGGAATTCGACGAGCGCGTGGCGCAGGAAGCCGCCGCCTCCCTTTCGTAAGGAACCTTGCATGAAAGTGGCCTGCATCGGCATGGGATGGTGGTCCGACGTGCTCGCCGACGCGATCAAGCGCTCGGGCAAGCTCACGATCGCCGGCTGCTATACCCGCTCGGCCGACAAGCGCGACAAGTTCGCGGCCAAGTACGGCTGCCGCGCGTATCCCTCGTACGAGGCGGTGCTGGCGGATCGCACGATCGAGGCAATCATCAACACCACGCCGAATTCGGTGCACCTCGAGACCACGCGCGCCGCGGCCGAGGCCGGCAAGCACGTGTTTCTCGACAAGCCGATCGCCAACACGATCGCCGATGCGCGCGCGCTCACCGCAGCCTGCCGCAAGGCGAAAGTGGTGCTCGCCCTCGGCTACCAGCGGCGTCGGGAAAGTCATTTCCGATGGGTGAAAAGACAGATTCTCGAGGGGGCCTTCGGGAAACTGGTCAACGCCGAGGCCAACATCAGCCGCGACCGCCTCGGCCAGATCGACCTCACCTCGTGGCGCTACACCGCCGAGGGCATGCCGGGCGGCGTGATGCTGCAGATCGGCATCCACTACACGGACGTGCTGGAGTATCTCCTCGGACCGGTGAAGGCGGTGAGCGGCCAGTTCGTGCGCCTCGTGCTTCCCGGCGACAACCCCGACGTCGCGAGCCTCGTCCTCGAGCACGAGAACGGCGCGCTCTCGACCCTGAACGCAAGCTACGCGTCCGCCTCCGAGTACTACCTGCTGAACCTCTACGGCAAGGAAGCCACCGCCTATTTCGACCTGCACCAGGGCTTGCGCGTCCTCAAGCGCGGGACGAAGACTGCCACGCCGGTTCCCGCCGAAAAGAACGATACGCTCGTCGAGGAGCTCGAGGAGTTCATGCGCGCGGCGCGCGGCGACGGCGAGCCGGAAATGGACGGCGAGCGCGCCACCGCCTCGCTCGCGGTGATCCTCGCCGGCATCCGCTCCGCGCGGGAGGGAAGGCGAGTCGACGTGAAGGAAATTCTGACATGAAGCGCTTCTTCAACATCGTGCTTGCCCTTTCTGGGCTGCTTGCTTTGAGTTCTCAAGCACAAGAACCCGCGTTCCCCCATCGCGGCCCGATCGAGATCACGGTGCTCTTCCCGGCCGGCACCTCGGCCGACGTCACGGCGCGCATGCTCGCCGACGGCATGTCGAAGCACCTGGGGCAGCGCGTGCTGGTCGTGAACCGGCCCGGCGCGGGCGGCGCGATCGGCTACAAGTACGTCCACGGGCAGAAGCCCGACGGCTATTCGCTGGTATGGAATTCCAATTCGATCTCGACCACCTACCATTCCGGCCAGCTCGAATTCGACTACCGCGCCTTCGACGCCGTGGCTCGGGTGCTGGTCGAGTCCGTGGTGGTGGCGGTGCGCTCGGACGCGCGCTGGAAGACGCTCGGCGATCTCGTCGCCGAGGCCAAGGCGAAGCCCAAGGCCATCAGCGTCGGCCACTCCGGCATCGGCAGCCACACGCACATCTCGCTCGCGGCGCTCTTCAGCACGGCGGGCGCCGAGGTGAACGAAGTGCCCTTCGGCGCGGCGCAGGTCGTGCCGAGCCTCCTCGGCGGCCACGTCGATGCGGTGGTGCAGCTGCCCGCGGCGCTGTCCGCGCCGGTGAAGCAGGGCCAGGTCCGGCTGCTCGCGGCGCTGATCCCAAGCCGCGATCCCGCTCTCCCGGAAGTTCCGACCGCGCGCGAGCAGGGCATCGACGTGTCGCTCGAGGCCTGGCGCGGCATCGCCGTGCCCCACGGCACGCCGCGCCCCGTCATCGCGGCGCTCGAAGAGGCGATCCGGCGCACCACCGACTCGCCCGAATTCCAGAAGAGCGCGGAGAACGTCGGCGTGCGGCCTGCCTTCCTGCCGGCGGCGCAGTTCGGCGAGCTTATTTCGAAGGAGGACGCGGCGCTGTCGCGCCTGATGCAGCTGATTGGTCTGAGGAAGACGCCGTAGCCGGCGCCTTCTTCGGCACCTTCGCCGCCCGCTCTTTGAGCTTGGTGGCCTCGGCCATGAGCTGATTGCAGGCGCTGTCCTCGCCCTTCCCTTCCTTGATGAGCGGCAGCACCGCGAGGAGCGGGTTGATGATGCCCATGACGATCGCGCCGACGCCCTTGGCCGCGAGGCGCCCCACGTCGGGCGAGGGCCGCGGATGGCTGAAGGTGCCGCGCACGTAGAGGGGTGAATTCAGCGAGGCGACGCTCGAGTCCTTGGGCCGGGGATTGAGCTTCAAGTCCATCTGCTCCGTCTTCAGGTTGATCGTGCCGCCGCCGTCCACCTTGACCACGGAGGTGTCGAACACGAACGCGTTGGTGTTCATGACGCCGTTCTTGACGTCGAAGTCGGCCACCGCGCAGCGCACGTCGACCGGCTTGTCGCCCTTGAGCTCGGCCTTGGCCACGCCCCACAGGTCGAGCGCCACGAGCTGCATCATGAACTCGCTGATCTGGCCGCCGTCCATGAAGAAGCCGATCTTGCCGTTCGACGAGCCGAGCATCTGCGCCACGGAGTTGCCGCTGCCCTTGAGCTCCACCAGCCCGCCGATGTCGCCGACCGAGGCCTTGTTGCTCTGGATCGTGGGGAAGAGCTGCGCGAGCTGCAGCTTCTGCACCCGCATTTGCAGGTTGGCGCCGATCGTGTCCTTGGTGCCGTCGAGGGTCACCGGGCCGGCGAACTTGCCGCCGGCGATGCCGAACTCGAGCGGGTTCAACGTGAGCACGCGGTCCTTCATCTGGATGCGGGCGGACAGGTCTTGCAGCGGCAGCTGCTCGGGCCGGCGGATGGTCCCGGCCTTGATGCGCACGTCGGCGTCCACGCTGTCCCAGCGCGACGGATCGAAAGGTGCATCCGGAAGAACGCCGCCTTCCTTCGGCTGGTCCGTGCCGACGACGACGCCGAGGTCCGCGAGGTCGATCACCTTGGACTGCAGATCGCCTTGCATGAAGGGGCGCTTGCCGCCGGTGTCGACCTGCACGGTGCCGGAGATGTCGCTGGTCCCCACCTTGCCGGTGAATTTCTCGTAGCGGACGAGCTTCCCTTCGCGGACCAGCCGGCCCTCGGTGGCGTAGGCCGGCGTCTCCGGCAGGGCGATGCGCACGATGTCGTAGAGCTCCGACAAGGACTTGCCGCTCAGGCGAACGCGGGTGTCGATCTTCTGCAGCTCGACCAGCCCGGTGATGGCGCCGTCGACGGCGACCCGAGTGGCGCCGATCTTCGCTTCGGCCTTGAGCGGGAACGGCGTCGACGCGTCGCTCAGCGAGAGGACCGGACCCGAGTGCCCGGATCCCGAGAGCGGCAGCCCCTGATAGTCGCCGGTGACGGCGAACAGCACTCCCGTCTGGTCCGTGTCCAGGTCGGCCTGGAGGTCGATATCGAGCGCCGCGTCGGCGTAGCTGAGGTGGCCCCGGTCGAGCGTCAGCAGCTCGATGGACAGGCGCGAGTTTTTCTTCTCCTTGTCGCGCTGGGCGTCGAGGATCCAGTTGCGCCGCCCCTCCTTGTCGCTCTCGAGGTTCACCTCGGCGCCCTCCAGCCGGACCTGCGGCAGCACCACGAAGCCGGCAAAGAGCGGCCACACCCGCACCTCCGCTTCGACCGCGTCGGCGCTGAAAAGGTAGTCCTCGCGCGCCCAGTCCGTGTTCGCGAACCGGATGCGCTCGACTCTGAAGCGCGGATGGAGCCAGCTCCAAACCACCCGGATCTTCCCGTCGATGACCAGCTCCCGGCCGGTCGCGTTGGTCACCGCCCGGCTGATCGGCCCGCGCAACGTGTCCAGGCCGAAGGCGACGAACAGCGCCAGCGCGACCAGCAGCGTGGCGAGGACGCCGGCGGTCCACTTGAGCGCGGTACGCATGTCGCGGCCCGATGCAAAACGCGTGCCCCCTCATTTTCCTAGCGGGCCGCGCGACAGCGTGTCAACCGGCGGCGACGCTGTCCTTCACTTTGGCGAGCCACGCCTGGCACCACTCGAGCGCGGTCTCTTCCGGCAGCACGCCGCTCGAGGCGTCGTGCATGTGGCGCTCGCCGATGCGCCGCGCGCCGAGCTCGGCGAGCAGCTCGTCGAAGCGCTTGCCGCCGAAATTGAAGGTCTCGGCGTAGGTGCGGTCGCCCAGCCCGAACACGCCGTAGCGCACCTGCGAAAGGTCCGGCCGCTTCGCCTTCAGGTCCTCGTACAGCGCGCGCGCGTTGTCGGGAACGTCGCCCTGGCCGTAGGTCGAGGTGCAGATTAGGAACACGCCGTCGCGACCGAAAACCGTGCCGTCGAGGCCGTCCATCATCAGCGTGGCTACCTGCGTCTCGCCGTCGTCGAGGGCGAGCTCCATCTCCTGGGCGCAAAGCTGCGCCGTGCCGGTCATGGTGCCGACCAGGATGTGGATCTTCATTGACAGTCACTATATTGCACGCATAGAATTCGCGTCAAGCATTATAGTGCATGAACGCTCCCCTTCCTGTTCGCCCGCCTGCCCGCCCCCCAAGTGAAGCGCAGGACGCGCTTTATCTCGGCCGCCTCGGCGAGCGGGTGCGTGCCTGGCGCCAGGCCCACGGCATGGCACGCCGGGTGCTCGCCGAGTCCTCAGGGGTTTCCGAGCGCTACCTCGCCCAGCTCGAGGCCGGCCACGGCAACATCTCGGTGCTGCTGCTGCGGCGCGTGGCGCGCGCCATGCGCGTGCCGGTGGAAGAGCTGGTGCGCGAGGAGCCGGCGCCGCGCAGCGCGCGCGTCGCCCTCGTCGGCCTGCGCGGCGCCGGCAAGTCCACGCTGGGCGCCAAGCTCGCGCAGGCGCTCGGCGTGCCGTTCATCGAGCTCGACCGCGAAGTGGAGAAGGAAGCCGGCGCGAGCCTCGGCGAGGTGTTCGCCCTGTACGGCCAGGACGCGTTCCGCCGCTTCGAGCGCCGCGCGCTCGAGCGCGTGCTCGAGGAGCACGAGCGCGCCGTCATCGCCGCGGGCGGCGGGCTGGTCACCGAGCGCTCGACCTACGAGCTGCTGCTCGAGCGCTGCTTCTGCGTGTGGCTCAAGGCCTCGCCGCAGGAGCACATGTCCCGCGTCGTGGCCCAGGGCGACCTGCGTCCGTTCTCAGGGCGGGCGCAGGGGCGACCGGCTGCGCTCGACGAGATCCGCAGGATCCTCGCCGACCGCGAGCGTCTCTATGCGCGCGCGCCGCTCGCGCTCGACACCAGCGGCAGGACTGTGAGACAAACGCTGCAGGAACTCCGCAAGGCGCTGCCATGATCTCCTTCGAAACCCGGCCCGACCGCTACAACCACTGGAAGCTCTCGTTCGACGGACCGCTCGCCACGCTGGCGCTCGACGTCGCCGAGGACAAGGGCCTGGTGCCGGGCTACAAGCTCAAGCTGAACAGCTACGACCTCGGCGTCGATATCGAGCTGCACGACGCGCTGAACCGCGTGCGCTTCGAGCACCCCGAGGTGCAGTGCGTGGTGATCACGAGCGCCAAGAGCCGCATGTTCTGCTCCGGCGCCAACATCTATATGCTCGGGACCTCGAGCCACGCCTGGAAGGTGAACTTCTGCAAGTTCACCAACGAGACCCGCAACGGCATCGAGGACTCGAGCGCTCACTCGGGGCTCAAGTTCCTCGCCGCGCTGAACGGCACCACCGCCGGCGGCGGCTACGAGCTCGCGCTCGCCTGCGACGAGATCGCGCTGGTCGACGACCGCTCCTCCACGGTGAGCCTGCCCGAGGTGCCGCTCCTCGGCGTGCTCCCGGGCACGGGAGGCCTGACGAGAATCACCGACAAGAGAAAGGTCAGAAGAGACCTCGCGGACGTCTTCTGCACCACCGCCGAGGGCGTGCGCGCCGAGCGCGCGAAGCAGTGGAAGCTCGTCGACCACCTGGCGAAGCCGCAGGAGTTTGCCGACGTGGTGCGGGCTCGAGCGCTGGCGCTCGCAGAGAAGTCGGACCGGCCGGGCGGCGAAGGCGTCGAACTGACCGAGCTCGGTCCGAATCGCATTGTCGAAATGAATGTCGACAAGCAGAGCCGCACGGCCACCATCACCGTCACGGGGCCCGCAAGCGTCAGGCTCGAAAGGAGCGCCGACTGGTATCCGCTGCGGCTCGCGCGCGAGCTCGACCGCGCGATCCTCGACCTTCGCCACAACCATCTCGACATCGGCCTGTGGCTCCTCAAGACGCACGGCGACAACGCGCGGATGCTCGACCTCGACGCCCTGCTGCAGCAGGAGCGCAACGACTGGTTCGTGCGCGAGACGCTCGGCTACCTGCGTCGCACGCTTTCGCGCCTGGACGTGTCGTCGCGCTCGATCTTCGCCCTGATCGAGCCGGGGTCGTGCTTCGCCGGCACCCTGATGGAGCTCGCGCTCGCCGCCGACCGCAGCTACATGCTCGACGCAAAGGACGGGAACACGACCGGGCCCAAAGTCGCGCTGTCCGCGCTCAATTTCGGCGCCTACCCGATGGCGAACGGCCTCTCGCGCCTGCACACCCGCTTCGGCGGCGATGCGCCGACCATGCCGATGAACGAACCCATCAGCGCGGCCGAAGCGGCCCGCCTGGGCCTTGTGACCTCCGCGCCCGACGACATCGACTGGGAGGACGAAGTGCGCCTCGCCGTCGAGGAGCGCGCCAGCCTCTCGCCCGACGCCCTCACCGGCATGGAGGCGAGCCTGCGCTTCGCCGGCCCCGAGACCATGCTGACGCGCGTCTTCGGCCGCCTCACCGCCTGGCAGAACTGGATCTTCGTGCGGCCGAACGCCGTCGGCGAGCAGGGTGCGCTCAAGGTCTACGGCAGCGGCGCCAAACCGAAATTCAACTGGGAACGCGTCTAAACCAAATTGGGACCGACTGAATGAGCAGCATCGATTACGCGGAAAAGATTCCGAACAACGTCAACATCGCCGGCGACCGCGCGCTGCAGCGCGCGCTCGAGCACTGGCAGCCGCAGTTCCTGCAGTGGTGGCACGAGATGGGGCCGAGCGACTTCGAGAGCGCCGACGTGTACCTGCGCACCGCGATCTCGGTCGACGCCCAGGGCTGGGCGCACTACGGCGCGGTGCACATGCCCGACTACCGCTGGGGCATCTTCCTCGCCGACCCGGTCGCCGACCGCAGGATCGGCTTCGGCGACGCGATGGGCCAGCCGGCTTGGCAGCAGGTGCCGGGCGAATACCGCTCGACGCTGCGCCGCCTGATCGTCACGCAGGGCGACACCGAGCCCGCCTCGGTCGAGCAGCAGCGCCTGCTCGGGCATACGTGTCCTTCTCTCTACGATTTGAGAAATTTATTTCAAATCAATGTAGAAGAAGGCCGCCACCTCTGGGCCATGGTGTACCTGCTGCACGCCTACTTCGGCCGCGACGGCCGCGAGGAAGCCGAGGCGCTGCTCGCGCGCCATTCCGGAGACCGCGACAAGCCGCGCATCCTCACCACGTTCAACGAGCCGATCTCCGACTGGCTTTCGCTCTATTGCTTCACCTACTTCACCGATCGCGACGGCAAGTACCAGCTCAAGAGCTTCGCCGAGAGCGCGTTCGATCCGCTCTCGCGCACCTGCCGCTTCATGCTGACGGAGGAGGCTCACCACATGTACGTGGGCGAGACCGGCGTCGGCCGCATCGTGGAGCGCACCTGCGAAGCCATGAAAGCCGCCGGCATCGAGGACCCCTACGACATCGCCGCCGTGCGCAAGCTGGGCGTCATCGACCTGCCGACCATGCAGAAGAAGGCCAACCTGCACTTCTCGCTGTCGCTCGACCTGTTCGGCTCGGAGGTGTCGACCAACGCCGCCAACTACTACAACT
>DASXAO010000083.1:0-40495 GCA_036406675.1 Burkholderiales bacterium
TTGTTGGTAGTGGAGCCGCATTCGAGATCCGCTTTGCCCGAGACGACCGCGTCCATGCGGGTCTCGGAGGTCACCGCCAGCCACTTGAACGCGAGCTCGCGCCCGATCGCCTCGCCGATCGCCTCAGTGAGCTTCTTGCACAGCTCGATCGAATAGCCGATCGGCTCGTTGCGCGGCGAAAGATACGAAAAAGGCACCGACGATTCGCGGTAGGCGATGGTCAGGGCTCCGGCGGCGCGGACTTTCGCCAGCGTCCCGGTCAACTCGACCGGGGTGTCTTCCGTCTGGGCCGCCGCACCCGCGGCCACGAACAGGAAGACCCAAACGAGCTTCATGCGCCTAGGCGGGAACCGCCACGCCGGCTTCGATGCGGCGCTCGTTCTCGTCGGCTTCGGCGGGCGGCAGCAGCTCGCCCTCCCACTTGGCGACCGCCGCCGCGGCGATCGAGTTGCCGACCGCGTTGGTGGCCGAGCGGCCCATGTCGAGGAACACGTCGACGCCGAGAATGAGCAGCAGTCCGGCCTCCGGGATGTTGAACTGGTTGAGGGTCGCGGCGATTACCACCAGCGAGGCACGCGGCACGCCCGCCATGCCCTTCGAGGTCAGCATCAGGATCAGCAGCATCGTGATCTGCGTGCCGAGCGAGAGCTCGATGCCGTACGCCTGGGCGATGAAGAGCGTCGCGAAGGTGCAGTACATCATCGAGCCGTCGAGGTTGAACGAGTAGCCGAGCGGCATGACGAAGCTCGAGATCTTGCGCTTCACGCCGAAGCGGTCGAGCGCGTCGAGGATCTTGGGATACGCCGCCTCCGAGCTCGCGGTGGCGAAGGAGAGCATGAACGCCTCCTTGATCAGCCTCATCAGCTTGAGCACGCGCCGCCCGAGGATCACGAATCCGGCGAAGACGAGCAGGCTCCAGAGGAGGATCAGCCCGAAGTAGAAGTCGGCCATGAACACGGCGAAGCGCAGCAGGATCTCCAGGCCGTTGACCGCGACCGTGGCCGCCATGGCCGCGAACACCGCGACCGGGGCGAGCTTCATCACGTAGCCGGTGATGGTGAGCATGACGTGCGCCAGCTCGTCGATCGCCGCGACCAGCGTCCTGCCCTTCTCGCCGAGCCCCGCGAGTGCCACGCCGAAGAACATCGAGAACACCACGATCTGCAGGATCTCGTTGTTCGCCATCGACTCGGCGAAGGACTTCGGCACCAGGTGGGTGACGAAATCCTTGAGCGTGAACTTGGCGGTGGCGAGGTTGGCCGAGGCGCCGATGTCGGGCAGCGGCAGGCCGAGGTTGTGGCCCGGCTGCAGCAGGTTGGCGAGCAGCATCCCCAGCAGCAGGGACACGAGCGAGGCGGTGACGAACCAGGCGAGCGACTTGGCGAAGACCCGCCCGACCGAGGCCGCGTCGCCCATGTGCGCGATTCCGACCACCAGCGTGGAGAAGACCAGCGGGCCGATCAGCATCTTGATGAGGCGCAGGAAGACGTCGGCCAGGATCGAGATGTAGCCGGCGACCTGGGCGGCGGTCTTCTTGTCCGGATAGGAAACGAAGATCATGTACCCGACGAGGATGCCGAGCACGAGAGCGGCGAGGATGAGGGTCGCCGCGGGCATTTTCTTCTTCATCGCTACCTCCCCTGGGTTGCCTTGCTGCCCGGCTATCCTACTTCATTGCCATGCCTCAAGGCCTGCTGCGGAAACTTCGGTCCAGGAAGGCGACCACGATCCGCACCAGCTCCTCCTCCCGGTCCTCGAAGAAATGCTTCGCCCCCTGCACCATGATCTGGTCCGATCCCGGAACGGCCTGGAGCTGGCGCTTGCGCTCGTCGGCGCCCCACATGGTCACCGTCCAGTCGTTGCTGCCGTAGACGTCGAGCGTCGGGATCTTGATGCGGTACATCTCCTCCAGCCCCTGCAGGATGCCGACGAACACCCAGGCGCCGACGCTCGTGTCGTCGGTTCGGATCAGATACTGGTTCGCCATCGTCGCGCCCAGGCTGTGCGAAACGATGGCGATGTTCTTGTAGCCCTTGGCCCTCAGGAACTCGACCGCAAGATGGAACCGCTCGCGCGCATCGGGATAGAGCGGCACATAGAGCCCGAGGATCGCGGTGCTCGGCAGCACCGGCAGCTGGATGGAGAGCGTGGTGTAGCCCTCCTCCGAGATCCGGGTGCGAAGCGTCCCGTAAAGCTCGAAGTCCGGGCTCCAGCCGCGCCCGTGCGCGATGATGACCGCGCCGCGCGGCTTCTCGGCCTCGGTGTACAGCGTGAGGAAGCGGTGGCCATTCTTCTGCTCGAGCCACTGCGCCTCGCCGATCATGAGCGTGGCGAGAATGTCATCGGCCCAGCGTTTTTCGCGCTCGTAGTCCTGAGCGCGCGCCGGGCCGATCAATGCAACCCCAGCGAGTAGAGCGGCTACCGCGCTACGCAGTGCCAAGGCGGAACGGCATGGTGCGCAGGCGCTGCCCGTTCAGGGCATAGACCGCGTTCGCCACGGCGGGGGGCAGCAGGGCCATGCCAGGCTCGCCGATCCCGCCCGGCTTCTCGGTGCTCTTGACGATGTTGATCTCGATCTTCGGCAGCTCCGGCATGCGCAGCAGCTGGTAGCTGTTGAAGTTCGTCTGCTGGACGCGCCCGTCCTTGAGCGTAATGTCGCCGTAGAGCAGCGCCGTCAGCCCGAACACGATGTTGCTCTCGATCTGCTGCTCGACGATGTTCGGGTTGACCATGCGGCCCAGGTCGACCGCCACGACCACGCGGTGCACCTTGACCTGGCGGTTTTCAACGGAAACCTCGGCCACCTGTGCCATGTAGGTCTCGTAGCCTTCCATGAGCGCGATGCCGCGCGCGCGGCCTTTCGGCAACGGCTTGCCCCAGCCCGCCTTCTCGGCGGCGAGCTTGAGCACGTTCGCGAACCGCGGCTGCTTCTCCAGCAACGACAGGCGGAACTGGTACGGATCCTTGCCGGCAGCTGCCGCCATCTCGTCGATGAATGACTCGTTGGCGAACACGTTGAGCGCGTGCGACACCGAGCGCAGGTAGCCGACCCTGAGCCCGGTATCGTGAATCACCGTGCCGACCGACTGGTTCGGAATGTCGTAGGGGACCAGGATCGCCTCGGTCATGAGCGGATCGACGCCGTCCTTGACGAGCGGCGGGAAAAGGCGCGCGGTCACCGACGGCGAGGTCATCTTGAGCGAGAGCGCGACGGGCTTGCCGTTGGCATCGAGGCCGCCGGCCATCTCGGTGAGGCTCGCCGGACGGTAGAAGTCGTGCGTCATATCGTCTTCGCGCGTCCAGATGAGCTTCACCGGCTTGCCGATCGCCTTGGAGATCTCCACCGCCTGGGCCATGTAGTCGAGGTCGATGCGCCGGCCGAACCCGCCGCCGAGATACGTGGTGCGGATGGTGATCTGCTCGGGCTTGAGGCCGGTGATTCCCGCCGCCATGCCGAGCGCCATCTGCTGGAACTGGATCGACCCGATGAGCAGCGCCGAGTCCTTGCGCACGTCGGCGGTGAAATTCATCGGCTCGAGCGGGGAGTGCGAAAGGAACGGCATCTGGTAGGTGGCCCGCACCGGCTTGGCAGCCGACTGGATCGCGGCCGCGACATCGCCCTGCTGCCGGATGCTGGCCGCGGGCTTGCTCATGGCTTCCGCCAGCCCCTTGAAAACGCCCTCGGAGGTCAGGCCCTTGTTCGGGCCTTCGTCCCACGTGATGGTGAGGGCATCGCGCGCCTGCTTCGCCTGCCACCAGCTGTCGGCCACCACGGCGACGCCATCGGTGATGCTGACGATGTGCTTCACGCCGGGCATCTTCTTCGCCTTCGAATCGTCGAAGCTAGCGACCTTGCCGCCGATCACCGGGCATTGCGCCAGCGCGGCGTGCAGCATCCCCGGAAGCTTGACGTCGATGCCGAACTCGGTCTTGCCGGTGATCTTGCCCGCGGTGTCCAAACGCTTGAGCGGCTTGCCGACGTAGCGGAACTGCGACGGGTCCTTGAGCTTCACTTCCTTCGGCGGCGTGAGCTTGGAGGCGGCGTCGGCGAGCTGGCCATAAGTCGCCTTCTTGCCCCCCGGCCCGGTCACCGCGCCGTTGCGCGCGGTGCACTTCGAGGCGTCGACGCCCCACTTCTGCGCCGCAGCCTCGGTGAGCATGACCCGGGCCTGCGCGCCGGCGATGCGCAGCTTCTCCCATCCGTCGCGCACCGAAGTGGAGCCGCCGGTGATCTGGCCGCCGAGCATGGCGTTGATGTACACCTCTCCCGGCGGCGCGAAGTCGACCTTGATCCGGTTCAGGTCCACCTCGAGCTCTTCCGCGACCAGGGTGGGAAGCGCCATTACCACGCCCTGCCCCATCTCGGAGCGTGCGCACAGGATGGTGACGGTGTTGTCGCTGCCGATGCGCACCCAGGCGTTCATCGCCGAGGTAGTGGCTGCAGCCTGGACGCCATTGAAGCCAGGGAACGAAACGCCGATGACGAGGCCGCCACCAACGGCGGCGCCGGACTTCAGGAACCTGCGACGGGCGGGATTGTTGAGCTTGGTCATGATCAGGCTCCCGTGGCGGCTTTGCGGATGGCTGCGCGGATGCGCGGATAGGTGCCGCAGCGGCAGATGTTGCCCGCCATGGCGCCGTCGATGTCCGCGTCGCTCGGCTTGGAATTTTCCGCCAGCAGCGCGGCCGCGGACATGATCTGGCCCGACTGACAGTAGCCGCATTGCGGCACGTCGAGCGCCGCCCACGCCGCCTGCACCTTCTTGCCGACGTCCGAGGCGCCGATTCCCTCGATGGTGGTGATCTTCTTGCCGATCGCCGCCGAGAGCGGCGTGCCGCACGCGCGCACCGGCTTGCCGTCCAGGTGCACGGTGCACGCGCCGCAGAGCTGCGCGCCGCAGCCGAACTTGGTGCCGGTCATGCCGAGGGTATCGCGGATGACCCAGAGCAGCGGGGTGCTCGGATCGACGCTGACGTTGCGGGTCTTGCCGTTGATTTCTACGCTCGCCATGTTTTCCTCCCTAGGGTCGCTGAGCGGAGACATTATGCTCCTCGCGGCCGCCGTCGGACCGGCCGGCCGCGTGCTAGCACCTCGCAGACCGACGCGGTGTCGGCGTCGGCGAACCCCTGCGCCATCGCCGCATCGTAAACCGGACCGCAGGCGTCGAAGAGCGGGGTCGCGGCGCCGACCGAGCGCGCCATGTCGCCGATGATGCGCATGTCCTTCTGCCAGATCTCGACCTTCATGGTGGCCGGGCGGTAGCGCCGCTCGACCATGAACCGGCCGCGCAGGCGCAGCACGCCGTTGCCGACCGCCGGGTTCGAGCCGAACAGCGACCACACCTGGCGGGCGTCGAGCCCCATGCGCCGACCGAGCGTGATCGCCTCGCCTGAAGCCACGTTCAGGATCGCGACCAGGTGGTTGGCGACGAACTTCATCCTCGTGCCGCTGCCGAAGTCGCCGACGTACGGAATCCGGTCGGTGAAGACGCGGAGCAGCGACCCCACCCGGGCGCATGCGCGGCGCTCGCCGCTCGCGAAGATCATCCAGTCCCGGTCCTTGAGCCTTGCTGCGGTGCCGCTGATGGGGCAGTCGAGCAGCATCCAGCCCGCACGGGCGAGCCGGGCGCGCGAGCGCCGCTTGTCGTCGATCGGGAGGGTGCTCATTTCCACGATGACTCCTCGCCGGCGGATCGGGCGCGCTGCCCGGCAGATGTCGCCGACCGCGGCTCCTAGCGCTCCGGATGAGGGCAGCGAAGTGATGATGATGCCGGCTCGTTGCGCCACCGCGGCGCTCGACGCCAGCGCCTCCCCGCCGGCGCGCTCCAGGCGCCGCGCCGCAGCCGGCGCCGGATCGTAGCCGAGCACCTCGTGGCCGGCCAGGAGCAAGGCCTCGGCCATGGCGCCTCCCATGATCCCAAGCCCGACGACGCCGACCGGCGGTTTCCGTTTTTTCATGCGCCGACGATACTATGGCGGGATGCGAATCGGCGCGCTGGTCGTCTTTGTCCTCTCCATTTTCTTCTCTCAAGGAACACCCGCTCAGGCCTGGCCGGCGAAACCGATCCGCATGCTAGTTCCCTTCCCGCCTGGCGGCGGGGTCGACTATGCCGCGCGCATCGTCGGCAAGCACCTCTCCGATCGGCTCGGGCAACCGGTAGTGATCGAAAATCGCGCCGGGGCGAACGGCATCATCGCGCTCGAGGCGCTGAAGGCGGCGCCCGCCGACGGCTACACGCTGGGCACGGTCTCCAACGGCCCGCTCGTGATCAACCCGAGCATGTACCTCAAGCTGCCCTACGACCCGGTGCGCGACTTCGCCGCGATCGGGCGGCTCGTGAACTTTCCCTTGCTGCTCGTGGCGCATCCCTCGGTGCCCGCGAAAAGCGTCGCCGAGCTCATCGCGCTCGCGAAAGCCAAGCCCGGGGCGCTCACCTATTCTTCGCCGGGCGTCGGGAACGGCAGCCACCTCGCGGGCGAGCTGTTCGCGTCGATGGCGAACATCACGCTGGTGCACGTCCCCTACAAAGGGACCGCGCCTGCCGCGACCGCGCTGCTGGCCGGGGACGTGTCGCTCGCGTTCAGCAGCATTCCGACAGTGCTTCCCCACGTGCGGGCGGGGAAGCTGCGCGCCCTCGGTGTGGGCGATGCCGCCCGGCTGCCGTCGCTGCCGGAATATCCGACCATCGCCGAGAGCGGTGTTGCCGGCTACGAAGCGTTCTCCTGGGCGGGCGTCATCGCGCCCGCGGGCACGCCGCCGGACGTGGTCAGGCGGGTCAATGCCGAGGTGGGACAGATCCTGAGGCAGAAGGCGGTCGCCGAGCAGCTCGCGGCGGAGGGCACGCTCCCGGTACCGGACACACCCGAGGAGTTCAGCGCCTACATCAGGAGCGAGCTCGTCAAGTGGGCCGCCATCGTGCGGCTCGCGAACATCAAGCCGGAGTAGCCATGGACAGGACCGAACCGATGCCCGGGCCGAGCAGCACGACGCTCGAGGCCATGATGAAGTGCGTCGCGCGCTTCCGCGAGCTGCGCGGCTCCGAGGAGGCCTTCGTCGACAGCCGGCTCCCCGGGTGCCGCCGCCGAAAGATCAACGTCGTCGGCAGCGGCGTGACCGAGCGCACCGACCTCGCGGACCTGGCGCCGAACATCGCGCTGCCCGCGCACGGGTTCAACCTCGGCATGATCCAGTGCGACCCGGGCAACGGCACCGCCCTCCACCGCCACAGGACCGAAGAAGTGTTCATGGCGCTCGTCGGCCCGTGGGCAGTCACGTTCATGACCGCGCAGGGCCAGGAGGAAATCGTGCTTCAGCCCTTCGACACCATCCATGTCCCGGTCGGCGTCTACCGCGGCTTCCGCTACGTCGGCGAAGGCCGCGGCACGCTCCTCACCCTGATCGGCGGCCCGGATCCGGGCAAGGTCGAGTGGACGCCCGAGGTCTACGACGCCGCCGCGCAGACCGGGCTGTCGCGAGACGCGGCCGGCAACCTGCGGATGAGATAGTCAATCCACGTGGGCGCCGGAGGCCTTGATGATCGGGGCCCACTTCGCCAGCTCGGCCTTGATGAACGCTGCGAGCTTCTCGGGCGTGCCGCCCGGCGTCGGATCGACGCCTGCGTCCTGGAGGCGCTTGAGGATGGTCGGGTCGGCGAGCGCCTTGTTGATCGCATCGCTTAGGCGCGCGACGATCGGTGCGGGCGTCTTCGCCGGGGCCAGGATCGCGTTCCAGGTGTAGCACTCGAAGCCGCTTATGCCCTGCTCCTGCAGCGTCGGCAGATCCGGCATCGCACGCGCGCGCGTCGCCATGCCGCCGCCGATCGCACGGATCTTCCCGGCCTGGACCTGCGGCAGCACCGTCGGCAGCGCGTCGAACGCGAGCGCGAGTTGTCCGCCGACGAGGTCCGCCATCATCGGCGCCGAGCCACGGTAAGGCACGTGCACCGCCTCCAGCCCGCCGGCGGCGGTCTTGAACTGCTCGCCGCACAAGTGAAGGATCGAGCCCATGCCGGAGGAGCCGTAGCTGTACTTGCCCGGGTTCGCCTTCAGCAGCGCGACGAGCTCCTTCACGTCGGTCGCGGGCACGGACGGATGCACCGCCAGCACGCAGGGCGTGACCCCGACCTGGCCGACGGGCGCGAAGTCCTTCACCGGGTCGTAGGGCATGTTCCTGTACAGGCCCGGATTGATGGCGTGCGTCGACACCGTGGCCATCAGCAGCGTGTATCCGTCGGGCGGCGCCTTCGCCACCTCGGCAGCGCCGAGGTTCCCGCCGGCGCCGGTCTTGTTCTCCACCAGGAACGTCTGGCCGAGGAGCTCGGTCAGCTTGGCGCTCATGATGCGCGCGACCTGGTCGGTCGGGCCGCCGGCGGCGAAAGACACCACCAGGCGGACCGGCTTCGATGGATAGCCTTCTTGCGCCAGCGCCTGGGTACCGGCAAGCAGGCAGCTCAATACCAGACCAGCAGACCTCAGCAGCTTCGCCATGTCCGCACCTCCTCCGTGCGGGCATTTTGCGCCGTCTGCGCTCGAACGCCAAGAATGCCCGCGCGCTTGCAGTCAGGCGCGGAATTCGGTCTTCGCGGTTCCCTGGTAGAGCGCCTTCACCTGGCGGCCGACGGCGTCCGCGTGCGCCGCGAGTGCCGCTTCGTCGAGGTCCGCCTCGGGCCGCGGCTCCGGGTCGAAATGACCGTATCGGTCGACGCCGCGGACCAGCATGGCCGAATCGCGCAGCTTGGTCTGGCGCACGTAGGTCGGGATATAGCGGATGGAGAGGCCGATGCGGCGGTCGTCGCTGCGGTTCGCGTCCGACCCGTGCACCAGCTTGATGTGGTGCAGAGACATCTCGCCGGCGCGCATCCTGAGGCCCACGGCCTTCGACTTGTCGACCTCGACCGAGACCTCCTGCCCGCGCGAGAGCAGATTGTCCTTGTGGAAGGTGTCCACGTGCGGCAGCTGGTCGACCTTGTGGCTGCCGGGGACGACCTGCATGTAGCCGTTCTCTTGCGTGACGTCGGTGAACGCCACCCACGCCGTGACTACGTCGTCGGGCTCGAGGCCCCAGTAGGTGGAGTCCTGATGCCACGAAACGAAGCCCGGGCTGCGCGCCTCCTTGATGAAGAAGTTGGTGGTCCAGCACAGGATGTCCGGGCCGACCACGTCCTCGACCGCGTCGAGGATCCGCGGGTGATGCACCAGCTCGTCCGACCAGGTGAAGAGAAGGTGCGCTTTGTGCCGCCAGTTTCCCTGCAGCGGCTTGCCGGTCCTCGCCTCGTGCGTTTCGAGGGCGTCGCGGAAGCGGCGCGCCTCGGCCGCGCTCAACACGCGGATCGGAGAATGGAATCCGTCCCGCTTGTAATTGTCGACTTCGGTCTGCGACAAGAGCTTAGGCATGAATCGGCCCGTCGACGCTCACCGGCGCATCCGGACGGCGGAAGCGCTCGATGGTCGGCTTGAGCTCGGGACGGACGTGGTCCTCGTCGTAGCCGTTGAACAGCGTGCCGAGAAGCCCGCGCTCCACGTCGCTCGTGCCCATCAGCCAGTCGGCGAGCGGAAACGTGAGATTCATGTTGCGGCTCATCATGATCCCGTAGTTGTGGTGCGCGGTGTGATGGCGGCGGATGGTGTTGATGAACGGCGCGTGGCGCACGAACCAGTTGTCGCGCACGTGGCAGCAGTAGTGGAAGGTCTCGTAGATGAGGTACTGCCCCACGATCGTGACCATCAGGATATAGCCCGCGTTCGGATTCACGATGGCGCCGAGCGCGAGCGCGAACGGCACGCCGAGCCCCATGAAGGTGAAGAGCGCGCGCCACGGGAAGAAGATGATGCGCCATTCGCGCGTCGTGCTCACGGTCATCTCGTTGTCGGTGAAGTACTGATGGTGCTGCCGGGTATGGCGGTCGTAGATGGCGCGCAGCGCCCACACGTCGACCAGCCGGTGCATGACGCGCTTGTGGATCCACCACTCGAACAGGTTGGACAGGAAAAACACCGGGATCGCGAGCAGCCACTCCCAGCTCGCGTTCTGCAGCCGCGACACGCACCAGGCGACGACCGACAGCCCGGCGACATAGATCACCCCGATGTGCAGCGGGCCGCTGTAGAGCGGATGGATCTGGGCGCGGTACTGGTCGCGGAACTCGAGCTGGCGCTGCGACGGGTTGTGAATGTCGACGAGCTCTGCCATGGCGCCTCCGGGTGCCAGGCATCCACTATAAGCTGAAGACGTATTGCCTAGAAGCCCAGCGTGGCGAGCGAGTCGACTGCAGCGCTGCGCGCGCGGGCGAAATGCATCTCGCCGCCGTCGAGATACGACGCGAGGTGCGCGCTGAGCTCGCGGGCGTCGTCGCCGGCGCCGTCGATCAGCGCCGACTTGCGGCGCCGCAGGAACTGCATGCCCATAAGGTAGAAGCCGGGCGAGTCGACCACGCCCCCGTCATGGCGGATGCGGCCTTTGCGGTCGAGCACCGGAACGTCGAGCCACGAATAGTCGGGCCTGAAGCCGGTCGCCCAGATCACGCTGCGGATGCCGCTGCGCCTGAGGTCGAGGGTGAGCGGCGGCGCCGCGGGAACCCGGGTGCGTTCGAACCGATGCGGCGGCTGAACCCCTCCGAGCACTTCGTTCCGCGCCACCCAGTCGTCGATCACGCCGAGCAGGCGATTCATCTTGAGGTCGGACAACGCCGCCACGTTGGCGAGCGAGCCCGAAAATTGCGCCTCGCCGTCGCGGATGCCGGCGAGCCGTCCGACCAGCTTCACCCCGAGCGCGGAGAGCGAGTTCAGGTCGACGTCGCGGTAGTCGGAATAGCCCGCGAGCTGCAGTGAGGGAACATTGCGCGCGCGGTTGAGATCGTCTACCTCCTGGTAGCCCTGGTCCTGCACGCCGGCGCTGTCCATCCACCAGAGGATGTCGCGTCCGCGGTAGCGCCGCGGCATGCGGATGTGCTCGCCCACGGCGAGGGTGACCTCGCGCCCGGAGCGCTGGATCTCGTCCGCGAGCTGCACCCCCGTGGCAGAGGCGCCGACGACGAGAACGCCGCCCTGCTCGAGTTGGTCCGGATTGCGGTATTGCATCGGGGTGAGCGCCGCGACCCCTTGCGGCAGGGCGCCGGCGAAGGCCGGCACGCTCGGGATGTTGCACGCGCCGCTCGCCAGCACGAGCGCACGCGTGCGCCACTCGCCACCGTCGGTCGAGACGGTGTATCCGGACTCGGTGCGCCGCACACGGGTTACCGTCGTACGCGTCTGCACCGGCGCGGAGATCCGCTGCGCGTACCACTGCAGGAAGGCGACCGTCTCGGGCATCGTGCGATACCCGTCGGGATCGTCCCCCTGGTAGCGGTAGCCCGGAAGCCGGCTCAGCCAGTTCGGCGTGAGCAGGCGCAGCGAATCCCAGCGCTCGGTCTTCCACGAGTTCGCCACCTCACCGCGCTCGAGGACCACGTGATCGATCGAGCGCTCGGTGAGGCAGCGGCTCATGGCGAGGCCGGCGTGCCCCGCGCCGACGATGAGGGCGGTGGTTCTCAGTTCACGCTCTTTTTGGTGGTCGAGACGGAGACGTTCGTCGGGTTCGTGATGACGTCATATACCGCCGAGCGCTTCTGCGATTGCGCGACCAGCGCTTCGAGGTCCTCCTTGGAGGCATCGGCGTCGATCTCGAAATTGACCTTGATGTCGTTGAAGCCGTTGCGCACGTCGCTGTCGATGCCGAGGATGCCCTGGATGTCCATCGAGCCCTCGAGCGTCGCCTTGACCGAGCGCAGCTGGATCTTGCGCAGCTGCGCAATCGAAGCGACACCGGCGGTCAGGCAGCCGGCGAGACCCGCGAGCACCATCTCCACCGGCGTCGCGCCCTTGTCCTCGGAGGCGAAGATCTCGGGGTGGTCGGTGTCGAAGGTGAACTCGGTCTTGTGGCTCTGCTGCTGGCCCAGGCCGTAGAACCCCTGGATGCTGGTCTGGCTGTGGGTGCCGTTCATCCACTTGCAGCTCGCTTTCCAGTTGAACTTGGCGGCCTCGGGCGCCTTGCTCAGCGCATCGCGCGCGCCCAGCAGCGCGTCGACGTTGACTCCGTTCTGGACCTGCTTCTCCGTTTCCGTGCTCATCGTTGCGCTCCTCTGTCGGTTTTGACTCAATGTGCTGCCTGATGGCGGGCGAGACTAGCCAACGCGCGTAACCCGGCGTTGTCTGTGGCGCTTTCTTATTGTTTCAATCGTTGCCGCGGCGTACGGCCAATGATAGCGCTCTAGGCTCATGATTTGGCCCACCAGCGGTTGTCGAGCACCTGCGCGATTCGCCGCGCTGCCCGAGCGGCGCCGTCGGTCTCGACCGGTTTGTAGCAAACCGGCGCGTGGATGGCCTCGAGCGCGCGCTGGGCCAGCGCTTCGGGCGTAAGGCCGGCGTAGGCCAGCGAACGGTCTGCGCCGTAGTTGGCGAGGCGCTTGCGCACGTGCACGTTCTGCTCGAAGTGCCGCGCCAGCGGGAAGCTCAGGAACGGTCGGCGCGTCGCGACCAGCTCCATGGTGGTCGACAGGCCGCCCTGGACCAGGGCGAGATCGCAGCAGGCGAGATGCTCGAAGAGGTTGTGGACATAGGGCCTCACCTCGAGCCCCTCCATCTTCGGCAGGGAATCCGCCGAAAGCCGCGGACCGGCGACCAGGACCATGCGCAGCTCGGGTACCTCCTTCTTCATGCGCGGGAACGCCTCCGCGATCTTGCCCAGGAGCTTCCCGCCGACGGCCGTACCGCCGACCGCGGCGATGGCGATTTTTTCTTTCGCCTTGTATCCCAGACGGCTCCGGAGCTTCTCGGTATCCGAGAACGCCGCGGGATCGAACGGCAGCGTGTAGCCGGTGTAGGCGAAGTTCCGATCGGTCCATTCGCGGATGCGCGGCAGCCCGGGGCCGAACGGCGCGTCGGTCACGTCCTCGGGGTTGCCGACGAAAAGCGCAAGGTCCCGCACGTACGGGAAGCGCGCCACGTGCTCGATGTCGTCGGCGTTGCGGTCGGCGCACAGGTGCGCTTCCCGCCCGTCGTGCGCCTCCATCGGCAGGCAACCGACGAAATCGGTGAGGAAAACGAAGGGTTGTCGCTTGAGCTCCGGATTCTCGTGGTAGTAGTAATCGACGTCCCACGCCTCGTCGCCGATCACGAGGTCGTAGTGCTCCTCGTCCATCAGGTCCGAAAAGGTCATGAAGTTCCGCACCATGATCTCGTCCATGGTGCGCAGCGCGAAGAAGGCGTGCAGGTCGTGTTCGCCCGCGACGTGCTCGAAATGCCGGCTCTCGTTGGCAAGCCGCCGGGTGATCGGGTGCAGCCGCTCGCCTTCCTGCTCGAGGTAGCGCGCCGCCGGATCGACCGTGAACCAGTCGATGTCGAGGTCGGGCTGCAACTTGCGCAGCTCGCCCGCGATGGCGAGGTCGCGCTGCACGTGGCCCATGCCGATCGGGCTCGAGATGAAGAGCGCGCGTCGCCTGCGGCTCATCGCACGCACCCAGGTGCCGCCGCGCGGAGTGCCGCTCACGAAGTCGCGCACCGCGCGATTGAACATCACCGGGTCGCGCGCCGGCTGCAGGTGGCCGCCGCCGCCAACGGTGAGCATGCGCGCGCCCGGAACGAGGCTCTGGATCGCCCGCCCGCGCTCGATCGGCACGCGCTTGTCGGCGTCGCCGTGGATGACGAGCGTCGGGCACTTTACGCGCTTCGCGAGCTCCGTGACGTCGCTCTTCAACCAGCCGTTCCTGCCCCAGTCGACCAGCTCGCCGCTCGAGGCCCAGCCGTAGCGCACGCCGTCCTCGAAGGGCTTGGTCGAGTGCGCCTCGGGAAAGAGCATCGAGAAGAACCATTCCAGGTATTTCGGCCAGTCAGTGCGCATGCGCTCGCCCTCGGCGCGCACGCGCTCGGCGATCCGAGGGTCGTCGACGCGCGCGTGCGCGTAGCCGCCGGCGACGATGACGTGGCTCGTGCGCTCCGGGTGCTCGGCCGCAAAGCGGAGCGCCGTCATCGCGGTCGCCGAGATGCCGATCAGCGCGCAGCAGTCCACGCCCGTGGCGTCGAGGGCCGCGAGGAAATCGCCGTAGTACTCGTCGAAGGCGTAGTGCTCCTGCCCGCGCGGGCGGTCGGAACGACCGTTGCCGCGCAGATCCATGGTGAAGACGCGGAAGTGCTCGGCGAGATAAGGCACCGTAGCCTTCAGCATCTGCGTGTGCGCTATCTGGAAGATCGGCGCGAAGGCGATCCACGGCCCCTTTTCGCCATACACCCCATACCAGCTCTTGACGCCGCTGCGCTGGACAAAGCCGTCGCGCACCGGACGCAGCGTGCTGAAAGGAAACTCCTGGTCCGGCGGCAGCCGCCCCGCTGCGGGAAGCTCGCCCACCACCTTGTGGAAGATCTCGGGGAAGCGATCCATCATGTCCTCCTCTTTCGCCGCTCGGCCTTGCGCAAGCGCACGTCGATCTGCTCGAGCAGCGCCTCCACCGCGTCGAGCGCGGCGCGGTTCGCGGCGAGCTCCTTCTTTTCGCCCAGAAGGTCCGCGAACTCCATGCCGATCCAGAACTGCGAGATCCAGGTGGCGATGACCTCGGCGCTGAATGGCGGCGGCAGCTTCAGGCCGTCGGCCTCGAGTGTGGCAAGCGCGTCGCGCACCGCGTCGGAGACGACCTTCTTCCAGGCCAGGATGCGCGGAACGAACTTCTCGCGCAGGCCCGCATCCGACAGGCTCGCCGCCCACAGTTCCGCCTGCATGCGCACGAACCCGGACGCGAGGTCGCTCCTGTAGAACTCGCGTGCGTGCGCCCATTTCTCGGCGAAGCCGCCGGGGGCGGCGTACATGCGGCTCTGGCGCTCGAGCAGCCGCTGGTTGGCGTAGTCGAGGACCGCGATGACGAGCTGATCCTTGCTGCGGAAGTGATAGTTGATCAGGGCGTGGTTGACGCCGGCGTCCCGGGCGATCTCGCGGATGCTGAGCGCCGCGTAGCCCTCGCGCGCGAGCCGCTGGAAGGCCGCCTCCAAAATCTTCGCCTTGGTCGCGCCGTAGTCGGATTCCGCGCCGGCTGGAGTGACCGCCGTTTGAACGACTGGTTTAACCATATGTTCAAGATTGTGGAGCCGGCGCGCGCACCCTGTCAAGGCCCCGGGGCGTCGGCTCATGCTCGCCCGGCGGAAACAATCGAGACACACGCCGTGCGCCGCCCGCAATCCGCGGGATACGCGCGCTTCCTACCATGCCCGCATGGACAAGTTGCAGAAACGCGGCGCATCGGCCACCGGCGAGGCGCTCGCCCTCGCCCTCGCCGCCGTGGCATTGCTCGCCGTCACCATGGGGACGCGCTCGGTCTTCGGCCTGTTCCTGTCGCCGCTCAACTCGGCGAGCGGCCTGGGCATAGCGACGATCAGCTTCGCCATCGCGGTCAGCCAGCTCACCTGGGGCGTGGCGCAGCCCTTCGCCGGAATCCTGACGGAGCGCCTCGGTCCGGCCCGGGTGATCGCGGCCGGCACGCTCCTCGCAGCCGCCGTCGGCGCGATCTTCCCGTTCGCCCACAGCACTGCCATGCTCGTCGCCGTTTTCGCCTTGGGCGGAGTAGCGGCTACGGTCGGCGCTCCGTCGCTTCTCATCGGCACCGTCAGCCAGCGCGTGCCGGCAGAGCGGCGCGGCATGGTCGCAGGCCTCATCGGCGCCGGCGGACCCTTGGGCCAGCTCGTGCTCGCGCCCGCAACGCAGGCGATGATCCTGGCCGCCGGCTGGGTCAACGCCGCGCTGGCCCTGGCAGGGCTGACGCTCGCCTCTCTACCCCTCGCCCTCTTCTTCCGCAGGCCCGCCGCGCCCGCTCTCGGCGCGGCGGAGGCGCCCGCCACGGTCCGCACCGCACTCGCCAGCCGGCATTACTGGACCATCAACGCGACCTTCTTCGTCTGCGGGCTGCACGTGTTCTTTCTGGTGACGCACCTTCCCGGCGTGATCGAGCTGTGCGGGCTGCCTTCGCGCGTGTCGGGCCTTTCGCTCGCGGCGCTGGGCCTCTTCAACATCGCGGGCAGCATCGCCGCCGGCTTCTTGATCCAGCGCTACTCCATGAAGCGCACCCTCGCGTCGCTCTATGCCGCCCGGGGCATCGGCATCGCCCTTTTCATGGCGGCGCCCAAGACCGAGCTCGCCGTGCTCGCGTTTTCGGCCTGGATGGGCGTCACGTACATGGCCGTCCTGCCGCCGACCGCGGGCCTCATCGGCCGCCTCTACGGCGCGCAGCGTCTTGCGACCCTGCTCGGCATCACGTTCATGGTGCACCAGGCGGGCGCGTTCCTCGGCGCCTGGCTCGGCGGCGTGGTCCTCGAGCGCACCGGAACCTACGACCTGATGTGGCGGCTCGACCTCGTGCTCGCCGCAACCGCGGCGGCCATCAGCCTCGCGATGCGCGAGGGGGCGGCTTCCCCGGCGCGGACCGGCGCGAGTCTCATTCGGCCTTCGCCCCGCTCTGCTTGACGAGCCGTGCCCACTTGGCGAGATCCGCGTTCATGAACTCGCGGAACTGCGCGGGGCTGCTGCCGACGGGCTCGGAGCCGTCGTCGATGATGCGGTGACGGATATCGGGCGCCTCGAGTGCCTTCACAAGCTCGGCGTGCAGCCGGGACACGATGTTCGCCGGCATCCCGGCCGGGCCGATGACCCCGTACCAGCCGACCACCTCGAATCCCGGCAGTGCCTCCGCCACCGCGGGTAGATCCGGAAGCGCGGCGAGGCGCTTCGGTGTCGTCACCGCGAGCGCGCGCAGCTTGCCCGCGCGCACCTGCACCAATGCGCCCTGCAAGCCGGAGAAGTTGAACTCGTAGCGTCCCCCGATCAGGTCGATGAGCGCAGGCCCGGTGCCCTTGTACGGGATGTGCTGGGCCTTGATCCCAGTCATCTGCTTGTAGATCTCGCCGGCAAGGTGGCCCCCCGTGCCCAGGCCGGCCGAGCCGAAGTTGAGTGGTCCGGAGAAGCTCTTCGTCCATTCGACGAATTCCTGCAACGTGCGCGGCGGCGAGGCCGGATTCACTAGCAGAACGAAGCCCGCGGCCGTGAGTTGCGTGATCGGCGTGAAGTCGTTGACCGGGTGATACGGCAGGCTCGGATTGAGCGCCGCGTTCGCCGTGTGCTGGTGGTATGCAAGAAGCAGCGTATAGCCGTCCGGCGGCGCCTTGGCGGTGATCTCGCCGGCGATCACGCCGGACGCGCTGGCGCGGTTGTCCACGATCACCTGCTGCTTGAGCGACTCGCTGAGCTTGGCGCCGAAGATGCGCGCCAGCAGGTCTGTCGTGCCTCCCGGCGCCGCCGGCGTGATGAGCCGGATCGGCCGGCCCGGATAGTCCTGCGCCTGCGCGGCGAGCGCTGCGCCCAGCGCGGCAGCAATCAGTATGCGCGCGGTTCCGAGGTGCATCCGGGCATTTTGCGCCCGAATACTCGTGCACGCGAGGCGTGTTCGCTACGGAGCGAGCTCGTAGGCGCCGACATCGATGACGCCGTTGACGGGACGCGCCTGCCGGTTGGCGGGGTGCACGTATTGGAGCACCGGCGTGAGATCGAACGTGCCGCCAAGCCCCGGCGCCGTGCCCGCGTCAATGCCCGGGGTGGTCGCGGTCGGTCGGTAGTCGAACGTCGTTCTATTGACGAAATTCGGCGTGCTGGTGGTCCGGTTCGTGGTCTGCGTCACCGTGCCCCCGCTTACCACGGTGCCGCCGCCCACGAACAGGTTGTTCTGCAGCGTCGCAGTGGTGCCGCCCGAGAGCTCGACGAACGTGCCCGACCCCCGGTCGTTCACGAAGGTGTTGTTCACGACGTACAACGTCTGGCTGGGGTTGGTGGCACCCTCCTCGCCATAGATGAGGATCGTAGGGTTGTCGGTGTTCGGGCCTTGCTGCAGCAGGTTGCCGATGACGTAGGACAGGCCGCCATTCGGCAGATCGATGGTGTAGCTCGAGGTGCCGTCGGCCTCGTCCATGATGCGGTTGTAGAGGATGTAGTTCTCGCGCGAGCGGCTTTTCACGAGGTGGCCGATGTTCGCGTGGTGCGAATAGCTGTAGCGCAGGGTGAGACGGGCGGCGTCGATGTACATGTTGTGCGAGCAGCCGAACCCGGTTACGCATGCGCCGTTGTGGGCGAACTCGCTGTACTCGATCAGCACGTTGCCGCCGCCGCCGAGGATGCCGTTCTCGTTGTCGTGAAAATAGCTGCCGCAGACGGCGAGGTCCTGGCCGTCGGCGCGGATCCCGGCGCCGTTCTTGTCCGGGACGGCCGCGCCGGAAAATTCCATGTTCTCTACCGCGATGTTCGTGCCGGCGGTGACCCAGATCGCTTTCCCGTTCGAGATGGTGGCCGGCGCAACGAGATGCGCGCGTCCGCCGACGCCGCGCAAAGTGAGGTTGCTCGTGGACCAGGTCGACGCGGGACCGTTGTAGACGCCGGCGTCGATCTCGACCACGTCGCCGCTCGCGAGGCCCGTGACCTGGCTCGGGTCCGCGAACTGCCGTCCCGGGCCGACGCGGATCACGCGGGACGCAGCGAAATCCTGCACCGCGGCCGCGCCCGCCACGGTCACGTTCGCACTGCGCTTGAAAGTCGCGCCGCCGTCGCTCGTGAGCGCTATGGTGTAGCTGCCCGCGGGCAGGCCGGCCAGAGCGTAACGGAACGTGCACGCTCCGGCGTCCTGCACCACCGGCGTAGTGGCGGCGGGGCTGCCCGTGGTCGTGTTGAAGCCGGGGAACGCGTACACCAGATTGCCGCTCTCCTGGTGGCGATTGCGCAGGCTGCTGTCTACCGCGCCGCTTACTCCGCTTCCGGGCGCGCCGGTCACGTTCACGGTCGCGGAGCGCGTCGTGGTGCCGCCGCCCCCGGTACAGCTCAGGGTATAGGTGCTCGTGGCCAAGAGGGAATTGACCGTCTGGTTGCCTGAAGTGGCTTTGGCACCCGACCAGGCGCCAGTGGCCGCACAGCTCGAGGCATTGGTCGAGGACCAGGTGAGCTGGGTCGAACTGCCGGAGGTCACCGTCGTCGGCGCCGCGCTCAGCGAGACCGTCGGCGCGGGTGTCGACGGCGGCTGTGTTCCGGGCGGCGGGGTCGCAGGCGGCTGGGTCGAAGGCGGCTGTGCAAGCGGCGATTGCGAGCTTCCGCTGCCGCCGCCCGAGCCGCCGCCGCACGCGACGAGACCGAGCACGCAGAGCGACACCAGGAACCGGCCACGGCACGCGATGATCATCGATTGATATTGGTTGAGCGCTCGCATCGGAGTTGGCGTTGTTGGTCGCGCGTCAAGAATTGTGAAGATATTTTCAGCAACCCCGTTATGCCGGAATTGCCGGACGCGAGCGGTATTTTCGCAGGTCTCGTATGACGAGCGTGCGAAAGGACACGGCTTTCATGTGTCGCCTGCATGCGACAGGCGCCGATCTCTCAATCGTCCACTTCGACCTGGTCTTTCGACTCGGCGAACACCCACGCGAGCGCCACGCCAGCCGCGAAGTACTGGCGCCGCTTGAAGAGCGGGCTCGGCTCGAACACGGCGCCGTCGAGCGAATCGTAGCGGGCGAATCCGCCGACCCACAGCTTGCCGAAGCGCCGCGTGAGCGAAGTCGTGCTCGACAGGCCCGAATAGCCGGCGGGCGCTTCATAGGCAGGGCGCTCCGGTGTGGCGAACTGCGCAGCGACGCCGTAGTAATACTGGTGGTAGCGCTCGGAGCCGTACAGCGCTCCGAGCTGCGCGCTGAAATCCCACTTCCCGCCGAAGAACGCAGGCCTGGAGTCGTAATAGAGGTGCGGATAGAAAACGTAGCCCGCATCCTTCACGTGCGTGAGATCGGTCGCCACTACGCCGCGCAGTGCGAAGCGCACGTCGAGCCGTCGCTCCTTCGGCCGGTCGCGCCACAGCGTCAAGTTGAGCTTGGGCCCGATCTCGAGCACGGGATCGAGGTCTGGCATCCCGGCCCGCGCGCGGTTGCGGTCGCTCTTCACCGGCAGCGCGCCGGCCACGCTCAGGTCGAACTCGACGCGGTCCGACTCGTGCAGCACCCCGCGCAAGCCGTCGCGGTCGAAGCGCATGGTCGGCCCGCGATAGACGAAGTACGGCAGCGGAAACGCATATTCGCGCGTCTCGTCCGAACCGCGATAGTCAGGGAGCCTGAGACCGGTCGCGCCGGCGCCCGCTTCCCATTTCGGTCGCGGATCGGCACGCGCGCCCGGGCCGAGCGCCGCGGACGCCAGCAGCGCCGCAACGAGAACGCACTTCATCCGCAGCGGTTTTCTACGTCTCGCGCAGGCTGCGAAACAAGCCGCCCAGGTAAAGGCCGCGTGAGACCAGCTTCCAGGCCACCATGCGCGTGATCAGGGCGACGTCGATGATCGGGCGGAAATGGCTTGGCCGTCGGTGCGACGCGTAGAGCGCCGGGACCGCCACCCACTCGAGCCGGGTGCCGCGGCGTCCCGCCTCGATCAGCGCCTCGCTTTCGAATACGAAGCTCGCCGCGCGGCCGACCCGCGGCGGCAGCGCGCGGAGCAGCGTCGCCGGGTACACGCGGAAGCCCGATTGGCTGTCCTGCATGCGCTGACCCGCCGCCCAGGCGATCCAGAAGTTGGCGAACCGGTTGGCGTAGTAGCGCTCGGAGGGGATTTCCGAGCTGTTGTGCAGCCGTGCGCCGACCACCAGCGCGGCCGGATCGCGCCGGTGCGCCTCGAGCAGCCGCGGAATGTCCTCCGGCCGGTGCTGCCCGTCGGCGTCGAGCGTCACCACCGCTTCGACGCCCTCGGCGAGCGCGAGCGCGATGCCGCGCCACAGGCTGGCTGACTTGCCGAGGTTGCGGGGGTTGCGGATCACCGTGACCGGCAGGCCGGCGAGCTCTCTGGCGGTGCCGTCGGTCGAGCCGTCGTCGACTACGATGACCTTCGCGAGGTGCGCGAGCGTGCGCTCGGCGACGTCGCGTATGGTCGCCGCCTCGTCGCAGGCGGGAATGACCGCGGCCAGCCTCCCTGACTGCCGTTCGGAGCTCATGCCTCTAATATAATGAAGGACGGAGGAGGCTTCAAAGAGGAGCCTTGATGGCGGACCTGGCCGGCAACGGCTGTGAAATCCTCGTCATCGGCGGCGGCCCCGCCGGTTCGACGATCTCGGCGCTCCTCGCGCAGCGCGGCCGCGACGTCCTGATGCTCGAGAAGTCGCACCACCCGCGCTTCCACATCGGCGAGTCGCTCCTGCCGCTCAACCTGGACCTGTTCGAGCGGCTGGGCGTGGCGCAGGAGATGGAGGCGATCGGCATGCCGAAGTACGGCGTCGAATTCGTCGCGCCGCCTGTGGGCGCGGCGGCGGGCAAGACGTCGGGGCTGGAGTTCGCCGACGCCTGGGACAAATCCTTCCCCGGCGCCTACCACGTGCGCCGCGCCGACTTCGACCATATCCTGTTCAGGAACGCGGTGCGCAAGGGCGCCCGCGCGATCGAGGGCTGCCGCGTGACGCGCGTCGATTTCCGCCCGGGCGGCGCCGATGTAACGGCGTGCATGGAGGACGGAGCCGAGCGCGCCTGGCGGACGCGCTTCGTGGTCGACGCCTCGGGCCGCGACACCTTCCTCGCCAACCGCTTCGGCTCGAAGGAGCGCAACCGCGAGCACAACAGCGCGGCCATCTTCGGCCACTTCGCCGGCGCGACGCGCCTGCCGGGCAGAGCCGAAGGCAACATCTCCATCTTCTGGTTCGACCACGGCTGGTTCTGGTTCATCCCGCTGACCGGCGACGCGACCAGCATCGGCGCGGTGTGCTGGCCGTACTACATGAAGACGCGCAAGACCGAGCCGCGCCAGTTCCTGCTCGATACGATTGCCCTCTGCCCGCCGCTCGCCGAGCGGCTGCGCGACGCCACGCTGGTCTCGCCGGTCAGCGCCACCGGCAACTATTCCTACAGCTCGCGGCGCTCGGTCGGCGAGAGCTACATCCTGCTCGGCGACGCCTTCGCGTTCATCGATCCGATCTTCTCGTCGGGCGTGTTCCTGGCGATGCACAGCGCGTTCGTCGGCGCCGACACCGTCGAGACCTGCCTCGACCGCCCCGAGCGCGCGCGCGCCGCGATGAAAGCCTACGACGCCAGCGTCCACCACGGGACGGCGTCGTTTACCTGGTTCATCTACCGCGGCACCTCGCCCATCCTGCGCTATCTCTTCTTGAACCCGAGCAACCGCCTGCGCATGCGGGCGGCGCTGGTTTCCATCCTGGCAGGAGACATCTTCCGCAGCACGCCGACCCGCCTGAGCCTGCTCGCGTTCAAGGCGGTCTACTACGCGTTCAGCCTGCTCAACCTCAAGACCAGCTTCAAGGCCTGGTTGCGTCGCAAGCGGATTATCGCGGCCTAGGCGGTTCCATCTTGCAGGGCGGTGGCGAGGGAGACCGGGCGCAGGCCACGGGCCGCGATCCGGTCCAGGAGCTGCGGCAGCACTTCGAGCACCACCGGGCCGCGGTCGTGCAGGAGCAGGATGTCGCCCGCGGCGAGCGTGCGCGCCAGCCGCTGAAGGACCCGCGGCGCGTTGCGGTCGACCGCGTCGAAGCCGCGCCGCGTCCACGACACGTAGCGCAGGCCGTAACGCGCAAGCACCGGATCGAGGAGCGGGTTGCGCAGCCCCGCCGGCGCGCGGAAGAACGACGGCCGGCTTCCGGTGATGCCGCCGAGGATCGCCTGCGCCGCTTCCACGTCCCGCCGCAGGCGGAAAATCCCATAAAGCGCGAACGCATTGGAATGGCGCAGGCTGTGGTTCTCGACGCTGTGGCCGCGCCGCGCGATGTCCCTCGCGAGCTCGGGGTGCGCGGCGGCCCTCTCCCCGACGCAGAAAAAGCTTGCCTTGGCGCCGTGCCGATCCAGCAGCTCGAGCACGCGCGGCGTCGTCTCGGGATCCGGCCCGTCGTCGAAGGTGAGGCTGATCATCCCCCGCGCGGCGCTTTGCGCAGGCAGGCGCGTGAGGTTGTCCCCCAGCCACCGGCTGCGCGGCAGGAACACGCCGGCGGTGAGCACGAGCAGGCTCGCCGCGATCGCCGCGGCCGCCCATGGCCAGAGCGCCGGGCGCCATGCGATCGAGGCGCCGGCCGCGGCAATGACGAGCGCGCAGCAGCGCACCAGCGGCGAAGGACGCCAGGGATAGCGCGCGTCAGGGATGCTCATGGCGGCGGCCGAGGATAGCGGAGAACGCGAGCGCCAGCACCGTTCCCATCCCGACCGTGACGCCGATATCGTGCAGCACCGGCACCCGGGAGAAAGCGAGCAGCCCGAAGCCGATCACCGTCGTGGCGTTGGCCAGGACGAGCGACACGACGGTGCGCCTGCGCTCGTCTTCGGAACCCGCCCGGCGCTCGAATAGCAGCGAATAGTTCGACCCGATGGCGACGACCAGCAGCAGTCCCACGAGGTGGAAGATGGAAAGCGACTCGGCGATCAGGGCGAGCGCGGCGGTCGTCACGAGCACTGCGGCGACGAGCGGCGCCAGCACGGCGAGCACCCGGCGAGCCGAGCGCAGGCTCGCGATCAGCAGCAGGCCGATGGCCGCCGCGCCGAAGAGCGAGTACGCGAGCGCCTGGGCCCGATAGCTGCGGTACAGCCGGTCGGACTCGCGCTTGAGGTCGAGCAGGACCGCGCTGGCGCCGGACGGCGCGGCGAGATGGGCAGCTACGCCCTCCGCGTCGGTGACGTTGCGCAGAGGCAGCATGGCGGTCCAGTCGCCGTCGCGCCGGATCAACAGGCTGTCGACCCGCAACGCGAGCCGTGTGCCCTGCATCTGGCTGCGCTCGACCGGCGCCATGCTGCGCGCGGCGGCAGCGTCTGCCAGAAACGGCTCGAAGACCCCGTCACGGTAGGGCAACCCGGCCACCGCCACTGCCAGGTTGGCGCGCAACTGCGCCGGTTCGGGCAGCGCTTCGCGGCGCGCTTCCTGGGTCTGCCGGCTCGGAAGGTAGTCGGCTGGGGACTCGTACCCATCCACGAACCCCGCAGCCACCGCCTTGTCCAGGCCTCTGCCGATCGCCTCGCTTGCCCGCAGGGCAGCCTCGGCGTCGCGCGCGTGGACGACGACGAGAAACCGCACGTCGGGCGCCCCAAGATCGGCGCGCATTTGCTCGTCCAGCATCTGATCGGCGCGCGGCACCGGGCTCAAGCTCGCCAGGTCCCGCGCCCAGAGCCGCTCGCCGCGCAGCGCCACCAGGGCCGCGGCGAAGGCCACCACGAGCAGCGTCGGGTAGCGCAGCGCGGGCGCGTGCCGCGCCGCGGCCATGGCCAGCGGCCCGGCTGCGCCGACGATTGGCGCGGCGAGGGTGGTCGGCAGCATGCCGGGAAGGACCCAGCGCGTCACCGCCACCGCCACCAGCAAGCCGACTATGGAGAAGAGCCCGAGCTGCGCGAGGCCGGTGAAACCGGAGAACAGCATCGCGCTGAATCCGCAGATGGACGTTGCCACGCCCAGGCGCAAGGTCGGCCAGATGCGGTCGAACGCCGCGCTGCTCGCACCGCCGGCCGCGGCCTGGGTGAAGAGGTAGATCGCATAATCCACGCCTTCGCCGATCAACGTGACACCGAAGCCGAGGGTGATGCCGTGCACCGAGCCGAAGCCGAGGCTCACGGCGGCGATGCCGGCCAGGGCACCGCTCGCGATCGGCACCATGCCGAGCGCCAGCAGCCTGCCGGAGCGGTAGACGGCGAGCAGCAGCCCGGCGACGAGCACCGTGGCGGCGAGCGACAGGCGCAATGCGTCCGCGCGCACTGCGCTGCGCGTCCTCGTGGCGAACACGCCCGGCCCGGAGAGAAGCAGCTTCGCCTGCCCGGCCGTGGCGCGGGAGAACGCCTGCTCGATCAGCGCGAGCGCGTGTTCCTGCGCGCCGATTTCGTAGCCGGGAGCGCGTGTCTGGGCGAGCAGCAATGCCCGCCGGCCGTCGCGCGAGAACCAGACGCCTTCGCGCAGCACCGGCTTCCTCGGCGGCTCCAGCCGCTCCAGGATGCGCAGCAGCTCGCCGGTCGGGTCGTTCGGTACGGTGCGTCGCACCAGGGAACCGGCGGGCGAGTCGAGCAGGCGCAGGGTTTCCTGCAGCCGCTCGCGCAGCCCCGCGGCCGAAAAGCGTCCGGGCTCCATCGCCGGGCTGAGCAGGTAGCGGTGCCGCCAGAGAAAATCCCGGTCCGCTGCGACCCCCGTGCCGTCGCCGTTGTCGACCGAGACGAGGCTTTCCTGCTTGCGCAGCTCCGCGGCCATCGTCCTGCTCGCCTGCCCGAGCGCGGCAGGCGGCGCGCCTTCGAGCGCGATCAGGACCAGCCGCGAGACGACGCCTTCCCGCAGCTGCTCCACCAGCACCTGCTGCTCCGGCGTCGGCGAGCGCGGCAGGAAGGCCGAAACGTCCGTGGTGAACGTCGTGCGTGCCACGACCCAGGCCGCGAGCGCGAGCAGCGCGATCCATGCGCCGAGCGCCCACCGCTGCGCCGCCGTCACGGCGCATCCCGCGTGATCGTCATCGTCGAGCGGTCGCCGTTCGGCTCCAGGTAATCGATGGAGCCGATCGAGCTGCCGCGGCCGTGGATGCGGATCTCGCTCACCAGCTCCTGCATGTTCGCGTCGGTCGGCTTCAGCACCAGGCGCCACTGGCGCTCGTCGCCGTCGAGCGAGATGTCGAACACGCGCTTCAGCGTCGCCAGGTCTCCCGCCAGCGTCGAGCGGATGCTCTCGACGAACACGCCGACGGCGGGCACCTCGTCGAGCCGGAGGGTGCGGCGCCGCTTCGGCTGCTCGGTCTCGATCGTCAGCTCGTCACGCTCGAGCAGCACGCTCTCGATGCGCGGCGAGAGGGTACGCTTTTCGACGCGGTCGGGCGCCACGTAAAGCAGCGTGCCCGACGACTCGCGGGGCGAAGTCAGGATGCCGACATAGCGGCGTTCGACGAAGCGCGCCTTCGAGGACTTCACCGCCGCGAGCTCCTGCATCAGCCGCGCGACATCCCAGTCCGGGGAATCGGCAGCCGCGGCGGCGCCGTGCGCGAAAACCGCTGCCAGCAGAACCCGGGCGGCGTTCATGAAGCCCGGGAGGTCACTTCGACGAACGCGGTCAGGATGCGCGCGATGGAGACGTGCGGAACCAGCGGGAAGCACAGCGCCCGGTAACCCTGTTGGGCGACGAACATCAGCGCGAGCAGGGGCAGGTCGAGCACGTTGACGAACATCGACCAGACGTCGTGCGGCGCGAACACAAGCAGGAGCGCCGAAACGAGGACCTGCCCGGCGAAGAACGCGCACCACGCGACGGTCAGGCGGCGCGTGAGGCGCTCCATGTCGGGCGGCACCGAGCCGTGGATGCGGCGGGCGATGCGCGTGATCAGCGGCTCGCGCCCGCGGCGCAGGGTCCGGCCGAAGTACCAGAGCATCGCGAGGTAGGCGCCCGCGTGCGTGAGCCCGGCGGCCGCGTTCGCGCCCAGCGAGTCGCGCAGGGCGAAGTGGACGAGCAACGGGAAGCCCGCGAAGACGAGAAATGCCGGCGCCTTCCACGCAAGGCGCATCTAGCCGCGCTGCAGCTCTCGGAGGTGCTCGTTCAGGCTGCGGAACGATGCCTGGGCTTCTGCGGCCGCCTTCTGCATAGGAGCCGCATTATAAAACCTCCGCGGTCGCCTAGCCCTTCAGCGGCGCCCCCGGTGGGACCTGGCCGAGCGCTCGCGGGTGCGTTTCGGCCGGACCTGGCTGCGGTGCTGTCGGCGGTCCTCGTCCTCGAGATCGCGCGCCTTCGCCGCCGACGCCGTGATCTGGCTCCACTTGCCGTTCTTGAACACGATCTGGTAGCCGCCGGAGAGGACCTGGAAGGGCTTCTTCACCTTGCCGCGGTAGTCGAACTTCGTCGAGCCCGGCTTGCGGAAGATCTCGAAGTACGACGGGTAGATGAAGTCGGTCATCTTGAATCCATTCACGCTGAACGCGAGCGAGTCGTCCTCGACCGGGTCGGCGGCCTCGTACGCGTAGGCCGCCTTGGCATCCGGACCCGTCGTCAGCATGTTGATTGCCGGGTCGACCAGCATCTCGACCAGCTCGTGCGACGTCGCGACCGAGAGCGACGCCTTGTCGTCTGCGATCGTCTTCACGAACACCTTGGACAGGGGAAAGCCGTCGGGCGTGAGGTCGTGATACGCGAGCGCGTTCGCCTGGTCCGCCGTATCGAGGAACACGACTCCCCAGGCGCCCTTCTTGAAGTCCGTGGTCTTCACCAGCCGCGCCGGCGTGCCCCACACCGGCACGACATAGTCGGTGACGAACTTCTGCAGCGCCGCGATCAGCGCGTCCAGATTCAGCCCGAGCGGCGTCTTCGCCTGGTTGAACACCGCGATCTGCGGGATCTGCCCCTGGTCGAATGCGGCGAACTTCGGTCCGCTTCGTTTCATGATTCCCCTCTTGAAGAGAAGGCGAAAGTCTTCGCAAAGTATGAGAAGGAACCCGAACACCGTCTATTCCCGCAGTCCGATTTACCGGATCGGGTTATCTCGCGGTCCGGCGCGGAAAGGTCGACGCAAGCCTCGGCTCAATCGGCCTCCTGATATACGAAGCGGCGCCGCCGGAGAACGCCGCAAGCTCGCGAGTCACGCCTTGATTGGAGCGAGAGGCAGCCTGACCGGCTGGCCGCCCGCGGCCGCGCGCTCGATCGCCAGCGTCACTTCCAGCGTATGGCGGGCCTCGCTGGCGGTCGCGAGCGCGCAGGGCTTGCCGAGCGCAAGGTGATCGAGCCACGCGCGCGTCTCGTTGGCGATCGGGCCCCACAGCTCGCCCATCGCCCAATCCCCGGGCGTGCCGCTTTGCAGGAACACCATGTTGACGGCGTGGCCCGGCAGGTAGACGTGCGGCATGCCCTTGTCGGTATACATGAGCTGGTCGGTGTGATCGTCGTCGAGAATCATGACGCCGTCGGTGCCGAGAACTTCCACGCGCGCCGCGTGGCCGAGGGCGGGATATTTCTCCGGCAGCGCGTAGCTCACACCGAGGTTCACGACGGCGCCGTCGCCATAGGTGAGGATCGCCCAGCTCACGTCGTGCGTGTCGTACCCGGCCGCCTCGAGCACGCCCTTCTGCCCGCGCGCGAAGACCTCGGCGACCTGCGCGCCTCCGAGGAGCCAGTTCACGAGGTCCACGTAGTAGGTGAGCGCGTCGACCACCGGGGTGGCGCCCGGGTTGCGCGTCAGCATCGCCAGGGCTTGCGCGCGCGAGTTGAACACGCGCGCCGCAGCGCCCACGATCCGGCCGATTCGTCCCTGCAGCACCTGCTCCTTGGCGATGAGATAGCGCTCCTTGTAGCGGCGGCTGTAGCCCACGCGCAGGTCGGCGTCGCGCCGCGCGACCTCCGCGACGACGCGGTCGGCCTCGGCGAGCTCCAGCGCGATCGGCTTTTCCACCAGCACCGCCTTGCCGCGCTCGAGCGCCTGCAGCACCGCGGCAGTGTGCTCGCCCTCGCTCGTGGCGACGATTACGGCGTCGACCTCCGGACGCGACATCGCCTGCAGGTTGTCTCCGGAATGAAACGCGGCGCCCACCTCTTGCGCGAGGCCGCGCGCCCGCGCCGCGTCCGCGTCGGCGATGGCCATGAAGCGCACCGCCGGATGGCCGGCAGCGAGCCGCGCACGCAGCGTGCCGATGCGCCCGGCGCCGACCACGGCAATCCCGAGACTTCGACGTGGGTTCATCGCGATTGCAGCAGGAACAGGTATTCCTGCAGATCGATGCCGACGCGCGCGCAAGTCGCCTTGACGAGCGGCCCCAGGTGGTCCAGCACTTCCGACGGGCGCTCGGCGCTCGCCCGCTCGAGGACCTGCAGCGCGGCCGCGACGTCGCCCGGGCCGTGCGCCGCCGGCGGCGGCGCGGGCAGCGTTTCCCGCGCGCCGCTGCGCTGCGCCTCGGCCTTGAGCGCCGCCTGCTGCAGCCGCGCGACCGAGGTCTTGAGGAGCTCCTCCACCGAGGCGACATTGTCGTTTCCGAGCGCCGCTACGCCGAGGCTGGTGAGGATGCTCACCGCCTCGGCGCCGTGCGTGATGCGGGCGCTCTCGAGCCGCTGCCGCAGGCGCTGCGCGACGCCGACAGCCTGCTGCGCCGCGGTGCCGGGGAGGATCACCGAAAACAGCGCTTCGCCGGTGCGCCCCAGCGCGTCCTCGGCGCGCAGCATGCCCTGGAGCAGCTTGACCAGACGCCCCAGCAGCTGGCCGAAGGCCGCTTTGCCGAACTTGGCCTCGATCTCGGCATAGTTGTCGATGCGCAGGCTCACCGCCGAGAACGCCGTGCCGTGCTCGCGCGCCTGCGCGAAGTGCTTCGCGCCCTCCTCGAGGAGGTAGCCGGAGGTGAAGGCGCCGGTGAGCCGGTCCCACATCTTCTCGTCGTCGTCGACCTTGAGCGCCTGGTGGCTCGCCTCGAGGTCGTGCCTTGCCTGCACCAGCCGCAGCAGATTGTCGATCCGCGCGACGGCCTCGATGCCCCGGATCTTCTTGCTGATGAAGTCGCTCGCGCCCGCGTCGCGCGCGCGCCGGCGCGTCGCATCGTCCTCGTTGCCGGAGAGAACCAGGAACGGCAGCTCGCGGATGCGCGCCGACGTGGCGCTGCGGATGCGCTGCAGCAGCCCGAAGCCGTCGAGGTCCGGCATGTCCAGGTCCGAGATCACCACCGCGATGCTCGGATCGCGCTCGATCGCCGCCCAGCCGGCCTCGCCGTCGGCGGCTTCGGCGGTGTCGAAAAAGCTGCGGATCACCTTCGCGACGGCGCCGCGCACCGCCCTGGAGTCGTCGACGATCAGCACTCGAGGCTTGTCCACGTTCTCGCCCTTTACGTAGCTTTACCTTTTATCGCAGAGTCCGAACTAGCCCTTGCTTCTAAACTGCCGGGCGTCTTCACGTCCAGATGACCATTGTCATCTGCAGCAAACTCCGATCGTTGCCATTAAACTGACGGCGGTCAAGAAAAGAGTCTCGATGCACTTCGGCAATCCGCAGGTCGGCGATTCGCGCCGCGATCCAGGCCGCCTGATCGCCTTCCTCCACATCCCCAAGACGGCGGGAACCACGCTCAACTCGGTGCTCGCCCGTGAATACGGCCCGGACGAATCCTACGAGATCATGATGCGCGGGATGGCCTGGATCCTCCCGGAACAGCCGATCATCCGGCGCCGGCTGCTCTCGTTCTCCAAGGTTCTCAGGCTGAGGACTGCAGTCAGAACCCACCCCAGGCTGCGCCTGGTTCACGGGCATTTCGACCTGTCGATCGCAAGGCATCTCCCGGCGGACACGCGCTTTTTCACGCTGCTGCGCGATCCCGTCGAGCGGGCCATCTCGCACTACTACCACTACCGCAGGAGAGCCATCGACCGGCTGCACCCGGTGGCGATGCGCGCGACCCTGGCGGAATGGGTGAGCGCCTGCGGCCTCGTCGAAATGGACAACGGCCAGACGCGCCGCCTGGCGGGCGAGATGAACCTGGCCTGCGGACGGGTCACGCCCGCGATGCTCGAGCGCGCCGCGTCCCGGCTCGCGAAGTTCGCGGTCGTGGGACTCACCGAGCGCTTCGACCAATCGCTGGCTCTTCTTCAGCGCGCGTTCGGCTGGGGCGCCCGGCCGGGCCTGCCTGAAAACGTCGGCGAGGATCGTCCAGGGCGCGCCGAGGTAGGTGAAGAGGCCCTGCGGGCGATCGAGCGCTGCAACCGCTTCGACCTGGAGCTCTATCGATTCGCGTCGGGCCTTTTCGAGGCACGCGTGCGCGGCGTCGACGCAGTAAAAGCAGGCCTCGTTGAGGACCGTATGGCCGTGGCCGTTTGAACGTATGAAACAGCGGGCCGTTTGGAGGAGCGGCTCTGGGAGAGGGATTTGCACGAATGAGTTTTCTCGGACTTCCGCAACCCGTCGGGATTGCGCCGGCACGCCAGCCCTCCGCAGCAGCGGACCTGCCGGCACGTTGCATCTGGCTCACCGGGCTCCCCGCCTCGGGCAAGACGACGCTGGCCAGCGCGTTGGAGCAGCGCCTTCGCGAGCTCGGCCGCATGACCTGCGTGCTCGATGGGGACAGCCTGCGCAAAGGCCTGTGCCGCGACCTGGGCTTCTCCGACGCCGATCGCGTCGAGAACATCCGCCGGGTCGGCGAAGTGGCGCGGTTGATGGTCGACGCCGGCCTGACCGTGATGGTCGCCCTGGTGTCGCCTTTTCGCGAGCAGCGTCGCATGGCGAGCCGGCTCCTCTCCGACGGGGAGTTCATCGAGGTATTCGTGGACACCCCGCTCGAGGTATGCGAGCGTCGTGACCCGAAGGGAATGTACGCGCGGGCCCGGAGGGGAGAATTGAAGGATTTCACCGGGATCGGCAGCCGCTACGAGCGTCCCGAGAATCCGGACGTGCGCATCGACACCAGCGTGATGTCGGTGGAAGAAAGCGTCGAGCGGGTCCTGCGCCTGCTCGCGCAGTCGACCTAGCACACCGGCCCTCGCCGCACCCTGCTTGCGCAGGGGTCCCCTCGCCAGACCGCCCTGGCGGCCATGTCTTGACTGCTCATACGACGGTCCCGGGACCAAAGTACTAGGGGCGATCCTTCAGGCTGACGCCGCCCCTAGTTTTCGAGGTGGATGTTGCGCTCGCGCGCGAGCTCCGACCAGTGCGCGATGTCGGCCTTCATGAACTCGCCGAACTGCTCCGGGGTCATCGGCATGATATTCATCGCCTCGCTCGCCAGGCGATCGCGCAGGGCAGGCGCCGAGAGCGCCTTGTTGATCTCGGCGTTCAGCTTGCGGGTAACGTCGGGCGGCAGCTTCGCCGGGCCGACGATGCCGTACCACTGCACGCCGTCGAACCCCTTGTAGCCCGATTCCTCGAAGGTCGGGACGTCGGGCAGGAGCGGATTGCGCTTGAGCCCGGTGACGGCGAGCGGCTTGAGCTTTCCGGCGCGGATGTGGGGGAGCGCGGCCGCGAGCCCCGGCATGAGCACGTTGATCTGGCCGCCGAGCATGTCGGTAATCGCGGGGCCTATGCCTTTGTAGTGCGCGTAGACCGCATCTTCGAGGTGCGCCGCGGCCCTGAACTGCTCGAGGGCGAGGTGGTTCAGGAGCCCGATGCCGCCGGTGCCCCAGTTGAGCTTCGTCGGATTCTTCTTCGCGTAGTCGACGAAGGCCTTGAGGTCCGCAGCCGGCACCGACGGAGCGACCACCAGGATGTTGGGCGTGCCGCCAACCATCGCGATCGGGGTGAAGTCGCGCACCGCGTCGTACTCGAGCTTGCGCACCGCGGGGTTGGTGCCGTGCGTGCCGACGTAGCCCACCATCAGCGTGTAGCCGTCGGGCGCGGCGCGCTTCGTCGCCATCGCGGCGATCGAGCCTCCCGCGCCGCCGACGTTCTCGATGATGAACGACTGTCCCAGCGCGCGCTGGAGCTCGCCGCCGATCGTGCGTCCGGTGAGGTCGAGCCCGCCGCCGGGCTGGGCGGGGACGATGATCTTCACCGGCTTCGACGGGTACCCCTGCGCGACAGCGAGCGCGGGAAGCAGAGCCAATGCGACGAGAAGCCATGCCGCAAGACGCGTGATCATCAGTCCCCCTCTCCGTGAAGAGGGGAAGTCTACCCTAGCCGACGATCGGACCCAGCGCGGCGCCGATGCGATTCATCTGAGCCCCGGTGATCAGGCCGCCGAGGATCTTCTGGAAGCGCTCATCCTGGACGCCGGAGACGATGTACTGCCACCGGTAGGCCTTGAGCATGGTGTCGCGCAGCTTCTCGACCTCCGCGCTTCCGAACGCCCGCCCGCAGATCCGCAGGAAGTAATCCGTGTCGGCGCCCGCCTGCATCTGCAGGATGCCGTCGACTGCGGCGACGAGGTCGATCAGGTCGCTCACCCCCTGGTCGCGCTGCGCCGGCGTGAGCTTCGCGTCCTCCCGCTGCCATTCCAGCTCGTCGAGGATCGCGTGCTGCGATTCCTCCTTGGCGTGGAACATGAAGACGTCGCGCCACAGCTCGGAGAGCTCGCCGTCGGGCTCGATCGATTGCCGGTAGTGGGCGAGGACGAAAAGCTCGATGTGGCAGATGAGCGCGAGCACCGCCCAGGTGGATTTGCCGAGCACCGCGTTCGCGACGTCGTTCGGCTGCGGCAGGAAAGTGTAGCCCGGCGCCATGCCCTCGGCGGTCATGCGCTCCACGCGGCGGAAAAGCTCCTGGTGCTTGAGCTCCTCGTCGGTGAAGCGCACCAGCGCCTCGAAGGCCGTCTGGTCGCCGAGCCAGTGATCGCGGCTCACCTCGCTCACCTTCGGCCCGATGAAGCGCTCGACCAGGCCGAACATGTTGGCGTAGGTGCGCCCCTGGATCTGGCTCACCAGGCGCTTCTCCTTCGCGCCGAGGAAATCGAGCCCGGCCGCCTTCGACAGGCCGTCGGGCAGGAATTTCTTCGCGAAGTCGAAGCTGCGGCTGCGAATGACGTCGCGCTCGATGTCCCAGCGGATGCGCTTGGAAAACTCGATCGCTTTCGCGTAACGGGCGCTCACTTCAGGCTGCAAGTCTTGCATGGTGTTCTCCATTGAGATCGGAATTGCGTTGGATATGCGCCGCGACAAGGGCATTCACCTGCTCGCGGTGCGTGATGGGAAGCATGTGCCCGGCGTCTGGCACCACTTCGAATTTCGCCTGCGGCATCGCCGCGCGCAGGAGCCTGCAGACGCAGCGCGACGGAAGCCGGGTCGCTCCGCCCTGCACGATGAGCGTTGGCAGGCCGAGGTCGCGCACGTCTTCGAGCCCGGCGGGATCGCCGAGGAGCGCGTCGAAATCGAGCGCCACCTTGGCAAGCTGCGGCGCGCACGCGGCGCGTTTCTCGGGCGGCATCGCCGCCCAGCTCCCCGGTCCGCTCCAGTAGTCGACAAAGCGGCCGAAACCGGAGCCGAGGTCGCCGGCGGCAAGCGCCAGGCGGACGTCCAGCGCCACTTCGATGATCTCGCTGAGCGCCACGGCATCCATCGCCTCGCCGTCCCGCAACAGATGAAACGCGGAAGGCTCGACCAGCGTCAGGCTGCGCACCCGCTCGGGGCGCGTGCGGGCGATGTGCAAAGCGAGCGCGCCGCCATAGGAGTGGCCCACGAGATGGATCGGCTCGTCCAGGCATCCCATGAGGCTGCGCACCGGCGCGGCTTCGCCGGCGAGGGTTCCATGGCCGACAAGATCGGGGGCCGCTACGCGCTGGCGAGCGTCGAGCTGCGCCACGAGCGCGCGCCATTGCGCTCCGGAGGATCCGCTGCAGTGGAGGAGGACGATCGCCATGACGCCATGCTGCGCCGGGCCACCGTGCCCGCGCCTGAGGCGCCGGTCCCGGGACATCACACGTCAGGGACGGGAAAGGCGGGACAAGCGTCCCGCTTCCAAAAAACGATACCTGCGCGATACCTGCTTGATACCTGCGCGATACCTGCGGTACCTAGGGGCGTCGCGCGGCGCCGAGCCCGCTCTCGCGGGCGAGCACGATCGCCTGCGAGCGGTTCTCCACGCCGATCTTGTCGAAGATGTGGGTGATGTTGTTGCGCACCGTCTTCTCCGAGAGCTCGAGCCGCGCCGCGATTTGCGCGTTGTCCAAACCCTGCGCGATCAGCTCGAGGACCTCCCGTTCGCGCGCCGTCAGCCCCGGAAAGCTGCTCGCCGCGGCGCCGCTGCGCGGCGGGTAGAACGCGGCGAGCGCGTCGAGGAAGGCCTGCCAGGCCGGCTCGTCCTGCATCATCAGGTGATTGCGCGTCTCGAGCGTGACGAAGCTCGAGCCGGGGATGAGGCTGGCGAGAAGCCTTCCCTCCTCGAACGGGATGCGCACGTCGCCGCGCCCGTGCAGGACGAGCGTCGGGCATTTCAACGCGCGCGCCTCCGCCTGCACGTCGATGAAGCTGTTCCGGAAAAAGATTTCCGCGGCGTTCTTTGCCGAGCTGGTGCGCGGCATGAAGTCGTTGAAGCCGCGGATCGCCTCGATCGGCGCATCGGGCATGAACTGCGTGCTGAACACCTGCCGGAACGAGGGATCGGCCTGGTCCCAGCCGAACTTGATCAGCTTGACCTGCATCTCGCGCTGCTCCATGAGCTCCGGCGAGCCGCCGCGTTTCGCCCAGCCGCGCGCAAAGCCTCCGCAGATCACGAGGTGGCTGACGCGCTCGGGATACGCCGTGGCATGCACGATGGCTACGGCGGCGCCCTGCGACAGCGCGATCAGCCCATAGCGCTCCCAGCCGGCCGCCTTGACGACCGCATCCAGGTCGCGCACATGCGCCTCGAACGAGATCTCGGGCACCTCGCGATCGGAGAGACCGGTGCCGCGCTGGTCGAAGCGCAGGACCGTGTAGCGCTTCGACAGGTCTTCGACCCACGGCCGCATCGCCGGGTTGGTCCAGTCGTATTCGAGGTGGGTGAACCAGTGCGGCGCGCGCACCAGCGGCGGCCCCTCGCCCGAAATGGCATAGGCGAGCTGGACCCCGTCGCTCGACTTGCAGAACCGCACCTGCGGCCGCATGCGCGGGATTCTACAATCGGCCGCTCACGGCGCCTTGTCTTCCGCGCGTGGAGCCTGACCAGCGGCGTGATACGCGCGCACGGCCTCCTCGAGAGAGGGAAAGGCCCGAACTCCCGCGCCGCCCACCGAGAAACCGCGCGAGCGCGCCCAGTTCTGCCACTGCGTGACGCGACCCGCGAGCGCAAGCGTCACCCCCCGCGCCCGCAGCGCGCGGGCCAGCTCGACCGCGGTCAGCAGGCCGGTGGCGTCGACTATCGTGACCGGCAGCATGTCGATGACCAGCCAGCGAGTCCCGGGGCCCGCCGCCTCCTCGGCCGCGCGCTTGAATTGCGGCGCGTTGAAAAACACGATCGGCGCGTTGAAGCGCAGCAGCACCAATCCGGGCACCGTGGCGGCATCCGCGTGCCGCTCCAGGGAGTGGAAGCCGGGTAATCCGGGCACCTCGCCCAACGTCTCGACGGCCGGCCGGGACACCAGCCGCACGAAGCGCACGAGCGCGAGCGCCACGGCAAACAGGATGGCCTCCACGGCACCCAGCGCGACCACGCCCAGCGTGACCAGGACCGACAGGACCACCTCGCGCCGGTCGATGTGGTACAACCTGCGCAGCGCAGACACGTCAACGAGGTGCAGTGCAGCCATGACGAGCACCGCACCCAGGGCCGCCGTTGGCACGTAGCGCAGCGGCCCGGTGAAGAAGAGCAACACGACGGCAATCGCCGCGGCCGCAACCAGTCCAGCGACGCGCGTGCGCCCGCCGGCGGCATCGTTCATCGCGGTACGCGAGTCGGCTCCGCTTACCGCGAAGCCCTGCGACAGCGCGGAGGCGATGTTCGCCGCGCCGAGCGCGGCGAACTCGCGGTCGACGTCGATGTCGTAGCCGTTCTTGATCGCGAAGCTGCGCGCGGTCACCACCATGCTGGCGAAGGCAATCAATGCGATGCCGGCGGCAGACGAAAGCAGCGTCGGGACCTGCGCGGCGGAAAAGGCCGGAACGTGCAGCCGGGGCAGCCCTGCGGGCACTTCGCCGATAACCTTGACGCCGCCGCTGTCCAGGTGCAGCAGCGCGACGGCGAGCGCGGCCACGATCATCGTGACCAGCGCAGCCGGCAAGCGACGCACCAGCCGCGGCGCCACCAGCAACAGCGCGAAGCTGCCGGCGCCGACGGCAAGCGTGGGCCAGTGCGTAGTGCCGAGCTTGGAGACCACCTCCAGGAGGCGCGGGACGATCCCGCCCGCCTCCACCGAAAAGCCGAGCAGCTTGCCCATCTGCCCGAGCACGATGCTCAGCGCAATGCCATTCAGGAAACCGACCAGGATAGGCCGCGACAGGAAATCGGCAAGCGCACCGAGCTTGAGAAAGCTTCCGGCCACGCACAGCAGACCGGCGACGAAGGCGAGCGTCACCGACAGCGACGCATAGGCGTCGGCGTCGCCGGCCGCAAGCGGCGCGACCGCAGCGGCCACCAGCGCACATGTTGCCGCGTCAGGGCCGATGATGAGCTGGCGCGATGTCCCGAAGAGCGCATAGGCGACGAGCGGCAGGATGCTCGAGTACAACCCGACCTCGGGCCCGAAGCCGGTGAGCTGCGCGTACGCCACGCCCACCGGCAAGGCGACCGCGGCGACCGACAGGCCCGCGACGAGATCCTGCGGAAAATCGGCGAGCCGATAGCGCAGCAGCGACGGCAGCCCGGGTGCGATGCGGCTGGCGCGCGCAAGCCAGCCGGCCGGCGTTGCTTCCATGAACGCGCCGCTTACTCCGGCACGGCTAGGCGGGCTCCAGGCCGTGCTTCCTGATGACCGGCGCCGCGGCCGGCGCGGTGAGGAACTTGACCAGCGCCTTCGCGGCATCGCGTTGCTTGGCGCCGGAATGGATGCCCGATGAGAACGTGGTCATGCGTTGCAGCTCGCCCGGCAGCGGACCGACGTAGTCGATGCCCTGGAAATGCACCAGCTCGGCGACCTGCTGGAAGCCGACCTCGGCCTCGCCGTTGGCGATGAGGGTGCCGACGAACACCCCGGACGGCGTCTGCCTGAGCTTGCCCTTGATCTGGTCGGCGATGCCGAGCTTCTCGAACACGCCGAGCATGTAGAGGCCGCTCGGCCCGGTCGAATAGCCGATGGACTTGGCTGCGAGCAGCGTCTTCTTCAGCGCATCGGCCGAACGGATGTCGGGCTTCGGCGCGCCCTTGCGCACGGCGAGCCCGGTGCCGGATTTTGCGAGATCGACGCGGCTGCCGGCGAGCGCTCTTCCGAGCTTGATCTGCTCGTCGATTGCCGGGCTCGCCATGATGATGAGGTCGTAGGGCTCGCCGCCGGCGAGCCGCTTCTGCACGTTGAGCGTTCCGTTGAAGACCGTCTTTACCTTGTGGCCCGAAGCCTTCTCGAATTGCGACACGAGCTCGAGATACGCCTCTTGCGTCGCCTGTGTCGAAATCACGTTGATTTCCGCGGCGCCGACCGCGGTTGAAAACAACGAAGCGCCCGCTGCGATGATCGATGCCGCCCTCATGTCGCCCTCCTCCCGTGAAGAGCGCAAATCTTGCCATAACAGGCCGTGCGGGAACTCACGGAGTAGAATCGGGCCGCTGGTTCGAGTTTTCGCCGGGAGCCGCTTCTCCGTCGTGTTGGTCCCTCGCTTTCGCATTTCCACCGTTTCGTGGCGGGACGCTGCGCTGACGCTGCTCCCGTTCGCGCTCCTGCTGATCGTGATCCTGTGGATCACGCTGCGCTACGTAAACCCGGCGCCGCCGACCACGATCGTGATGACGAGCGGCGCTGAAGGCAGCGCGTTCCAGGTCAATGCAGGGCGCTACGCGAAGATCCTCGCCAGGCAAGGCGTGACGCTGAAGATCCTCCCTTCGCCGGGCTCGCTCGAGAATCTCAAGCGCCTGAGCGACCCGGGGTTCACGGTCGACATCGGCTTCGTGCAGGGCGGGATCGCGAGCCTCGGCGACGCGAACAATCTCGTGTCGCTCGGCAGCGTCTTCTATGTGCCGGTCCTCGTTTTCTACAAGGCGCCGAAGCCGATCCAGCTCCTCTCCGATTTGGACGGCAAGCGCATCGCCATAGGGCGAGAGGGAAGCGGCGCGCGCGCTCTAGCGGAGGCGCTCCTCAAGGCGAACGGGATCGAGGCCGGCGGACGCTCGAAGCTGCTCGACCTCGAGGGCAAGGCCGCCGAGGAGGCGCTCCTCAACGGACAGGCCGACGCCATTTTCCTGATGGGCGACTCCGCCACGCCGGCCACGATGCGCGAGCTGGTTCACACGGCGAACGTGCGCCTGTTCGACTTCGTCCAGGGCGACGGGTACGTGCGGCGCTTCCGCTACCTGACGAAGATCGAGCTGCCGCCGGGCTCGCTCGACCTCGGCAAGAACACGCCCGCGCAGACGATGACGATGGTGGCGCCGACCGTCGAGCTGCTCGCGCGTCCGGGGCTGCATCCGGCGCTCTCCGACCTGCTGATCCAGGCCGCGCAGGAGGTGCACGGCCGCGCCACGCTGCTGCAAAAAGCGGGCGAGTTTCCGGCGCCGCTCGAGCACGAGTACCGGGTGAGCGAAGACGCGATGCGCTACTACAAGACCGGCAAGACCTTCGCCTACCGGCACCTGCCCTTCTGGCTGGCGAGCCTAGTCGACCGGGTGGCGATCGTGCTGGTGCCGCTCGCGGTGCTGCTGATCCCCGGCCTGCGGATCGTGCCCTGGCTCTACAAGTGGCGCATCAACCAGCGCATCTACCGCCGCTACGGCGAGCTGATGGCGCTGGAGCGCGCCGCCTTCGGCGAGACCACGCCCGAGCAGCGCGCCGAGCTCCTCGGGCGCCTGGACGAGATCGAGAGGCGGATCGTCACGGTCAAGCTGCCCGGATCGTTCGCCGACCAGCTTTACGTGCTGCGCCAGCACCTGCACTTCGTCCGCAACCAGATCGTGCGGCCCGGCGATCGGCGCGGCGCCGGCTCGAGTCCAATACGCCCGGCAGCCTGAAGAGCCTCATCCTTGACAAGGATGTCAAGTTTGACGAGACTGTCAAACAATAGGCTGGTGGAGCGAGCGCAATGGCGGGCGTGCGTCAGTTCGACGAGCAGGAGGTGATCGCGGTCGCGCTGGAGGTGTTCTGGCGCAAGGGTCTGCACGACGCCACCATGCAGGACCTTGCCGCCGCGACCGGCGTCCAGCGCGGCAGCCTTTACCACGCGTACGGCGACAAGGAAGCGATTTTCCTGCGCGCCTTCGACGGCTACGCCGGGAAATTCCTGGAAACGGCCGCCAGTGCGTTGGCCCAGGGCGACGCCGCGGCCAGGCTGCAGAATTTCTTCGAGCTCATCATCGTGAACATGACCGACGGCTCGCCTCCGCGGGGTTGCCTCACGACGCGCACCGCGCTGGACGCGGCCATTTCGAGCACGGCAGTCCGCCAGCGCGTGCAAGGCGTCCTCGGCCGGCTCGAGCAGCTGATCGGCAAGGCCATCCGCTCTGCGCCCAAGGGGCGACCCGCGATCGATGCGAACAGGCTTGCTCGCGTCGTCGTGACCTTCACGCGAGGGCTTGCCGTGATGGAGCGCGCCGGATACGGGCGCAAACAGCTGAAAGAGGCCGCCGCTACCTTCGTCGCCGCCTTGATCGGCGATGCAAGATGACCCAGGAGCCCGACAAGGAGATGCCATGCCCGTGATGCGAATCTCGTTGCGCGCCGACACCCCCGCCGATACCCAGCGCGCCATCGCCGACAGCGTGCACCGCGCCATGGTGAACGCCCTCGGTCTTCCGGAGGCCGACCGATTCCAGATCATCGAGCAGCTCCCGGCCGAGGCCCTGATCGCCGACCCGGGCTACCTCGGCGTGAGCCGGCGCAACGTGGTATTCGTGAACATCACCCTGGTGCCGCGCAGCCCGCGGATGAAGGCGGCGCTGTTCGCGGAAATCGCGAATCAGCTGGCCGCGGCCGGTGTACGCAGCGAGGACGTGTTCGTCACCCTCACCGTGAACGGCCGGGACGACTGGTCCGTCGG
>DASXAO010000084.1:0-136593 GCA_036406675.1 Burkholderiales bacterium
CCGACGGGCCCTACATCCAGGTCGCGGCGCGCTACTCCTCGAATTATCCGAATTGCGGCCCGAACGACATGTACTGCTCGGTGATCCCGCGCGCGCTGTGGCATTCGGTCGGGCAGCGGACCTTGTCGCTCGCGACCTGGCTCAACAAGCCGTACTCGCGCGGTCAGGTGAAGCTCAAGAGCCCGCAGTGGGACGAGGAGCCCACCGTCGAGGTCAACATGCTGTCGGACCATCGCGACCTTGAGCGGCTCAAGTACGGGCTGAAATGGGTGCTCGCCACCTACGACCGCGAGCCGCTCAAGAGTGCGGTGCGCGAGGTGTTCTCCACCGGCTGGAACCGGCGCTCGCAGATCGTCGCGCTGGTGTCGCCGAAGTCGAAGGCGATCACCGGCGCGGTGAGCGCGCTGCTCGACATGGCCGGGCCGTTCCGCAAGAACGTGATCGAGGGGATCATGTTGGGCGAGGACATCCGTGCCAAGATCGCGGCCGGAGGCGACGCCGCGGTCGAGGAGCACGTGATGCGACACACGCTGTCGATCCGGCATCTGTCCTGCACCTGCCGCATGGGGCGCGACGACGACCCGACGACGGTGACCGACAACCAGGGGCGCGTACGCGGCGTCGCGGGATTGCGCGTCGCCGACACCTCGCTGTTCCCCTGCGTGCCGCGCGCCAACACCAACATCCCCGTCATCATGACGGCGGAGAAGGTGGCGGATGCGGCGGTCAACACGCCCCGGAACTAGCGGGACGGGCACGATCAAGCGATGCAGGGTTGACCTGAAACCCCTCCGCGTTAGACTGATTGTTCTCGCGTCGTAAGAACGATAACGCTCGACGCGAGCACGGGAAGGTTTCGCGCCAGAGAGCCGGATCACGGCCGGGCGTATCCGGGCCAGGACGGCCCACGATCTGGGAGCACCGACATGACCCTTCGCACGGGAATGATGGCCTTCGCCCTCGGGGCGCTGGCGCTCGCAATCGACGCGCGTCTCGCCGACGCGGCGGAGCCGATCCTCCTCAAGTACGGCGACCCCGGCCCGCCGACGGCGTCGATCCACACCCAGGTGATCGATCCTTGGTCCAAGAAGGTTTCCAAGGAGTCCGGTGGCACCCTCAATGTGGAGGTGTTCCAGGGCCAGACGCTAGTGTCGATGCGCAACGCCTACGATCGTGTGCTCAACGGCGTCGCCGATTTCGCCTTCTGCATCGTCGGCCCGATCTCGACGCAGGTCCCGCGCACGACGGTCGCCACCCTGCCGTTCGAGGCGGAAAGCGCGCACGAGGCCGGGCTTGCGCTGCAGCGGCTGAACGAGAAGGGCGTGCTCGGCGACGAATGGTCGAAGGTCAAGCCGATCGCCTTCGGCGTGTTCGCCAACATGTCCTTCCATACCCGGGACAGCATCGAGCGGATGGATGACCTCCACGGCAAGAAGCTCAGCGTGCAGGGGCGGGTCGCGGCACAGACCGTGGAGGCACTCGGCGGAACGCCGATCACCCTCGCGGTGACCGAACTGTACCCGAGCCTGCAGCGCGGCGTGATCGATGGCGTGGCCATCGGCTGGCCGGCGACCGTATCGTTCAAGCTCCACGACATGGTCCACCATCACCTGCGCGAATCGCTCGGCGGCGAGGGCGCGATGATGATCATGAACAAGGACACCTACGCGCGGCTCTCGGGCAAGGCGAAACAGGCGATCGATGGCAACATCGGGACGGTCTACACCAACCTGTTCAATAAGGTGATCGACGACACCGAGCGCCAGAACTTCGGCATCCTGGAGAAGAGCAAGGACCAGGAGATTCACCGTCTCACCGCCGACGAGCGGGCGCGCTGGAAGGCCAAGATCGCGAACGTGGTCGCCGAGTGGGCGAAGGCGACGCCGGACGGCGACAAGGTCCTTGCCGGGTTCCGCAAGGAGATCGCCGCGATCCGCGCCGGATCGTAACGCCGACTCTAGAAACCGCCGTCGGGACTGAGGATGGCGGTCGTTTGCGGGGTGCCCTCGATCGGCACCGCCTCGACCGCGAAGCGCACCGGCGGCGGGCGCACCATGCCTTTGACGCGCATCGGCGTGAGCTGCCCGGCCATCGGCCGCGCCTCGTCCTCGATTTCGCCGAAGCGGTGCACGCGGAAGAGCGCCTGGCTGTTCGCGAGCACGACGCCGGGCCCGTCGAACTCCGTCCGCGCCGTCGTTTGCTGGTGGATCAGGATGATGTGCGACGCGACCGGGGACGCGATGGTCGCGGGAAGCGGGCCATGCTCCCGCGCGCGTTTCTCGTCGCTTGCGGGACCGTCGGTCGTGAGGTCCTGCCGCTCGCGCAGCAGATCGACGCATTCCTGAATGAACCGCGCGGCGCGCGGCCCCTGCTCGAATTCGTTGCCGAGCGCCATCGATAGCGCGTCGATGACGACCAGCGGCGGCCGCGCGATACGATCGATCGCCGATGCCTCCGGTGGCATCTCGCCGATCGCGTCGCGCGCCGCGCCGATTTTCTCCCAGCGTTCGGCGATGCGGCACAGCTCCGCTCGCCACGCCAGATAGTCCTCCGGAATCCGGCGGCGCACCGAGAACGGCGCGCGGTCCTGGCCCCAGCCGCATTCGCCGTGCCGGAGCTCGGTTTCGATCGCGCTGAGCCGAAGGGCGACGTCGTCCGCGCCGTCCAGCGCATACCACACGACCGGGCGGTGGCTCACGGCACGGCCTTGCCATGGCGCGCCCATCGCCACGTGCGCCGCGAGATCGAGCACGAGCGTGGTCTTGAACGCATCGAAGGCACCGTAGACGACCGAGATCCCGTGTTCGCGCATCAACCCTTCCACCAGCATCGGCGGCGAGTGGGCGACGGCGCCGGCGCTGCCATAGAGCTCGGCGCCGGGATCGCGTTCGCGCGCCAGAAGCTCGCGCGCCTCGCGCAGCGTCCGGACGTGGAACACAAGTTGTTCGTGCTCCTCGATCGCGGCGATGACGCCGGACCCGTCCGGCCAATGGAAATCGTCGGGGACGTTCGGCGACGCCTTGGCGACGAGGCTGCGCGGCAGCCTCGCCCGGAGCTCCGGAGTCCATCGTTCCGGCAGCAGCAGCGTCGCCGGCACGAGAAAGTAGATGCTGCCGTCGTGGCTGACGGTCAGCAGAGTCGGCGGGCGGGGAAGGGAAGGATCGTCGCGCAGCCTGAGGAAGCGCACGCGCCCCGTGCCCGAGAGGTCGCCGGCCTCGTCCAGCACAAGGTCGCCGCATCTTTGCAGCCGGGCCCAATCGCTCTCTACCGGCCCGACCGCCGCCTGTTCGCTCGCGCCGGTCTCCGCCGGGTGCGAAGGTGCGGCGCGACGGTCCGGCCAGGCGATCTCCGGCTCGACATCGATGTCGAACAGCGGCTCGCGCCGCTCCGAACGGAATCCCGGCAAACCGAAGCGGCCGCGCAGCCCACGCGACCGTCCGCTATGCAGCCCCTCGCTCGATCTCATGTGCGCCGCCACCGTAGCCCCCTCGCCGAACCGATCCCATTATGAATCCGGACCTGACGCTTGCGCGGTGGCCACGGAGTGATCACAGCCCTGTCTTGGACACCTGCGGCCGCATAAAATGTGCACTAGTCAAGATGAGGGAACAGAACGGGGGGATCGAGTGAAGGTCGTAAGATGCCTGAGTCTGCTGCTGTGCGCGTTCGTGCTCGTGTCCTGCGCGACGGCGCCGGAATCGGCGAAGGCGCCCGAGCCCAACAAGTACGTCGTGTTCTTTCCGCCCACCGTGACATCGTTGACGCCCGAGGCGCGCGAGATCGTGGTGAGGGCCGCGACGCACGCCAAGGAGATGAACCCGGCCTATGTCCAGCTCGCGGGCTATATCGGCGACGGCCCCACGGCGCGCACCGATAAGGGGCTGACGGAACGCCGCTACGCCGCGGTCGAGGAGGCGCTCAGCGCGCAGGGCCTCGATCCCAAGCTGTACCTGCGCGTGCCGCTGGCGGACGAGGTTCCGCTGCCCGCGACCGCCGTGCGGCGGGTCGAGATCTATCTGATCGCGCGCTAGGCGCGGAAGCGACGGCCGTCCCGGAGGGGGCATGAGATCCGGCAGGCTCGAGGCGTTCAGCGACGGCGTGCTCGCCATCGTCATCACCATCATGGTGCTGGAGATGAAGGTGCCGCACGGCGCCGACCCGGCCGCGCTCGCGCCGCTCGTGCCGGTGTTCCTGAGCTACGTGATGAGCTTCGTGTACGTCGGCATCTACTGGAACAACCACCATCACCTGTTCCACGCCGTGAACCGCTGCAACGGCGCGACGCTGTGGGCGAACCTGCATCTGCTCTTCTGGCTCTCGCTCGTCCCGTTCGTGACCGGCTGGATGGACGAGAACCACTTCGCGCCGCTGACCGTGGCCGCCTATGGGACGGTGCTGATCGGCGCGGCCATGGCGTACACCATCCTGACGCGCCTGCTGCTGCGCCTGCATGGCCCTCACTCGATGCTCGCCAAGGCGCTCGGCCGCGACTTCAAGGGCTGGATCTCGCTTGCGATCTACGCCGTTGCCATCGCGCTCGCGTTCTTCTACCCGCTCGCCTCCTGCGCGCTATACGCCCTGGTGGCGGCGATCTGGCTCTGCCCCGATCAGCGCTTCGAGAAGCTGATCGCCGCTCAGCACTAGCCAAGTGGCGAAGCGAATCGCCATCGCGGTCCACGGCGGCGCCGGCGTCATGCGCCGCCTGACTCGAGCGCAGCAATCCATGTATTGCCGGGGGCTCGAGCGCGCGCTGGATGCCGGCTACGAGGTCCTAGCTTCCGGAGGAAAAAGCCTCGACGCCGTCAGCGCGGCGGTGGTCGAGCTCGAGGACGATTCGCACTTCAACGCCGGCCGCGGCGCCGTGTACACCGCGGCGGGAACGCACGAGCTCGACGCCTCCATCATGGACGGAGCGACGCTGCGCGCGGGAGCGGTGGCTGCGGTGAGCCGCATCCGCAACCCGGTGCTCGCCGCGCGCGCGGTGATGGAGAAAAGCCCCCACGTGCTCCTCGTGAGCAAAGGGGCCGAGAATTTCGCGCGGCAGCACGGCCTCGCGCTCGTCCTCGCCCGCTACTTCCATACCGAAGCCAGGCTCGCGGCGCTCAACAAAGGACTGAAGCGCCACCACGGCACGGTGGGCGCGGTGGCGCTCGACCGGGAGGGCAACCTCGCCGCCGCCACCTCGACCGGCGGATACACCGGCAAGCTTCCCGGCCGCGTCGGCGATTCGCCGTTGATCGGCGCCGGCACCTACGCCGACAACGCGACCTGCGCGGTGTCGGGCACCGGCTGGGGCGAGGCTTTCATGCGCGTCGCGCTCGCGCACGAGGTTTCGGCGCGGATGCGCCATCGCGGCGAAAGCCTCCTCCAGGCATCCCAGGCCGCGTTGAAATCGTTGACCCGGGTCAAGGGCGATGGCGGCCTCATCGCGCTCGACCGGCGGGGGCGCATCGCGATGCCGTTCAACAGCGAAGGCATGCTCCGCGCCTGCGTCGGCGCCGACGGCCGCCGCGTCGTCGAGATTTGCCGATGATCTCGACGCTCGCGATCTACAACTACCGGTCGCTTCGCGACTTCGCGATGTCGCTCGCGGCGCTGAACGTCATCACCGGCGCGAACGGCAGCGGCAAATCGAACGTGTACCGGGCGCTGCGCCTGCTCGCCGACATCGCGCAGGGAAGGATCATTCCCTCGCTCGCGCGCGAGGGCGGCCTGCAGTCCACGCTGTGGGCCGGGCCCGAAGGCTTCGCGCGCTCGGTGAGGAGCGGCGAGCACCCGGTGCAGGGGACGCTGCGCAAGGCGCCGGTGAGCCTGCGCCTCGGGTTCTCCGGCGACGAGTTCGGCTATGCCATGGACCTCGGCTTGCCGACGCCGTCGAGCTCGGCCTTCGGCCAGGACCCGGAGATCAAGCACGAATGCATCTGGGCAGGCGAGGTGCTGCGCCCGGCGGCGCTGCTCGTAGAGCGGCGCGGGCCGCTCGTGCGCAGCCGCGCCGGCAAGGAGTGGATCCCGCTCACGCAGGGGCTCGCGAGCTTCGACAGCATGATGACGCACTGCGCCGACCCGAGGAGCTCGCCCGAGATGCTGATGCTGCGCGAGCAGATGCGCGGCTGGCGCTTCTACGACCAGTTCCGCGCCGACCTCGAGGCGCCGGCGCGCCAGCCGCAGATCGGTACCCACACGCCGGTGCTCGCGAACGACGGCGCCGACCTCGCCGCCGCGCTCCAGACCATCGTCGAGATCGGCGATGCGCGCGCGCTCGCCGACTCGGTCGGCGACGCCTTTCCCGGCGCCTCGGTCTCGGTCTCGCACCACGAGGGACGCTTCGAGGTCGAGATGCGCCAGCACGGGCTGCTGCGGCCGCTCAAGGCGGCCGAGCTCTCCGACGGCACGCTGCGCTACCTGCTGTGGATCGCCGCGCTCCTCACGCCGCGCCCTACGCAGCTCCTCGTCCTGAACGAGCCGGAAACGAGCCTGCACCCGGAGCTCCTGCCCGCGCTCGGCCGGCTGATCGGCCGCGCGGCCGAGCATTCGCAGGTCCTCGTGGTGTCGCACGCGGCGCGCCTCGTCGCAGCGCTCGAGGAGCTTCCGCGCTGCAACTCGGTAACACTGGAGAAGAACCTGGGCGAGACCGGAATCGCCGGCGCCGACCGGCTCGATCGCCCGCGCTGGCAATGGCCGCCACGGTAGAGCTGCGCTACGCCTCGCTGCCGAGCGTGTTGCGGTTCGTCGCCGTGCACTACTGGTTCGTGGTGATCGACGAATCCGGCTGCCACCGCTGGGAGATCTGGCAGACCAGGAATGCCGGTGGGCGCAGCATCGGCCATCTCCACTGCGATTTGAAGCCGCCGGAGGCCAACGTCGGCGGCGGTCCGACGCGCCTGGCGGCCAGGTGGACCGGCGAGGCGGCCTCGAGGTTGAAGGACGTGCTGGATAGGGCGGAAAGCTACCCGCACTGTCACAAATACTGGTACTGGCCCGGGCCGAACAGCAACACCTTCGCGGCATGGGTGCTGCGCCAGGCGGGGATCCGCCATGCGCTGAGCCCGATGGCGCTGGGGAAAAGGTATCCTGTGGCTTGACGCATGAAGCCGCTCGACATGAAGGCAACCGCATTCGCCTTTCTGCTGTGCACGGCCGCCGCGGTGTCGGCCCAGACGCGTGCGCCGACGCCCGAGGAGCAGGCGTTCGCGCGCTTGCCGCGCGACATCCAGCAGATGCTCTCGAACATGACGCCCGCGCAGGCCATGCAGGCCATCGCGCAGACCGAGCAGCATTCGATCGCGCTCGGCAATCCGCAGCCGGGGCAGGACCAGTTTCGCAGCACGCTCGGCGCGCTGCTCGCGTCGCCCAACTCGACGTATGTGAGCGGCAGCGCGGGCGCCACCACCTTTCCGCCGCTCAGTCCGCTCGTCGCGCCTCCGCCGCCGCCGTTCCTGCGCTAAATTCGCGAAAACGATACGGAGGATGAATTCGATGGCTCGTCTGATTGCACTCGTGCTGTGCAGCCTCTTCCTCGCCGCCGCGAACGCGCAGGAGGCGTACCCGTCGCGCCCGGTGAAGTTCATCCTGCCGTTCCCGCCGGGCGGCGGCACCGACATCCTGGGGCGCATCATTGCCGAGCGGCTGTCCGCGAGCCTCGGGCAGCCGGTGGTGACCGAGAACCGCGGCGGCGCGGGCGGCAACGTCGGCGCGGAAGCCGCGGCGCACTCAGCGCCCGACGGCTACACCATCGTCCTCGTCGCGCCCTCGCTCGCCATCAGCCCGAGCCTGTACTCGAAGCTGAACTACGACCCGGTCAAGGACTTCTCGCCCATCAGCCTCGTGGCGACGGTGCCGAACGTCATGATCGCCAATCCTTCGGTCGAGGCGAAGAACCTGCAGGAGTTCATCGCGCTGGCGCGCTCCAGGCCCGGCCAGATGAACTTCGGCTCGGGCGGCGCCGGCACGTCCAATCACCTGGCGGGCGAGCTTTTCAACATCGTCACCGGCGCGAAGCTCGTCCACGTCCCCTATAAAGGCGTGAACCTCGCGATGCAGGGCGTGCTCGCAGGGGAGATCCAGCTCGTGTTCATCGGCATTCCGGCCGCGCTGCCGCATATCAAGGCGGGCAAGCTGCGTGCGCTCGCGCTGGTCGCGCCGCAGCGCTCGCCCGCGCTGCCCGAGGTGCCCACCGTCGCCGAGGCCGGCCTCAAGGACTTCGAGGTGACGACCTGGTACGGCGTCCTGGCGCCCGCCGGCACGCCGCGCCCGATCGTTACCCGCCTGAACGGCGAGCTGGTGAAGATCATGCACACGCCGGAGGTGAAGGAGCGCCTCGCCACCATGGCCACCGACCCGCTCACCAGCACGCCCGAGGAGTTCGCCGCCTACCTCAAGCGGGAAATCGCGAAGTGGGGCGAGGTCGTGCGCAAGGCGAACCTCAAGGCCGACTAGAAAAAGGGGTCAGAGGAATTTTCCTGTAACACATTGCCTCGCATACGCGTGGGGCCAGAAGTGTTACAGGAAAATTCCTCTGACCCCTTTTTCTTCAGAACGTGGCGACCACCGAAGCGTGGTCGGCCTTGCCCGAAGCGAGGCCCCAGGAGCGCATCCACTCGTACACCTGGTCGAAGCGCTTCTGGTCGTAGACCACGTAGTGCGTGTAGCGCACGAAATGGTCCGCCATCTCGTGCGGCGCGAGCCGGCCCCTGGTCTGCTCGGTCACGTAGTGCTTGTATTTGCCGAAGTCCGCCATGATGCGGTCGGCCGCCTCGTTGATGGCGCCGAGGTAGGCGTTCCTCTGCTCGCCCGAAAGCCCCGGCGCGATCACCTCGGCGCCGCGGTAGAACGTGACGTCGACGAGGTGCGCGCCTTCCTTCAGGCCGAGGCTGATGAAGGGCTCCATGACCGCCGCCGCGCGGCTGCGGCCTTCCTTCAGCGCCTGGTAGCGGTTCTCCGGAATGCCGAGGTGCTCGACGACGATGTCCTCGCGGGCGAGCACCCCCTCCAGGCTCTGCAGCGTGGTGTAGTGCGAGCCGGTGCGGTCGTTGATGCCCACCGGCACGCCGGCGAGGTCGCGCGGCTCCTGGATCGCGGCGTCGAAGCTGAGGATGGCCTGCGCCCCCACCGCCGGACGCAGCGCGAGCACCTGCGCGCCGCGGCTTGAGCGCTCGCTGCGGTCGATCCCGGCCCATTCGCACAGGTTGTAGACGTCGGCCTTGCCCTGCTCGAAGAGCGATTCCTTCAGGCGCGAGAAAGCTTCCTTGTCCGAGGCGTTGCGCTGCGAGTACTTCGCCTGGAAGCGCACCTCGAGGCCGGCGCGCTGGAACAGGCCCTCGTCGCGCGCGACGTAGATCGGCAGGTCGAAGACCGGGTTGTTCGGGGAGACGTTGACGACGGAATGTGCGTTGTCCATGGCTGCTGTACGATCGGCGCTTGAGGAGGTAGCTGGATGATACGCAAACTATGGGCCGCCGTGTCCCTGCTCGCCGCGCTCGGCGCGGCGCACGCGCAGTCCTACCCGACGGGGCCGATCAACCTGGTGATCCCGCTCGCCGCGGGCGACGCCACCGACACCGCCGCGCGCGCCATCACCGAGGAGCTCTCGCGCGAGCTCAAGGTCGCGATCGTGCCGGTCAACCGGCCCGGCGCCGCCGGCGCGCTCGGCACGGACGTCGTGGTCAAGGCGGCCAAGGACGGGCACACCATCCTCCTCACCAACAACGCGGCGCTGGTCTTCCGCACGGTGCTCGACCCGACGACCGCCACTTACGATCCGTTCCGCGACCTGACGCCGCTCGCCCTCGCCATGCGCAGCCCGAGCGTCCTCGTCGCCAACGCCGAGCAGCCGTATCACAACCTCAAGGAGATGATCGAATACGCGAAGAAGACCCCGGTGAGCATCGGCACCGCGGGCGTGGGCTCGGTGGGCCACTTCTGCATCAGCATTCTTTCGGCGCTGACCAAGGCCGATCTCAGCATGGTGCCTTACACGGGAGCCACCCCGGCGCTCACCGCGGTGCGCGGCAACCACATCGGCGCGGTGATCCTTGCGCTCGGAACCATGACGGGACACCTCAAGAGCGGCGCGGTGCGCGGCCTCGTCATCTCCAGCAAAGCGAGCGACTTTCCCGAGATCCCCACGCTCGCCGAGCTCGGCTACTCCGAGCCCCTCTTCGGCATCTGGACCGCGTTCTTCGCGCCCGCGGGCGTGCCGCCCGAGGTGACCAACGTCCTGGTGCCGGCGCTCGAGCGCGCCATCACGGCGCCAAACGTGGCGGCGCGCCTTAAGCCGCTCGGCATCGTGCCCGACTACGCACCGCCGGCGAAGCTCGTCGCCGAGATGCGCGACGAGCACCGGCGCGTGTCCGAGCTCGCGCACCAAGCCGGTTTGGTGAAATAAAAGTCAGCTCAACTTTATTCGGTTCGACGGGAGGGAATAGCAATGGAAAAGCAATCGGCGGTGGCGGGAGCGAGAAACCGGGCCTTCTCGCTCCTGGACGAGTTCAAGCAGTTCGCCCTGAAGGGCAACGTGATCGATCTCGCGATCGGCGTGATCATCGGCGCCGCCTTCGGCAAGATCGTCGATTCGCTGGTGAAGCACATCATCATGCCGCTCGTCAGCGTGGTGGTGCCGGGCAAGCAGAGCTACCTCGAATGGAAATGGATCATCGACGGCAAGGAGGTGCCGTACGGCCTCTTCATCGGCGAGGTGGTGAACTTCCTGATCCTCGCGCTGGTGCTGTTCCTCTTCATCGTCAAGTTCCTCGGCTGGGTGATGCGCACGAAGAAGGAAGAGGTCGCCGCGCCCCCGCCGCCGACCAAGGACCAGGAGCTGCTCGCCGAGATCCGCGACCTGCTGAAGCGCCGGCCGGCCTAGCGGCTGGCGCCGCCGGCCCGGGCGGCTACTTGAGATAGCTGTCCTGCAGCGTGCGCCGGATGAAGGCGCGCGCGTCGTCGCGGTCGAAGGCCTCGCCCTTCTCGAGCTTCGCGGCGTATTCGAAGAACGGCATGAAGAGCTGCGCCTGGTCGACCGGCGCGCGCATGCTGAAACGGCCCTTGCCCTGCTCGAGCTCGCGCCAGGCCGCGCGCACCTCGGCCCAGAAAGGCTCGGTGCGGGCGTAGTACTTCTCGCCGGCCGCGAAATCGTAGTCGCGGATGCGGTCGTAGCGCGCGACGCCGTACTCCCGCGCGAGGTAGCGCTGCTCTGCGAGCACCAGCTTGAGGTTGTTCTCCTCCTGCAGCCAGCCCTGGGGCGTGATCGTGTGGCGGTTGGTGCCGACCAGCACGTCGTAGTCCTTGCGCACGCTGAACTCGCGCCGCGGCAGCGGCCGCCAGGTCTCGTCGCTGATCCAGGTCGACACGCCGTCGCTGTGCTCCCAGCGCCCGCGCGCCGCGTAGCGCGGCGAATCGTCGACCTGCAGCACCGTCTGGGTCCACGCGCCGCGGCGCTCGGCCGCCGGCACCGCGCGGCGCGCCCACGTGTTGGCGCCCTCGTAGGCGAGCACCGTCTCGGCCTCGTGGCGCCACTCCTGGCGCCAGTGGCGCACCACGATCGGGTCCGACACTTCGCCGCCCTTCGGCTGCATGCGCATGACGAGGACGTGCTGCAGGGCGACGAACTCCGGCCGGTCCTCGGCGACGAACACGTACTCGGTGGCCCAGCTCTGATAGGGCGCATCGGGCTTGAGCTTCGGATCGAAGCGCGCCACCTCCAGGAAATCGAAGCTCACCCGGTAGGCGCCCGCCATCGCGAGGATCGCGCGCCGATCGCGCTCGAGCGTCGAGAGCCCCGGCTCCTGCAGGCGCCGCCACGCCTCCACCGGCGCGCTCTCGAGCGCCACCGGAGCACCGCGCGTGGTGCCGCCGCGCGGCTTCAGCGCCTTCTCGTCGAGCGGCCAGGCGAAGGTGAACTGGCTCGGCTCCTGCGCCTGAACCGCCGCGATCCCCGGCGCCAGCAACGCGAGCCCCGTCAACATCCATCCGTGCAGTTTCATGATTTGCTCCGCATGCCCCTTATTCTCACCGCCGGCGCGTCCTGTCAACGCCACCAGTCGGACACACGGACAATAGGTTCGCATCTACCCCAGGACATATGCCGGCCTCTACGATCATCCACCGCCAGAGATTTGCACCCATCCATAGATTGCCTCTACGATTCCTCGCATGCCGTTCAAGCAATAGTTAGCGCTCATATGCAGGTCCGCGATTACAACGGAAAGGGAAAGTGGGCCTGGGAGGCTATCCGCTCGCGCTACCTCGACTACGCAGCGCGGCTTGGTCTTGACAGCCCTCTCGACCTGCGGCCGAAGGAAGTGATCCGTGGCGAGACCCGTTGGATCTATCCGCTGATGGAAGAAGTCATTCAAGGCATCAAAGGCGGTGACGCTGCGTGTGCCGCGATTGGTATTGAGTTTATGGAAGAGGATGGCAAGTTTGTATTCGGCGCAAGCCTCAAGTCTCGTACTGCTCGCGCCTTGAGGCAGGCAACGCTATCCGAAACTCAAGCCGTAAGAATCCGCCGTCGAGTCACGTCGATGCTCGTCGCGGGCAACGTTCCTCGAGAGTTCCGAGACTACGTTCGACTCCTGCGCAAGGTGGGCTTCGAGGACTTTTGGCCTCGCATAGAGTCTGAGGTTCCCAGAGACAACAAATACGTCATGCGGTACTTCGCATACCTTCGTGCCATTCACGAGCGGTTTCATCCGTAGCCGCCAATGAGCGCTAACAGCACGTTGTTGACCGACGTCTTCGGCGTGCTACGCCACATATACGGCGCGGCCAAACGCGGACCCTAGGCGGCCTCGCGTGGCGCGCACACCCTCGAAGCGGATCGCAAAGCTTGGCTCCAAGTTTGTTTACGTCACCTACATCCGCGTAACGCCCGAGAAGCTGTGGCACGCACTAACGACGCCAGAGATCATTGGGCGGTATCGGTTCGGAATGAGCGTCGAAAGCGAATGGAAGGTCGGCTCCACGTGGCGAATGTATGCCGACGGGAGCCTCATGGATTCGGGCGAGATTCTCGAGAGCGTTCCGCAAAAGCGGCTGGTGATGAGTTGGCAAAATAACTGGAGGCCCGAGTTCAAAGCGGAGGGCAAGTCCCGTTGCGCCTACGAGATCGAGCCCGTGGGGGCGTCTGCGAAGCTCACTCTGACTCATTCGATCGAGCGGCCGAACTCCAAGTTCATCGGAGCCGTGTCGGACGGCTGGCCGATGGTCATATCGAATCTCAAGTCGCTCCTCGAAACGGGGGATGTTGCTCTTGTCTATCACCGCCATGGAACGAAGCGGCGAGAGACCTAACAGCGCGCCTCGGGGTTCTTGGCGCTGGTCTCGCTGCGTCTGCTCAGCGTGCAGCGGACTTGCCGAGACGTGCTTCCGGGCGTAAGGGTTCGAAAAGCTCGACCGGATTGCCGGATGGATCTTCGGCGAGAATCTGCTTGCCGCCGACACCGGTAACGATGTCGTTGCGGAACCGAATTCCCGCCTTGCGGAGGGTTTCGACGGTCGCCGCGAGATCCGAGACTTCGATGGCGAACCTGTTCCACCCCCCGGGCTCCTGATTCCTCCCGTCAGGCATGGGCTGGCCGCCTCCGCCAGCCGGATTCGGCGCGCTGAGCACGAGCCGCAGGTCCCCGCGCGTCAACATTGCGAAGGCCGGAGCGGGATGCATCACTTCCGTAAATCCGAGCTGCCGACAATAGAACGCGATGGCGGCGTCGACGTCGTTAACTATGTAGCGGACCTGAACGGTAGCCATTGATCAGCTTCCTGTCTTTACCTCTAAAATCAAGCTACTCTACAATGGAATAATCTGTCAAGGGAGCAAATGAGCAGGCGAGACTTGGCGACGCAGGTTATTCGCGGATGCAGGGAATACAGCATCGGCGTGGTTCTTTTCCATCAGGTGGTCGGTCAGGCCCTGGGAGTCAATGTCACCGACATGAAATGCCTCGATATCCTGACCCTGAAGGGCTCGGCCAGTCCGTCCGAGCTCGCGAAACACACGGGCCTGAGCACGGGCGCCACGACCGCGATGATCGATCGCTTGGAAAAAGCCAGACTGATCGAGCGCCGTCCGCATGCGACGGATCGGCGCGGCACGACGCTGGTTCTGACCAAACGGGCAATGCGGACGCTGCCCGCGCTATTCGCATCGCTGGCCAAGGCCATGGAAATATTGGTTTCGAGCTACTCGGAACAGGAGCTCAGGATTCTTGCCGATTTTTTCGGGAAGGTCGGCATTCTCTGGAAAGAAGAGCGTGAAAAGCTTCGGCAAGACAATGCTCGGTACCGACCGGCTGACGGCTTGAGGGGACGTGTATATTCGCGCTCGCGGCGGAAAGGGGAGCGCAGGCCACTGTCAGGCCTCTAAAGAACAGGAACGCCATACATGCAGCAGCACAATCCCTATAGCCCTCCGATCAGTCGGGTCGAGACGCAGAGTGAAGTCGCGCCGAGGCCCTTGTCGGTCTGGCTCTGGCTGCTCGTGTTCCTTGCCGGCACGGCGCTCTTTGCTGCGGGAACGCTTCGCTCGTTCTGGCTCCTGGCCTCACGCGCGGGTGAACTGAACAATCCGCTGGCGGCGTTCGTGGGAGGTGCGTGGCGCGTCGCGCTGATTGCCGCCGCGTTGGTCGTAGTCTTGGCTGTCTATCGTCGACGCCATTGGGGTCGCTGGCTGGGCGTAGTCGCAATCGTCGGGCTCGCGACCTTGAATCTCCTTCGCCATGACGCTTCGCAGTATCCAAGCGAGGCGCAGAAAGTGGGCGCCGCATTTAGCCAATTCCTCATCTTGCCTGCCCTGTTCGCATGGTGGATCTATGCGTTCGGCTTCTCCGAGAAGGCGAAGCGGTATTTCGCCAAGAGGCCATCGGTGGGTTGATCTGGGTCTCCGGGAGAGCTAAGGCCATGACCGCAACCCCGGCGCGGGACGGAACGACCCGGCGGCGCTTCGTGCAGGCGGCCGTGGGCTTGCTCGTGGCGGGCCCCCATGCGCTGCGCGCGCAATCGCAGCGCATGCCCATCGCCGACATGCACAGCCACTACGGGATGATCACAAGGAGATCCGGCGAGTCGGGGCTCGCGCAGGACATGCGCGACCGGGGCGTCGCTTTCATCGCGTGGAAGCTGGTCGCGGACGGGCGCTGGATCCGCTCGACTTCCGCCGGGATCGAGCAGGCAGCCGAACCCGCGCCCGGGGATCTCGCCAAGTACTTCAGCGCCTCGCTGGACCGGATGAAGTCCTACATCGCGGAGCACGAGCTAAGGACGGTACTGACGCCGGCGGACGTGGACGCTTGCATTGCCGGAGAGTCCGGCATCGTCCTCGCTTCCGAGGGCGCGGACTTCCTGGAGGGCCGCGTGGAGAATCTGGATGCGGCCTACGAGAAGGGCCTGCGCCACCTGCAACTGGTGCACTACATCCGTACGCCCGTCGGCGATTTCCAGACCGCCAGGCCCGTGCACAACGGGCTGAGCGACATGGGCAAGCGGCTGGTCGAGGCGTGCAATGCCAAGGGGATCCTGGTCGACCTCGCCCACTCGAGCGGGCCGGCGGTCGACCAGGCGCTGGAGATCGCCAAGGCGCCGCCGATCTGGTCGCACGGCTGGGTCGACAGCCAGGGCGGCGACTGGCGGGACCAGTACGGCTATCTGTCCCGCCGCCTCTCGCTTGCCCAGGCGAAGGAAATCGCGGCGCGCGGCGGGGTCGTCGGGCTCTGGGGGCTCGGCCTGTCACGGCCGATCTACGGCTGGAGCGTCGGCGCCCGCGATACGCGCGCCTACGCCAAGGAAATTGCCAGCCTGGTGAACAAGCTCGGGGCCGACCACGTGGGGCTGGGCACCGACATGGAAGGTGTCGGCCAGAACTGGTCTGTCAACGACTACGGCCACGTGCGCACTGTCCTGCAGCACCTCGAGGAAATGAAGCTCGAAGCTTCCGCCATCGAGCGGGTCGCATACGCCAACTACGCGCGGGTTCTGAAGGCGGTGCTGAAGCCCTAGTTGACCGGATTCTTCGGCCGGGGCAGCGGCGGCGCACGGCGAACCAGGTCGCGCCCGGGATAGTCGAGCCGCCAATGCGCGGCCAGCTCGTCCACGAACTGCTCGGCATACGCCGCCAGCATGCGCCGCGGGTCCCAGGCGACGGTCAGCCACCTCCCGATCGACGCTCCGCGCTGGACCAGAGGCAGGGCGCGGACTGCGCCCGGAAGCGCGACGTTGGAGGGAACGACCGCGATACCGTAGTCCATCCCGGCCAGGGAGACGAGCGTGTGCGGAGCGGCGCTCTCCAGGAGCACCCGCGGCCGGATGCGGGCCACGTTGCACGCGGCGTCGAACCATTCGCGCGAGCCGAACGTGCGGTTGAGCAGGAGCAGCGGCTTGTCGGCGAGCTCGGCGACGTCGAGCGCGCGACGGCGGCCGAGCGGGTGCTTCTTCGACACCACGGCCACGCTGTGCGCCGGGAAGAGCGGCCTCGCCCGGAAGCGCTCGTTCGGCACGACCAGCGCCAGGTCGACGTCGCCGCGCTCGAGGCGATCGGCCAGGCGCAAGCCGCCGTCCTCGACGAAGTGCACCTCGACCCCCGGATGACGGCGGCGGTACGGGCTCAGGAACGCCGAGAGCGCATTCTCGATCGCCATCGGCGTCGCACCCACGCGCAGGATTCCGGTCTCGCCGCCCTTGAGCGCGTGCGCGCGCGCTTCGAGCAGCTCGGCCTCGATGAGGAGACGGCGGCTCTGCAGCAGCAGATCCTCGCCCCCGGACGTCAGGCGCAGGCGCCGACCCATGCGATCGAAGAGCTTGACGCCCAGCTCGGCCTCGAGCGCGACGATCTGGCGCGAGGCCGCCGGCTGGCTCACGCCCAGGCGGGCGCCCGCCCGGGTGATGCCGCCGGCCTCGGCGATGGTGACGAAGGTCCGCAGATAGCGCAGGTCCATCGAGCTCTCTCGGTTCATGCATGAACAAGAAGATTGTATATGCCCAAGACACATCTAGGTCCGAGACTTATCTTGCCCGCATGAATGCGCTTCGCCGTGGCCTGTTGCTCGCCGGAGCGGCGCTCGCCGCGCCCTCCTTCGCATGGGCTCAGGGCTATCCCACTCATGCCGTGCGCGCCGTCGTTCCCTTCCCGCCGGGCGGGGCGACCGACATCGTCGCCCGCCCCATCGTGCAGGAGCTGTCGAAGCGCCTCGGGCAGCCGTTCCTCGTCGAGAACGTCCCCGGCGCGAGCGGCGACATCGGCACGGCCAAGGTCGCGAAAGCGGCGCCAGACGGCTACACCCTTCTCGTGGCCTACAGCTCCCACGTCGTCAACCTGTCCCTGTTCGGCAAGGTTCCCTACGACCCGGTCCGGGATTTCGCGCCGATCACCCTCGCCGCGACCTCCCCCGCCGTGCTTTCGGTTCATCCCGCGTTCCCGGCGAGAACGCTCGAGGAGCTGATCGCGTTGATCAAGGCGAATCCGGGCAAGTACACCTATGCCTCGGGAGGGACGGGAACGCAGCCGCATCTCGCCGCCGAGCAGCTGCGCCTCTCGCTCGGGCTGGACATCACGCACGTCCCCTACAACGGCGGCGGCCCGGCGCTGGTCTCGATGATCGCCGGCCACACGCCGATCGGCTTCACCACGCTCCCGCCGACGGTCCCCCATATCAAGAACGGAAAGTTGCGCGCCCTGGCCATAGCGGCCTCGAAACGCTCGCAGTCCGTGCCCGACGTGCCGACGATGGCGGAAGCCGGCTATCCGGGCGTGGAAGGAGATACCTGGGTCGGGGTCTTCGCACCCGCCGGCACGGACAAGCAGATCGTCGGGCTTCTGAACCGCGAGATCGCCGGAATTCTCTCGCAGCCCGCGATGCGGGAACGCCTAGCCGAGCTCGGCTACGAGCCGGTCGGCAACAGCCCCGACCAGTTCGCCGGCCAGATCAAGACCGAAATCGCGAAGTGGGCGAAGGTCATCCGGTCAGCAGGAATCCAGCCGCAGTAACCTGTCCCGGGGCCTGTTGGCCCCGTCCTGTTGGGCCTTAGTGCTGGTCGCGGCTATGATGCCGTTCCTTCGTCAGCGGATCCCCGCCGTGAACGCAAGCGGCTACGGCCTCGCGCCGTTCATTGCCGAGTTCTACGACCACGTCCCGCGGTACGCGACCCGCGCGGACGTCGACTTCTACGTGAAGGCGGCGGCCGAGTCCGCGGGGCCCGTGCTCGAGTTCGGCTGCGGCACCGGGCGAATCCTCATCCCGACCGCGCGAGCGGGAATCGAGATCGCCGGCCTCGACGCGGCGGCCGCCATGCTCGCCGCTTGCCGGCGGCGACTCGAGGCCGAGCTGCCGGAGGTGCAAGCGCGCGTTGGCCTCCACCATGGAGACATGCGGCGGTTCGAGTTCCAGCGCCGCTTCCGCCTGGTGACGATTCCGTTCCGGCCGTTCCAGCATCTCGTCACGGACGAGGAGCCTTCGTTCACGCTGCCCGACGGCCGGACGGTCGTGCGGCGTCACCGCATGCTCGAGCGCGATCTGATCAACCAGGTCAACACGGGCGAGCTGGTCTACTACGTCAGGCATGCAGACGGGCGCGAGGAGCGCCTGGTGCACGCGCTTCGCATGCGCTGCACCTTCCGCTTCGAGGCCGAGCACCTGCTCGCACGCGCCGGCTTTACGCTGGAACACGTCTACTCCGATTTCGATCGATCTCCGTATGGGAAGGAATATCCCGGCGAGCTGATCTTCGTGGCGCGCCGGACGGATTGAGATGGAAGCTCACGTCACACTCGAGAAGCGTGGGGTGGAAGAAACGGCGAACGAGATCCGCGACCGGCTCCTCGGCTTCAACCAGGAGCGCGCCGGTCCCTTCAACGATGTGCGTGTCGTACTCGCCGCACGAGACGCGGCAGGCGAGCTCGTCGGCGGACTGGTCGGGCTTGGATTCTGGAACGGACTCTTCATCGAGCTGCTTTGGGTCGACGAGGCCGCCCGTGGACACGGTATCGGAACTTCGCTCATGCGCGCCGCGGAATCGGAGGCGCGGAAGAGGGGTTGGGAAGTCTGCTTCCTGAGCACCTTCACTTTCCAGGCACCCACGTTCTACCCGCGCCTCGGCTACGAGGCGTTCGGCGAGCTGAAGGGCACGCCGCCGGGCCACTCGCGCACGTGGTTCGCGAAGTGGCTGAAGTAACCGGGTGTCCGGTGGCGAAGGCCCTTGGTCGCGCGCCGGCACGCATCGTGGTCGTCGGCCAGAGCTGCGCCGGAAAAGCCTCTTTCTCACGGCCGGCCCATGCCCGCGATTGACCCGAAAGCGCCGAAGACGATCGCGCTCGCCCTCCTTGGCGTGCTTGCATTCGTCAGTCCGCTCGTCGAGATGCTGGCGACGGGCCAGGTTGAAGACTCCAGCAGGTTCGGCATGGCGACAGTAGCCGTCGCGCTCCCGCTCATTTTCTGGTGGTACCACGTCGACAAGCGCGAGCATGGCTACCAGTCCGGGCCGCTCATGAACGGGGGAATTCTCCTGCTCGCGATCGTGGCATTCCCGATCTACTTCGTGCGCACGCGGGGCTGGAAGCGCGGAGCCGTGGCGACGCTGCTGGCGCTGGGCGTTTTCCTGATCCTGCTCGGCCTGGGCGAGCTGGGCGAGTGGCTCGGGACGCTTTTCACTTGACCGCCAGCGCGACGCCCGAAGCGATCAGCGCGAGGTAGATCGCGCGCTGGAACTGACCGTCGGTCATCCACTTGAAGAACCGCAGGCCGATCACCGCGCCCGCGAGCCCGGGCAGCGCGTAAGCGAGGTGCGCTCCGGCGAGCGCGCCTTGCTGCGGCTTGACCAGTGCAAGCGCGCCGAGCCCCACGAGCTGCATCACCAGGATGTACGGCTGGTACACGGCGCGCTGCGTGACCTTGTCCCAGCCGCGCAGGCCGCACCAGATGGTGAGCCAGGTGCCGGGCAGCGCGGCGAGCGGCCCGGTGATCCCGCCAAGGGCGCCGACCAGGACGTCGGCGGCGCGGCGCTCGCCCCCCTTCAGGACGATCGGGCGGCGCAGCAGCATGTAGAGCCCGTAAGCAGTGAGGGCCGCGCCGATCGCCAGAGCGTAAACGCGCGGTTCCAGGTGCAGGAGCAGGACGATTCCCGCGGGCAGCGCGGCGACGCCGCCGAGGAGGAACGGCGCGCAGCGCGACCACTGGATCGAGCGCCAGAGCCCGGCGACGCTGTAGACCTGGATGCCGATGGACGCGGTCATCATGGTCTGCACCGCCTCCACCCCGTTCGGCACGTAGTGCAGGATCATCGCGCCGGCGATGGCGGAGAACGCGAAGCCGACCGTGCTCGACACGGTCGCCGCGAGCAGGATGATGGCCGAGAGCGTGAGCCACCTCGGCAGGTCTCCCGCCTGCACGAAGGCCACGAGCTGCTGGAGTTCGGGTTGCAAGGGCATGGCGGCGCCTCCTTTGCGAAATGCCGCACACCCTTACGTGCGCCTGCAGCATTCGGATCACCTGCTTTCCGGGTGATCCAAAGCGGCCGGCCCTGCGTATGACGTTACAAAACCGCGGAGAACGGCTATGTTGCGACCCTCGATCGACTCACCGGCGGCCTACGCGCCGCGGAGCGTGGGCGCGTGGGCCTGGATGCCTGATTCTCTGTCACGGATCGCGAGCGACCGCAGCGACGGCGCCTTCAGGCGCCTGTTCGAGGAATTCGGGCCGCAGATCCGCCACTACATGATGCGCTACGGCGCCGACGCGGCGACCGCCGAGGAGCTGGCGCAGGAGACCCTGCTCGCGGTCTGGCGCAAGGCCGCGCAGTACTCCGCAGCCAAGGGCACGCCCGCGACCTGGATGTTCTCGATCGCGCGCAATCTGCGGATCGACCGCCTGCGCAGGGAAACCTGCTGGCAGGAGCTTTCCGACGATGTGGCGGAGGGCACGCCCTCCGAAGACACGCCCCCGGACGACGCGGCGTCCGAGCGCCAGCGACAGGCGCGGGTGCAGGCGGTGCTGGCCGCGCTGCCGGAAGACCAGCGTGCGGTCGTCACGGCTGCCTTCGTCGACGGCCTGTCCCACCACGACATCTCGGCGCGCCTGTCGCTGCCGCTAGGCACGGTCAAATCGCGCCTGCGCCTCGCGTACCAGAAAGTGCGCGCCGCACTGGAGGACCTCAAATGAGCACGCCGATTCGCCGCCACCCGGACAGCGCCACGCTGATGAGCTTCGCTGCCGGCGCCCTGGCCGAGCCGCTCGCCGCGGTGTGCTCGGTGCACCTCTCGATGTGCGCCGAGTGCCGCGAAGAGCTGCGCGACATGGAGCTCGTTGGAGCGGCGCTGCTTGGTTCTACGCCTGCAACCGGCAAAGTCGCAGCACCGGTCACGCCGCCTGAGCCTGTCGTCGTCGAGCGCGCCTCCAACGATCGCGGTGACGTGGTTGACGCGCTCCCGGCGCCGATCGCAACCCGCTACGGCCTCACGCTCGACCAGATTCCGTGGAAGCGGCTCGCGCCGGGCGTGTGGCAGCATCGCCTCGCGCTCTCGCCAGGCGCGCAGGGCGAGCTCTACTTCATCAAGCTTGCTCCCGGCTGTCGGCTGCCGCTGCACGGGCACACCGGCGTCGAGCTCACCGTCGTACTCACCGGCGCTTTTGTCGACGCGTTCGGCGAATATCGGCGCGGCGACATGCAGGACATCGACAACTCGATCGAGCATCAGCCCGTGGGTGACGCAGAGCAAGGCTGCATCTGCCTCGTCGCTGCCGAAGGTCCGTACCTGCTCAAGGGCTAGCAGGTGCTATCCTCTCCGGGTACGAAACCCCCGGGAGGCGATCATGATTTCACGCTCACTGCTGCTTGCCCTTGCGCTGCCCCTTGCGGCCTGCTCGCCGACGCCGCCGCCCGCGCTTTCGCAGAGCGAGGTCCAGGACTTCGTCAAGTCTTACGTCGCGACCTTCAACGACGGCGACGACGCCAAGCTCATGGGTCTGATGCAGCACGATGCGACCGTCTCGTCCGTCGCCTCGGGCCAGCTGTACCGCGGATTCGACTCCATCAAGACTTCCTCTTCCGAGAACCTCAGCGCGCTTGCGCGGGTCTCGGTGTCGCTCGGCGCGATCGACGTGATGCCGATCGGGAGCGATGCCGCGGTCGCCGTCGCACCCATAACAGTGACCGCGGAAAGTTTTCCGCAGGACGGCAGCGGCAAGCTCGTTTCAGCGGAGTATCCCGGCGCGTTGACCGTGGTCGTGAAGCGCACGCCCGAGGGCCTGCGCGTCCTCCACGAGCACCACAGCGTGCGCGCGATGGCGCCGGCGAAGGGCGCGTAATGCCGCTTGGGCCATGCGCCTCTGGTCGATCCATCCCCGCTATCTCGACGCGCATGGCCTGGTCGCACTGTGGCGGGAGGCGCTCCTCGCGCGCGCGGTCCTGCGCGGACAGACCCGGGGCTATCGCCATCATCCGCAGCTCCACAGGTTCCACGACCACCCGACGCCGCGCCGCGCGATCTGCGCTTATCTGAGCGCCGTGCATTCCGAAGCGTTGCGGCGCGGCTATGCCTTCGATGCCAGCAAGGTTGGCCCCGCACGCGGGGCCGAGCCGATCGCGGTAACGCGTGGGCAGCTCGAGTACGAGTGGGAACACCTGATGCGCAAGCTGTCGGTCCGCAGCCCCGGGCACTACCGCCGCTGGCGCTCCCTCGCACGCCCCGAATGCCATCCGCTCATGCGCCGCCGCGCCGGGGACATCGAGCCGTGGGAGCGCGGCAGCGCCTCATGAGAGAAGCCAGGTGGATTGTCGTCGCCATGTTCGCGCTGAGCGGATGTGCAACCGAGGCGCCCGCGCCGCTCAGCGCCGAGGGCGCGCACCGCTACTGCGCGAACCAGATGTATGCGCGGCGCGTCGGCCATGCGCGCGGCGCGCCGAGCTGGAACGTATACGACTACTGCGTGAAGCAGCATCGAGCGTGATCAACGGCTCCCGCGCGAGCCTTCTGTTTCGATGTACCCTGCGCCTTAGGGGAAAACCAATGACGCCATTCCGGCAGCTCGTAGTATTGATAGGCACGTCCATAGCGCTCGGCGCCTCGGCGGCCGACTATCCCGCGCCCCAGGAAGGCGACTGGGTGGTGCGCGACTTCCGCTTCCATAACGGGGAGACGCTGCCCGAGCTGCGGCTGCACTACACGACCGTAGGCAAGCCGAGCGGCGAGCCGGTGCTGATCCTGCACGGCACCACCGGGTCGGGCGCGGGCTTCCTCACCCCCGCGTTCGCGGGCGAGCTTTTCGGCGCCGGACAGCCGCTCGACGCGAGTCGGTACTTCATCATCCTGACCGACGCGATCGGCACCGGGAAGTCGACCAAACCCTCCGACGGCCTGCGCACGCGCTTTCCCAAGTACAACTACGACGATATGGTGAGCGCCCAGCATCGCCTGGTGCGCGAGCACCTCGGCGTGCGCCACCTGCGCCTGGTGATGGGCAACTCCATGGGCGGCATGCAGACCTGGATCTGGGCGCAGAAGTACCCCGACGAGATGGACGTCGCGGTGCCGATGGCGTCGCTGCCGACCGAGATGTCGGGCCGCAACTGGCTGATGCGGCGCCTCCTCGTCGAGTCGATCCGCAACGACCCGGAGTGGATGAACGGCAACTACACCAAGCAGCCGCGCGGCTTCCAGCTCGCGTCGGTGTTCTTCGCGACGGGCACGAGCGGCGGCAACCAGGGCCTCTACAAAGCCGCGCCCACGCGCGAGAAGGCCGACCAGCTCCTCAACCAGCGTCTGACCGCTCCGTTCCGCGGGGACGCCAACGATCACCTCTACCAGTGGGAATCGTCGGCCGACTACAACCCCTCGCCCGGCCTCGAGCGCATCGGCGCCGTGCTCGTCGCAATCAATTCGGCCGACGACGAGCGCAATCCGCCCGAGCTCGGCATTCTCGATCGCGAGATCAAGCGCGTGAAGCACGGCCGCGCGTACATAATTCCGGCGAGCAGCGAGACCTTCGGCCACGGCACCACCGGACAGGCGAAATTCTGGAAAAAGGAGCTCGCAGAGGTCCTGCAAAGCGCCCCGCGCCGCGGCCAGTAAGTTGATCACGGAATACGCCGCAAGCGAGCCCAGCCGCGAGCAAGTGGAGGCCCTGCCGGGAGCTACGCTGCTCGAGTTCGGCACCCCGTGGTGCGGCTGGTGCCGCCGCGCCCAGCCGCTCATCGCTGACGCCCTCGCCTCCCATCCCGGCGTGCGTCACATCAAGGTCGCCGACGCGAGCGGAAAGCCGCTCGGGCGCTTGTTCGGCGTGAAGCTCTGGCCGACGCTGGTCTTCCTCCGGGACGGCGAGGAAGCGATGCGCCTCGTGCGCCCGGCAGGGGCTGGCGCGATCCGGGAAGCGCTCGCGCAGATCGAACGCCGATAGCCTGGGCCGTAGCAGCCGCTACGAGGTGGCGCGCCGCATGCGCGCCTCGCCTTCGCCGCGAGTCGGCGAGCGGTGAGCTTCGATCAGCGAGCGCATCTCCGCCGGGGTTCGAACGTGCTTCAGCTGCGCGAGGCTTGCGTCCCCCGCTCCGAGCCCGGAGTCTTCCCACAGGCGAAAGCAGGCAAGGCCGCACGGGATGTCGTACCACGCCGGTCCGGAGCTCCAGTAGCGGTCGGTCGAATCCTGGCCGGCGAACGCGGGCGCCGCCAGGAGCATGAGGGCCAACGTGGTGATGAGTCTCTTCATGTTCGGTTCTCCTTTCGTGTCGATCGATCATTGCGCGCAGTTGCCGGGGCGCGGCCGAAAATGCCGGCGGCCGCACCCCGGCGCGAGCGCTACTAGGGCTGCGCTGTGCGCTTCACGTCGCTCACGGAGGAGCTGTCGGTGACTTGACGTTGCGCCTCGAAGCGGCGACCCAGGTCGGGAAGCTGCCGATCGACCTGGACCTGCTCGTAAGGCGCACGGCTGTCAGCCACGTAGGGCGCGACCGGCGCAAAGTGGATGTCGGGCAGCGCGCGGTCGACCACAAGCTGCTCGTAGGGCGCCCTGCCGTCGGCCACGTACGGCTTGACCGGGGCAAACTGGATGTTCGGCAACTCGCGATCGAGCTGCGTCTGCTCGAACGGCGGCCCGACTTCCAGGGCGAGCGCGGAAGAAGAAAAAACTGCGACGGCGACTGCGATGACGTAACGGTTCACGATGCGTTCCTTTGGGTTGAGGTTTTTCCTCCCGACGCCCGTAAATACCGTCTACCCGCCAGGGAAATTCCCGCGCGGGATTGCCGGATCAAGGAGGGTCAGGAGTTGGCGAGAAGGGCTACGGGGAACCGCGCAAGCAGCCGCGCGAGCGGCAATCCTTGTTGCAGCTCGAATTCTTCACCGGTGAGGAGGTTCTGGAATTTTCCGGCCAGGCCATGCGGCAACGCGATGACCGCCGCGCCCCAGACGCGCTCGCCGATCGGCGCGAGATCGTCCTCGCGCATCAGCCGCGCGAAAAGCCGCGGCGCGACCGCGATCACGGCCTTGCCGTTGCGACAGAGGGCGAAGGCGATGAGATTGTCCTCGCGCCCGGAGTCGGCATGAAGCGGCACGTACTGCCCGCCGTGGAACAGGCCCGGGTGCGCCCGCCGCACCGCGAGCCCCTTGCGGATGATGTGCAGCTTCGCTCGCCCATCAGCCAGGTTTTCCAACAAACGGCCCGGATCGCCTTCTTTCTCATCGAGGAACTTCGTTCTTAATGCGTAATCGACCGGGCGGCGATTGTCGGGGTCGACCAGGCTGAAGTCGAAGAGCTCGGTACCCTGGTAGTAGTCGGGCACGCCGGGAGAAGCCACCTTGAGGAGCGCCTGCGAAAGCGACACCAGCATGCCCAGGCGCGCGATGCGCGGAACCGCGTCGTTCACCTCCTTCACGAACGCCGGGCTTTCGAGCGACTGGACCACGAAGCGCTCGAGCGCCGCTTCGTACTCGGCGTCGGGATTGATCCAGCTGGTGCGCAGCTTGGCCTCGCGCACGGCCTTGAGCATGTATGCCCTCAACCGATCCTTCAGGGCTTCCAATTCATTTGGAGAGGGCGGCGCGACGGGCCAGATGCCGATCAGCGCCTGGTAGAAGTGATACTCGTCGGCGCGGGTGGGCAGGCTCTCGCCGGAGGCGTCGGTGCGGCGGCTGCGGTTCGCGAGGTGCCAGCGGCGCAGGAGCATGAGCCACGCCGAGCTCATCTCGGAGAGCACGCCGAGGCGCGCGCGCACGTCCTCCGAGCGCTTCGTGTCGTGCGTGGAGCTGCCGAGCATGGTGCCGGGCCAGTGCTTCGCGCGGTCGTCGCTCGCCGCATGGAAGGCCTTCAGCGAGAAGCCGAAGATGCGCGGGTCGTTGCCGACTTCGTTCAGCGCGATCAGCCGGTGGTAGCGGTAGAAGGCAGTGTCCTCGACCCCTTTCGCCACCACCGGCGCGGTGAGCTGCTGGAAGCGCATCGCGAACTCGAGCATCTGCCGCCGGCGCGCGCCGCCGGCGGGCGCCGCCTCGAGCGTGAGCACGCTCCTCACGAAATCGAAAACGCTCGGATCGGCGACGCGGCTCGCGCGGCGCGCCGCCTTCACCGCCCAGTCGATGTAGCGCCGGTCGCTGTCGGAGACGCCGCGCGCGCTGACGTAGGTGCGATACACCGGAAAGAGCGCCGCGATCTCCGCGAGCGCCCTGCGCAGGCCGGTCTCGGTGTAGTCGCGCGCGCGGCGATTGCCCGAGGCGATGCGTGCGAGGCGCTGGGCAAGGCCGGCGAGCTCGGCCGCGAGCGTGGTGCTCATGATGAGCAGCCGGCTGTAGCGCGAGATCTCGTCGAAGGACGCGCGCTCGCCGGTGAAGCGCTGGTAGATGCGCTCGAAGCGCTCTGCCGCCGCGTGGTCGACGAACACGCCGGTGAGGAGGCTGGCGAAGCGGTAGCCGGTGGTGCCGTGCACTTTCCAGTGCGCCGGAAGCGCCTCGTAGCTGGCGAGGATCTTCTCGACCACGATCCAGGGCCGCTCGCCGAGGCCCTGGAGCCGCTCGAAATACTGCTCGGGGTCGGACAGGCCGTCGGGATGGTCGATGCGCAGCCCGTCGACGCCGGGCTCGGCGGCGAGCCTGCCGACGAGCGAATGCGTGGCGTCGAACACCGCCGGGTCCTCGGTGCGCAGCGCCGCGAGATCGGCGATCTCGAAGAAGCGCCGGTAGTTGATCTCGTCGGAGGCCACGCGCCAGAACGCGAGCCGGTAATGCTGCTTCTCGAGCAGCCGGTGCATCGCCAGCGGATCCTTCGTGGGCTTGAGATTGCGGACGCTTTTCGGGTTGAGAGGAAAGCTCTGGTCGAAATACGCCATGCGCCAGGCCCCCTTGCCCGCGCGGGCGAGCTTGATCTCCCCTGCCTCCAGCGCCTCGCCGTAGTGCCTGCCGAGGACCGGCAGCAGGAGCTTGCCGCCGCCGCGCTCCCAGTCGATGTCGAAGAACTTGGCGTACGGGGAGGCGCGGCCCTTCTCGAGGACGTCCTGCCACCAGGGGTTGTCGCCATGCAGCACGCCCATGTGGTTCGGAACGAGGTCCATCACGAGGCCCATGCCGTGGCGGCGCAGGGCGTCGAGCAGCTTCTTCAGGTCCGCCTCGGTACCGATCTCCGGGTTGATCTTGCCGTGATCGGCCACGTCGTAGCCGTGCATGCTCCCCGGACGCGCCTTGAGGAACGGCGACGCGTAGACGTGGCTCGCGCCGAGCCGCGCGAGGTAGGGAACCAGGCCGGTTGCATCCGGGAGACGGAACCCCTTGTGGAGCTGCAGGCGGTAGGTCGCGACCGGGAGGCGCTTCGGAACGAACCTCGCGCCTTCTTTCGTCACCGAGCGCTCGGCCATGGTGGCGGCAAGCCGCTGGATTCGCGGATCGGACTTCCAGCGCTCCAGGCTCAGCGGCAGCTTGCGGCGCCAGTTGGGATGCTGGTCGACGGTGCCGGGAAGGTTGGCCTGCTCGACGAGCTCGAACACGTCCTCGGGCTGCACCATCAGCAGCTTGGACGGGGTGCGCGCGAGGAACGCGTGCGCGCCGGCCGCCGAGATGTCGAAGCCCTGGCGCTCGAGCGCGCGCTCGAGCTTCTCTTTCTCCGCCTCGCGCTGCGCGCGCTCCTTCTTCGGGTCGACGGTGAGGCCGAACTGCTCGCGCAGCTCGAGGTCGTGTCCCGCCCAGAAGCCGCGCCACGTCGGCAGGTCGTGCGTGCTGACGCAGGTCAGCGCTTCGCGCGGATAGGCCTCGGGCGGTGAAAACCCGCCGTCGGGACCCTTCTCGAAGAAGAGCGGGCGGTACGAGAGCACGCCCGCGTGGTTCAGCGCCTGGCGCAGCTCGCCGGTGACCGTGCCGAGATCCTCGCCGATCACCATGCAGCGGTTGCGCCGGCTCTCCTGCGCCAGCAGCCCGAGGAGCTCCTCGAGCGGATAGTGGACGTAGCCGCCGCGGTCGGCCTTGTTGCCCGGCGGAATCCAGTAGAGGCGCGCGAGCGCCATCACGTGGTCGAGGCGCAGCGCCCCGCCCCGCGGCATGTTGGCGCGCAGGAGCTCGACGAACGGGCGGTAGGCCGCCGCCCGCAGCGCCCGCGGCGAATACGGCGGCAAGCCCCAGTCCTGCCCGCGGGGATTGAACTCGTCGGGCGGCGCCCCGATGGACGCCGCGGTGGCGTAGGCGGCGCGGTCCGACCACACCTCGGCGCCGCCGCGGTCGGCGCCGAGGGCGAGATCGAAATAGAGGCCCACCGGCATGGCGAGCTCCTCCGCGCGCCGCTGCGCGAGATCGAGCTGCTGCCGGGCGTTCCATTGCAGGTAGGCGTGGAACTCCACGCGCTCTTTCTTTTTTCTCTCGAACTGCCTGACTGCGGGCGAGGAGGGATCCTGAAATTCCTTTGGCCAGCTTTGCCAGCCGCCGCTGCCGAGCTCCTCGCGCAGCGCCTCGTAGAGCGCGTAGTCGCGCAGCTCTTTCGAGCTCTTCGCCCGCCATTCGGCGAAGCGGCGGCGGCGCGCGCGGTCCTTGCGAAAGCAGCCGTGCAGGAGCCCGAGCACCTCGTGCTTGGCGGCGCGCACGCCGTCGTAGTCGACGAGCTCGGCCTTTCTCAGCTGCAGAAGGCGCGCCAGAAAGGCGCGCGACTGGGTAAGCCGCTGCGCCTCGCCGCACTGGGCGAACTCCGGAATCGCCTCGATTTCGAGGTAGACCGTGTTGAGCGCGTGGCGGCTCGACGGGCTGTAGGGGCTCACGTACGCGGCGTGCAGAGGGTTCACGCCGACCACGCCGGCGCCGAGGCTCGCCGCGAGCTCGACCAGCGCGCGCAGGTCGCCGAAATCCCCGACGCCCCAATTGCGCTGCGAGCGCACGCCGTACAGCTGGACCATGAATCCCCAGACGCGGCCGCCTTTCGCAAAAAGCTCGGGCTGATGGCACGCGCCCTTCTCGATCGCCACCTTCTTTGGCGGGCGCCGCGGCCCGAGCGCCTCCTCGAGCGCGCGGCGCGTCGCCGGGTCCAGCTTGTGTTCGCGCTGCCAGACGTCGAGGTAGCTCGGCGCGATCTCGCTCAACCGAGCCACCAGCTCGCCGTCCACGGGTCGAGCCGCCGGCCGTTGCCGTTCCCCCAGAGCAGGCGAGCGCCCGCCGGCGAATCGGCCGCGACCGGCGCGTCCGAAAAATTCGCCCTCAGCACGAGCCCGTCCCAGGCGACCTCGAAGGCGCGCTCGCCGAGCATGCGGTAGCGGCCGCGGCCGAACTTGCGCGGGGCGATCTCGGCCCGGCGCAGCTCGAGGAGCTGGCTGTAGTGCGCGAGCCAGGCGCGGCCCTGCGTGCCGCGCGCGTCCTTCCAGCGCAGCACGCAGCGCCTGAAGGTCTGCTCCGAGAGCGGATCGGGAATGCGCGCGCGCGCCTTCGCGTCCGCGAACGCCGCGAAGCGCGCGAATTCCTCGCGCCTGCCGTTGCGCACCGCCTCGCCGAGCTCGCCGTCGAAATCGCAGAAGAACAGGAACGGCTGGTGGCAGGCCCATTCCTCGCCCATGAAGATGAGCGGCGGCGAAGGCGCGAGCAGGAGGATCGAGGAGAGCAGCTTCAGCTTCCCTTCGTCGGCGAGCGAGGCGAGGCGCTCGCCGTGCGCGCGGTTGCCGACCTGGTCGTGGTTCTGCAGGAAGTCGACGAAGCAGCGCGGCGGCAGATGCGCGCTCGGCTCGCCGCGCGGCGCGTTGCTGAAGGGCGAGACCTCGCCCTGGTAGGCGAAGCCCTCGGCGAGCGAGCGCGCGAGCTGCCGCGCGGGCGCGCCGGCGTACGCGGCGTAGTAGCCGTCGGATTCGCCCGTCGCGAGCACGTGGCAGGCGTGGTGCCAGTCGTCGTTCCATTGCGCGTCGTAGCGGCCGGCGGCGAGAAAGCGCGCCTGGTTGGCGTCGTTCTCGAGCACCAGGTGCACGAGGCGGTCGGGATCGCGTGCGTGCACCGCCGCGGCGATGTCCTCGAGGACGTGGCGCGGCGACTCGTCGACGATGGCGTGCACCGCGTCGAAGCGCAGGCCGTCGAAGCGATACTCCTCCAGCCAGTAGAGCGCGTTGTGGATGAAGTATTCGCGCACCGTCCCGACGGAGAAGTCGATCGCCGCGCCCCACGGCGTCTGGTGCTTCCCCGTGAAGAACTGCGGCGCGTAGAGGCCAAGATAGTTGCCCTTCGGCCCGAAGTGGTTGTAGACCACGTCGAGGAACGCCATCAGGCCGGCCCGGTGCGCCGCCTGCACCAGCGCCTTCAGCTCGTCGGGCCGGCCGTAGGCCGAATCCGGCGCGTAGGGCAGCACCCCGTCGTAGCCCCAGTTGCGCCGGCCGGCGAAGTCCGCGAGCGGCATGAGCTCGATCGCGGTGACGCCGAGGTCCCTGAGGTGGGTGAGCTTCGAGGCCACGCCGGCGTAGGTCCCCTGCGAGGTGAAGGTCCCGACGTGCAGCTCGTAGATCACCGCCTCGGCCCACGGCCGTCCGCGCCAGCCCTCGTCCTGCCACTCGAACGCCAGCGGATCGATCACCTCGCTCGGGCCGTCGACGTCGCGCGGCTGGAAGCGCGAGGCCGGATCGGGCACGTCGTGTCTTCCGTCGATGCGATAGCGGTACAAGGCGCCAGGACGTGCTTTTTCTATGGTTTCGTACCAGCCCTCCTCGCGACAAGCCATGTTTCTGGTTTCATTTTCCAAAATCAAATCGACTTGCCTCGCGCCCGGCGCCCAGAGGCGGAAGCGCACGCCGCCGTCGCCGAGCACCTCGGCGCCGAACGGCATGACGTGTCTTCTCAGCGCCGCCTGCGCGGCCACCAGCGTTCCAGCAGCTCCGCCGCCCATTCCTTTCCTCCGAGACCGAACGCGAGCGCCAGGGCGAACACCAGCCCGGCGAGGATGATGAGGAAGCTCTGGCGCACGATGTCGCCGCCGATGTTGACCTGGTCGAGCGCGATCAGGATTACGAAGGTGAGGATGGCGTACTGCGCGAGCCGCCCGAGGAGCTCCGCGTCCTGGATGTGCACGTTGCGGCAGTAGGCGGTGATCGCGTTGGCGATGAAGCGCGCGAAATAGGCGCCGAACGCGAGCACCAGCAGCGCCACCAGCACCTTCGGCACGAAGAGAATCACGCGTCCCAGCACGTCGGTGACGTAGACCAGCCCGAGGCTGTTGAAGCCCACCACCAGCGCGCCGAGGATCACCAGCCAGTAGACCACCAGCGCGATGATGTCGGTGGTGTCGAGGCCGATGCCGCCGTCGTGCAGAAAGGCGTCGAGGCCGGCGCGCTGGGTCACGACCTGGAAGTTGATCGCGCGCAGGCCTTTGGCGATGGCGAAACGCGCCGCCTTGGCCAGCAGCCATCCGACCAGGATGACGACGAGCGCGACAATCAGGCGCGGCACGAAATCGGCCGCCTGGACGAGGAACGCGCGCAAGGGCGCAATCAGGAGATCGAAGTCGAGTTCAAGCTTGTTCATGACTTTTTCTCCAGCATGGCAAGCAGGCCCGCCAGCGGCACCTGGACCCAGTCGGGCCGGTTGCCGAGCTCGTAGCGCAGCTCGTAGAGCACCTTCTCGAGCTCGAAGAGCCGCATCAGCCCGGCGACATCCTCGAATGCGTCGAACAGGCCGCCGCCCTTGGCGGCCGCGGCGTAGGCGTCGAGGAACGTCCGGCGCGTCGCGTGCTCCCAGTCGTCGAGGTCGTTCCCCTTCGTGGCGCTCCATTTTGCGTAGCTGAAGGAGCGCAGCATTCCGGCGACGTCGCGCAGCGGCGAGAGCTTGCGCCGGCTTTCGGCGAGCGGCCGCGACGGCTCGCCCTCGAAGTCGATGATGTACCAGTCGTTGTTGGCGAGCAGGACCTGGCCGAGGTGGTAGTCGCCGTGATGGCGGATCTTGAGCGCGCGGCCCTTCGGCGCGGCGCAGGCGTCGATGAGCGCCAGCACCTCTGTTTTCCGTTGCTCGAGGCCGGGATTCTTGATCATGGTCAGCGTCTGCTCGGCCTCCTCGTTCACCCGCGACTTCCACGCGTCGACGTCGGCGCTCGTCAGCGGCTCGGGCGCGAACGCCGGGTTGCGCGTGGGCGAGGCGAGCGCGCGGTGAAGCTCGGCGGTCCGCGTGGCGAGGGCCTGGATGAGCAGGAAGTAGGCGGCGTGGCTCGCTTCCGGCGCGCCACGCTGCGTCTCGAGCCAGCGGCGCAGGTATTCGAGCGTATAGCTCCAGCCGTCGCCCTGGTTCGGCACGTAGGCCTGGAGCAGCGCGAGCGTCACGGGCTCGTTTCCCTCCGACAGGTATTCGACCGCGCCCGCCACCGGCACGCAGTTCCTGAACTCCGCCGCCTCGGTGAGGTAGCGGCCGACCTCGAGCTCGGGGTTCACGCCGCGGCGCAGGTTCCGGTAGCACTTCAGGAACAGCCGCTCCGACAGCGTGACCGAGGTGTTGGTCGATTGCGCCTGCAGCGGGCCGACGGCGAGCGTGGCGAGATCCTCGCCCGCGATGCGGCGGAAGGCGTCGGTCGGCGTGAAGCGGATCGAGCCCCGGCCGGTCGGGAGGCTGCGGCTTTCGCCGATCGCCTTGACCACGTTGCGGCAGAAGCCCTCGTCGGCCATGGCGTCGCCGACCACGCCGACGTTCGCCTGCTGGCGCACGCGCACGATGGTGGACTGGGCGAGCTGGCGCACGTGCTCCTCGTCCTCCTCCCAGGCGAGCGCCATCGGCAGGAAATAGCTCGCCTCGCCCACCGCGAGGATCGAGAGCAGCCAGCTGATGCCGCCGCGCATGTCGCCGTTCGTGTTCCCCCTCATGTTCCCCACTTCCCAGACCGCGTGGTCCTGCAGCCGCACCTCGCGCACCGCGTCGGCCTTGGACGCATACCAGCGCTGTCCCTGGATGTAGCGCGGCAGCACCTCCTCTTCCAGGCGCTTGCGAAGCTGCTCGGCCATGCGGATGCGCCAGGGCACCACGCGGTCGCTGAAGAACGAGACCCAGCCGTCGAACAGCACCAGGATCGGCAGCTCGTCGGGAACGATCATCTGCGTGTGCCACGACGGCCCCTCCGCATCCGCGGCGAGGCGGAACCAGTAGAAGGCGTGCGCCGGCAGCGTGAGGAGGTACGGCAGGTCGCCGATCGGCGGGAACGGCGTGCGGCCGAGGAGCTCCACCGGCACGCGGCCCTTGAAGCGCCTGAGATCCAGCTCGACCGGCTGCGCCGAGCGCGCGAGGTTCGCGACGCACAGCACCGCCTCGTCGGCGTATTCGCGCAGGTACGCGAGCACCTTGCGGTTGCCGGGATTCAGGAACGCGAGCCGGCCGCGGCCGAACGCGCGGCTCTCGCGCCGGATCCTGAGCATCCTCTTGGTCCAGTTGAGCAGCGACCCCGGGTCGCGCTCCTGCGCCTCGACGTTCACCGCCTGGTAGCCGTAGACCGGGTCCATGATCGGCGGCAGATAGAGCCGCTGCGGGTCGGCGCGCGAGAAGCCGGCGTTGCGGTCGGGACTCCATTGCATCGGCGTCCTCACGCCGTTGCGGTCGCCGAGATAGATGTTGTCGCCCATGCCGATCTCGTCGCCGTAGTACACGATCGGCGAGCCGGGCATCGAGAAGAGCAGGCTCTTCATCAGCTTGACGCGCTCGGGGTCGTTCTCCATCAGCGGCGCGAGCCGCCGCCGGATGCCGAGGTTGACGCGCGCCTGCAGGTCGGCGGCGTACATGCGGTACATGTAGTCGCGCTCGCGGCTCGTCACCATCTCGAGCGTGAGCTCGTCGTGGTTGCGCAGAAAAATGGCCCACTGGCACAGGTCCGGGATGTCGGGCGTCTGCGCCATGATCTCGACCAGCGGGTGGCGGTCCTCCTGCGCGATCGCCATGTACATGCGCGGCATCAGCGGGAAGTGGAATGCCATGTGGCACTCGTCGCCCTCGCCGAAGTAGGGGCGCACGTCCTCGGGCCACATGTTCGCTTCCGCCAGCAGCATCTTGTTCGGATAGGCCTCGTCGATGAGCTTGCGCAGCTCCTTGAGCACGAGGTGGGTCTCGGGAACGTTCTCGTTGGACGTGCCCTCGCGCTCGATCAGGTACGGAACCGCGTCGAGGCGGAACCCGTCCACGCCCATGTCGAGCCAGAAGCGCATGGTGCGGAACACCGCCTTCAGGACGTGCGGGTTGTCGAAGTTGAGGTCGGGCTGGTGGCTGAAGAAGCGGTGCCAGTAGTACTGCTTCGCCACGTCGTCCCAGGCCCAGTTGGAGATCTCGGTGTCGGTGAAGATGATGCGCGTGCCCTTGTACTTCTGGTCGTTGTCGCTCCACACGTAGTAGTCGCGCTTGGGCGAGCCCGCCGGCGCCCGCCGCGCGGCCTGGAACCACGGATGCTGGTCGGAGGTGTGGTTCACCACGAGCTCGGTGATCACCCTGAGGCCGCGGCGCTGCGCCTCGCGCACGAACTGCTTGAAGTCGGCGACCGTGCCGTACTGCGGGTGGACGTCGTGGTAGTCCGAGACGTCGTAGCCGTCGTCCTTGAGCGGAGAGGGATAGAACGGCAGCAGCCACAACGCCGAGACGCCGAGGTCCTGGATGTAGTCGAGCTTCGAGGTGAGGCCGCGGAAGTCCCCCAAGCCGTCGTTGTTCGAGTCGAAGAACGCCTTGACGTGCACCTGGTAGAGGACGGCGTCCTTGTACCAGAGCGACTGCCGTGCTACCGCCGTAATCTCGGCTGCAGTCTGCGAGGTCATTCCTGAAACCCGAAATCAGGGACAGACCACGTTTTATTCCAGCCTCGAGAGAGAAGGTGGTCTGTCCCTGATTTTGCCGTTGGATTCACCGAAATCATGCGCGCCGCACCACCTTGAAAAGGTGCGCCGGAAGCTGGTGCGGATTGAGCTCGACGTAGTTCCTGGAGCCGCTCCAGGTGTAGCGGCCGCCGGAAAGAAGGTCGTGCACCTCGAAGGTCTCGTGCGGCGCGAGGCCGAGCGCCGGCAGGTCGAGGTCGACGAAACCGGACTGCGGATGCGTGAAGTCGAGATTCACGGCGACGATGACCGAATTTTCCCGGTAGCTCTTGCTGTAGACGAGAAGCTGCGGGTTGCCAATCGCGTGAAACCGGAGGTCCCAGTCGCGCTGCAGCGCCGGGTTGTCCTGGCGCACGCGGTTCAGCCGCGCGATCAGCTCGCGCAGGCTGTCCGCGCGCCCCAGGTCCCAGCGCTTCACCTCGTACTTCTCCGAGTCGAGGTACTCCTCGCTCCCCCGGTCTCGCGGCGTGTGCTCGAGGAGCTCGTACGCCGGCCCGTAGAGGCCGTAGTTCGCGGCGAGCGTAGCCGCGAGCACCACGCGCACGATGAACGCCGGCCGGCCGCCCGTCTGCAGCGTCTCGTGCAGGATGTCCGGCGTGTTCGGCCACACGTTCGGACGAAAATATTCGCGGCTCTCCGCTTGAGTCAGCTCGGTAAAGTAGTCGACCAGCTCCTGCTTGGAGTTGCGCCAGGTGAAGTATGTGTAGGACTGCGTGAAGCCGATCTTCGCGAGCTTGTGCATGATCCGCGGCCGGGTGAAGGCCTCGGAGAGGAAGATGAGCTCGGGATGCTTCCCCTTCAGCTCGCGGATGCACCACTCCCAGAAGGGAAAGGCCTTGGTGTGCGGGTTGTCCACCCTAAAAATCTTTACATCGTGAGAAATCCAGAACTCAAAGACGCTCTTCAGCTCCTCCCACAGGCTGCGCCACGCCGCGGTCTCGAAGTCGAACGGGTAGATGTCCTGGTATTTCTTCGGCGGGTTCTCCGCGTACTGCACCGTGCCGTCGGGCCGCGCGCGGAACCACTCGGGATGCTCCTTGACGTAGGGATGGTCGGGCGAGCACTGGAAGGCGATGTCGAGCGCCACCTCGATGTTTCGTCTCTTTGCCTCGGACACGAGATAACGGAAACCCTCGAGCGTCCCGAGCTCCGGAAGCACGGCCTTGTGGCCGCCCTCCCTGGCGCCGATCGCCCAGGGGCTGCCGACATCGCCCGGCTGGGCGGCGACGGCGTTGTTCTTCCCCTTGCGCGCGGTGGTGCCGATGGGATGGATGGGCGGGAAGTACAGCACGTCGAAGCCCATGTCCTGCACGTACGGCAGCCGCTCCACCACGTCGTTGAAGGTCGCATGGCGGCCGTCGCCCCGCACCGAACGCGGGAACATCTCGTACCACGAAGAAAAGCGCGCCTTGATCGGATCCACTACCACCTCGAGCGCGTCGCTCTCCACCACCGCCTCGCGCGCGGGCGGCGGGACGTCCGCATTCATCGCGGCCTGGTAGCGCTCTTCGGCCGAGCGCTTCTCATCCTTCAAGACCGGGTCGTCGACCAGTCTGGCGCCGATCAGGAAATCGACGGAAAGATCCTGTTCCGCATCCCTTCGCTTCACGAGGTCGCGCCGCCAGGTGAGGAAGGGATCGACCCAGCCGCGCACCTTGTACTGGTAGCGGCCGAGCTTCTGGACCGTGAAGGCGGCGGCCCAGTGGTCGTTATGCAGGAACTCCATCGGCACCGCTTCCCACTCCGTCTCCCCCTGAAAGCGCCAGAGGAGAACACAGTGGACTTGGTCATGCCCGTCGGCGAATACGTCGGCCTCGACGAGCACCTCCTCGCCGATCACCCGCTTCGCCGGATAGCGCCCGCCGTCGACCTGCGGGCGCACCGACTCGATCACCACCCGCGCGGGGGCGGCGGGCACTGTGCTGGGGTTGTTCTTAATCAGGCTTGAGGAAGACCGCCGCGAGCGGCGGCAGGGTCAGGGTAAGCGAGTGACTGTACTCCTCGTAGGGCATGGGCAGCGCATCGGCGCCGCCGTAATTGCCCAGGCCGCTGCCGCCATAGAGGGGGGCGTCGCTGTTCAGGAGCTCGCGCCAGTAGCCGCCGCGCGGCACGCCGACGCGGTAATTGAAGCGCGGCACCGGCGTGAAGTTGAACACCGCGAGCACGGGCGGCGACTCGTCGCCGGCGAGGCGCAGGAACGAGAGCGCGCTCTGCTCCCAGTCGCCGCGCTGGACCCAGCGGAACCCATCATGAGAAAAATCCTTGCGGTGCAGGGAGGGGTTTTCCTTGTAGACCCGGTTCAGGTCGGCCACCCAGCGCTGCACGCCCTGGTGGAGCGGGTACTGCAGCACGTGCCACTCGAGGCTCGACTCGTGAGTCCATTCGCGCCGCTGGCCGAACTCGCCGCCCATGAAGACGAGCTTCTTCCCCGGGTGCGCCCACATGTAGGCGAAGAGCAGGCGCAAGTTGGCGAACTGCTGCCAGTCGTCGCCGGGCATGCGCCCGATGAGCGAGCCCTTGCCGTGCACCACCTCGTCGTGCGAGAGCGGCAGGACGAAGTTCTCGTGGAACGCGTACCACAGGCTGAAGGTGAGCGAGTCGTGGTGGTGCTTGCGGTACACCGGGTCGCGCTTCATGTAGTTGAGGGTGTCGTGCATCCAGCCCATGTTCCACTTCTCGCCGAAGCCGAGGCCGCCGAGGTAGGTGGGCCGCGACACCTGCGGCCACGCGGTCGACTCCTCGGCGACGGTCTGGATGTCCGGGAAGTCGCGGTACAGGGTCTCGTTCAGGAAGCGCATGAACTCGATGGCGTCGAGGTTCTCGCGCCCGCCGTGGCGGTTCGGGATCCATTCGCCCTGCTTGCGCCCGTAGTCGAGGTACAACATGGAGGCGACCGCGTCCACGCGCAGCCCGTCGGCGTGGAACACCTCCAGCCAGAAGTGCGCGCTCGAGCTGAGGAAGGCCCTGACTTCGTTTCTTCCATAGTTGAAGATCGCGCTGGCCCAGTCCGGGTGATGGCCCTGGCGCGGATCGGAATGCTCGTAGAGATGCGTGCCGTCGAAGAAGCCGAGGCCGTGCGGGTCCCACGGGAAATGCGAAGGCACCCAGTCGAGGATCACGCCGATGCCCGCCTGGTGGAGGTGGTCGATGAGCCCCATCAGGTCCTGCGGCGTGCCGTAGCGCGAGCTCGGCGCGAAGTACCCGGTGCACTGGTAGCCCCACGAGCCGTAGAACGGGTGCTCCATGATCGGCATCAGCTCGACGTGGGTGAAGCCCATGCGCTTCACGTATTCGGCGAGCTTCGGCGCGAGGTCGCGGTAGCCGAGGAACTCGCCCGGGTGATGAGGCGAGCGCATCCAGGAGCCGAGGTGCACCTCGTAGACCGCTTGCGGCGCGTCGAGCGCGTTGCGCCGGCCGCGCGTGCGCATCCACTCGGCGTCGCGCCATTCGTAGTCGAGGTCCCAGACCACCGAACCCGTCTTGGGCGGCGTCTCGCAGCGGAAAGCGTACGGGTCGGCCTTGTCGACCTTGTAGCCGCTCTGCTTCGACACGATGTGGTACTTGTAGAGGCTTCCCTGGCGCGCTTGCGGCGCGCGCGCATACCAGATGCCCGAGCCGTCGCCGGTCTGTCGCATCGGGTGCTGGCGCGGATCCCAGCCGTTGAAGTCGCCCACGACCGCCACCGAGGCCGCGTTCGGCGCCCACACCGCGAACTCGATCGCGCCCTCGACGAGGTGCGCGCCGAGCTTCTGGTAGAGGCGCGAGTGCGTGCCCTCGCGGAAAAGATAAAGGTCGTGACCGGACAACGCGAGACGGGGAGCGGCGACGGCGCTCATGGAATGTCCTTTATCACTACGCTCTCAAGCGATCTACCGCAGTGGCTATACTTTTGACCATGCAGACCGACTACGTTCAGCGCTTCCTGTTCGAGGACCTCGACATTCGCGGGCGCCTCACCTGCCTCACGGGCGCCTGGCAGCGGATGCTCGACGGCCGGGACTATCCGCAGGACGTCGCGTCGCTTCTTGGCCACACCACCGCCCTCAACGTCCTGCTCGGCGCCAACCAGAAGGGCGCAGGACGGGTCACGCTGCAAGTGCAAGGTTCGGGCCCGGTGAAGCTGCTCGTGGCCGACTGTACCTCCGAATTGAGGATCCGCGGCATGGCGACCTACGACAAGGACCTCGGCGCCACGCTGAGCGAGCGGGGCCTGCTCGGCGACGGCCGCCTCTCGGTCACGCTCGAGGACGTGAAGAGCGGGCGCCTCTACCAGAGCCTGGTGCCGCTCGAGGGCGAGAGCCTCGAGCAGATCTTCATCCACTACCTCGCGCAATCCGAGCAGATGCCGGCGTTCCTGCGCCTCTACGCCGACCGCGGCGCGCTGTGCGGCCTGCTGCTCGAGAAGCTGCCGCTCGCCGACAGCCGCGATCCCGATGGGTGGAACCGCATTACCCAGCTTGCTTCCACCCTGGAGCTGGACGAGACGCGCGATGCGCAGCCTTACGATCTCCTCACGCGGGTATTCCCGGAGGAGCTGATGCGCGTGTTTCGCCTCTATGCCGTCGAATACCACTGTCCGTACGACGAGGAAAAGGTGAAGGACATGCTGCGCGGCCTCGGCCGGCAGGAGGTGGAATCGATCCTCGCCGATCAGGGCGAAGTCGTGATCCGCAATGAAATGTGCAACCACGAGTATCGCTTCGATGCGCGTGCGATAGCGGAGCTGTTTCTTCACTGAGGGGATTTTCCTGGCACGAAATTGGCTTGCGCGCATGGCATGAAACTTCCCCTTCTGTGCCTGGCCGTCGCGCTCGGGCTCTGTGCCTGCAGCCGCGAGGAGCCCGCGATGGGCCAATCCAGGCCGCAGACGCGGATCGATGAGACGCGGGCGGTCGAGAAGGCAGCCGATGCCGGCAAGCCGCTCAGCGACGACTCGCTCACCCAGATCGTCCGTTCGGCCCTGGAGTCCGAATCGAGCCTGGACGCGCGCAAGATCGACGTCGAGAACACCCACGGCAATATCGCGCTGCACGGGACGGTCGAGTCCGAAGAGCAGCGCGAGAAGGCCGGGCGCATAGCCGGCGCGGTGGGCGGCGTTCGCAACGTGGTGAACGACCTCACCGTCGACAGCGCGGCGACCGGCGCGACGGCCTTGAAAAAAGACCCCCGAGAGTAGTCCGAAGGAACCACCCGCGATGCGTCCGGGGGATGGCAGCGGCGCAGCGGCGCAGCTAGAGTAGGTCGCTCGCGGGAATAGCTTAGCTGGTAGAGCGCAACCTCTCCAGGGTTGAGGGATGAGTTCGAGACTCGTTTCCCGCTCCAGTCACCGAACGGGGTCAGGGCGCAAGCCCTGACCCCGTTTCAGTCACTGGGAGGCGAGAATCCGTTCCCGTGTCATTTCGGCAAGCGCAGCGATGCCGAGCAGCGCCATGTCGCGGTCGACCTCGTCGCGCAGCAGCCGGATCGCGTGCGCGACGCCGGGCTGCCCGCCGACCGCCGCGGCGTAGAAGAACGGCCGGCCGACGAAGACGAAGCTCGCGCCGAGCGCGAGCGCCTTGAGGACGTGCGTGCCGCGCCGCACGCCGCCGTCGAGCATCACCGTCATGCCGCCGGCTTCGGCGACGATGCCGGGAAGCACGCGCAGCGGGGCCACGGCGCCGTCGAGCTGGCGGCCGCCGTGGTTCGAGACGATGACGCCGTCGACGCCGAGCTCTCGCGCGCGGCGCGCGTCGGCCGCATCGAGAATGCCCTTCAGCACCAGCCGTCCCTGCCAGCGCCGGCGGATGCCCTCGATGTGCTGCCACGACAGCCGGTCGCGGCGGCCCGGATCGCGCTTGCCGGTGCGCGAGATGAGCGGCACGCGCGGCCCCATGTTCTCGAAGTGCGGCATGCCGTGATTGATGAGCGTGCGCAAGAGCATGCCGAAGAGCCAGCGGGGCCGCACCGCGCTGTCCCAGGCGAGGCGCAGCGTCGGACGCAGCGGCGTATGGAACCCGGTGCGGATGTAGTGCTCTCGATTGGACGCGACCTGCACGTCGCAGGTGACGACGAGCGTGTCGTAGCCGGCGCGCTCCACCCGGTCGACCAGCCGGTTGATCGTTTCCTCGTCGCCCGGAATGTAGGCCTGGAACCACGAAGTGGCGCCCGCGCTTCGCACCTGCTCGAGCGGCGTCAGCGCGGCGCCGCTCATGACCATCGGGATGTTCGCCTGCGCCGCGCCGCGGGCGAGCACGAGGTCGCCTTCGTACGCGGCCATCGAGGTGCCGCCCATCGGCGCGATGCCGAATGGCGCGTCGTAAGTCCGCCCGAAGAGCACCGTCTTCTGCGTGCGCGCGGTGGTGTCGACCAGCATGCGCGGCAGGAAGGCGAAATCGTCCCAGGCCGCGAAATTCGCCCGGAGGGAGGCGTTCGTCTCCACCGCGCCCTCGGCGTAGCCGAAAATGGGACGCGGCAGCACCCGCCGGGCCGCGGCCTCGAAGTCTTCGAGCGACAGGAGGTCTTTCAGCTTCACGACAGCCGCTAAGATATACGCATGTCGTCCGTGCCGTCCGGCCTTGTTCCGCGCGAAAGCCTCGTCACCCTCGCCCACGTCATCTATGCGCTGCACGCGTTCAGCGTCCTGACCGGGCTAGCCACCGCGGCCCTGGTGGTCACCGCGTTCCTGACCGGCTGGCCCTCGATCATCGCAGTGATCCTCAACTACGTGAAACGCTCCGAGGTGCGCGGGACCTGGCTCGATTCGCACTTCTCCTGGCAGATCCGCACCTTCTGGTTCGCGCTGCTGTGGGTCCTGCTCGGCGCGATCCTTTTCGCCACCGTCGTCGGCATCCTCTTCGCCTGGGCGATCTGGGTGATCACCGGCATCTGGGTGCTCTATCGCATAATCCGCGGCTGGCTCGCGCTCGCTTCCCATAAGGCAATGCCGACATGACCCAACCCCGGGTACTCGAGGTTTTCTCGGACTACGTCTGCCCCTGGTGCTATCTCGGCTCGGCGCGCGTGGCGCGCCTCCAGAAGGAGCACGGCGTGCAGGTGAAGTTCGTGCACTTCCCGCTCCACCCCGACACCCCGCAGGAAGGCAAGAGCCTCGAGGCCCTCTTCGCCGGGCGCGGCTACGACATCCCGAGGATGCAGGCCCAGATGCGCGCGCGCATGGCGGCCGAGGGCCTGCCCTACGGCGACCGGAAAATGACCTTCAACAGCCGGCTCGCGCAGGAGCTCGCGAGCTGGGCCGTATCGCAGCCCGGCGGCGAAGCGATCCACGACGCCCTCTTCCGCGCGTACTTCGTCGACGGCAAGAACATCGGCGACGCCAACGTTCTGGTCCAGATATCAGGACAGCTCGGCCTCGACGAGGCTCAAGCGCGCCAGGTCATCGAAAAGCGAACGCACAAGGCCGCGGTCGACGCCGACTGGGAAAAATCGCGCGAGTACGGCGTCACCGGCGTGCCCACCTACGTCGTCGGCGACCGCGGCGTGGTCGGCGCACAGCCCTACGAGACACTCGAAGAACTCGTTAGGTAAGTCAAGCCCGCTTCAGCCGACCTCTCCAGCGGTTCCAGGCAACGGCCGACCAGACGAGCTCGACGATGCCGAAAGGCCACGCGCCCTGAAGGAAGCCATAGGCGGACGCAAGCAGGCAAGCGACCGCAAACGCGAGCACGAAGTGAGGGCTGCGGTCTTCGACTGCATAGAAGAGCATCATCGCGGACACAGCGACGACACCGAAGACGGTAAGCGGATCCATGCGCCAGTCTAGCGGCGCAATTCTGCTGCGCCTGATCAGCTACGTCGCGAACGCCTCGACGAGCGGGCAGGGCGCTTCCGGCCTATTTTCGTGGCAAGCGCCGACCAGGCGCCGCAGTGCCTCGCGCATCGCCACGAGGTCGGCGATTTTCCGCTCGATGTCGGCAAGGCGCCGTTCGCCGACGCCGCAGACGAGCGAGCAGCGGTTGCCGTCGGCGAGCGCGAGCAGATCGCCGATCTCGGCAAGGGAAAAGTCGAGTTGCTGCGCGCGCTTGATGAAGCGCACCCGGCGGAGATAGTCGGACGAATAGCGACGCACCCCGCCCAAGACCGAAACGGGAATCGGCACAAGCCGCCGGCGCTGGTAATAGCGAATCGTCTCTACGTTGACCCCTGCCCTCTTAGCGAGACGGGCGATCGTGAGGGCTTCATTCGTCATGGCTCTTGACTCCGTACTGCGGTACGCACCGCAAGATTTTGATTGAATGCGCGGCTGGTGGTTCCGCTCGCGTATCCATCAATCGCGGGCAGCAATGTCTACCATGGACCTTGGAGGATCTGGATGAGTGGCACAGCTTGAGCGGCAAGCAGTACCTGATATCGATCGGCGTGGGCGTGCTCACCTCGGTCATCCTTTCGGCCATCATGGTCACGGCGCTGAAGATCGGGGTATCGCCGATGCCGGCGCCGGTTTCGCTCGTCTTCGCCCAAACCCTCTTCGGCACGGATCTGCCGCTGCCCGTCGGGCTTCTCTTCCACGTGGCGTGGGTGACCTTCTGGTCCGTGTTCTACGTCGTGTTCTTCTGGGAGCACCTCACACTTGCGCGTGCGACCGGGCTTGCCGTGTTCCTGCTCGCGCTCATGTTCATCGTGATCTTCCCGTTCATCGGCTGGGGCCTTTTCGGCATGGACGTCGGACCGCGGGCGGTCGTCGGCGGCGTGGTCACACACGCGCTCTTCGCCATCATGCTTTGGGCGCTCGCGTACCGGACGTTCGGCACGCAGCACGAGCCGGCCGGACAGCGCCTTTCGCACGCCTGAAGGAGATGAGCAAGCACCTCGACAAGCTCGGCAGCCTTGGCTCGGTGGTTGCGGCTGCGGCCTGCCCGGTCTGCTTCCCCAAGCTCGCGCTGCTCGGCAGCCTCATCGGACTGGGCGCGTTCAGTGCCCACGAGGCGCAGTTCTTCATTGCGGCCCAGCTTCTGGTCATCGTCGCAGTGGCCGGCCAGGCGGTTGCATACCGGCAGCACCGCAACGCGTGGCTGCTCGGTGCGGCGTTCGTCAGCGGCGCGGCGGTGTTCGCCGGCTTGTACCTGTTCGGTTCAGAGTGGCTGACCTACGCGGGCTTCGCTGGCCTCGTCGCGGCGAGCAGCGTGGACCTGTGGTCGCGCCTGAGCCTCAGGTTCGCCGGCACTTCCGTGATCACGTGCCCGAAGTGCGGAGCGCGCCGGCGCGAGCGCATGCCGACCGACGCCTGCCAGTTCTTCTACGAGTGCCGCGGCTGCGGCAGCGTGCTGCGTCCGCTGCCGGGCGATTGCTGCGTGTTCTGCTCCTACGGCACCGTGAAGTGCCCGCCTAAGCACCAGGCGACGCCTGCATAGCGCGCAGGTAATCGGCGAGCCGCCGCCCCGCCTGGTCGGGATAGCGCCGCTCGAGCGCCGCGAGCTCGGCGATGCGGTCGACCCTGAAATTGCGCCAGTTGTCGCGCGTCTCGCACCACGCGCCGAGCGTCCAGGTGCCACCCCAGAAGTAAAGGGCGATCGGCCAAACCTCGCGCGCGCTGCCCTTCCCCTGGGCGTCGCGGTAATCGAGCCGCAGCACGCGCCGCCCGCCGATCGCCGCACGCACCGCCTCGAGACGCGCCATCGCCGCGGCGTCGACATGGAAGTTCGGTGCGTACAGCCGAGTCTGCTCGACCGCCATGCGCCGCTCCGCCGGCAGCGCCGCGACGATCTTCTCGATCGCGCTGCGCGCGGAGTCGGCGAGCACCGGCCCGCCCCAGGCCTCCACCATCCTGGCGCCGATGGCGAGCGCCTCGATTTCATTCAGCGTAAACATCAGCGGCGGGACGTCGAAGCCGGCTTGCAGGCGATAGCCCACCCCGGCCTCGCCCTCGAGCGGCACGCCTGAGAGAGAGAGGTCGCGGACGTCGCGGTACACCGTGCGCAGCGACACGCCGAGCCGGTCCGCCAGAAAGGCCGCCGTGGTGAGGCGGCGGCCCCGCAGGTACTGAACGATGCGGAACAGGCGGTCGGCGCGCCGCACGAGCTCAGGTCATCGCGTGGAGCCCGATGCGGTTGCCTTCGCAGTCCTCGACGTGGGCGATCCAGCCCTGGTTGCCGGGAAGCTCGGTCTTGGGCAGGAGGATCCTGCCCCCGGCGGCTCGCGCCCGCTCGAGCGCAGCGTCGATGCCCGGCGTCGCCGCGAGGTAGGTCACGGTGCCCTTGCCGGACGGCTCGTAGCCTTCGCCGTGCACGAGGCAGCCGCCCACGCCCTGCGCGCCGTGCGGGAACAACGCGATGCGGAACGGGCCGAGCTTGTCGAACGCGAGCTCCGCGTCGAGCAGCTTTTCGTAGAACGCCGCCGCGCGCTTCAAATCCGCGACCGCGATTTCACTCCACACTACGCTGTTCTGCATCTCGCTTCTCCTTCAAGTGACGTGCGGGATCGCACCTCGCGCAGCTTGCGCCGGCACTACTGACAACGTGCTGTCAGGAGGCCGTCGACGGCGGCCGCGCCAGCTTCGTCCCCGGCCAGGCGTCGTGGCGCGCGCGCGCGTACTGCGGCGGATAGTCGAGCTTCACGTCAAAGCGCTCAGCCGCGTGCCAGACCCAGCGCGGGTTGTCGAGGAAGGCGCGCGCCATCGCCACCATGTCGGCCTTGCCTTCGGCGACGGCCGCCTCCGCCTGATCGGGATCCGCGATCATCCCGACCGCTCTGACGGAAAGAGAAGTATTTCTCTTCACGTGGTGAGCGAAAGGCAATTGGTAGCCTGGACCGACGTTCAGCTTCGCGTGCGAGACCAGGCCGCCGCTCGACACGCACACGTAGTCGAACCCCACGCGTTCGAGCTCGCGCGCATACGTCACCGCGTCTTCGGGCCCTAGGCCGCCGTCGGCCCAGTCGTTCGCGCTGATGCGCGCTCCCAACGCTCTTTCTCGGGGCCAAGCTTCGCGAACGGCGCGGGCCGCTTCCAGGGGGAACTTCATCCGCTCCCGGCCGTACTCGTCGCTCCTGCGGTTCGAAAGCGGCGACAGGAACTGGTGCAGGAGGTAGCCGTGCGCGGAGTGCAGCTCGAGCACGTCGAAGCCGATTCGCCTTGCTCTTTGCGCGGACTGGACGAAGGCATCGACGAGCGCCATGATCTCGGCCCGGGTCAGCTCCCGCGGCGTGTGCCACTTTTCGCTGAACGGTAATGCAGAGGGCGCCACCGTGGGCCAGGGCGATTCGTGAGGGCCTAGGGCTTCGCGGCCTTCCCAGGGCACCTGCGTGGAAGCCTTGCGCCCGGCGTGGCCGATCTGGACGCCGATCGGGTTCTTCGACACCGTGCGACAGTGCGCCAGGACGCGCTTCATCGAAGCTTCGTTGTGATCGCTATAGAGGCCGGTGCAGCCGTGGGTGATGCGGCCCTCGCGGGTCACGTGCGTCGCCTCGACCATGACCAGGCCCGCGCCCGAGTAGGCGAGGTGCCCGAGGTGGACGAAGTGCCAGTCGTTCATGCTTCCGTCGTCGGCCGAGTACTGGCACATCGGCGAGACGACGATGCGATTCGGAAGGACGATGCCGCCAAGCTCCAGCGGTTGGAACAGGGCGGGCCGGGAGAGAGTGGAATTCACGCGGCGATTCTATCCGTGAACCCGGACCGACCGCGCCGGTCGAAAGGGTTTCAAGCAAATCGCTAGGAGACCCATGCACACCGTTGGCTCCCGGCGCAGGACTTTTCTCTACACGGCATCGGCGCTCGCCATGGCTCTCGCTGCCGGTGGCCTGCGCGCCGAAGAGAAAGAGGCGGGCGAGAAAGACGTCGAAGCCGCCGAGGATCTCATGCGCGAGCATGGGGTGCTGAGGCGGATCCTGCTCGCCTATTCGGCGGCGGCCGGGCGGCTGCGGGCCGAATCGGCGGACGGGGTTCCCCCCAAGGCGCTGGCCGACGCGGCGGCGCTCTTCCGCACCTTCGGCGAGCAATACCATGAGCGCGCGCTCGAGGAAAAGCATGTCTTCCCGGTGGTTCAGCGCCTCAAGGGCGCGGCCGCGCGCTATCCGGCCATCCTGAAAACCCAGCACGACCGTGGTCGCGCGATCACCGACTACATCACTTCCGCGACCAAGGGGCTCCGCATCGCCGCGGCGGATCGGGATCCGCTCGCAAAGGCCCTGGATGCGCTCGTTCTGATGTACCAGCACCACACCGCCATCGAGGACACGGTGGTCTTCCCCGCGTGGAAGAATGCGCTCGCCGACAGCGAGTACAAGGAGCTCTCGGACCAGTTCGAGGAGCTCGAGCAGAAAATGTTCGGGCGCGACGGATTCGAGGACGCGGTCAATCGGGTTGCCGCCATCGAGTCGAGCCTCGGCCTGTCCGATCTCGCTTCGTTCACCGCGCCGCCGCCGCCGGCTGCGTCAAGTAAGCGATGAGCGCGGCGCGGTCGGCGTCGTCAGGCACGCTGTAGTTCATCCGCTGTCCCGGTATCAGGCGCTCCGGATTCGCGAGCCAGGCGTCGAGCGTCTTGGCGCTCCACACGACGCGCGAGGCGCGCAGCGCGGCAGAGTACTCGAATCCCGCCACCGAGCCGGCTTTGCGGCCGACGACGCCGCGGTGGCGGGGCCCGACGCGGTCCTGGTCGAGCGAGTGGCATCCCGAGCAGCGCGACTCGTACAGCGCCTTTCCCCGCTCCGGATCGGCTGCTTGCGCCATCGCGCAGGCAGCCGAAACCGCGAGGAGAAAGGCGGCGGCGCTAGGCGCCAAAGCTGAGCGGCGCACCGGGAAGCTGCCTGCCGAGAACGCCGGAGAGGGCGGTCCAGTGCATGGTCTCGTCGGCGGCGAGCCGCGCGGCCACTTTCGCCAGGTTCGCGTCCTGGAACGACGGAATGACGCCGAGGTAGGCGTTGCTTGCGCCGAGCTCGAGGCGCGCAGCGAGGTTGAGGATGTCCTCCTGCGACTTGATCGTTGCCGCATTCAGGGTGCGCGCGTACTCCGCCATCGGCTTCTCCGCCGCCGGCCGGCCGCCGAGCTTCTCGATCGTCGCGATCAGCGCGTCGCGGTGCCCTTTGTGGTGCGACTGGAACAGGACCGCCGCGTCGAGCACCGGCTTCTGCAGCAGCCCGCTCTGCGCGCCCAGCTGGTAGGCGTTGATGGCCTCGTGCTCGAGGCCGAGCGCGACGTTGAGGATGTCGACATCGCGCGCCCCGTTCATGCCCATGGCGAGACCGCGGCCGGGGACTCCGGCGATCAGGCCGAAGGCGGCCGCGGACAGGGTGGTGGTAGCCGAGGCGGTGAGAAAGCTGCGACGCTTGTGGTTCAGCATGGTTGACTCCCGTTAGGTGGTGGGCAATGCATTGCGCATACGGCAGTGCGTATACGCCCCGCCCCCTGCCTTGGATTCAGGCACCGATGGCGCCGACGAACACGACCGGGCCGGTGGGCGCTCCGGTCGGCGAGCCGCCGGCAGGCTCGACCGACACCGCGAGCTTGGCGCCGCGGGTGAGGCGCGCCGCCTGCGCCTGCGGCAGCGCAAGCCTCGCGTCGAGGCTGCCGAGCACGGCGAGCGACACCGGCGCGCCGCCTTCGGCCGGGATCAGCCAGAGCTCGTAGCTCTGCGACGGGCCGGCGAGCACCGGACGCGTCGCGCGCAGCTCGAGCGTCCTGCGGTCCGCCGACAGCGCCGCGCTGATGCGCGCCGCGTCGCCGGCTCCGGAGAGCTGCGCGATCTCGGAGAACGAGCTCGTGTGTTGCAGCGGGAGGATCTGCAATCCGATGGCGAGGAGCGCCGCGGCGGTTGCGGCGATCGCCCACCCGCGCCAGATCGACACGCGGCGGTGCCAGGGCGTGCGGTAGCGGGAGAGGCCCAGCTCGCGCTCGAGGCGCGGCCAGGCCGAAGCCGGCGGAGGCGTTTCGATCATGGACGAGTACCTCGGAGCGAGAGCTTCCCAATGGCGCAGGCGGGCCGCGACCAGCGGCTCCTCGCGCAGCGCGCGCTCGAAGCGCCGGCGCGCCCGGCCGCGCAGCGTGCCGAGCAGGTACTCGCCGCAAAGCGCGTCCAGACGGGGATCGCGCGCCAGCTTCATCGCGCCGTATCCATGCATTCCTCGACGCAGGAGCGCAGGTTCGCCAGGCCGCGGCGCACCCAGGTCTTGACCGTGCCGAGCGGCTGCGCAAGATGCACTGCCAGGTCGCTGTGGCTCATGCCGCGGTCATACGCAAGCACCAGGGCCTGGCGCTCCTGCGGGCGAAGCTCGCCTAGGCAGTCGCGCAGCCAGCGAGAAGCGCGCCCCGCATCGACCGAGTCCTCGGCCGCCGGCGCCCAGTCGAACAGGCGGTCGAGCTCGTCCTCCTCAGAGATGGAATCGACGCGCGAGACGTCGTGACTCGCCACGAGGTCGAGGGCGCGGTTTCGCACGATGGCCGCCATCCAGGCGAGCGGCTGCTCGGCGAGCGGGTCGAAGCGGCCGGCCGCGGCCCAGATCCGGGTGAAGCCGTCGTGCAGCACCTCCTCGGCGAGCTCGCGCCGGCGCACGATGCGCTGCGCGATGCCGAAAAGAAGCGGCGCGCAGGCCTTGTAGAGCGCCTCGAAGGCCTCGGCCGCGCCCTCCCCCCGGGCCGCGGTGGCGAGCAGCAGCCGCTTGATGTCGGCGTCGGACCTCATCCGTCTTAGTACGGCCGAGGCGCCTTTTTGGATTCGTTCCCCGTCAGGGAGCCGAAACGTCGACGCCGCGCTGGGCGAACGCCTTGCGGATGGCCTTGGCAAAGGCCACCGCGCCGGGCTGGTCGCCGTGCAGGCAGAGCGTATCGGGCGAGACCGGTATGGCCTTCCCGGAAAGCGAGGTCACGAGGCGCTTCTCGACCATTACCACCGCGCGCTCGGCGGCCACGCCGGCGTCTTCGATCATCGCGCCCTGCGTGCCGCGCGGAGCGAGGGTGCCGTCGTCGGCATAGCCGCGGTCGGCGAACACTTCCCCGGCGACCCGAAGGCCGCTCTGCTTCGCAATGTGCATCATTTTCGAATTGGACAAGGCGTAGAGCATCACACCTCCGCCGAGGTCGCGCACCGCGCGCGCCATGGCCTCCGCAAGGCCTTCGTCGTTCGCCGCCATGTTGTAGAGCGCCCCGTGGCACTTCACGTGGTGGAGCCGCGCGCCGGCGGCGCGGGCGAACGCCTCGACCGCCCCCGCCTGGTAGACCACGAGGTCGTACATGTCCTGCGGCGAGATCTTCATGGCCCGGCGGCCGAAGCCCTGCAGGTCGGGCAGCGACGGATGCGCGCCGATCGCCACGCCCTGGTCGACCGCGAGCCGCACCGTGCCCCGGATGGTGGCCGGGTCGCCGCCATGGAAGCCGCAGGCGACGTTGGCCGACGAGACGAAGGGCATCACCGCGGCGTCGGCGCCGATCTTCCACGCACCGTAGCTCTCCCCCATGTCGCAGTTGATGTCGATGGTGGTCATTGGCCGTAGTTCCACGCGATGCCGCGCAGCGCGGCGGCGAGCCTTTCGCGGGTGTCGTGGCGCAGCTCCGCCGCCATGCCGAGATCGCAGCGCGCGAAGTGGACCGTGCCGCCGGGCGCGAGCTGCGCGAGGCGCGCCACGTCGGCGGAGACGATCTCCGCGATCCTCGGGTAGCCGCCGGTGGTCTGGTGATCGGCCATGAGCGTGATCGGCGTCCCGTTCGCCGGCACCTGCACGCTGCCGAGCGCGGTCGGCCCGGACAGTATCTCATTTTGGTCGCTGCGCACGAGCGCGGGACCCGTCAGGCGGAACCCCATGCGGTTCGACTCCGGGGCGATCTTCCATACCGTGTCGAAGAAGCTGCGCTGCGCGTTCGAGTCGAAGCTCGCGAAGTGCTGCCCTTCCAGGACGTGCACCAGGATCGGCTCGCGGTCGGGCAGCGTGAAGGGCGGCGCCGACCACTTCACGGTCCCGTTGCGGGTCTTTTTCAGCTTCGCGAAGCGCTCCTTCGCGGCGGCGTCGCGAAGCGGGAGCGCGTCGCCGTGCTTCAGCGCGCGGCCCTGGAACCCGCCGAAGTGGCCCGGCAGGTAGGTGCTGCAGCTCCCCAGCACCGGCGCGACCGCGAAGCCTCCCGCCACGGCGAGGTAGGCGCGCGCGCCTCGCGCCGCGTGCCCGACATTGAACCGGCTGCCCGCCGGCGCGAGCACCGGGCGGTTGCGCGGAAAGTTGCCGTCGAACTCGGCGCCGCACAGCGCGACCAGCGTCTCGTCCTCGAACGAAAGCTCGGGGCCGATCACCGTGATCTCGAGCGCCGCCTCGCCGGCGTCGTTGCCCACCAGCGCGTTGGCGAGCGCGAGCGCCACCGGGTCCATCGCGCCGCCGGGGCACAGGCCCACGTGCTGCAGGCCGTGCCGGCCGCCGTCCTGCAGCGTGGTGAGCAGCCCCGGCCTGATCACGCGGATCGTCATGCGCGGATCGTCATTTGTGGAGCGCCGCGAATTCTTCGGCCGTAATGGCGCGAAAGCGCACGCGGTCGCCCGGCGCAAGCAGGCTCGGCGCCTCGCGCCCGGCGTCGAACACGGCGAGCGGGGTGCGGCCGATCACGCTCCACCCGCCCGAGATAGCGTAGGGATAGACCACGGTCTGCTCGTTGGCGATCGCCACCGCGCCCGGCGCGACGAGCGCCCGCGGCGTGGCGCGCCGCGGCACCGCGAGCTTCGCCTCGAGCCCGCTCATATACGCATGCCCCGGGGCGAAGCCGATCATGAGCACGCGGTACTCGCCGGCGGCGTGCATGCGAGCGACCTCGCCGACGTCGAGCTTCACCTGGCTCGCGACCGCCTCGATGTCGGGCGCGAACTCGCGCTCGTAGCACACCGGCACCTCCACCGTTCGCGGCGGCGCCTCCTCCGGGGCGCTCTCCCCCTTCATGCATTCCTGCACCAGGATCGCGGCAGCCTCGAGGGCGTCGCCGTGCACGTCGGGATGGTCGGGGTCGTAGTGCAGCGCGAGCCCGCCCAGCGCCGGCACCACGTCGCGCAGCCACGGCCGCGCGCGCGAGCGCACCGCCGCCGCGAGCTGCTGCACGAACGCGTTCACCTCGAGATCGAGCTTGTCGGCGAACTCGATGTACGCGGCGCAGTCGCCTAGCGGCACGATCGCCTTGGGCTCGAGCGATTTTTTAGCCATCAGGAAGACAAGGGGTCAGACCCCTAATTTTGCTTTTTATGTTCTCGGTACCGCAACGCCGATCATCGAATCCCGGGTCACGAGCGAGGCGAGGCGCTCCTCGCTCCAGCCGTCGGTCCCGGCCGGGCGCATCGGCAGGACGAGGTAGCGCATGTCCGCGGTGGAGTCGTGCACCCGGATCGCCACCTGCTCCGGAATCTCGAGCCCGAACTCGGCCAGCACGGCGCGAGGCTCGCGCACCATGCGCGAGCGGTAGTTGCGCGACTTGTACCACTCGGGCGGGATACCGAGGAGCATCCGCGGATAGCAGGAGCAGAGCGTGCAAACGATCGCGTTGTGCACCTCGGGCGTGTTCTCGACCACGAGGAGCTTCAGCGCCGGGATCTCGAGGCCGAGCTCTTCACAGGCCTTGGTGCCGTTCGCGAGCAGGCGCTTCCTGTACTCCGGGTCGACCCAGGCGCGCGCCACCACGCGCGCGCCGCGCTCGTAGCCGCGCTTGCGCATCGCCTCCACTTCCTCGGCGACCTCCTCCTCGGTGACCACGCCCTTCTCCACCAGCAGCTCGCGCAGGCTGATCTCCATCAGCTGGAAGTACGTCAGCGGCCGGTATGGACCCGGATCGTTCATGGCTTCTCCAGCCAATGTTGATAGATCTCGACTTCGACGACATCGTGCGCGCCGCCGCGGTAGTCCGGCCACACGTCGCTCTGCCTGAATTTCACCCGGTACAGCGGCTGCGCCGGCAGCCCGTCGCGCATCTGGGCGAGCTCTTCAGGATTGGGAAACGCGCCGCAAACCCGCTCGACCGTGCCGGTCTTGCCGCGGATGTAGAAGGGGGTACGCACGTGCCCGAGCGGAAAGGCTTCGATCACCCGCACCGTTTCGCCGGGACGAAACCGCTCCTTCACCGGACGCGGCTTAGCCCTGGCCACGCGCCTGCACCTCCAGCATCTTCCTCGCCAGCTCGGCGCTGGTGACGAGGCCGCGCTGGATCATGGTCTGCCCCAGCGCCACGACCCAGCGCTCGTAATAGCTCAGCGCATCGTAGGCCTGCGGCGTGAGCGTCTCGATGGCGCGCCGGCGCTCGTCGACGGTGAGCCGGCGCTTGCGTCCGAGGAGCACCGCCACGGCGTCCACGCGCCGTTCCCACTCCGCGTAGTCGTGCTCGTCGCGGTCGACCTTGCCCGCGGGCAAGCCGCCCATGTCGTGATGGCTACGCACGCTTTCGTACCTCGTCCATCTTGGCGGCGAGCTCGGCAGTCGTGATCACGCCGCGCTGGATCATCGTCTGCGTGAGCGAGGTAACCCACTTCTCGTAGTACGCAGTCCGGTCGTAGGTCTCCGGCGGCAGCGACTCGATGTTCTTGCGCAGCTCGTCCACGGTCATGAGGCGCTTTTTGCCGGTCAGGCCTATGCAGAGCAGCATGAGCGCGTCGACCCGGCGCTCCCACTCCTCGTAGTCGTGCTCGACCGGCTCGACCTTGCCCGCGGGCAGGCCGCCCATGTCGTGGTGTCCCCGAACGACCGCGTCTTCTTTCATGCAACCCACTCGGAAACCGGCGCCCTCGCCTCGTGCAGCGGCTGGCAGACAATGTCGACAAGCGTGGGGCCGTCGTGCGCAAGCGCCTGCCTCAGCACCGCCTCGAGCTCCCGTGGATCGGAAACCTTCCAACTTTTTACCCCGAAGGCGTCGGCGATTTTCGCGTGGTCGCTGACGCCGAAGTCCACTGAAAAATAGCGCTGGCCGTAGCCCGATTTCTGCCCCGCCTTGATCCACCCGTAAGTCGCGTTGGAGATCACGACGCAGGTGATCGGGAGCTTGAGGCGCACCAGGGTTTCGAGCTCGCCGACGCACATGCCGAAGCTGCCGTCGCCCATCACCGCGACGGTCTTCACACCCGGGCGGCCGATGTGCGCCCCGACCGCCGCCGCCAGGGCGTAGCCGAGCGCGCCGTGCGCCCGGTTGGAGAAGAAGCGCCGGCCGCTGCCCTTCACCACGTAGTAGGCCGAGAAATACGGGCAAGGCGTGCCGGGATCCGCCACCAGGATCGCGTCTTTCCCGAGCAACCTGTCCAGAGCGGCAACGACGCGTTCGGGCCTGATCGGCACGTCGTCCGACTTTGCCGGGGCTTCGAAGGCCGCGAATTTCTCGCGCTTCTTTTCGTCCACCCAAGAGAGATCGCCGTCGCGCCTCTCTACCGCTTCTTCCAAAGAGGAAAGGGCGAGCTTCGCATCGGCCACGATCGGCACGTCGACCTTGTAATTCCTCCCCGGCACCGTCGGGTCGACGTCGATGTGGATGATCCGGGCGCGCCCCGGCGCGGGATGGCGCCAGCGCTCGGTCGTCACCGAGCCCGCGCGGCAGCCGACGAACACGATCGCGTCGGCCTGGTCGATCACCGCGCGGGTGGCCGGCGTGCCGCCGTTGGAGCCGACCACTCCGACCGAGTGCGCGCAGCGCTCGTCGATGGCCCCCTTGCCGCTCACGGTGGTGGCAACCGGGGCAGCCAGCTTTTCGGCCAGCGCCGTCAATTCCGATTCCGCATTGGAGAGCACTACGCCGCCGCCGCAAATGAACACCGGGTTGCGCGCTCCTCGCAGCGTCTTGGCGGCGAGCTCGACGAAGAACGGGTCCGGCGCCACGCGCCGGGAAGGAAAGGCGCCGAGCGTCGGATCCGCCCACACGTCGCCGCGCTCGACCGCAGCGTTCTGCACGTCGAAAGGCAACGCGACATGCGCGGCGCCGGGACGGCCCGTGGTCATCGCCTCGAACGCGGCGCGGAAGGTGCGCGGAATGTCCGCGGCGCGATCGAGCACCGCGTTCCACTTGGTCAGCGGCCGCATCAACGAGCGCTGGTCGAGCTCCGTGAGGGTGAAGCGATTCCGCGAGGAAACCGCGACGTCGGTGTTGACGGCGAGGACGGGGATCGAGGACTCGTTCGCCTCCACCAGGCCGGGAAGGATGTACGTCGCCCCGCCGCCCGAGGGGCCTTCGCACACGCCGACTTTCCCGGTGACGCGGGCATAGCCGTCGGCCATGTAGGCGGCGTGGCGCTCGTCGCGGGTGAGGACGTGCCGGATCGACGCCGTGCGGGCCAGGGCGTCGTAGAGCGGCAGGCTGGTGTCGCCGCACAGGCCGAAAATCACTTCGACGCCGTGCGCCTTCAGCATCTCGACGACCGCGTCGGCGCCGGTGAGCGCGGCGGCCTGAAGGTCGACCGGCTTGTTCATGCGCCTATCTTACCTGCGCCGGGTCTGCCGCTAGTCCGCGCTACCCATGGATTGCGTGGCGGGGACAGAGGACGGCTCTTTGTCAGCAGGCGACAATGCGGGGATGAAAACCTTATTCGTCATTCTCGCGGCGGCAACGCTCGCCGCGTGCCATCAGGAAGGCCCCGCGGAGAAAGCCGGGCGGCAGATCGACGACGCCGGTAAGGCCGCGAGCCGCAGCGTCGAGAAGGCGGGCGACGCGATCCGCGACGCGGCGAAGGGCAAGAACTAGCACTGTTTCGCGCACCGGCGTGGCGGCTATATTAGCGCCATGCCGAGCGTCGCCGAAAACCAGCGCCCGCCTCCGGGCGAGCTCTACCTCGACCACATAGCGCACTTCGTGCCGGACCTCGGCGCGGCAGCGCGCGTCGCGGAGCTGCTCGGCTTCAAGGTGACGCCCGAATCGGCGCACCGCGCGCAGGGCGCGCCGGCCGGGACCTCGAACCGCACGATCATGCTCGAGCAGGGCTACATCGAGATCCTCGCGCCGACGCTCGACACGCCGCACGCGCAGCGCGTGCGCGAGCGCATGGCGCGCTACGACGGGGTGCATCTCGCGTGCTTCGGCACGCCGCAGGCCGAAGCCGAGCACCGGCGCCTCGCCGAGCACGGCTTCGAGCCCGAGCCGCTGGTGAGCCTGGAGCGCACGCTCGACGGCGGGGAGAAGGTGCGCTTCAACGTGGTCCGCGTGCCGCAAGCGAAGATGCCCGAAGGGCGCGTGCAGTACGTGGAGCAGCTCGCCCCCGAAGCGATCTGGACCCAGGCCAACCTCGCCCACGCCAACGGCGTGACCGGGCTCAAGGCGATTTACGTCGTTGGCGACAATCCGGCGGAGACGGCAGCGCGGTGGGCGCGCTTTTCGGGTCTGATGCCGATGCCGGAAGGCGCGCTGGTGCGCCTGGACTGCAGCCGCGGCCAGGTGTTCGTCGGCACCCGAGAGGAGCTCCGGCGCCTGCTCGGCGCGGCGCCCGCGGCGCCGGGCCTCGCCGGGTATCGGCTGGCGTGCCGTCATCCGGAGAGCTTCGCCGCGCGTTGCAGCAGGCTGGGGTTCGCGGTGCACAGGAGCGCCGCCGGGCACGCCGTGTCGCTGCCCGCCTCCCTTGGCGGCGTTTGGCTGATTTAGAATCGCGGTTCCTTAGGAGGGGTCAGATGAGATTATCGAAAGTCGCTATCGTGGCCGCGCTCGCGCTAGCGAGCTCCGGCGCCTGCGCGCAAACCATAAAAATCGGCTTCATCACCAGCTATTCGGGGTTGAACGGCAACCTCGGGCCGTACATGGAGCGCGCGGTGCGGCTGTACATCAAGGAGCACCAGAAAGACCTGCCGCCCGGCGTCAAGATCGAGCTCATCACGCGCGACGACACCGGCCCCAACCCCGACAAGGCGAAGCAGCTCGCCCAGGAGCTGGTGGTGCGCGACAAGGTCAACCTGCTCGCCGGCGTGATCTTCACGCCCAACGCGATGTCGATCGCGCCGATCGCCACCGAGGCCAAGGTGCCGTTCGTGATCATGAACGCCGGCACCGCCGTGATCACCACGCGCTCGCCGTACATCGCCCGCACCTCGTTCACGCTGTGGCAGTCGAGCTACCCGCTCGGCCAGTGGGCGGCTAAGAAGTTCAAGTCGGCGTACTCGCTGGTGAGCGACTTCGGCCCCGGCCACGACGCCGAGGAAGCCTTCTCCAAGGCATTCGAAGAGGGCGGCGGCAAGCTCCTCGGCAAGGTGCGCGTGCCGCTGCAGAACCCCGACTGGGCCGCCTACATGCAGCGCGTCAAGGATGCCAAGCCCGACGCGCTGATGGTCTTCATCCCGGCCGGCAAGACCGCCACCGCGGTGATGAAGAATTTCTCCGAGCTGGGGCTCGACAAGGCCGGCATCAAGCTGATCGGCCCGGGCGACATCACCACCGACGAGGAGCTGCCCAACATGGGCGACGTTGCGCTCGGCGTAACGACCATGTTCCACTACTCGGCCGCGGCAGATCGCCCCGCCAACAAAGCTTTCGTCGCGGCCTGGAAGAAGGAATACGGCGCGAACGAGACGCCGAACTTCCTCTCCGCCGGCTCCTGGGACGGCACCGCCATGATCTTCGAGGCGATCAAGCAGCAGAAGGGCAAGCTGAACCCGGACAAGACCATGGAGATCTTCAAGCACTGGAAGTTCGCCGACAGCCCGCGCGGGCCGATCTCCATCGACCCGGAGACGCGCGACATCGTGCAGAACGAGTACCTGCGCGAAGTGCGCAAGGTCGGCGGGCAGCTCGCCAACGTCGAGCTCGAAACCTTTGCCACCGCAGTGAAGGACCCCTGGAAAGAGCTGCAGAAGAAGAAGTAGCGCCTGCTCTCAAGAAGCTAATCCACTGGGGGAATTCCTTTCGTCAGTCGTAAGCGTCGCCTTCCACGGCGCCGCTTACGGCATGATTCTGTACGTCATCTCCGTGGGCCTGTCGGTGACGATGGGCCTCATGGGATTCATCAACCTCGCCCACGGCGTGTTCGCCATGGCGGGCGGGTTCATTCTCTCCGCCCTGCTCGGGCGCTACGGCGTGCCGTTCCCGCTCGCCGTCGCAGCCGCTTTCATATTCGTCGCTGCAGGGAGCATCGTCCTCGAACGGCTGCTCTACTCGCGCCTCTACGGTTCCGGCGAGCTGGCGCAGGTGCTGTTCTCGATCGGCCTGATCCTGGTGTCGATGGCGAGCGCGCGGCTCATCTTCGGCGACCAGGCAGCGCGCGTGTTTTTGCCCGACTACCTGCGCGGTCAGCTGCACTTCGTCGGCCGCGATTTCCCGACCTACAGGGTGTTCATCATTTTCTTCAGCCTGGTCATCGTTGTCTCGCTGTGGTTCGGGGTCGAGCGCACCCGCTGGGGCGCAATGGTGCGCGCGGCGGTCGACAACCGCGGCATGGCGCAGTCGGTGGGCATCAATACCAAGCTCCTGTTCATGCTGACCTTCGCGCTCGGCAGCGGCCTCGCCGGCCTCGGCGGCGCGCTGGGCGCGGACATCCTGCCGGTGCAGTGGGCCTATCCGTTCGAGCACCTGGTCTACTTCCTGATCGTGGTTGCGGTCGGCGGCCTCGGCACGCTGCGCGGGCCCTTCATCGCGGCGCTTCTGATCGGCATCGCCGACACGGCGTGCAAGTACTGGATCCCGGAGTTCGGCGCATTCCTCGTCTACGCGGCGACGATCGCGATCCTGTTGTGGCGGCCCATGGGTCTCTTCGGGATGAGAGCGTGAGCGGCTATACCGTGGACGCGCGCATCCGCTGGACGGAATGGACGCCGTTCGTGGTCGCGCTCGCCGCCTTCTTCCTGCTGCCCGAGTACCTGGCGCTCGGCGCGCGCATCCTGATCTTCATCCTGTTCGCGCTCTCGCTCGACCTGATCCTCGGCTACGCCGGCATCGTCACCCTCGGCCACAGCGCGTTCTTCGGCCTCGGCGCGTACACAGCGGGCATCCTCAGCGCGAAGCTCGGCGTGACCGATCCCTTCATTCAATTGCTTTGCTCGGGAATCGCGGCCGCGATTCTCGGCATCGCCACCGGCGCCATCATCCTGCGCACGCGCGCGCTCACCCTGCTCATGCTGACGCTTGCCATCACCGCGATCCTGCTCGAGGTGGCGAACAAGATGAGCTCGGTGACCGGCGGCGCCGACGGCCTGCAGGGCGTGGTGGTGGCGCCGATCCTCGGCCTCTTCAGGTTCGATCTCTTCGGCAAGACCGCTTTCCTCTACTGCCTGGTGGGCCTGTTCATCGGCTGGTGGGCGGTGCGCCGCATCATCTACTCGCCGTTCGGCGCGATGCTCACCGGCATCCGGGAGCACGGCGGTCGCATGCACGCGATCGGGGCGCCGGTGTACTGGCGCATGGTGCTGATCTACACCATCTCCGCGACCATGGCGGGCATCGCCGGCGCGCTCCTCACGCAGGTGAACCAGTTCGTCGGCCTGAACGTGCTCGGCCTGGAGCCTTCGGGCGACCTGCTGGTGATGCTGATCCTCGGCGGCGTCGGCCGCCTGTACGGCGCCTTCGTCGGCCCGGTCATCTACCTCATCGTGCAGGACTGGCTGGCCAAGCAGTACCCCGAGTACTGGTACTTCGGCGTCGGCGCCCTGCTCATCACGGTCGTCCTTTTCGCGCCCGGGGGCATCCTGGGCCTCGCGGACAAATGCCTGCAGCTCTTGAGACCGAGAAGCTCTGCAAAAGCTTCGGCGCGCTGACGGTCGCGCAGAACATCGACTTCCGCCTCGAGGCGGGGGCGCGCCACGCCCTGATCGGCCCGAACGGCGCCGGCAAGACCACCTTCGTCAACATGCTGACCGGGGCGCTCGCGCCCACCTCCGGCCGCATCCTGATGAACGGCGGCGAGATCACGAAGGCGAAGCAGGCGGCGCGCGTCAAGCTCGGCCTCGGCCGCACTTTCCAGATCACCACCCTGTTCCGCCGCCTGCCGGTGCTGGACAACGTCGCGCTCGCCGTGGCCGAGCGTCGCGGCGATGCGAAGCGCATGTGGCGCTCTGCGTCTTCTCATCGGGAAATTATTGAAGAAAGCAGGGAGCTTCTTGCCACGCTCGGCCTCGCCGAGGACGCCGGCACTCCGGCGCAGGACCTGCCCTACGGCAAGCAGCGGCTGATCGAGATCGCCATCGCGCTCGGCCTGAAGCCGAAGGTGCTGCTCCTCGACGAGCCGGCCGCCGGCGTGCCGTCGCAGGAGTCGGCGCGCATCCTCCAGGTCCTCGACCGGCTGCCGGCCGACATCGCGATCCTGATCATCGAGCACGACATGGACCTCGTGTTCCGCTTCGCGAAGAGCATCACCGTGCTGGTGCAGGGCGAAGTGCTGGTCGAGGGGCCGCCGAGCGAGATCGCGCGCGACCGCCGCGTGCACCAGGTGTATCTCGGCGAGCAGCGCCATGCCTGACGCGCTGCAGATCCGGCGGCTGAGCTCGGGCTACGGCGAGACCGTGGTGCTCGAGGACGTCGAGCTCACCCTGCCCGTGCGCGGCTCCCTCGCCGTCCTCGGCAGAAACGGCGTCGGCAAGACCACGCTCCTTTCCACCGTGATGGGGCACACCACCTTCCACTCGGGTTCCATCGCCTTTCAGGGTCACGAGATCTCCAGGCTTCCCGTGTACGAGCGCGCGCGCCGCGGCATCGGCTTCGTGCCCCAGGAACGGCTCATCTTCCCGTCGCTCAGCGTGCACGAGAACCTCACCGTCGCCGCGCGCCGCGGGCGCTGGAGCGTCGAGCGCGTCTACGAGCTCTTTCCGCGCCTGAAGGAGCGCCGCGTCGCCATGGGCAACCAGCTCTCCGGCGGCGAGCAGCAGATGCTCGCCATCGGCCGCGCGCTGATGGGCAATCCGTCGCTCCTTCTCCTCGACGAGCCGCTCGAAGGCCTCGCGCCCATCATCGTGGAAATGCTCCTGATTTCCCTGAAGAAGCTGATCGCCGAGGATTCGCTCGCGATCGTCCTGGTGGAGCAGCACGCCAAGGTGGCGCTGTCGGTGACCGAGACCGCGCTCGTCCTGAGCCGCGGCCGCGTCACGCACTACGGCCCGAGCGCGGGGCTCCTGGACGACCCGGATAAGCTGACCAGCCTCATCGTGGCGCAGTAGAGCGTCGAATCGGCCCCTGCCTAGAGTTGCGCGGAAGCGGACTTCGCGTCCCGCAGGCCTTCCAGAAGGGCCAGCGCGCGCGACATCGAAAACTGGTACGTCGCCGCGTCGAAGGCCTTCGGGTTGCCGCGCATCATGTAGCCGTGCTGGATGCCGGGAAAGATGTGGACCTGCACGTTCTTCATGCGCGCGGGCACGCCGCGATACGCCTCGAGCACGGGAGCCGGCGCGGCGTGATCCTGGTCACCCCAGATGATGCAAACCGGCGCGCGCACGCCCTCGAGCTCGTCGATGTAGTCGAGGAGCTGCGTGCCGTGGCACGAGATGCCGGCGTCGTAGCCCAGGCGCTTGGGTCCAAGGATCGCGTAGGGGCCGCCGTAGCAGAAGCCGATCACCGCCGCGCGGCCGTTGCAGAACGGCTCGCGGCGCACCAGCGCCAGCGCGTCGGCGAGATCGCGCTCGCCGGTCCTGATCTTGTCGAGGCGCGGCTGGCCGCGGGGCGCGGCGCGCTGGTCGTCGCGCGCGAGCGGTCCCGGCACCGTGCGCCAGAAGAGGTCGGGCGCCGCCGCGATGTAGCCGCGCGACGCGAACTCGTCGGCGATGCCGCGGAGGTCCGCGTCGACGCCGTGAATCGCGGACGCGAGCACGATGGCCGGCACCTTCGGCCCGCCCTCGGGCGTCACCACGTAGCAATCGAACTGCGGACCATCGCTCGAGCGGATCTTGATGTCTTTCTTCAGCATGGGGCCTCGCGGAGAGAAGTCTTGCCAGGACGATTCTAGTGACGCGTGCGCGGCGTGCAAGCCCCCTTTTGGACTTATGGCCACGCGGCGGCTGACAGGCTGTCTCGCCTTCCCGTCGGCCGGGTGGCGCTAGTGCCCGTTGCACCGGGCAAGTGATGAACTCTGTGGACGCGAACGCTTAAGGAACTGCTACGCCATCCTCTGGCGAACGTAGAGATGGACGTTGGCAGAACCATCGCCAGCAGGAACCTCTTTGACCTCGAGATAAGCCTGTTGCCGCACAAGCTCACCCAGCTTTTGGCAACCGTAGTTTCGAGAGTCGAATGAAGGGCTGTTCTTGAGAAGCATGGCTCCAACGGCGGAGAGTGACGCCCACCCGTTCTCTCGCGCAGTCGCGGCGAGCGCAGCCCGAATCATCGGTTCCAAGGGTTCCGTTTCCGACTCGCTTTGGGCCATTGGCACCTGCTGCCGCTCCAGAATCTCGGTGTATACGAACTTGTTGCAGGCCGCTACGAATGCCCGCGGGGTCTTTCGTTCTCCGAACCCATAGACCATCAACCCGGCTTCGCGAATTCGCGTGGCGAGGCGCGTGAAATCGCTGTCAGAGGACACCAAGCAAAAACCATCGAGATTGCCGGAGTGCAGCAAGTCCATGGCATCGATGATGAGAGAAGAATCGGTCGAATTCTTCCCTGTCGTATAGCTGAACTGTTGCATAGGCTGGATCGCCATCGTATGCAGAACATCCTTCCAGCCCCTGAGGTTTGCGGTAGTCCAGTCGCCGTATGCGCGTTTTAGGGTGACAGTGCCGTAGCGCGAGATCTCCGCCAACAGCTCATGAACGATCGATGCCTGTGCATTGTCGGCGTCGATTAGGACAGCGAGCCTGTCGTTGTGAGCCGTGCCGTTAGGCATAGCTCCGCCTACACGTAGAGCTGGCGCACGATGGCGTTGCCGGGGTTCGCCGAATCCACCAGCACCTCGACTTCCTGGTTCACGGCGAGCGCCCGCACCTGCTTGTTCTTGTAGACCGTCGCCCACGAGCTCACGCGCCGGCCGGCGAAGTCGTAGGAAAACTCGAGCCGCCCCCGGTCCCACACGGCGTCGACCCGCGTGATCTGCGCGCGCACGAGCTGGCCGCGCGAGAACAGGCGATGGATCCGCACGATGCGCCAGGCGACCAGGCCCGCGGCGACGAGCGAGAGCGGAACCGCGACCCTGAGCGCGTCGGCGCCCGTGAAGCCGCCGTCGTGGCGGAAGAGCATGAGCTGCCCGCTGATCAGCCAGATCACCGGCAGAGACATGAGGCACAGCAGCGCCGGCCAGTCCGTCAATAGGATGCTGAAGATCCGCGGCTTCATGCGCTGATTCCGATCGCTTGGATTCTATCGCCCCGCACCGGCATCCGCGGCCGGACTTCCGACGACGGCTGAGCTTCCTGCTTCGGTCACCACCAGGCGTTCTGCCCAAGCACCATCTTGCGGTAGTAGTCCCCATTGGCCAGCGCGCCGTATACCGCCGCCGCCGCGAAGCTGGTGGCGCGCGTAAAGCTGCCGAGGCCGACCATCACCATGACGGCGTCCACGGCGAGCAAACCGATCAGCGTCAGGAAAAAGAGCGTCAGCCCCTTCCTCCACATGCCCTTGAAGAGGTAGTAGAGCGGACCGAGGAGGAATGCGAGCACGTTGAAGGACGAGAGCTCCTTTTGTTCCTCGCGCGTGAGGTTCTTGACGTGTGGCAGGCTCGGGCCGCCGGCTTTGCGCATCACCTTGAACCTGCGCTTCCATTTGTCGGAGACCGACAGGCTGTCGATGTCTGCGACACCGCCCCCGACGTCAACTATTGCCTTGGGTGGGGCGTACGGATTCTGTGCGCTCATGGTCCTTCGTCCCCCTTCGGGTTGTCGTTATTGAATGGAGCGTGACGCTAGCAGCCGGGGGCCGGCCGGCGCGAGGGCATATGCCTCGCGCTATCGCGCCGCGACGGCGCGCTGCGCGCCCGTCAGGGCCCGAGCAGCGTTGCGGCGAAAAATTCCTTCACTGCCTTTTGCGCCGCGGCGTGGGCTTTTTCGTCGTACGCGATGGTCGGGCCGCGCTCGACGCAGGGATCGGCGTAGGTGAAGGGCTGGGCGGTCTTCACGTTGACGATCACGCCGTTCTTTTGCTCCGCAAGCTGGCAATTTCGCGTCGACTGCGACTTTTCCGCCACGACCGGCGTCTTGAACATGCGCCCGTCGAACACGTGGTGCGCGCCGGGATACTCGGTGAGCGCGACATCCGCGCCCTTTGCCTTCAGCCGCTGCACGTACTCGCGGCACGGCGCCACCGGCACGTAGTTGTCGGCGGCGCCGTGGAACATACGAACGGGTTTCGGCGAGAAAATCTCGTCGTCGACGAACCGGGTGCCGCACGACGCGTAGAACGGAACGTACGCCGCAAAGTCGAGCCCGGACGCCGGTCCGTGCATGCGCTGGAAGCGCTTCGCCGCCGCGTAGAGCGCCGCCTGGCCGCCGCGCGAGAAGCCCATCAGCGCGACCCGGCGCGAGTCGATGCGCGGGTGCTTCTCGAGGATCTCGAGCGCGCGGTAAGCGTCGTAGGTCATCGCCAGCCTGCCGAGCAGCGCCTGGTTGGCGCTGGTGGAGGTGATGCCGCGGCCGGTGAAGGCGTCGAGCACGAACGTGGCGATGCCCATCTGGTTGAGATCGTTTTCCCAGTCGAGGAGATTGCCGCCGACCCCGCCCGAGCCGTGCAGCAGCACGACGGCGGGGAGGCGCTCGCTGCCGGCGCGCGGAATCTTCAGCTGCCCGGCGAGCATCACCGGCTTGGCGTCCTTGCGGCCGTTCAGGAAGTCCTGGTCGCTCATCGTCACCGATTGGACCGGGTAGACCTCCACCCTCACGATTTGGGCCAGGCACAGCGCCGGAACCAAGGCTGCCGCCGAAAGCACACACGCGATGGATTTCATGGACTCGAACTCTACGCCTGCGCCTCGGGTGCGATGTTGCTACGGCGCATATTGCGGTGCACGAATGGGGCGGGAGGCTTGCATGTGGACCGGACCGGGCGCAAGATTCCAGGTCCCAGGAGCGAGGAGGCATGGTTACAGATTTCATCGCTTCACCGGCCAAGCGGCTGGAGCACATGCCGGCGACACCGGCGCGTGTCCTGGAGGCGTTGAAAGCCTGAGGGATCCCCCCGGGCACTGAAGGGGCCGCGCCAGCGGCCCTTTTTTTTTGCGATCCTGAACTGAATCAGGGACAGACCACGTCTTCCCTCCCCGGCGGGGAGAAATTAACTGTGGTCCGTCCCTGACTTCGCGCTGGCCCACTCCGCGATCTGCCCGAAGCACTCGCCGAAATAGAGCTCGAAATTGTCGAACTCGGCCCAGCCGAGGTGCGGCGTGCAAAGCACGTTGGGCATCGCGAGCAGCGGATGGCCCGGCGGCACCGGCTCCTCGTCGTAGACGTCGAGCGCCGCGAATCCAGGCCTTCCCTGCCTCAGCGAATCCAACAGGGCACCCGGTTCGACAAGCTCGGCGCGCGCGGTGTTGACGAAGAGCGCGCTCGGCTTCATGCGAGCGAGATCCTCGCGCGTCACGCTGCCGCGCGTCTCGGGCGTGAGGCGCACCTGGAGCGTGAGGACGTCGGACTCCTCGAAGAGCTGGGCCTTGCTCTTCGCCGCGGCATAGGCAAGCGTCCTGGCTTTGTCCAGGGAAGCGGATCGGCCGAAGACCAGCACTCTCATGCCCATGCCCGCGCCGGCGGCCGCGACCAGGGATCCGATCGTTCCGAGACCGAGCACGCCGAGCGTGCTGCCGCGCAAGCGGTGCGAGAGCAGCCGGGGCAACTCGCCGCGCTTCATGCGCTCCGCCTCGGTGGCGATGTTGCGGCGCGAGGCGAGGATCAGCGCGAGAGTGAGCTCGGCGGGGGAAGCCGGCGACGCGTTCGAACCGTGGATCGTGTCGATGCCGAGGTCCTTGCAGGCAGCGAAGTCGATCACCTTGGAATGGCGGCCGACGAGCGCGAGCAGCTCGAGCTTCGGCAGCCGCTCGAGCAGCGAGCGGGGAAAAGCGACCCGCTCGCGGATGGCGACGACCACCTGAGCGTCGGCCAGCCGCTCGGCGAGCTCGGCCTCGTCGCGCGCAGGTTCGCGAAACCGCCGCACTTCGTGCCCGCGCAGCAGCTCGAAGCACTTCAGCCGGTGCACAATATCCTGATAATCGTCGGGGATCGCTATGCGCATGGCCGGCATTAGAACGTATTTGCTCGCGCTGGGAGCCTTGATTTCGCTTCCCGTTGGAGGACAGGGCTACCCGAACAAGCCCGTGCACCTCATCGTGCCGTTCTCCGCCGGCAGCGCGGTCGATACTCTCGCCCGGATCCCCGGCCAGAAGCTTTCCGAGCTGTGGGGCCAGCAGGTGGTGGTCGGCAACCGCGTCGGCGCCAACACCATCATCGGCACCGAAGCCGCGGCGAAAGCGCCTCCCGACGGGTACACGCTCGTTCTCACGAACGACGCGGCGCTCGCGACCAACCCCGCGCTCTATCCAAAGCTCCCGTACAACCCGGTGCGCGATTTCGCTCCCATCGCCCTCGCGGCGTCCATACCGATCGTTCTCGTCGTCAACTCCTCGTTCCCGGCATCGTCGGTGCAGGAGCTGGTGAGCCAGGCCAAGGCGAATCCGGGAAAGATCAACTACGCCTCGGGCGGCAACGGCAGCGCGCAGCACCTGCCGATGGAGATGTTCAAGCTGGCCGCGGGCATCGACCTCGTGCACGTGCCGTACAAGGGCCTCGGACCTGCGTTCAACGACGTCGTGGCCGGCCAGGTCCCGGTGATGTTCGCGGGCATCTCCAACGTTTTCCCGCACGTGAAGAGCGGCCGCATCCGGGTGCTCGCGATCGGCGGCGCCAAGCGCTCCGCCGCCATGCCCGACGTGCCCACCATGCAGGAGGCGGGCATCGCCGGCTTCGACTACGCCGCCTGGGCCGGCTTCCTCGCCCCTGCCGGTACGGCGCCCGCGATCGTCGAGAAAGTCAACGCCGACCTCAAGAAAGTGCTTGGCATGCCCGAGGTGCTGGCCAAGCTGAGCACGCTCGGCTTCGAGGTGTCGCCGGGCACGCCGCAGGAGCTCGGCGCCAAGATCGAGCGCGAGATGGCGAAGGTGGCGAAAGTGGTGAAGGAAGCCGGCATCCGCGCCGACTGAGAAGAAAGGACCGACTTGAAAATCGTGACAGTCACCATTTTTCTTCTTGTCTTAGCGTCGAGCGCGCTGGCGCAACAAAAGCCCAAGCCGGCCGGGTTTCCGGATGCCCCCGGCAAGGAAACGCTGCTCGGGAAGTGCTTCCAGTGCCACGGACCGGGCATGTGGATGGATCATCGCCAGGACCGCAAGGGCTGGGAAGGCACGCTCTACCGCATGGTCGGCCGCGGCGCGCTCTGGAGCGAGGAAGACATCAAGGCGATGGCCGATTACCTCGGCGCCGTCTACGGGAGGAAGTCGCAATGAGGGAGCTGGTCGCGCGGTACCTGTCGCGCTCGATCTCGCGGCGGACATTTCTGAAAGGATTGGCAGGCGCCGGCCTGTCGGCGACCGCGGCGCGGGACGTGCTCGATTCGCTCGTGCCGGCGGTGCAGGCGCAGGAAGCGGCGCGCGTCGCGCCGGAAGCCGTGAAGGTGGTCGAGGGAAGCGGCGCCATGTGCTTCGCCGAGCAGCTCATCGCCTCGGGCGTGAAATACGTGTTCGGCAACTCGGCGAGCGAGGACGCGCAGTTCTACGAGGCGCTGGTCGACCGGCCGCAGCTCAAGTACATCCTCACGCCGCACGAAGGCCCGGGCGCGGCGATGGCCGCGGGCTACGTCAAGGCCTCGGGCGAGCCGACCATCGTGATGCAGGCAGCGGTGGTCGGGCTGGTGAACGCGATGGGACAGATGTTCAACGCGTTCAAGGAGCAGACGCCGCTGGTGTTCTACAGCTACCGCACCGACCAGACCGGCCGCGCCGGCCGCGACGGCTTCGAGGAGGTGGCGAACCAGGAAGGCATCGTCGCGCCGCTCGCCAAGTACTCGTGGCTCGCGCGGCGCGCCGACATGATTCCCGAGACCGTGCGCCGCGCCTTCAAGGCGGCGTGGACGCCGCCGCATGGCCCGACGTACGCCTCGTGGCATTCGGACCTCAACGACGAGCGCGTGCGCACCGAGGTCATCCTGCGCGAGAAGTTCGATCCGCGCATGCGCGTTCGCCCCAACCCGGGCGAGGTCGAGCGCGCGGCGAAGCTTCTCGTCGAAGCGCGCATGCCGCTCATGATCGTGGGCGACGAGGTCTACGGCGCGAAAGCGGTGGCCAAGGCGACGAAGCTCGCCGAGCTCCTCGGCATGCCGGTGACGCAGGCGCGCCAGATCTACGCGAGCTTCCCGGAATCGCATCCGCTGTGGGTCGGCGCGCTGCCGGTCGGCCGCATCTCGAGCCTCGACTACCCGAAGGATCCCGACGTGGTCATCAACGTCGGCAACAAGCTTCAGCACAACAGCCCCACCCCGATGATCGGCCGCGGCCCGAAGTTCATCGACATGCGCATCGACAGCTGGAGCATGGGCAACGTGATGAGCACCGAGGTGCCGCTGGTCGCCGACGTGGGCTACGGCCTGGACGATCTCATCGCCGCCGTCGAGCAGTCGATCACGCCTTCGTTCAAGGAGAAGGCGGCATCCCGAGCAGGTGAAGTTCGAAAATTTTCCGAAAAGGCAAAAGCACTACGCGCGCTCGTTTCCAAGAGTCCCGACTGGGACCGCGCGCCCATGATCGCCGACCGCGTCACCTCGGAAGTGGCGCAGTTCGCGGATCGCGACGCGATCATCGTGCACGAGGCGGGCTCGGTGAACCTGCACGGCTTCAATTTCGACCCGGAGCGCGGGCGCGAGCTCTTCTACTACTACGGCGCCCATCTCGGCTCGGGCGTCGGCACCGCGGCCGGCGTCAAGCTCGCGCGGCCGGACCGGCAGGTCATCTGCCTGGTCGGCGACGGCTCGTTCGTGTTCGGTCCGACCGCGCTCTGGAACATGGCGCGCCTCGAGCTCCCGGTCATCACCGTGGTCTACAACAACCACGCCTACAGCGGGCCGCACAGCCGCGTGATCGAGAAGGTGCCGGGCGGACGCATGGTTCAGACCGGCCACTTCTTCCACGACTACCTCGGCAATCCGGACATGAACATGGCGTGGATCGCCAAGGGGTTCGGCGTCGAAGGAGAAGTCGTGGAGTCGCCGGCTCAGCTCAAGGCCGCGCTCGGGCGCGCCAGGAAGGCGACGTTGGCGGGTAAGCCCTATCTCATCGACGCGCAGGTGGCGCGCGTGGGCGTCGCTTGGGCCGACAAGCCATGGTTCCCTAAAAAATAGGGACAGTCCCTGTTTTTTTCTTCCAGCTGAGGGAATTTCGGCGTGGGCGCCTGGCGGCGAGCCGCGTGGCGCCTTCTTTTTGCTGTGCCGCGAGCGCCGGGGGAGGCACGACGCGGCGCCGGGGCCGAGCGGCCCCCGCCGAAGGGATCCGATCATCCCCGAGCGGGCGCGCTCGCCCTCCGGCGAATGTCGCTGCCGGGGACGATGGCCGCGAAAAATTCGATCAGAAGCCTTTCAGGTTCTTTCCGGCGAGCTCGCGCAGCCGCGGCACGTCGAGCAGCGTGATGCCGCGGTAGCCGCTGCGGACGAGCCCCTCGGACTCGAGCCGCCGCAGCTCCGCGTTCGCGCGCGAGCGGCTCGTGCCGAGCATGCGCGCGAGGTCGGCCTGCGTCATCGGCAGCAACAGCTCGCCGGAACCGGGCTCGATGGCGGGATGAAGGACCAGCAGGCGCCGCACCAGCCGCTCGCGCAGCGCCGCCACGGTATTGTCGCGCAGCAGCTTGAGCGCGACCACGAGCCGCTGCGACAGCAGCCCGGCGAAATGGCGCCACAGCGGCGGCCGATCGTCGAGCAGCTGCATCAGCGCCGCGCCGTCGATCCACGCGACCTCGGTGGCGCCGAAGGCCTGCGCGTCGATGGTTCCGACGCCCTTGCCGACGACCGCGGCGAGGCCGAAGTAGTTGCCGGGACCGAGCACCGCGAACACGTGCTCGCCGGCATCGGTCTGCGTGCTAATGCGCACCGCGCCGCTTACGATGACCCACAGGTGGCCGTCGTAGCTGCCGGCGTTCTCGACCCGTTCGCGGTTGTGCAGCCGCTTGGGTCGCGCGAGCTGCGCCAGGCGATCCAGGTCCCTCGCCGCGACGCTGCGGAAGTAGACGCTGCTCTCGAGCGTTCGCCGGATGGCGACGGACTGGCGAGGCCGCGCCAGCGTTGCAATCGAGGCCTCGCGTCCGGACACCGGCGTCAGCGCTTCTCCTGGACTTCCTGCGCCAGGTTCTTGTCGATGAGCGTGATCTCGATGCGGCGGTTCTTGCGCCGCCCTTCCGCGTCGTCGTTCGAGGCGACCGGCGAGAATTCCCCGCGCCCCGCGGCGGTCATGCGCTCGGGCGGCACGCCGGCGGACTGCAGGAAGCGCACCACGGTGGTCGCGCGCGCGGCGGAGAGCTCCCAGTTGGAGGGAAACTGCGCCGTCGCGATCGGCACGTTGTCGGTGTGCCCGACGACGCGCACCATCTTGTCGTCGTAGCCCTTCAGCGCCTCGCCGACCTTCTTCAGGACCTCCTTGCCGGTGTCCTTGAGCGTCGCCTTGCCGGAATCGAAGAACAGCTGCTCGGCGACCTCGACCGTGAGCATGTCCTTGTACTGGCGCACCTGGAGCTGGCCTTTCTGCACTTCGGCATTGAGATTCTGGATCAGGCCGTCGTACTGGGACTTGGTCTGCACGTTCGCCGTCTCGAGCTGCGACTTCTGCCGCTGCAGGTTCTCGACCTCGCTGCGCAGGTCGGCCTGCTGTTTTTCGAGCGCCGCGCGCTGCGACTGAAGCTGCTTGGTCTGCTGGTCCAGCGCGTCGCGCTGCTTCTGCAGGCCGTCGATCTCCTGGTTCTTGTCGGCCTGCAACTTCTCGAACTCGCTCTTGCTGACGCAACCGCCCGCGGCAAGGGCCGCGGCAACGAGGGCACCCACGAGCTTGATTCCTGACTTGGTCATCGTCCTTTCCTCTTGGTCAAGTCCCCCAACAGGCGAAAACTTAGCACGTTCGGCCGGCTCTTCGCTGCCGGGCCCGATGCCCCGTATCATGCGTGCGACAAGTAGTTGACATGCCCCGTTGACATCTCGCTGACATCCTATGAACTACCAGACACTTGCCGTCGAGGCGCGCCAGGCTCATGTGCTGCTGGTTACGCTGAACCGGCCCAAAGCGCTCAACGCCCTCAACACGCAGATGGGGCGCGAGCTGCACGAGCTCTGGACCCGGCTCACCGCCGAGGCGGGGGAGACCCGGTGCGTGGTGCTCACCGGCTCGGGCGAGCGCGCCTTCTGCGCCGGCGCCGACCTCAAGGAGCGCGACGGCATGGCGCAGGGCGACTGGCAGGCGCAGCACGAGCTCTTCGAGCGCGGCTTCATGGCGCTGATGGAGTTTCCGCTTCCGGTGGTCGCCGCGGTAAACGGCCACGCCTTCGGCGGCGGCCTCGAGATGGCGCTGTGCTGCGATTTCATCTACGCCTCGAACGCCGCGCGTTTCGCGCTGCCCGAAGTGCGCCTGGGCATCATGCCCGGCGGCGGCGGCACGCAGAACCTCGCGCGCGCCGCCGGGGAGCGCCGCGCCAAGGAGCTGATCCTCTCGGGCCGTCAATTCACCGCTGAGGACGGCGTCGCGTGGGGCATCTTCAACCAGGCCTGCGACAATCCGCTCGCCGACGCCCTCGCGGTCGCCGGCGCGATCGCCGAAAACGCGCCGCTCTCGGTGCGCCAGGCCAAGAAGTCGATCCGCTACGGCCTGCAGACCGACCTCCTGACCGGCTATCGCTTCGAGATCGAGGCCTACAACCGCCTCGTCGACACCGAGGACCGCCGCGAGGGCGTGCGCGCCTTCAACGAGAAGCGCAAGCCCGATTTCCGCGGCAAGTAGCGCCTACTTGGCGTTGTTCTGCAGCTCGGTCGCCAGGTTCCGGTCGATCACCGTGATCTCGATGCGCCGGTTCTTGCGGCGGCCTTCGGGATCGTCGTTCGAGGCGACCGGCGAGTATTCCCCGCGTCCCAGCGCCGCGAGCCGATCTGGCGGCACGCCGGCGGCCTCGAGGGCCCGCACTACCGTGCTCGCGCGCGCGGCCGAGAGCTCCCAGTTCGACGGGTACTGCGCCAGCATCGACTTGCCGATCGGCACGTTGTCGGTGTGGCCGATCACCCGAATGAGCTTGTCATCGGAGCCCCTCAGCGCTTCGCCCACCTTCTTCAGGACGTCCCTGCCGGAGTCCTTCAGCGTCGCCTTGCCGGAGTCGAAGAACACCTGCTCGGCGACTTCCACCGTCATCATGTCCTTGTACTGACGCACCTGGAGCTGGCCCTTCGCCACTTCCTCGTTGAGGTTGCGCGCGAGCGAGTCGTACTGCGCCTGGTTCTGCCGGTTCTGCGCCTCGAGCTGCGCGCGCTGCTTCTCCAGCGTCACCACTTCGGAGCGCAGGTTGGTCTGCTGGCTTTCGAGGCCGGTACGCTGCGATTCGAGCTCGTTCACCTTCTGCTGCAGCCCGTCGCGCTCAGCCTGCAGCTTCTCGTAGTCGCCCTTGCTCACGCAGCCGCCCGCGGCCAGCGCCGCGGCGACCGCGCCATTCACGAACAGCAATCTGTTTTTGCTCATCACGGTCTCCTTGCAGGTTACTTGCTTCAAGCTGGGTCTCCGGAAAGCCAGGTCACGGCTTCCTCGTAAGAGGTGAATGCCTCGACGTCGAATCCCTTGCTGTCGGCGAGCAGGGCGAAGAATAGCGCCCGGTCGAACCGCTCCATCGGGCACAGCACCGCGGTCTTGCCGCTGAACGCGTGGCGGTGCCTGGCGAGACGGTCGGCGAGGAACCACAGGTCGGCCGCGCCGAGCTGGCCTTCCGCGCGGCGCGTGTCGATCAGGACTTCGACCCGGTCGAGGCCGTCGGCCGCCTTGGCGATCTCGAGGAGAAGCGCTTCGCTCGTTTCCAGGTCGAGCACGCCGCCGGGCCGCGCCCGCACGAAATCGTGCGCATGGATGACTTTGACGTTGGCAGGTCCCATGCGAGTCCCACAACCTTGGGAAATGCTCTCGCAGGGAGCGGCTTCAGGCTATTGGACCTTCGTCCAATAGGCCTCCGCCGGGAAAGGCGTCAGCCGGGCGGCAGTCCGCGGACGAAGGACGGGCCGATAAACCCGGATTGCGCCGGAGGCCGCGGCAGGTGCACCAGGCGAAGGCGCACCGCGCCCGACTGGTCGAGCAGCGTCAGCACGCCGCCTTCCACCTTGTGCGAGCGCGCGGACTCGAGCGCCGCGATGAAGCTCGCCTCCTCCTTCATGAGCTCGGGCGCGCACTCCATGCGGGTCAGCGCGATGTCGCTCGCCTGCCACGCATCGGCCTTCACCGCGAGCACGCCGGAAAACCGGTTGCAGCCGCCCGATCCGCTGATGCGCCCGGGGTTGAACACGAGCGTCGCATAGGTCTTGTCGCCGGGCCCGTGGCCGTTGATGTCCCAGGCGAGCCAGGCCGTGCCGACGAGTGGATTGTCGGACCCGACGGGCGGCGCAGACTGGCAGCCCGCCAGGGCGAGGACCGCGATGAGGCAAAAAACGCGCATGCAGTACTATAACTTAGGCTCGGAAAGCGAGCTTGAGTCGACCGATCGACTTAACCGAGGTTTACCCGAGCGCTGCGTGCGCGGCCTGGGCGAGGCGCGTGCGGCCGATTTTCTGCGCGGCGCTCGCGGCACGTCCGAGCTCGTCCCTTCCTTCGTCCAGTCGTCCCTGCGCGAGCAGCGCTTCGCCGCGCCAGCGACGCGCTTCGGCGGCGAGCTCTTCCAGGCCCGCCGGCGTGGCGAGCGAAAGCAGCTCCGCCGAATGCGCGAGGGACGCGACGGCATCGCCGCGCGCCAGCGCAAGCTCCGCCAGTCCCGCCAGGCAGCGCGCGAGCTGGTGGCGCTCGCTGTTCCGGCGGCAGTAGTCCGCCGCGCGCTCGAGCTCGGCGCCTACGTCGAGCTCGCCCAGGCGCAAGCGGGCGATCGCCAGGTTCGCCTCGATGCGCGGGCACCAGAACGTGACACGCGCGCCGCGCGCGAGCTCGAGGCCGCGGCGGCACCACGCCGCCGCGTCTTGCGCGGCGCCGGAATCGAGCAGCAGATGGCTGATCAGATCGTAGGCGATGAGCTGGTAGCGGACCTGTTTCAGGCTCTCCAGCCAGCGCAGCGTCCTCGTCATGCCGGCGAGCGCCGCGTCGTAGTCCCCGGCGCAGGCGCGCAGGTGGTCGAGGCCCAGCAGCGTCGGTCCCATGTGCCACTGCAGGTCGGCCTTGCGCGCGATTTCGAGCGAAGCGTCGAAGAGCGCGCGCGCCCGCGGGTAGTCGGCAAGCCCCATGTAGCCGGTGAGCGCGTACCCCACCATCATCAGGTTCTCGCACTCGTAGCTCTTGTCGCCGATGCGCCGCGAGAGCTCCAGCGAGCGCTCGTAGCACGCGATCGCGGGCGCCGGCTCGGCATTGTTGTAGTACGCCTCGCCGCGGCCGTGATAGGCCTGCACCGCGACCAGGTCCGCTAGCCCGAGGCGCTCGCAGATCTCGACTGCCTCGGCGTGAAAGCCGATCGCTTCGCGGTTACGGCTGTTGCTCCAGGCGACCGTGCCCAGGTGGTAGAGCGTATCAGCGGCGTGGCGCTCGTCGCGCATGGCGCGGCTCTCGGCAAGCGCCTGCGTAAGGCACTCGGTGGCGCGCTCGTAGTCGTCGGCGCGCCGGTAGGCCATGCCGAGCTGGATCACGGCGTCGCGCGCCTTCTCGCGCTCGCCGCGCGCCTGCGTCGCCCCGATCACCCGCCGGATGTCGGCCACCGCGCCCTCGGTCTGCCCCGCCTGGGCGCGCGCGTCGCCGCGCCTTGCGTAGAGGTCGACCCGATTCTCCGCGGCATCGGGATGCGCCTCGGCCAGCGCCACCGCGCGGTCGAGCCAGTGCAGCGCGTCGCGCATCGCAAAGAGCGCGCGCGAGCGTTCCGCGGCGAGCTGCAGGTACTGCAGCGCCTTCTTCCAGGCGTGGCCGCGCTCGTAGTGCTCGGCAAGGCGCGCGTGACGCTCGTCGGGCTCGCCCGGCGAGCTGCGCTCGAGCGCCTCGCCGACCGCGCGGTGCAGCGTGACGCGCCGCGCGCCGCCGATCTCCCGGTACACCACCTCGCGCACCTTGTCGTGGCTGAAGTCGTAGAAGCCGTCCTCCGGCGCCTCGCGCAGCAGGCGCCGCTTCACGAGCGTATCGAGCGCGTCCAGAACCTGCTCCTCGGGCTCCTGCGTCACCGCCGCCAGCGTCTCGAAATCGAAGCGCCGGCCCAGGACCGCCGCGACGTCGAGGCTGTGGCGCGCCCCGGCCGGCACGTATGCGAGCCTGGCACGCACGGAAGCGCGCAGCGCGTCGGGAAGCGGCAGCTCGTCGCCCGCGCCCGGCTCGGCGCCGCCTTCGGCCAGCACTTGCAGCATCGACATGAGAAAGAAAGGATTGCCTTCGGTTTCGCGATGCAGCCGTGCGGCGAGCCCGGGGCGCCCGAGCCCCGGCTGCGCGAGCCGCTCGAGCAGAGCGGCGGTATCGGCCTCCTTCAGCCTCGCGAGCGGCACGTGCCGCGCATGGAATTCGCGTCTGAGGCCCTGGATCAAGGCGGCCAACCGCTCGTGCGTCTCCAGCTCGTCGCGGTATGCGCACACCAGGAGCATCGAGCGGCGGGCGGCCTGGCGCGCCAGGTAGTGCACGAATTGCGCGCTCGCGTCGTCGGCCCACTGCAGATCGTCGATCATGACCACGATCTGGCGCCCGCAGGCCAGGGCCTCGAAGAGCTGGGCCACCGCGCCGAAGAGCCGCGCCTGGCGGGCCTCGGGAAAATCGGCCGAGAGGCTGGGCACCGCGACGCGCTCGGCGACCGCGGGAACCAGCGCCGCGATCTCGGCGAGCGACACCGGGGCGAGCCTTTGCAGCACCTCCTTCGATGCAAGCTCGAGCGCCTTGCCGGCGAGGTCGATCACCGGCTGGTAGGGCATCGCGCGCTCGATCTCGTAGCAGTTGGTGGCCAGCGTGCACAGGTCGCGCGCGGCGCAATAGCGCTCGAGCTCCTGCATCAGCCGGCTCTTGCCGATCCCGGGCTCGCCCTCGAGCAGCACGACGTGGCCCGAACCGGCCGTGAGGCGGGCGAGCAGGCCGATCAGCAGCCCGAACTCGGCGCCGCGGCCGACGAAGGGGGCTGTCGTATCCGTTTCCCCGGAGCTCAAGGGAACTTCGTCGACCTGGAGTCGTTCCGCGGCACGGACCGAGCGCGCCGCATCGAGAAAGGCCGCGCGCTCCGGCTCCGGAATCCCGAGCTTCTCGGCCAGCCTCTCGGCCAGGCGCCGCGAGGGCCTGCGCTCGTCGGCCTCGATCTTGCGGATGGCGAAGCGGGAGCAGGCCACCGCCGCGGCGAGCGCCTCCTGGGTCAGGTCGAGCGCTTTTCGCCGCCGGCGCAGCCAGTACCCGAAACCGTGAACCCGTTCCTCCTCCACGTGGGAAATTCTAGTGCGGTTGTCCCCCGCGGCTGTCCCCCTTTTTGTCCCGCTGGGTCGCCCCGCGGCCGCCCGCGTGTGCGATCGAATGCCAGTGTGCATCAACAACCGGAGGAAGACATGAGAACACTGAAAATGACCGCGGCGGCGCTGGCGTTTCTGGCAACGTCGGCCTGGGCGCAGCATGCAGGGCAGCACCAGGCGGTCAGCGCAGCCGGCCTCAAGTGGAGCGACGTGCCTTCGCTTCCCAAGGGCGCGCAGATCGCGGTAATCGAGGGCCCGATGAGCCAGGCGGTGCCGTTCACGGTGCGCCTGAAGTTTCCGGCCAACTACGCGATTCCCCCGCACACGCATCCGGCGGTCGAGCGCGTGACCGTGCTTACCGGGACCTTTCACATGGGCATGGGAGAAAAATTCAACCGCGCCGGCGCCCAGCCGGTGCGCGCCGGCGACATCATGATCATGCAGCCGGGCACCGCGCACTACGCCTTTACCGAAGGCGAAGTGATCGTGCAGCTCCACGGCACGGGGCCTTGGGGCGTCACCTACATCAACCCCAATGACGATCCACGCAAGCAATAAGGACATCGAGGACATCTCATGACTACTGCCACTCTTCAACCGACGGCCGATTTCTCCCTTGTCAAAGCAAAGCAGCAGGCCGCCTGGGGCGCGGGCGACTACGCGGTGATCGGCACCACGCTCCAGATCGTGGGCGAGACGCTGTGCGAGGCGCTCGACCTGCGCGCCGGCCAGCGCGTGCTCGACGTGGCCGCGGGCAACGGCAACGCCACCCTGGCGGCGGCGCGGCGCTGGTGCGACGTGGTCTCCACCGACTACGTCCCGGCCCTCCTCGAGCGCGGTCGGGCGCGCGCCGGCGCCGAAGGCCTCGCGGTCCAGTTCGAGCAGGCCGACGCCGAGAACCTGCAGTACGCGGACGGCTCGTTCGACGTCGTGCTCTCGACCTTCGGGGTGATGTTCACGCCCCACCAGGAGCAGGCCGCCGCCGAGATGGCGCGCGTGTGCAAGCCCGGCGGCAAGATCGGGCTCGCGAACTGGACCCCGGCGAGCTTCGTCGGCGAAATGTTCAAGCTGATCGGACGCTACCTGCCGCCGGCAGCGGGGGTGAAATCGCCCGCGCTCTGGGGTACCGAGGAGCGCCTGCGCGAGCTCTTCGGCAGCAGGATCGCCGCGCTGCAGGCGCCGCGCCGGAACTACATGTTCCGGTACCGGTCTACCCGGCACTGGCTCGACACTTTCCGCACTTATTACGGGCCGATGCACAAGGCGTTCGCGGCGCTCGACGCCGGCAAGCAGGAATCGCTTGCCGAGGATCTGCTCGGGCTGGCGCAGCGCCTGAACAGCGCCACCGACGGAACGATGGTGGTGGCAGGAGAGTATCTGGAGGCCGTGATCAGGCTACGATAGCGCATGAAGATCGCAAACTCGGTCGCCGACCTGGTCGGCAACACGCCCCTCGTACGCATCAACCGCCTCGCGCAGGGCTCGCGCGCAAAGATCGTCGCGAAGCTGGAGTTCTACAGCCCGGGCGCGAGCGTCAAGGACCGCATCGGGGTCTCGATGATCGAGGCCGCCGAGCGCGCCGGGAAGATCGGGCCCGACACCGTGATCGTCGAGCCGACGAGCGGCAACACCGGCATCGCGCTCGCGTGGGTGTGCGCGGTCAAGGGCTACAAGTGCATGCTGTTCATGCCGGAGCAGATGAGCAGGGAGCGCCGCGCGGTGATCCGAGCCTACGGCGCCGAGCTCGTGCTCACGCCGGCGGCCGAGGGCGCGATCGGGGCGGTGAAGCGCGCCGAGGAGCTCGTCGCGTCCGATCCCAAGCGCTACTTCATGCCGGACCAGTTCCGCAATCCCGCTAATCCTGACATCCACCGCCGCACGACCGCCGAGGAGATCTGGCGCGACACCGACGGGAAGGCCGACATCCTCGTGTCGGGTATCGGCACGGGCGGAACCATTACCGGCGTCGGGGAAGTGATCAAGGCGCGCAAGCCCGGCTTCAAGTGCGTGGCGGTCGAGCCCGACGCCTCGGCGGTCCTCTCGGGCTCGCCCAAAGGCCCGCACGTCATCCAAGGCCTCGGCGCGGGCTTCATTCCGGACATCCTCAACCGCGAGATCTACGACGAGATCGTGCGCGTTCCCAACGACGCGGCCCTCGACACTGCGCGGCGCCTGGCGAAGGAGGAAGGCCTCTTTGCCGGAATCTCGTCGGGGGCGGCGGTCTGGGCGGCCCTCCAGGTCGGCCGGCGCAACGAGAACGAGGGCAAGCTCATCGTCGCCGTCCTGCCCTCGTTCGGCGAGCGCTACCTCACGTCCCCGCTCTACTCGGGATTAATGGATTAACCCGAAAAAACAGGGACAGACCACGTTTATCTCGCCTTAGCGGCCGAGAATCTGCCAGGCGATCGCCGCCTGGCATAAAAACCCGACGGTAAACGCCAGGGTGCGCACCCACGGGATCGCGAAGGTGTAGGCCAGCACGTGCACCAGGCGGGCCCAGAAGTAAACCATGGCGGCTGTCGCGATGGCGCCACCGCTCAGGCCGAGCGCATTCGCGGCCAGCACCAGCGCCGCGAACACCACCAGGTTCTCGACGGCGTTGAAGTGCGCCTTCATCAGCCTGCGTGCCCAGGCCGATTGCGCGGGCGGATTGTCGGGATAGCCGACCGCAGCGCCCAGGCCCCAGGTGGCGATACGGTCGAGGATGTACGGAACCCAAAGCAGGCCGGTCAGAACCGTAACGTATACAAGGTATAGCAGCTCGGTTTTCATTCTTTACTTCTCCTTGTTGTTGTCTGCGGCGCTGCCCGCCGCTAGGCGCAACTCTACGCCGAATCGCAGGCATGGGCCCTTGGTCCAATATCGTGCACGCGGACGCGGCGGCACCATCGGGGTCCGGAGGCCTGAAATGAAACCCACCCTTTCAACGATTGCCGCAGTAATCAGTATCGCTTTCAGCGTTCCCGCAGTTGCCCAGGAAAACCAGTTGCCGACCGAAGCGTTCCTGGGTGCGCCGTCCGACGGGCGCGTCGTCATGGACACCTATGGCAACTGCGTGAGGACATCGCAGTGGAACTCAGACCGGAACATCGTCGGTTGCGGAAAGCCGAAGCCCGCACCCGTCGCCGCGGTTGCCCCGCAGTCCACACAATCCGCCGCGCCAGCGGCTGCGGCCGCCGCCGCCCCGGCCGCCGCCGCCGCGCCGGCCGCGTCGTCCTCGGATTCGTCTGCCTCTTCTGCCGCCGCCGTCGTGCCGGCCGCCGCCATTGCGGCCGCCGCCCCGTCGCAGAACAAGCCGATGCGCACGGTCACGGTCAGCGGCGACGCGTTCTTCGACACCAACAAGGCGACGTTCCGGAAGGAAGCGCAGCCCGAGCTCGAGAAGATCTCGCAGCGCGTGCGCAACGTAACCTCGGTCGACGCCGTCCAGATCACCGGCTTTACCGACAACACCGGCACCGCCGACTACAACCAGAAGCTTTCCGAGGCACGCGCCTCGACGGTGAAGGACTTCCTGGTGAAGAACGGGGTCGACCCCTCCAAGATCACCATCGTGGGCAAGGGGGCGGCCGACCCGGTCGCCGACAACTCCACGAAGGAAGGCCGGGCCAAGAACCGGCGCGTGGAGGTGATGGTCAAGGGCGCCGTCGAAGGCCAGTAGCCGCCCTGCTGCCCGATCACCCCGGCCGGGCGTATTGCGTCCGGCCGGCGCTTGCGCCAGTCTGACGACCGATGAATCTGCGGCCGCGCACTCGCTGGATCGTGCTTGGAGCCTCGGCGCTCCTGCTCGCGGGTTATGCCGCCGCCGGGTTCTTCGTCGTCCCTCGCGTGGCGCGCTCGCAGATCGAGGCCTTCGTCGTCGAGACCCTGCATCGCCGAATCGAGCTCGGCGAAATCCGCTTCAACCCGTTCACCTTCGAAGCGAATATCTCGGACCTCAAGCTCGCCGAGGCGGACGGCGCGCCGCTCGTCGCATTCCGGCACCTGAAGGTCAACGCGGAGCTCGCATCGCTGTGGTGGCGCGGGGTGGTGCTGAAAGAGCTCGAGCTCACGGCACCCGATATCAATGTGGTCATCGCGCCGGATGGAAGCGTCAATCTCGCGCAGCTCGCCCCGAGTTCGGCGCCAGCGGGGCCCGCGCCGGACAAGCCGAAGGCCGACGAGCGGCCGATGCCGGTGCACGTCGGCAGGCTCTCGATCGCCGACGGACGCCTCGCCTTCGAGGATCGCACCCACAAGCATCCCTTCCGCACCGAGCTGACCCCGCTCTCCTTCTCGCTCACCGATTTCCGCACCGACGTCGGCCACCAGAACGCCTACAGCTTCTCCGGCAGCACAAAGGCCGCCGAGAGGCTGGAGTGGAACGGCACGTTCACGGTGCAGCCGCTCGGGTCGAGCGGGACGGTCAGCGTCACCGCCCTGCGGCTCGCGACGATCGACGCTTACCTCGAAGACATCCTGCCGATCAAGCTCGCGTCGGGCACGGGGCAATTCGACGCCAGCTACCGGTTCGAGCTTCAGCCGCTGGCGCTGGATATCGCGGCCCCGTCGATCAAGGTGCAAGACCTGTCGCTCGCCGAGCGCGGCGCTGCGGCCGCCGCGCCGATCGTCATTCCGCAGACGGAGGCGGAAGGCTTCGCCTTCTCCCTGTCGCGACAGGATGTCGGCTTCAAGCGTCTCTACGCGCGGGGAGCGCGCGTCGACATCCTGCGCGAGCCCGACGGCAGCATCAATCTCTCGCACCTGGTCAAGTCATCGCCCGATTCACCGCCTGCCTCGCCGTCCGAAAAGCAGGCGAATGATTCGGGCCCGCCGTGGACGGTTCACGCCGACCTCATCGCGCTCGAGGGCGCGACGGTGGCCACCGAGGACCGCACCACCTCGCCGCCTGCCAAGATCCAGCTCTCGCCGATCGCAATCACGCTCGACGGCTGGAGCACCGCGGCCACGGCCCCCATGAAGGTGGACGCGAAGGTCGGCATCGAGCAGCGCGGGCTCCTGAGCGTGGCCGGCGATGTCGGGCTCGAGCCGCCGAGCGCGAAGCTGGCGGTCGACCTGAAGGACTTCCCGCTCCCCGTGCTTCAGCCCTATATCGCTCAATCGACGGCCATGACGCTGCACTCCGGCCGCCTGGGCGTGAAGGGCGATGTCGCATTCACGGCGCCCGCGGACAAGCCGGTGACGTCGAAAATCACCGGCGAGGTGAGAGTCGACGACGTACGGACCACCGATCGGCTGCTGCGCGAGGATTTCGTCAAGTGGACCTCGCTCGCGATCACCGGGATCCAGTTCCAGCAGCAGCCGGACCGCCTGCGCATCGATCGCATCGTCGCCCGCAAGCCCTATGCGCGCGTGGTCATCGCCGAGGATGGCACGCTCAATGTCTCCGAGGTGCTGGCGCCGCAGAAGGAAACAACAAAAAAGGAAGTCTCTGAAAAGAAACGCGACACGCGCGCGTCCAAGCCGTTCCCGGTCGCGATCCGCACGGTCCAGGTGATCGACGGCTCGGCGAATTTCGCCGATCACTCGATCCAGCCCAATTTCGCGAGCGGAATCGTCGGGCTCAACGGCGAGGTCAGCGGGCTGTCGTCGGACCCCGGATCGCGCGCCAAGGTCGCCATTCGCGGAAGCGTCGACCAGTATTCGCCGGTCGAGCTCACCGGCGAGGTGAACCTGCTCTCCGCCGCGGTGTATTCGGATCTGGCGTTCAAGTTCAGCAACATCGAGCTCACCACGTTCAATCCCTACTCCGGCAAGTTCGCGGGCTACGCCATCAGCAAGGGCAAGCTTTCGACCGCGATGAAATACAAGGTCGAGGAGCGCAAGCTCGACGCGCAGCACCACGTGGTGGTCGATAACCTCGAGTTCGGCGAGGCGACCCACTCGAAGGACGCGGCGCCGATCCCGATCAAGTTCGGCGTGGCGCTGCTCAAGGACCGCCGCGGCGTGATCGAGCTCGACCTGCCGGTGAGCGGCACGCTCGACGATCCCGAGTTCCGCGTCGGGCCGCTGATCTGGAAGGCCGTGGTGACCGTGCTGACGAAGATCGTCACCGCGCCGTTCGCGGCGATCGGCGCGATGTTCGGCGGCGGCGACGACCTCGCGTTCGTCGACTTCGAGCCGGGCTCGGCGACCTTGAGCGAGGAGTCGACCAAGAAGCTCGGCACGCTGGCGAACGGCCTGGTCGAGCGCCCGCAAATCCGGCTGAACGTGCCGAACACGATCGCCACGAAGGCCGACAGCGACGTGGTCGCCAAGCAGTCGCTCGCCACGCTCATCCCGCCGGTGGATTCCTCGAAGCCCTTCGACGACGTCGCGAAAAGGAAGCGCCTCGAGGCGTTCGAAATGGTCTACCGCGCCCGGCTGAAGACCATGCCGGTCTATCCGGCGGAAATCCAGGCCTCCAAGGACCCGAACCTCGACGCGCGCCTGGGGTTCGTCCAGTCCGCGCTGCTCGAAAATCTGAAGCCCACGCCCGCCGCGCTCGACACCCTGGGCCAGCAGCGCGCGAACGCGGTGCGCGACGCCCTGCTCTCGAACAAGGAGCTCAATCCCGAGCGCGTCTTCATCGTGGCAAAACCGGTCGAGGCCGCGCCGGCCACCGACGCGGTGCGCATGGAGATGAAGCTCGAATAACCTGTCGGCCATTTGCCGACGCACTGGAGGCAACGGCCATGAAATCCGAAGGCAACCCACCGTCGCGCGGATTCGTCGCGGACGCGCTGATCAGCGGCCTGCTCGTCGTCATTCCCGTCTACCTCGCCGTGCTGTTGCTGCTCAAGGCGATGCAATCGCTGGTCGGCCTGGTGCGGCCGCTCGCCGCGCTGCTTCCGGACTGGGTGCCGGCGGAGGACCTCCTGTCGCTCCTGCTGGTGCTGGTCTTGTGCTTCCTGGTCGGCGTCGCGCTGCGCACGCGGATCGGGCGCGCGGCGAGGGAGCGGATCGAAAAATCGCTGTTCCAGCGCATTCCCGGCTACGCGCTCTTCCGAGGCCTCGCCCAGCAGGTCTCCGGGGAAAGCCGGGAGAGCACCTGGAAGCCGGCGCTGGTCGAGACCGGGGACGGGCTGGTCCCGGGATTCATCATCGAAGAGCTCGACGACGGGCAGTACACGGTCTTCGTGCCGTCGGTACCCACGCCGCTCGCCGGGGCCGTCCTCGTGATCCCCCGCGAGCGCGTCCACGCGCTCAACGTCCCGTTCACGAGCGCCATCCAGGTCGTCTCCAAGTGGGGCTCGGGCTCGAAGGCGCTCGTCGCCGCAATGAAAGCCAAATGAAGTGGCTCGCCGGCTTTGCGATCGTGCTTGGCATTCAGGCGTGCACGCTCGCCCAGGCGAAGCCCGACGAGCCGCTCGAGAACACCTACTGGCGGCTCGACTGGCTTGCCGGCGCGGCGGTCGGCACCGCGCCCGGCGCGCGCGAGCAGCACTTCATCCTGCATCGCGACGGCCGGCGCGTGAGCGGCTCGGGCGGCTGCAACCGGTTCACCGGCGGCTACGAGCTCTCGGGCGAGCGGCTCAGCTTCGCCAAGATGGCCGGTACCATGATGGCCTGCCAGGAAAGCATGGAGAGCGAGCGGGCGTTTCTCCAGGCGCTGGGAAAAGCGCAAAAGGCGCGGGTCCAAGAGCAGCAGCTCGAGCTGTTCGACGCCGACGGCAAGGTCCTCGCCCGTTTCCAGGCAGTGCACCTCAAGTAACGTCCTACTGGGACTTGAGGACCACCAGGCCGGTCAGAAAAAGCAGCCCGATCAAAAAGGGCACGGCATAGAAGAGCCACAGCACCAGCGTGGCCGTCCGGCGCGACACGCTTGCGGAAACGCGCTGCGTCAGCTTGAGCTCGATCGGCTGTACGGCGCCGCCGGATTCGCGCTCGATCTCTTCCGCAAGCTCCACGGTCGCGATGAGCATGCGGAAGTAGTAGCAGCGATCAAGCAGGAAGAGCGACACGAGGAGCAGCATGCCCACGAAGAAGATGCCGACACCGACGTGCAGACGGTAGGCGAAGAAGGTCACCGTGCTGTCGGGATACTGGCCGGCGCTGACGATCGCGGCGCCGTAGACCGCGATCACCATGGAAAGGCCGATTGAGCGCGTGCGCATCAGCATGTCGTTGAAGTGCATTTGCGTGTCGATCACCGCCCGCCAGCGCTGCACGAAGGCGAGCTGGTTGCGGTCCTCTTGCAGCAATTGCTGGTCGCTCACGGCCATCGTTACGCCCTCCGGAGAATCATCCCAGGAACCGTCGCACCAGCGAGTAGACGAGCCACACCCGCGTGAGCCATGGGGGGATGACGCGCGGCAGGAGCCCCCCGACGGCGCCGGCGGCAAGCGTTGCGATGATCGGGTGCACCCTGACCGTGGTCAGAAGCCGATCGACCGCAGCGGCTTTAGCGGTGAGCGGCACGGCGGAAGCGGCGACCGCGGCCCGCTGCGCCGCGCACTGCTCGACCAGGCCGATTCGGCGCCGCCGCAGCTCGCGGGCGCCGAAGATCACGGCTTGATCGCCTCGTAGTCGCGCCGCAGCTCGGCTAGCGTGGCGCCGAAAGCGCGGCGCTTGGCGCGGGCGAACCGCATCACCGCGAAGGCGAGCAGCGCCGCCGCCAGGAAGAAGGCGCCGGCGACGATCGCGGCCACGAGAAGACGGTATTCGGGCGCCACCGCGACCACGACGGCAAAGGCGGCAAAGGCGATGCCCAGGATGCCGAGGATCAGCGCGGCGAGAGCGCCGATCAGCAGCGTGGCGATGCGCGCCAGCTCCTCGCGCAACTCGACGCTGAAGAGCTCGAAGCGGGTCTGCCCGAGCGATATGAGGTCGGCGAGCATGGTGCGCGCCGACTCGAGCACGCTCTCGCTCATTTGCGTGCGAGCAGGAGACCGACGACCAGGCCGACGCCCGCGGCGATGCCGATCGCGGCGAGCGGATGGTCGCGCACCTGCGCCTCGATCTGGAATCCGGCGTCCTCCATGCGGGCGCGCGCCTTGCGGAGCGCCTCCTCGGCGCGGCCGCGGAGCTCGTGCAGGCGTTCGGCGTCCTGGCCGGAGGCCGCCTTCAGAAGCTCCTCGGCGGCGGCCACGACCTCGCGGTACTCGTCCATCAGCTTGTCGCCGCTGGCAGCATCCATGGGACCTCCTTTTGCATTGGGTGTAACCATGATCCTAGGAAAAAGGGGTCAGGGCAATTTTTCAGGCCGAAAAACTCAAGCCCCGCTGGTCGATGCGGAAAACATCGGCGAGCCAGTCGATCATCAGCTCCTGGCCGAGCGTCGGATTGTCGTGCTGACAGTGCTCGGCGCCGGTCTCTTCGGCGCTCGTCAAACGCAGCGTCACCTTCACGCCTTTCGATTTCGCATATTCGTAGACGGTCTTCGAATTCTCCACGCCGAGCACGTCGTGGCCGCCGTGCAGCACGAGATACGGACAGCGCATCTCGCCGAGCACGCCCTCGAGCTTGAAGGGGCGCGCCTTCTCGATCGCCTCGGCCATGCTCTTCGCCCCGAACACCCACTTCATGTGGTTGGCGAGCGCGTGACCTTCGCCGCGATCGCGGAAGCGCTGCTCGACGTCCCAGATCGCGCCGTGCGAGATGCACGCCGCGAGGCGGTGTTCCTTCGATCCGGCGCGTGCCGAGTAGTAGCCGCCCAGGCTCGAGCCGCTGACCGCGATTCGGCTTGCATCCACATCGGTTCTTCCGGACAGGAAGTCGATGCACCGGCCAACCGGAACTTCGTAGTCGTAGCGCGTCGGCACTTCGTGCCGGCGCAGCGTGCCGCCCTGCCCGGGCCCGTCCACCAGCAGCGCCGCGATGCCGCGCTGGACGGCGCCGTGGCCGGTCATGAACCAGAGCTCGTCCTTGAACGAGTCGAGGCCGCCGAAGGAAATCAGGACCGGGCACTTCGCCTGGCCTTTCGGCTTGATGAGATAGGCGGGCATCGACACGCCGTTCTCATACGGGATCTCGACCGCCTCTCCTCCGACATAGCGCAACCACTTGCGGCTTGCGCGCTCGCACTGGTCGAACGTGGCGAGCCGCCGCGGATCGTCGGGCAGCAGCCAGAACTCGGCCGAGCGGTAATAGTCCGCCGCGCGCAGCCAGCAATTCATCGCGGTGCGGATGTGGCCTTTCTCTTCTTCCTCGTCGCCGCGGCGGTGGTTTCTCTCGGCGACGCGCAGCCATTCCTCATGCCAGCTGTCGTCGTCCCCGGGCTTCATTCGGCTCGCCGCCTGGAACACCTCGCTTACGGCGCCGCCGCCTTCCTGCGTCTCGCCGAGCGCGCGGCGGAATTGGTACGACCAGAAGAAATGCTCAGGCCAGTGATGCCACCCGAACGGTTCGTATTTCATTGCGGTTGGAACCCTATGTCTTTGACGAGCTTCCCATATTTGTCGTAGTCGCCCTTCAGCACCTGAGCGAAGAACTCGGGCGATTCGGTCCGGATGATGAGGCCGGCGGCTTCGAGCTTCTCGGCGATGTCGGGGACGCGCATGGCGAGGTTGATCGCTTCGTTCAGCTTGAGCACGATCTCGCGCGGCGTCTTCGCCGGCGCGGCGTAGCCGAACCAGCCGCCCGAGTCGTATCCCGGCACGTCTTCCGAAGCGGCCGGCGTGTCGGGCCACAGCGCGGGCCGGGTCTTGTTGGTCGTTGCGAGGATGCGCAGCCGTCCCGACTTGATGTGCGGCGTCATGCCGGTGATGCCGTCGATGCCCACCTGCACCTGCCCGCCGATGATGTCGGTGGCGATCGCCGCGCTGCCCTTGTAGGGCACGTGCGTATAGGTAAAGCCGGCCATCGTACGCAGGTGCTCGAAGGCGAGGTGCGGGAAGCCGCCCTCGCCGTTGGTCGCGACGGTGAGCTTGCCGGGATTCGCCTTGGCGTAGCGCACCATCTCGCCGATGCTCTTGAACGGCGCCGCCGGGTTGGCGACGATCGCGAGGTAGTTGAAGGTCGTCACCGAGATCGGCGCGAAATCCTTCAGCGGGTCGTACGGGATGTTCTTCGAGGTGTGCGGCAGCACGACCATGTTGCCGCCCTGCACGCACGCGATGGTGTAGCCATCGGCGGGCTGCTTCGCCACGTAATCGAGCCCCAGCATGCCGCTCGCGCCCGGCCGGTTCTCCACGATCACCTGCTGCCCGAGGCGCTCGGACATCTTCGGCGCGATGAGCCGCGACATGATGTCGGTGGTGTTGCCCGGCGGGAACGGGATGATGATGCGGACCGGCTTCGAGGGGTACGGCTGCGCCTGGGCAAGCGCGGCGAATAATCCCAGAAGCAAAAAGAGCAGACGGTGTTTCATGATCCTCCTCGGGAAAACGTGGTCTGTCCCTGTTATTTCCGGCCCTGGTCGAGCGCCGCGGACAACCATCCCATGATGGTGGTCGTCACCGCCGTCCTCAGCACCGGCTTCCTCCGCTCCGGAACGACGGGCAGCAGCAGGTAGGGCTTGCGCGCGAAGTGGAGCGTCACCTTGCCGCCGAACACCGCGGCGGGCCGGTCGGTCTCGTCGTCGTGGGTGAACGGGCCGCAGCCCTTCATCGGATGCTTCATGTTCGAGAGCGTCGCCGCGGCGTCGTCGTGCTCGTAGTCGCGGCCCCGGATGCTGAGCGCGATCCGGTAGCCCGCCGGCACCACGATGCAGGTGGGCCAGATCTCGATGTCGAGCTCGACTTCCTTTCCGGGCGTGAGCTTCTGCAGCTCGTCGTGCGTGTGCCAGGGACGGTAGGGCAGCGAGCGGCGGGCATCGAGCTTGCGGTGCGAGGCGCGCAGCCACCCCTGGGCCACCGGCGTCTTCGGGTCGAGCGCGCCCTGGAACAGCACCTCGCTGCCTCCGGGCTCGAACACGCGCAGCACGACGAAGAGATCGGCATCCTCGGTCTCGGACGACACGAACAGCTTGAGCGCCGATGGGCCGGTGATCTCAGTCTCGGCATTCACCGTCATGGAGAAGCTGACGCCGTTCCCCGTGGGATCGTACGTAATGCTTTCCGAAGAAGCAGGGGGTTCCCGGGTGAGCGTATCGTTCGCCGGATCAAGATAGAACCGGGTCCATTCCGTGCGCGCGAGCGGCCACTCGCTCTCCTCGCGCTGCACGAACTTCTCTCCGGGATGGCGCACGTTGAGGAGCACCCGCGGCTGCTTGTCCCAGCCATTCTTCTCGCCCTTGAGGAAATGGCCGAAGAACTTCTTCTGCAACGCGACGCCGTATTCGGTATAGAACGGGGCCCAGTGCGATCCACCGTGAACTTCGAGCCACTTCTGCTCGGATTTGCTCCTGGTAAAACCCTCGAAGTTGCCGCGCGTATGGAGGCCCTGCCCGCCCCAATTCGCCGCGCTCAGGAGCGGCACTTCCACCTGGGAGAGATCGGGGCTGCGCTCGTCGTAATACTCGTCGTAGAGCTCGCGCGAGAGGAAGGACTGCCACATGTTCTCGCGATTCTCGACCAGTTCTTTCTCGGCCAAAGTCTCCGGGCCGCAGACCAGCTCCCCCGTCACCCGGCTCTTCGCGCCGCGCTCGCCCTGCCCGTGCTGCACCGTCTTCACCTGCATGTCCTGCCAGTTCTTGCGGAAGCTGCAGATGATGCCGCCGTGGCGCGCGCTCTCGCGGTAAGCGTCGTTCCAGCCCTCCCAGACGCAGATCGCCGCGAGATGCGGCGGCTTCGCCGCCGCGGCGCGCCACTGATTGCTCGCGTAGTACGAGATGCCGTTCATCCCCACCTTGCCGCTGCACCAGGGCTGCCCTGCCGCCCACTCGATGCACTGGAAGATGTCGCGCGTCTCCCGGGCGTTGTTGTGGCAGAGGTAGCCGGGCGAGCGCCCGGCGCCGCGCGAGTCGACCCGGACCACGGCATAGCCGTCGGGCACCCACTTCTCCGGATCGACCACCTCCCAGTTCTGGTAGCGGTTGGAAGAGCCGGATAGCGCGTCGGGGTTCTCGCGCGCCATGATTTCCCATGCCGTCTTGTAGCCGTCCTGGAAGGCGAGGCCCTTGCCGTACGGGCCGTAGCTCAGGAGGGCCGGGGCCCTGCCTTCCGCGTCCGGCCGGAAAACGTCGGCGCGCAGCACCACGCCGTCGTCCATCGCGATGGGAACGTCCCAGTCGATCTTCATGAACTCATTCTAGTTGCAGCAGCTCGATCAGGGCGGGGCCGTATCGCTCCAGTTTCCTTTGGCCGATGCCCGAGATGCCGGCAAGCCCCGCGAGGTCGCGCGGCCGCGCTGCGGCGATGGCGGCGAGGGTCGCATCGTGGAACACCACGTACGGCGGAACCGACTGGCTGCGCGCCTGCGCGGTGCGCCACGCCTTGAGGCGCGCAAACAGCGGGTCGTCCGGCGCCGCCCGCGGCCGGACCTTCTGCCGCTTGAGGCGCACCTCGTGGCGTCGCATCTCCACCGCTTGCGCGCCTTTCAGCACCGCCCGGCTCCCTTCCGTCAGGCGCAGCGCGCCGTGGGCGTCGTGGTCGGGCCGCGCGAAGCCGAATGCCACGAGCTGGCGGAACACGCTGCGCCAGGTCGCCTCGTCCAGATCCGCGCCGATGCCAAACACGCCGAGCGCATCGTGGCCCCATTGGGCGGCGCGCTCGGTGCTCTTTCCGCGGAGCACGTCGATGAGATGCACCGCGCCGAAGCGCTGGCCGGTGCGGTAGATGCACGAGAGCGCCTTGCGCGCCGCTTCGGTGGCATCCCAGGTCTGCGGCGGGTCGAGGCAGGTGTCGCAGTTGCCGCAGGGCCGCGCTTCCTCGCCGAAGTAGTGCAGCAGGCGCACGCGCCGGCAGCCCGCGGTTTCGCAGAAACCGAGCAGCGCATCGAGCTTCGCGAACGACACCCGGCGGAAGTCCTCGCTTCCCTCCGACTGCTCGATCATCCGGCGCAGGTTCACGAGATCGCCCAGGCCGTAGCTCATCCACGCGTCGGCCGGCTCGCCGTCGCGCCCGGCGCGGCCGGTTTCCTGGTAGTACGCCTCGATGCTCTTGGGGAGGTCGAGGTGCGCCACGAAGCGCACGTCCGGCTTGTCGATCCCCATGCCGAAGGCGATGGTCGCCACGATGACCACGTCGTCCTCGCGCTGGAAGCGTTCCTGGTTCGCGGCGCGCGCGGCCGCGTCCATGCCGGCGTGGTAGGGCAGCGCGGCGACCCCTTCGGCCGCGAGCCACGCCGCGGTCTCGTCGACCTTCCTGCGCGAAAGGCAGTACACGATGCCCGATTCGCCCGGGTGCTGCTCGCGGATGAAGCGCATCAGCTGCTCCCGCGCATCGTTCTTCTCCGCGATGGTGTAGCGGATGTTCGGCCGGTCGAAGCTGGAGATGAAAAGGCGCGCCTCGCCGAGCGCGAGGCGGCGGACGATCTCGTCGCGCGTATAGGGGTCCGCGGTCGCCGTGAGCGCGATGCGCGGCACGTCCGCGAAGCGCTCGTGCAGCACCGAAAGCTGGAGATACTCCGGGCGGAAGTCGTGGCCCCATTGCGACACGCAGTGCGCCTCGTCGATCGCGAAGAGCGCGAGCCGCGCTCCTGCGAGCCGCTCGAGCATGCGCGGCATCATCAGCCGCTCGGGGGCCACGTAGAGCAGGTCGAGCCTTCCTGCGGCCAGGTCTTCCTCGATGCCGTAGGCTTCGCGCGCCTCCAGCGTCGAGTTCAGGAAAGCCGCACGCACGCCGAGCTGACGCAGCGCCGCCACCTGGTCCTGCATCAGCGCGATGAGGGGTGACACGACGATCGCCGTCCCCTCGCGCATCAGGGCCGGAAGCTGGTAGCAGAGCGACTTGCCCCCGCCGGTCGGCATCAGCACGAGCGCGTCGCCGCCGCCGGCGACGTGCAGCACGATGTCTTCCTGGGCGCCGCGCCAGCCGGCGTGTCCGAAAACGCTTCTCAGGAGCTCGAGCGCGCGGCCTTGCGTCGGCGGTTCGAAGATTCCGCTAGCGCGGCGGGGCTCCCGCGCGCCATGATTTCCCATGCTATTCCGGGTCGACCCTGTTTTGCAGCTCTCCGCGCATTTCTCCGATATGGGCGGAGAGCGAGTTCTCGATCTCGGTCAGCCGCGCGTCGAGGTGCGCGCGCAGCTCGGTGAAGCGCGACGCCTCGGCCTGGTCGGCGAGCTCGCGCTGCGCCTGCAGCGCGCGCGCGCTGCGCCGCGCCTCCATCAGGAAGCTCGTCTGCAGGTACACGACGTAGCCGAGGAACACTGCCGCGAGGAACACGATCATTCCGAGCAGGATCAAGCCGAGCGGCGCGCGCACCGTCGCGACGCCGAGCCACAGCTCGGTCGGCGCGGTGAACGCCGCCCAGTTGAGCGCCGCGAACAGCGCGACCAGCAGCAGCAGGACCATGACCACCAGCGTCCGTACTCGCATGTTTTCAACCCCACCCAGGAGACATCATGAAGCCATTCCTCGCCGCAGCCCTGTTCGTTCTCGCCGGCCCCGCCTTTGCCCAGAGCGGCAACAACCTCGAGATCATCAACCATCCCAACTACGACAAAAGCGTGTTCATGCCGTTCTCGCCCGCGATCAAGGTGAAGAGCGGCAAGCTCCTGTGGCTCGCGGGCGGCACCGCGCTTCCGGTGTACCACGACCACCCGCACAAGCGCGAGCAGGTCCTGCAATATCTCACCAACGACCTCGAAGCGCAGATCCGGCGCACCATGGACGGCATCATGGAGACGCTCAAGGCCGCCAACGCCTCGCCCAAGGACGTGGTGCACGTCTTCATCTTCCGCACGCGGCCGCGCGCGGGCGACATCGGCAAGGCGAGCGCGGTGGTCAATTCCTACTTCGCACCCTACAACCACAAGCCCACGACGACCAACATGGCCGTGCTCGAGCTGGGCGAGCCCGAGCAGCTGGTCGAGATTCAGGTGGTCGCGGTGGTGGACAACTGACCGGCGCCGAGGGCGCCGGGACGCGCTACTCGCCGTCCCAGTAGCCGACCTGCGAGTCCAGCCGGTTCACGTAGCGGATCGAGTCGGCGAGCACCCCGATCTTGCCGGAGTCGGGGTATTCGCAGACCTCGGGGTACTCCATGGTGCTCACGGCCAGGTATTTCAGCTCGCCCGCGCCCGTGTTGATGATCTGGTGCGCCGCCTCGGGCCCGCCCGGCGGGCAGGCGATCAGGTCGCCAGCGCGGATCGGGAAGCGTTCGGCGCCGATGCGCACCTCGCCGCTTCCCTCGATGACGTAGAAAATTTCCTCGTTGAGGCGGTGATTGTGAAACGGGAACGCGCGCTTGCCGGGCGGCACCGCGGTAAGGCTGCAGCCGAGCTTCTTCGCCCCGATCTGCGGCCCGATCCGGCCTAAGCGCGCTTCGAAGCGCTGCGCCGCCGCGCCCTGGGGAGCGAACTGAGGTGGACGTGGTTGGAGCTCAACGTCCGCGAGATTGATGATCGGTTTAGGCATTACCTCAATCCGACTTGCGGGCAGCGTCTCTCAAAAAGACCGTTAGATCCGTGGTCGGCGGGCGCGCCGGAACGTCGTAGATCATCTGCGCGACGAAGCCGCGGTGGTAGCTCGTGTGGTTGACAAGGTGCTGCAGCATCTCGCCGCGCGTCATGACCCCGTCACCGCCGCCGACAAAGGTGAATTTCACCTTCTCGCCGAGCGCCGCGTCGCTGATTGCGTCGCTCCAGTTCACGTACCAGCGGTCGAGCTCCTGCTGCGCGCGCCACAGATCGGCGAGCGGCGGATGGTCGGGGGTGTTGCGCGCGGTGTAGCCGTGGCCGCGGCCTTCCAGGTGCGCCTGGAAGATGCGGTCGATCACGTAGTTGTGGTTCAGCGTGTGCACCATGTTCCTGAACACGCTGCGCCGCGGCTTTACCGCTTCGCCTTCCGGAAGCGCCGCGACTGCGGCGAAGAGAAGCTCGTTCGCCCACGCGTTGTAGCGCGTGAGCGTCCGGGCGTCGTTTCTCTGCACTCCAGAAGCTTACTTCAGAAACCTATGGTCACGCCGATGTTCAGCACCGGGTAGTACTTGGCGTTCTTCAGCTTGTCCTCGAGCCGAGCCTGCTCCGCCGCGACCTGCGCCTGCGCATTGGCGCATTGGGGGGTGCCGGCGAACGCGCCGCAATTGGCGGTCAGCGTAGCCTGCGGTGTCCCCTGGTACATGACGCCGAGGTCGGCGTAGAAATTGACGCCCGCTCCCGACACGCGTCCGTAGCCGATGCCGAGGTACGGCGCGGCGGACTTCTCCGGCTTCACCGTGCCGCTGATGTTCACTCCGTTCACCACGTCGCTCTGCACGTCGAACTTGTTGTCGTTGAAGATGAAGCCGCCGGTGATGCGGAAGAGCGGCCCGAGCGGGGCGAAGTCGAGGAGCGTGTTGAAGTTCGAGAGCTTGAGCTTGCCGTGATAGGTGATATCGGTGCTGACGTCGTGGCTCACGCTCCCGCCGGAGTAGCCGAGTCGGGCGCTCAAGGTCGGGTAGAGGTCCCAGGCGACGTCGGCGCCGAGCCCCGTCGTGCCGACCCGCGCACCGATACCGGCCGCCTGCACCGAGCCGGCGACCGCCAGCGCGATTCCCGCTACCGCCCACTTGACCTGGTTCATGGGGACTCCATGGGTTGAATTATCAGGACTGTACCGACGGGTGCGGGGCGCTTCCATGGCCCAGTTGGCATTTCGCAACAAAGGGCGTGCCAGACACTAGAGAATAAAGCTCACCGCCCCGAGCGACGCCAACTCCATCGCATCGAGGATCGCCTCGCGTCCCGCAATCCTGAGCTTCCCGCCTTCCCTGCGCAGCAGGTAACGATAGCGGCCGACAAACTGGCGCAGGTCGTCGTTGCTCCGATAACGGTGCACCACGAAGTTCGCCTCCGCGCACAGCGGATCCTGGCCGGTGATGCGGACGTTCGTGACGATGCGGCGGGTGCGCGACGGCGGAAACTCGGCGTGCGCGTTGCGGTCCTTCAGGCGCGTGACGCGCGAGCGGATGCGCGCCATATCGTCGGCGATCGTGAAGAGCGTCCCGCGCGGATCCGACTCGGGGCGGTCGTTGGAGGGCACGCGGTAATACGCGTCGTCGGTGAGCAGCGCGAGCCACTCGTCGAGCTTCCAGGCGTCCAGAAGAGCGGCTTCCTCGTAGAGAAAGTCTTCTACTTGGGACCGGGTAACGTGAGAAGAATTGGGAGAAGAAATAGGGACTGTCCCTGTTTTTGCGTCCTGTTATCTATTCTTGAGACATCAACTTGTCCCATTGGATCCAGAAAGCCCGGAGATGAAGCTCGTCGGTGTTGAGCTGCTCGCCTTCCTTCGCCATGCCGCGGCTCATCACCGACCAGGGCACTTCGCGGTAGGTGGCAAGCCCCTGCTGCACGGATTCGAGCGCGGCGATGTCGTCGGGCGTGGCGAAGCCGCCCGGCCCGTAGAAGGTGAGGAAGCTGTCCAGCCGCACCGCGCGCGCGGTCGCGCTCTCCTCCCGGGGGCCGAGGGCCCAGGCCGTCACCCGCATGCGGTCGGCGGCGAGCGGCTGAAAAGTCCGGATGGTCACCGACGAGCCGTCGGCGAGGACCAGGTTCGGGAACACGATCAGGTTGCGGTTGGTGTCGGCAACCCGCGCGGCGCGCGCTTCGCCGAGGCGCGCGACGAGCTCTGCGCGGATCTTCTCCAGCTCGGGCTTCGCCGCCTCGCCGTAGATCGGGATCCAGCGCGCCACGGGCCGGCCGCGGAAGTTGACGTTGTCGGTGGTGGCGTGGCCGTTGCCGAGATCCTTGCCCGCGCCGTGCGACGGCAGCATCTCGCCCTTGCCGGGCCGCTTCATCTCGACGCCGGAGTTCTTCAGGTAGTCGAGCCAGGTGGAGTGCGTGCTGAGAAGGTGATAGTCGTCGAAGCTGTTCTCGACCAGCAGCTTCCAGTTCGCGCGGATGTCGTATTCCTGCGTGCCCTGGATGACCTGCATGTTGCCCGAGGGCGACTGGTCGATCACCAGGTCGATGTACTCCTTCGCGTTGCCGAGATACGCGTCGAGCGAAGCCGCGGCCGGGTCGAAATTCAGGAACACGAAGCCGCGATACGCATCGACTTTCGGGGGCTCTTTCAAGGAAAACTGATTCTTATCAAAGCTGGGCGGATAAGCCGACTGGCCGGGCACGGCGTAGAGCGCGCCGTCGCGGTCGTAGGTCCAGCCGTGGTAGAAGCAGGTGTAGCGCTCGGCGTTTCCCTCGCGGCTACGGCACACCAGCGAGCCGCGATGCCGGCAGGTGTTCAGGAGCACCCGCACCTCGCCCTTGCTGTTCCGGCAGAAGATCACCGGGCGGCCGGCGACCGTGCGCGTCTTGAAGTCGCCGGGCGCGGCGAGCTCCGACTCGTGGCCGACGTAGATCCAGCAGCGGTCGAAAATCCGGCGCTGCTCGAGCTCGTGGATCGCGGGATCCACCAGCGCGGCGCGGTTCACCTCGAAGCGAAATGCCTGCGGCTCGTTGACGACCAGTCGCATGGAGCGCCTCATTATAATGACCGCGCCATGAAAGCCTTCCGGTTCGCCTGCGCCGCGTTTTTCATTTTTTCCGTTTCGGCCCTTGCCGAGGACTTCCCCAGCCGCCCGGTCAAGATCGTCGTGCCGTACACGCCGAGCACCGGGGCCGACATCCTGTCGCGGCTGCTCGGCCCGAAGCTCGGCGAGCGCTGGAAAGTGCCCGTCGTCACCGAGAACAAGCCCGGCGCCACCGGCAACATCGGCGCCGAGTTCGTCGCCAAGTCGCCCCCCGATGGCTATACCCTGCTCTTCGTCGCCACGTCTTTCGGCACCACGCCGGCGCTGCAGAAAAACCTGCCCTACGACCCGGTGAAGAGCTTCGAGCCGGTCGCGTTGATCGCCACGAGCGGCCTGGTCGTGGTGGTGAATCCCCAGGTGCCCGCGCGCTCGATGAAGGAGCTGATCGACCTGGCGAAACGCGAGCCTGGCAAGCTGCACTACTCCTCGCCCGGCAACGGCGGCCCGCAGCACCTCGCGATGGAGCTGGTCAAGCTCGAGACCGGCATGGACATCGTGCACGTCCCGTACAAGGCGGCCGCCGGCGCGCTCACCGACGTGGTGGGCGGGCACGTGGACGCCACGGTGGCCGCGGTGCAGACCGCGCATCCGCAGGTCCAGGCCGGCAAGCTGCGAGCGCTCGCCGTGATGAGCGCCGAGCGCTCGCCGGCCTATCCCGACGTGCCGACGATGAAGGAACAGGGCCTGCCCGACATGGAAGTCGAGACCTGGTACGGTGCCTTCGTTCCGGCCGGCACGCCGTCGCAGGTCGTGCAAAAGCTGAACGGCGACCTGAACACGGCGCTGCGCGACACGCAGGTGCGCGAGGCGATCGAGAAGCAGGGCATGACGCCGGTGGGCGGACCTCCGCAGCGGCTGGGAGACCTCCTGAAGAGCGAGCTGCCGCGCTGGAACCGCGTCGTCAGCGCCGCGGGAATCAAGGCGGACTAGCAGGAAGATGATTACGGAAGAGCTCTACGACCTGGTAGCCGCATACCGCATCCTCGCCGCGCACGGCGTGATCGACGCCTACGGCCACGTCAGCCTGCGCTCGCCGCGCAACCCGGAACGCTACTACCTCGCACGCTCCGTCGCCCCTGAATTGGTGACGGAGGAGGATTTGATCGAGTACGACCTCGACAGCAACGCGCTCGATGCCGGCGGCCGCGAGTCGGTGAACGAGCGCTTCATCCACGGCGAGATCTACCGCGCCCGGCCGGAAGTGATGTGCGTGGTGCACAACCACTCTCCGTCCGTCATTCCGTTCAGCGTCACCGGCGTCCCGATGCGCGCGCTGTACCACATGGCCTCGTTCATCGGCGACGGCCTGCCGAACTTCGAGATCCGCGACGTGCGCAAGGGAACCGATCTCCTGGTGAAAGACGCGGCGCTCGGAAAAGCACTGGCCGCGACGCTGGCGAAAAAGCCCGCCGCCCTGATGCGCGGCCACGGCTCGGTGGTGGTCGGCGAGACCCTGCCGCGCGCCGTGGGGCGCAGCGTGTACCTCGAGCAGAGCGCGCGCATGCAGATGCAGGCGATCGCGCTCGCCGGCCCGGCGGGCGACATCACCTATCTGGACGAGGCGGAAGTGCAGGCTTCGGTTGCGCGCCAGGACTTCTACCGCGCATGGCCTCTCTGGCGCGCCAAGGCTCTCAAACAGGCCTAATCAGGGACAGACCACGTTTCTTTCTTCCTAGATGTCTGAAGAACTCTGCCTGCTGAGCGCCAATGCCCTGCTCGAGGGTTATCGCACCCAGACCCTGTCGCCGGTTGAAGTCACCAAGGCGGTGCTCGCGCGGATCGAGTCGCTCAATCCGAAGCTGAACGCCTTCAACCTGGTCTCGGACCAGGCGCTCGACGAAGCGAAAGCCTCGGAAGCGCGCTGGGCGTCGGGGCAGCCCAAAGGCATGCTCGACGGCGTGCCGGTGTCGATCAAGGACCTCATCCTCACCCGCGGCTGGCCGACGCTGCGCGGGTCGAAGACGATCGACCCGAAGGGCCCGTGGAACGACGACGCACCCGCGACCGCGCGGCTGCGCGAGCATGGCGCAGTGCTCTTGGGCAAGACCACCACGCCCGAGTTCGGCTGGAAAGGCGTCACCGACAGTGCGCTCACCGGCATCACGCGCAATCCGTGGAATCCGGGCAAGACGCCCGGCGGCTCCTCCGGCGGCGCGGCGGTGGCGGTCGCCTGCGGCATGGGGCCGCTCGCGGTCGGCACCGACGGCGGCGGCTCGATCCGGATTCCGTCGAGCTTCACCGGGATCTTCGGCATCAAGCCCTCGTTCGGACGCGTGCCGGCCTGGCCGCTGTCGCCGTTCGGCACGGTGGCGCACGTCGGGCCGATGACCCGCAACGTCGCCGACGCCGCGCTCATGCTGAGCGTGATGTCCCTGCCGGATGCGCGCGACTGGCACGCGTTGCCCTACGAGCCGCTCGACTACCGCGCCGGCCTCGACGCGGGCATCCGCGACCTGCGCATCGCGTATTCGTCGAACCTGGGCTACGCCGATGTCGATCCCGAGGTCGCTGCCGTCGTGCGGAGCTCGATCGGCGTCTTCGCCGACCTCGGCGCCCGGGTGGACGAGCGGCATCCTGGGTTCGAGAGCGCGGGGCCGATCTTCCAGACCCACTGGTTCTCGGGCGCCGCGGCGCTGATTCGCTCGGTGAAGGACAGGCGGCCCGTGGACCCCGGATTGCTCGAAGTGGCCGAGCAAGGCGCGAAGATCGGCGCCGCGGAGCTGATGGACGCGCAGATGAAGCGCGGCGCCCTCGGCACGCGCATGAACCTGTTTCACCGCGACTACGACCTCCTCGTCACGCCGACGCTCGCAGTGGCCGCGTTCGACGTCGGGCAGGAGACGCCGGTCAAGGGGCGCTGGACCGACTGGACGCCTTTCACCTACCCGTTCAACCTCACCGGGCAGCCCGCGGCCTCGCTCCCGTGCGGATTCACCAAGGCCGGCCTGCCGGTCGGCCTGCAGATCGTCGGGCCGCGCTTTGCCGACGCCCTCGTCCTGCGCGCCGCGCGCGCATTCGAGACCGGCCGGCCGGTCGAGCTTCCGGATCTCTCTCGCCTGCTGCCCTAGGCGCGCGCACGGCGCTTGCTTGGGCTGTCGGGGATTTTTTCGAACGGGATAGCAATATGAACATCGGCATCATCGGATCGGGCGACGTGGCGAGGACGCTGGCAGGCGGTTTTCTCAAGCACGGTCACGGCGTCGTGATCGGGACCCGGGACCTTGCGAAACTGAAGGCCTGGGCGGCCGATAACCCTCGCGCCCGCGTGGGCAGCTTCGCCGAGGCGGCCCAATTCGGCAACGTCGTGGTCCTGGCGGTCAAGGGAGCGGCCTCGTCCGAGGCGCTGCACGCGGCAGGATCGTCCAATCTCGCCGGCAAGCCGGTCATCGACGCGACCAATCCCATAGGCGACGCGCCGCCGCGCCACGGCGTGCTGCAGTTCTTCACCACGCTGGATGAATCGCTGATGGAGCAGCTGCAGCGCGAATTTCCCGATGCGCGCTTCGTGAAGGCGTTCAACTCCGTCGGCAACGCGCGCATGGTGAATCCGCGGTTCGAGGGCGGAAAGCCGACCATGTTCATCTGCGGCAACGACGAAGGCGCGAAGAAAACCGTCGCGACGATCCTGGATCAGTTCGGCTGGGAAACCGCCGACATGGGCAAGGTCGAGGCCGCGCGGGCCATCGAGCCACTGTGCATGCTGTGGTGCATTCCGGGCTTCCTGCGCAACGAGTGGACTCACGCGTTCAAGCTCCTCAAGGCGGGCTGATAGAATTGCCGCTGCCATGGCCGACGCTGAAAGCGCACGGATCGCCGCCGCCGGGCGGCGCTTTCTGAGCCTGTTCGCGCTCAACGACGCCGCGAAGATCGCGGCCTGCTACACCGACGACGCCGAGATCCTGGCCTCGAACCGCGGGCCGATCCGCGGCCGCGACGCCATCGAGTCCGTGTTCAAGTTCACCCACCGCGCGGGGCACACCCTCGACTTCCAGACCGCGGAGCTCGACATTCATGGCGGCACGGCGATCGAGATCGGCACGTACCTGCGCCGGCTGCAGGACGGCTCGACGTTCGATCGCGGCAGGTACATCGTCGTCTGGAAGCGCATCGACGACGAGTGGAAGATCCATCGCGACATGTTCACGAGCCAGCCGCGCGTAGCCGCGTGAGCTCGAGCCCGTGCCCGGTGCCGCCGAAATGAAAGTCGACGGCGGCTGCCACTGCGGCAACATCCGCTTCGCAGGAAAATAGGGACTGTCCCTGTTTTTTGAGCCCGAGCGATACAACCTGCGCCTGGGCACGATCCGGCAGCGCCGCGAGCTGCGGCCGTAGAGGCAGATCTGGTGCCGCTCGGCGTTCGACTGGGTGATGGAGCTAGGCCCGGTGCAGCAGTTCCCGCGCGAACCCTAGGTACGCGCCCGCTGCCAGCGCCAAGACCTGGAACGCCGATACGGTGCCGGCCCAGGCGAGGCAGACCGCGGCGTTCAATTCGCCGACCGCCTGCGCCGCGCCGCTGACCGCCTTCTGCGAGCGCAGCCGCACGATGAGGAGCGTGCCGTCGACGCGCTGGGTCAGCTCGCCGGCGGGAAAGAACCGCTCGATGCCGCCCGAATCGGGCCCGAGGAATCTCTGGTATGCCGCCGCCACGTTGCGGTACGGACACACCGGGTAGCGGATTTCCTCGTACATGCCGCTACCGTAGCGCCGGAGGAATTAATTCACCGGCACGCGGCCCGGTCCGCGCGTGGTCCGAACTGCCAAGTCACCTGCGCACGACAGCCCCGACAAAATCGCTCGGGGGCGACGGTTGTCGTCCCCGCGAAGGCGGGGACCCATTCCCTACATCTGCGGCTTCCTGCCCGGAGGCGCGTAATTGGCGGGCACGTCGCCGGTGAGCGCCTCGAGGAACGAGACGACGTCGCCGACCGTGCGCTCGTCGAGCGTGCGCCCGAGCTGCACGCTCGCCATTACGCGCACCGCGCGCTCGAGCGTGTCGACCGAGCCGTCGTGGAAGTAAGGCGCGGTCTTCGCGATATTGCGCAGCATGGGCACGCGGAACACGTAGCGGTCTTCCTCCTTCTTCGTGACCGCATAGCGGCCGGCGTCGACGTTCTTCGAGCCCGTCTCCAGCCAGTAGTCCTTGACAATGCCGAACCTGCTCAGCATCGCGCCGCCAAGCTGCGGACCGTTGTGGCAGGCCGCGCAGCCGATCGAAAGGAACGCGCGCAGGCCCGCCTTCTGGCGCTCGGAGAGCGCGCCGTCGTCGCCGGAGAGGAAGCGGTCGAACGGCGCGGGCGTGACCAGCGTCGCCTCGTAGGCCTGGATCGCGAGCCCGTAGTTGCGCGTCGACAGCGGCTCCGCGTCCTTCGGAAACGCGGCGCGGAATTGCGTCGCGTAGTCGAGCTCGCGCAGCCGGGCGAGTCCCGCCGCGCGCGAGGGAAAGCCGAGCGAGCCGGTGAGCGAGCCCTCGGCCTGGTCGGCCGCATCCTTGCGGTCGGCGAGCCAGCGCATCGTCGGCTGGGCGACCGAGTTGAACACCGTGGGCGAATGCCGCGAGGTCAATGCGCCGCGCGCGTCGGGCGAGAACCGGCGCCGGTCCGCGCCCCAGTCGGCCGCGGGATGGCAGCTCGCGCACGCGGTCTTGCCGTCGAGCGAGACCCTGGCGTCCCAGAACAGCGCCCGGCCGAGCTCGACCTGCTGCGGCGAGCCTGGATTTGCGGCCCCGATCTCCGAAAGGATGCCCGCGGCGTCGCGCCGCAGCGCTTCGTCCGCGCTCGCTCCTGACGCGACCAGCGCCGTGAACAACGCCGCTCCGGCTATGCTCTGCTTCATGGTTTCCCCCTTGCCGCCCAATGCTACGGAGGATGTGTTTCAGTGGTGTATCAATGTCGGCGGTGAAGAAACATCGGCGGTCCTCGAGCCGGCGCTTGGCGGAGAACGTAAGGCGCTGTTCGTCGCGGGTCACGGCGCCGGCAGCCACATGAGCCATCGAAGCACGCTCAAGCTGTCGGAAGTCTTGCGCGGCCGGGGGTTCGACGTCGTGCGGTTCAATTTCCTCTATCGCGAGAAGGGCGGCGGCCCGCCCGACCGCATGCCGAAGCTTCAGATTTGCATGAAATCAGTAGTGGAGAAAGCTCGCGAGCACGTGGGTCCGGGCAAGAAACTCATCGTCGGCGGCCGCTCGATGGGCGGAAGGGTCGCGTCGATGCTCGCCGCCGAAGGCCTCGCGTGCGACGGCCTGTTCCTCCTCGCCTACCCGCTGCACCCCGCCGGAAAGCCCGAGCGACTTCGCGACGAGCACCTGCCGAAGATCAAGCTGCCGGTGCTCTGCTTCAACGGCACCCGCGACGCGCTCTGCCAAAAGGACCTGATGACGAAGGCGATCGATGGCCTCGGCTGGCAGATGCACTGGCTCGAGGGGAAGGACCATTCCTTTCCCGTCACCGCCGAGATCGGCGAGCTCGCCGCGCGCTGGCTAGGCGAGCTTTAGTGGCAAAAACAGGGACAGACCACGTTTTTGTTCGGTTCCGTGAATCTAAAACGTGGTCTGTCCCTGAATTACGCCTTGCTGGGTCCCCGCCTTCGCAAGGGCAACTGCTTTAGGCGCCGTTCAGCTTCAGCAACTTCGCCGCCGTGCCGCCGAGGATGTCGATGCGCTGCGCGTCGGTCAGCTCGGGCGTCTTCAAAATATGGTCGACGGTGTTCTTGTCCCAGGGGAACGGAAAGTCGCTGCCCAGGACGAGCTGCGATGTCCCCACCTGCGCGGCGAGGTGACGCAGCGCCTCCGGCGTGAACACGAGCGCGTCGAAGTAGAGCTGCTTCAGGTATTCCGTCGGCTTCTTCTTGAGCGGCACCGCGGCGCAGCGGTCGGGGAACGTGAGGCAGATGTGGTCCGAGCGCGCCGCGTACGAAGGCAGGTAGCCGCCGCCGTGCGCGGCGCAGATCTTGAGGCCTGGGAAGCGGTCGAGCGTGCCTTCGAAGATGAGGTGCGAGAGCGCGAGCGTGGTCTCGAGCGGGTTGCCGATGGTGTTCTCCAGGCCGCCGTTGCCCTGCAGGCGGCTCTTGAGCTCGGCGGTGCCGATCGGATGGATGAACACCAGCACGCCGAGCTCCTCGGCCTTCTTCCAGAACGGGTGGAACTTCGGGTCCGAGAGCTCGAGCCCTTCGACGCTGCCGCCGACGCCCGCGCCGCGCAGGCCGAGCTTCTTCACGGCGTGCTCGAGCTGCTGCGCGGCGAGATCGGGATGCTGCAGCGCCACCGAGGCGAGCGCGACGAACCGGTCGGGCTGCTTGGCCACGATCTCGGCGAGCTTGTTGTTCTGCACTTCGATCAGCTTCTCGGCGATGTCGCGGTTGGCGCCGTACCAGTAGGCGTTGATGGTGAGCGCCTCCATGTCGATGCCCTGCGCGTCCATCGCCTGGATGCGCTGCTCCATCGTGGTGGTGAGCTGCGCGGGGCCGAACTTCCGACCCATCAGCGCCATCGCCTCGGGAAAGCCGACGTGCGCATGCACGTCGATGGTCTTCACGCGCTTGCCGTTCACCACGACCTCGCGTCGGCGCGGCGCCTGCGCGTGCGCAAGCGGTGCTAAAGAACACCCAGTAAAAAACAAGCCGGCCGTAACGGCTGTCTGGCCAAGAAAATCCCTTCGCGTGGTCATCGATCCTCTCCTAGCCTCCTCGGGGCAGAACCGGCAAGATACAGCGATGGCGATGACTTTGAAACCGATCCGGCGAGTCGTCACCGGCAACGACGAGCTGGGGCGCTCCAAGGTGCTGTTCGACGGACCGGCGCCGAACGTGAACCCGGGCGCCGTGGCCGCGAGCGCCGCGATGACCGACCTCTGGGTGTTCGAGCGCTGCCCGGCGCCGATTTCCGGCGAGCGCGACGACGGCAACCTGCGGTTCAATTTCGAGCCGCCGCACCAGGGCGGGCACCTTCGCATCGTGCAGTCGGCCGGGAAGCCGCCCGGCTACGACCCGGCGACCGACAAGAGCGCCGTGCCTTTGCACGCGCCGCGCCAACGTCCCGGCGGCACATGGGACAAAGGCGGACAGAACGCCTTCAGCTCGCCGGTGCACCGGTCCGAGACGGTGGACTACGGCATCCTGCTCGAAGGCGAGCGCGTGTTGCTCCTCGACGACGGCGAGCACGTGATGCGGCCCGGCGACGTGGTGGTGCAGCTCGGCAACTGGCACGGCTGGAGCAACCCGCGCGAGGAAAGCCTCATGGCTTTCATCATGATGGGCGCCGCGAAACCGTGAGACCGGTACGCAGGCTCGTCACCATCGACGACGCGAACGGGCGCTCGCTCGCCCTCGCCGACGGACCCGCGCCCGCGGTGCACACCGACCCCGCGCGTCCCGGCTACTCGTCTACGCTCATCTGGTACACCGATCGCACTCCCGCGCGGATGGAAGCGGCGCCCCTGAACGCGCCTTGCGGCGACGTCCCGCCGCCGGGGGGCTCGGTGTGCCGCGTCGTTTGTTTTCCTCCCGAATCCACCACGATCGAGAAGGCGCGCACGCTCGATTTCTGCCTGGTGCTCGAAGGCGAGATCACGCTCGTGCTCGACCTCGAGGAGGTACACCTGAAGGCCGGCGACACGGTGATCCAGCGCGGCACGCGGCACGCCTGGAGCAACCGCTCGGCAAGACCCTGCGTCCTCGCCATCTCCTCTCACGACGCACATGATTGAAATCGACCGCGCCACTCCCGGTCTTACTCTACTGATCCCTCGGGAGGCGCAACTCGAGCGGATCCACGACGGCATGATGTTCGGCGAAGGCCCGGTGTGGAACCGGCGCGACGGCAGCTTTTGGTGGGTCGACATCGTCGGCGACACGATCTACCGGCGCCCGCGCGGCGGCAGCGCCGAAGTGTTCATGGGGCCCTCGACGCACGCGAACGGCCTGACGTTCGACCGCGAGGGCCGCCTCAACGTCGCCGGCTGGGCCTCGCGCTCGGTGTGGCGCGTCGAGCCGGACGGCAGCGTCCGCACGCTCGCCTCGCACTTCGGCGGCCGCAAGATCAACAGCCCGAACGACATCGTCGTCCAGTCGAACGGCGCCATCTGGTTCACCGATTCGCCGGGCGCGCTGTACAACCCGGGGATGGAGGCCGACGACCTGCAGCAGTACCTCGACTTCCAGGGCGTGTTCCGGATCGGGCCGGACGGCACGTCCCCCGGCAAGCTGAGCGCGCCGATCCGCGACACGGTGTATCCGAACGGCATAGCCTTCACGCCGGACGAGAAGACGCTGTACGTGAACGACTCGCGCCTCGGCGAGATCCGCGCGTACGACGTGCACGCGGACGGCACTTGCGGACCGATGCGGCTCTTCCACAAGCTCGAAGGCAGCGAGCCCGGCATCGCCGACGGAATGAAGGTCGACCGGCAGGGCAACGTCTATTGCACCGGACCTGCCGGCGTCCATGTGATCGGGCCCGACGGAAGGCTTCTCGGCCGCCTGCTCTTTCCCGACCATTGCACGAACATGGCGTTCGGCGACGACGACTGGCGCTCGCTCTACATCACGACGTACCACGCGCTTTACCGCGTGCGCGTCGATGTGCCCGGCGTGGAGGTCTGGTAGCGATGGCGTGGCGCTTCGAGCGCGTCGCAGGCCCGTTCGAAGGACCGGCGGCCGGGCTCGCCTGGGACGGCGCGGGCATGCTCTTCAGCGTCCTCTCGCGCGGGCCGCGTGCAGGAGAGGGCCGCATCCTGCGCTTCGATCCCAGGCTCGGCGAAACGAGCGTGTTTCGCGCATTCACCAACCGCACGAGCGGCATCGCGTTCGGCCGCGACGGCGCGCTCTACGGCTCCCAGGAGCTCTCGCGCCGCATCGTGCGCTTCAACCCGGACGGATCCGCCTCGCTCCTCGCGACGCTCGTGGATGGCCGCATGCACAACCTGCCGACCAGCCTCGCCATCGATTCCCGCGGCCGCATCTGGTTCTGCGACTCGAAGAGTCCCTTGCGCACCTCCGGGCCGCTCATTTATCCGCAGGGCGACCTCGAATCTATTCTTCTCTTAAGCTCAAACAACAAGATTTGGAATCTGCGCCGTCTCGCCTCCGGCCTCGACACCCCGCGCGCGCTCGTCCTCTCCCCCGACGAGCGCACGCTTTACGTCGCCGATCGGCAGGGACTGCTCGCCTTTGCCGTCCGCGACGATGCGCTGGACGCTCGTCGCCTGCTGTCCGGAAGCGCCCTCTCAGGCTTGAACGTCAGGCACGACGGCTGCATGGTCGGGTGCGCCGGCGCGTCGCTCCTCGTGCTCGAGGCGTCCGGAACCCTGCGCGAAACCTGGCCCTTTCCGGGCGGCGACGCGGTGAACTCGTGTTCCGTCGGGCCGGACCTTTACGTCACGACTACGGCAGGGGAACTCTGGAGAGGTCGGTCATGAGAATGATTTTTCTCCTCGCGGGTCTTTTCTTCGGCTTCGTCAACGCGCAAACCGACTACCCGACGAAACCCATCCGCTTCATCGTCGGCCCGGGACCGGACTCGCTCGCGCGCCTCTTCGGGCAGAAGATGACCGAGGCGTGGGGCCAGCCCGTGGTCGTCGACCAGCGCGGAGGCGGCGGCGGCACCATCTCGGCCGAGGCGGTCGCGAAGGCGCCGCCCGACGGCTACACGCTGCTCCTGACGACCGGCACGCACGCGATCAATCCGTCGGTCTACAAGACGAACTACGACCTGGTGCGCGACTTCGCGCCCGTGACGCTCCTCGGCTCGACGCCGTTCGTGCTCGCCGTCCATCCCTCCGTGCCGGTGAAGTCCGTCGCCGAGCTCATCAAGTTCGCCAAGGCCAATCCCGGCAAGCTGAACTACGGCTCGGGCGGCAGCGGCACGCCGCCCCACCTCGCCACCGAGCTCTTCAAGCAGATGGCCGGCGTGCAGATGGTGCACGTTCCCTACAAGACCATTCCCGCCGCAATCACCGACCTCCTCGCCGGCCAGATCCAGGTCATGTTCACCGTCGGCCCGGCCGGCCTCCCGCACGTCAAGGCCGGCCGCATCCGCGGCCTCGCCGTCTCGACCGCCAAGCGCTCCGCCTTCGCGCCCGACCTTCCCACCGTCGCCGAATCAGGCCTGCCGGGATTCGACGTCTTCGGCTGGAACGGCGTGCTCGTGCCCGCCGGCACGCCGCAACCGGTCATCGCCAAGCTTCACGACGTCATGATCGCCGCCATCAAGCAGCCCGAGGTGCGCGAGCGCATGGCCGGCTTCGGCTTCGAGCCGATCGGCAACACGCCCGAGCAATTCGGCGCCTTCGTGAGGGAAGACGTCGCCCGCTGGGCGAAGCTCGTCAAGGAGACCGGCGCTAAGGTCGAGTAGCCGGCTTTCCGCTGGAAGGTGATAGTGGCGGCAGCACGCCTATTCGATCTTCGCCCCCGACTCGCGCACGACCTTGCCCCATTTCTCGCGGTCGCTGCGGATCTGAGCGGCCATCTGCTGCGGGGTGCTGGCCATCAGCTCGCCGCCCTGCCGCGCGACGATGTCCTTTACCTCCGAGGACTCGAGCGCCCGGGTGAGGTCGGAGTTAAGCTTGGCGACGATCGCCGGTGGCGTGCCGGCGGGGGCCATGACGCCGAACCAGTTGTCGGCGGCGAATCCCGTTAGGCCCGCCTCGGACAACGTGGGCAGGTCCGGCAGCACTGGGGAGCGGCGCGAGGCGGCGACGGCGATGCCCTTCAGCTTGCCGGCGCGCACGTGCGGCAGTGACGAAGGGATGCTGTCGAAGAGCAGCGCCACGTTGCCGGCGAGCAGATCGGTCAGGGCCGGCGCGCTGCCCTTGTAAGGCACATGGATCGCGCTGAAGCCTGCCATGGACTTCATCAGCTCGAACTCGAGATGCGAGAGGGTGCCGTTGCCTTGCGAGGCGAAGTTGGCCTTGCCGCCCTGCGCCTTCAGGAACGCGATCACGTCGCCGAGGGTCTTCCCGGGAACCGACGGATGCGCGACGAGGATATGCGGGACGTTCGCCACCAGGGTCACCGGCACGAGGTCTTTTTCCAGGTCGTAGCCGAGCTTGCTGTAGAGGCTCATGCCGACGGCGTGCGTGGTGACTGCGGCCATGAGGAGCGTGTAGCCGTCGGGAGCGCTTTTCGCCACGGCTTCGGCGCCGATGTTGGCCCCGGCGCCGGGCCGGTTGTCCACGATCACCGCCTGCCCCCAGGCTTCGCCGAGCTGCTTGCCGAGCGCGCGCGACAGCAGATCCGCCGCCCCGACGGGAGGAAACGGCACGACGATGTGCACCGGTTTCGCGGGGTAGGATTGCGCCGCGGCATGCGCAGCGGCGCAGGCCAGGAGGGCGGCGAGGTAAATGCGCAAGTACGCGGTCATGCGTTGGCTCTCCGTGAAGAGTCGCTGATTGGACCCCCGCCTTCGCGGGGGCGACAGAGCTTACCGGAGGAGTGAAAAGCTTGGACCTCATCGTTCGCAACGCGCGGCCCGCCGGCGGCGCCGCGGTGGACATAGGCATCGAGAACGGCCGGATCGCGGCGATCGCGCCGCGGCTCGCGGCCGACGGGCCGAGCTTCGATGCGAAGAGGCGGCTCGCCTGTCCGGGCCTCATCGAGACCCACATCCACCTGGACAAGTCGCGCATCATCGACCGCTGCTTGCCGCAGGAGCGCCGCACCCTGAGCCCGGTCCTGAGCGTGGCGCCGATCAAGAAGAGCATGTCGGTCGAGGACGTCCGCACGCGCGCCGCGCGCACGCTCGAGGACTGCATCTTGCACGGCACGACACGCATGCGCACGCAGGTCGAGGTCGATCCCGGGATCGGCATGCGCGGGTTCGAAGGCATCGAGTCGCTGATCGCGGACTACAAGTGGGCGATCGACATCGAGATGTGCGTCTTTCCGCAGGAAGGCCTGACGAACTATCCCGGCACCGACGAGCTCCTGGTCGAGGCGCTCGAGCGCGGCGCGAAGGTCATCGGGGGCGCGCCGCGCTACGACACCGACGGCGCGGCGCAGATCCGGCGCATCTTCGAGCTCGCTCGCGAGTACGACGCCGACATCGATTTGCACCTCGACGTCGGCAACACGCCCGAGGGCATGCACGTCCACCTGGTGCGCGAGCTTACCGAGAAGTACAGGCGCGGCGGCCGGGTCGTGGTCGGCCACATGGCGAAGCTTTCGCTGCTGCCGCCGGCCGAGGTCGCCCGCCTCGCGCGCCAGCTCGCCGACACGGGCATCGGCGTGACGGTGCTGCCGGCGACCGACCTCTTCCTCATGGGACGCGACCAGGACCACGGCGTGCGCCGCGGCGTCGCCGACGCGAACCTGCTCGTCGAGCACGGGGTGACGTGCTCGCTTTCGTCCAACAACATCCTCAATCCCGCGACGCCGTATGGCGACTGCTCGCTCGTGCGCATGGCGAACCTCTACGCCAACGTCCTGCAGCTCGACCGCCCGGCGCAGCTTCGCGAATGCTTCGAGATGCTCACGGAGCGCTCGGCGCGCCTCATGAACCTCGAGGATTACGGCTTCGCGCCCGGCCGTCCGGCCGACATCGTGATCCTCGACGCCGAAACGCCCGAGCAGGCGATCGCCGAGATCTCGCGCCCGGTCGCCTGCTTCAAGAACGGCAGGCAGACCGTGCGCTGGCATGCGCCGGAGCTGCTGCGGTAGGAAAAGGGGGTCAGAGCAATTTTAAAAATTGCTCTGACCCCTTTTCCGCCTCTATAGTTTGTTCCTCCGAAATCCGGTGGGGATTACATGCGAGCGTTTTTCAGGCGGTGCATCTGCAGGCTTCTCGTCGTGAGCACCATGTTGCTGCCGTATTCGGCGCATACGCAGGCGGCCATGATCGGCACGGGGCAGGCGATCGGGAGCGTCGAGGCGCAGCGTGGCAAGGTGCAGAGCTTTGTCGCGCGCGCCGATGTGCAGAGCCGGCTGGCAGCGCTCGGCGTGGATGCGGCGGCGGCAAGCGAGCGCGTAAACGCGCTCACCGACGACGAGGTGCAGCGCCTCGCGGGCCGGATCGACACACTGCCGGCCGGCGGGGTTGCCACCGAGGTGGCGCTGGCGGTCATCCTGATCCTGCTGCTGTTCATTTTCATCATCGACAGAAGGCACTGAGGAGACTCCGATGAAAGCATTCCTCATGCGTTTCATCTGCCGCCTTCTCGCGGTGAGCCTCATCGCGCTGCCGTACGCGCCGCAGACCCAGGCCGGCATGATCGGCGTCGACGAAACGCTCGCCGCCCAGCGCCAGGCCGAGCGCGGCAAGCTGCGTGGCTTCCTCGCGCGCGCCGACGTCCAGAAGCAGCTCGCCGTGCTCGGCGTCGACGCCGCCGCGGCGACCGAGCGCGCGAACGCGCTCACCGACGACGAGGTGCAGCAGCTCGCCGGCCGGATCGATTCGCTGCCGGCGGGCGCAGAAATCTCCACCGCCGGGCTCCTCCTGGTGCTCATCGTGATTCTGCTGATATTCATGCTCAGGCGATGAGCATGACATCGCAGCGCGGGTCGTCGCGCTGCGATGTCCCTCGGTGACGTGCCCCGCCACCGCGCGGGTCTTTTCCGATTACGACTTGAACTCGATGCGCGACGCCTCGACCCTCATGGCTCCCTCCACATAGCCCTGGTCGCGGAGGCCTTTTTTAAAAGCTGCAAGGCGCTCGGCATCGGCGTTGTCGTTGGCGACGTAACCAAGGACGGGCCGCGGCTGGGCGCTAGCCGGGACCGCATGGCTCGCGCACACGAGCGCGAGGGTGATGAGACTAAGCCTGCGCAAACGGGAATCCATGGGCGTTTACCTCCTTCCCGCGACATCTATTTCTCGAGCCCCTTCGACTCGACGTCCCAATTCGGATTCGTGCAGAGGCCGCACTTCTTGCCGACGAACATCGCGGCGGCCTTCGTGTCGCCTTTGAGCTGCCATCGGGCCCAGCTCGACGCGACGTTCGCGAACTCGCCGCCGCCCGGGTGATCGACCGTAGCGGTGTGGCCGGCGCCGTGGCGCGCGCCGTAGAACGCCGGCCAGGCGACGATTGCGTCGAACGTCGCCTTCGAGTCGGCCATCATGAAGTCGCGTTCGTGGCCATTGATGAGCAGGACCGGGCCATGCAGCTTCTTGAGCTCGTCGAAGCGCCGCTGGGCGCCCGAGTTGAACACGCCGATCGTGCCGACGCGCGGATCCGCGCCGAGCGCGATCGCCAGGAACCCGCCGCACGATTGGCCCATGACCGCGACCTTGTCGGTTGCGATCTTGCCCTTGAGCGGCGAGCCGTCGCGCGCGTTCTCCTCGCCGGCCCAATCGAGCGCGGAGCGCAAGTCGTCCGCGTTCTGGCGGCGCACCGGTCCCTTCTGCGCCGCCGTCGCCAACACGAGGAAGCCGTGCGATGCGATCGTCGACAGGAAGCCCGAGTAGCGCGTGCTGTTGATCGCACATCCGCCGTTACCCCAGACGAAGACAGGCAGCGTGTCGCGTCGCGGGAATGCGTCGAGATTCTTCGGATGAAACACCACGAGGCCGGGGAAGCCCGGCGCGGGCCCCATCGCGACCTCGTACGAGCCGGGCTCCGCGAGCGGAGCGCCCTCTACGGGCAAGGCCGTCGCGACGATCTCCTGCGTGATGGCGGACGGTTGCGCCGGGCAAACCTGGGCTGCGGCGAGCGCGCCGAGCGCCACCGTGATACCGGCGAAAGTCTTCAACCTCGCTTCGGCGACCACCTGTACGCCTTGGAGCAGGCGCCGCCCATCAGCATCGCCCGCTCGCTGTCGCTCAGGCGATCGGTCTTCAAGAAGGGCTCGGTAGCCTGCTCGTAGTTGACGACCGCGAAAGCGCGCGTCCAGTCGGTGCCCCACAGGCAGCGCTCGAAGCCCCAGGCGTCGAACACGCGTGCGAGCGGGTCCCAGATGTCGGGGAAGGGATACGGCTTCTCCGACAGCGTGCAAGCGCCGCTCACTTTGATCACCACGTTCTTGCGCCGGGCGAGCTCCAGCACCTTCGGCAGGTCTGCCCAGGGCTGCGGCGGAACGGGCTTGGTGCGCGGCTGCTGGATGCCGAGGTGGTCGAGGATGAACCGCGTGTCCGGATGGCGATCGATCAGCGCCGCGCCTCGCTCGAGGTTGCCCCAGCACAGGATGTTGACCGGGAAGTCGCGGCGCACGGCTTCGCGCAGCACGCGGTCGAGGCCCTCGTCGCTCGGGTTGCGGCCCGGCTCCTTGGTCGTGATGACCCGGATGCCGACCGCGCCGGGCTGCTTCTTCCACTCGGCGATCGTCTCGAGCACCGCCGGATCGTCCGGGTTCACCGGCTTGACGAGCGCGAACCGGCCGGGGTGCTTGCGCTGCACCTCGACCGCGTAGCTCGAGTCGTAGCCATAGATGGAGAAGGCGGAAATGAAGATCGCGCCGTCGATCCCGAGCTTGTCGAAGGCCGCCACCTGCTCGTCGCCGTTGGCGCTGGGGGGCCAGTTCGGCACGGTGCGCCACGGCCGCTTCGGTGTGTTCGCCTCGTAGGCGTGGATCTGGGAATCGATGATCATTGCGAAGCTCCTTTACATGGGCCCCCGCCTGCGCGGGGACGACGCTCTAACTTTATGGCACGGATTTTGCGAAACTTACCGGCGCGCAAAATCACGATGGAGGATGACATGGCCAAGCCAGCAAGGAACACGATCTGCCTTTGGTATGACGGCGACGCCGAGGATGCCGCGCGATTCTATGCCAAGACCTTTCCCGATTCATCCGTCGGCGCGGTGATGCGCGCGCCGGGAGACTTTCCGGACGGGAAAAGCGGCGACGTGCTGACAGTCGAATTCACGGTGCTGGGAATTCCCTGCCTCGGGCTCAACGGCGGGCCCGCGTTCAAGCACAGCGAAGCTTTCTCGTTCCAGGTCGCAACCGCCGACCAGGCCGAAACCGATCGCTACTGGAACGCGATCGTCGACAACGGCGGCCAAGAGAGCGCGTGCGGCTGGTGCAAGGACAAGTGGGGCTTGTCCTGGCAGATTACGCCGATCGCCCTGACCAGGGCAGTCACCGATCCCGACCGCGCCGCCGCCAAGCGCGCGTTCGACGCGATGATGCAGATGCGAAAGATCGACGTCGCCGCAATCGAGGCGGCGCACCGCGGTTGAGGTTGCATTGTCGGGAGGGTAGCCATGATCCGAACGCTCGCCGTCGTGGCCGCCGCGCTGCTTGCCGGCTGCGGCGCGATGTCGCCCAAGGCTGACGAGGAGGTGGTCCAGGAGACGTTCATGGTCCCGTCGCTCGACCCGGGGATCACGCTGCACGTGCGGAACAAGCACTTCGCAGGCAAGGCGTCGTACGGACCCGGGCGGATCGTGCTCTTCGTGCACGGCGCGACCTTCCCGTCGGAGACGATGTTCGACATCGACCTGCCGGGCGGCTCGTGGATGGAGCACGCGGCGAAGCGCGGCTTCGACGCCTACCTCGTCGATATCCGCGGCTACGGACGCTCCACGCGGCCCGCGGCGATGAGCGAGCCGCCGGCGGCCAACCCGCCCTTCGCCGGCGCGGAAGACGCGGCGCGCGATATCTCGGCGGTGGTGGATTTCATCCTCAAGCGGCGCAACGCCCAGCGCGTCAGCCTGGTCGGCTGGTCGATGGGCACGACTTTCATGGCGAGGTACGCCTCGCTCAATCCGGGCAAGGTCGAGAAGCTGGTGCTCTACGCGCCGGTATGGCACGAGCCCACGCTCAAAGCGCCGCCCTACTCCGGCGCCTACCGCACCGGCACGCGCGAATCGATCCGGCCGTTCAACACCGCCGGCATCCCCAAGGACCGCGTGGCCGAGATCAGCCCGACAGAGTGGTACGACAAATGGTGGCAGGCGAATCTCGCCACCGACCCGGTCGGCGCGGCGCGCACGCCGCCGGTGCTGCGCGCGCCGAACGGCGTGCTGCGCGATCTCAACGACTTCTGGGCGCGCGGGAAGCCCACCTACGACGCGGCGGCGGTGCGCGCGCCGACGCTGCTGGTGATGGGCGAGTGGGACGTGATCACGCCGCCCGAGCAGGGGCTCGCCCTCTTCAAGCGCCTGGTCAACGCCAAGGAGCGGCGGGTGATGGTGCTCTCGGAGGGCTCGCACTCGATGGGCGTGGAGAAGAACCGCTTGCACCTCATCCGCGAGGTGCAGGGCTTCCTCGAGGAGCCCGCCGAGCCGTAAGGGGCCGATGGGCCGTCAGTAAGAGGTTCATCGGCGTGTCAGCCTCTTCTGGTACTTGTAGATCTCGGTGTGGTCGGCCTCGCGCGGCAGTTTTTTCTGCGCCGCGCGCCAGTGCTTCAGGGTTTCCTTCAGGAACGGCGTTTTCAGCTTCAGCCCGCGCGCCAGCTCGGCGGCGATGCCGACGTCCTTCGCCATCAGCGCGAGCTTGAATCCCGAGTTGAAGGCGCCGGTGAGCACGTCCTGCGGGATCTTGCGCGCGGTGGTGTGGTTTCGGCCGGTCGAGGCGTTGATCGCGTCGAGCATCGGCGCCGGATCGAGCCCGAGCTTCTCGGCGATCAGCAGCATCTCGAATCCCGCCAGCGTGCCGGCGGCGCCGAGGTAGTTGTTGAGCGCCTTTACTGCATGGCCGGCTCCCAGCGGACCCACATGGAAGATCTGGTTTCCCAGCTTCTGCAGAACCGGAAGCACCTTGGCGAAGGCCGCCTTCTCGCCGCCGGCCATGATCGACAGCGTCGCGTCCTTGGCCTTGAACTTCGCGCCCGACACCGGCGCGTCGACCATTCCGATCTGGTTCTTCGAAAGCGCGAGTCCCAGGGCGCGCGTGCCGGCCGGATCGGATGAGCTCATGTCGACCACCACCGCGCCGGGCTCGAGCGAGGGCAAAGCCTCGAGCACCGCTTCGCGCACCGCATCGCCGTCGGGCAGCATCGTGATCAGCGCATCGGCCCCTTCGGCCGCCGCGCGCGCCGATTTCCGGTTGCCCTTCCGGTTCAGGTCGAAGGACTGGACGCTGAACCCGGCGGCCTCCAGGTTCGCGGCCATCAGTTGCCCCATGACGCCGAGGCCGATGAAAGCGATGGTTTTCAATTGAGCAGCCCTCGCGCGGCCTGCCTCACTTCGGGCGAGGAGAAGCGGAAGGCGGCGCGATCCAGCAGGTAGTGAATGAAGCCGGCCGCGAACCCCAGGGCGAGCAGCGCCGGCACGAAAGGCGAGGAGCGCAGCCACAGCGCCGCAGCGCCGAAGATGCGGTCGGCGTAGGCGTATTCGTCGCTCACCGCCTCCACCTCCATCACCGGCAGCAGCAGGGTGGAGACGACGGCGAGCACGAGCAGCACCGCCCAGCCGCGCCGGTTGATCGGCGCCAACAGCCGCTGCCAGTGCGAGCCGGCGGCCTGGACTCCGCCGGAAGCCGCCAGCGAAGTGAGGCCCATCGCGGCGCTCCAGTGCTGCACGCTCCACAGCACGATGAAGAGGAACGGGTCGCGCGCGAGAAAGGCGAACAGCACCATGGCCGACACGCCGAGGACGTAGGCCACGCGCGGCGGCGAGGGACGCGGCGAGCGCAGTTCGACGCCCAGCATCAGAATGGTCAGAATCAAGACGAAGACGATGCCGGCGTCGTGCAGCATGCGTGCGAGCACCCTCGACCCGCCCGCCCCCAGCAGCGGGTCGATCCAGCTCTCCTGGAAGGCGATCGATCCGGAGAGGGCCTCGGCCAGGACGACGAAACCGCCGCCTACGACGAGCGCGAACCACCGATCGTGCCGTCGCGCGACCGGGTCCGATCCGCGTCCCGAGCGTGCGCGGTAGAGGCTGAGCAGCCCGAAGTGCTGAGCGGCAAAGTGGTAGCTCACCAGCAGGTAGTCCGCGACGGCGAAGCAGACGACGCGCTCGGTCAGCGGCATCGGCAGCACGCTCTCGGGAGCGAGGAGCAGTCCGAAGCAGGCCACGGCGATGGCCAAGGGGGCCATTACGAAGCGCAGCCGCTGCGTGGCGAGCAGAGGGCGGTAGGCCGGGGTCGCGTAGGCCAGCCAGGCCGACGACACGCGGTGGCCGAACCACAGGGGCACCGTGAGGGCGAAGAAGAGGCCATCTACCGGGCTCGCCCGCAGGTCGTCATGACCCCGCGCCAGCAGAAGGACCAGGGGGGCCAGCCACAGCGGGTTCAGGACCCAGACGAGGTCCCAGGCAGGGCTCTTGATCCAGCGCATGGGAGCAAAAGGTAGCATGCACGTTCGGCAATCCGGGAAGCGGCTCGAGATGCAATCGAAAAGTGCATCCGTACTTCTGCTGGGCGTCCTACTCGGCGCTGCCGCCGCCTGCAACGCGGCGCAGCCCGGCGGGGACAACGCGTTCACGCTCTACGCCGGCTATCGCGACGGCGGCAGGTTCACCGACGTCACCAGCGGGAGCAAGCTCCCCATCGAAGCTTCGGGGGTCGGCGCCGTCAGTCTCGATATCGGGCTGAACCCCCAGGCAGGCACCCAGATACAGATCTACCTTTCGCGGCAGCGCTCGGAGGTGGACGCGCGGCTGGCCGCTCAGCCGGTCTCTTCGGCTGCGCCCGTCCCGGCGAAGTTCCCGCTGGCGGTGACGTACGCACACGTGGGGGGGACCATCTTCCCAGGATTGAAGATCGGGCAGGGCGCGTATCTCGCCGGGGGGCTTGGCGCCACGCTGTTCGAGCCGGACCTCCAGGGACTGGCGAACGAGCTGCGGCCGTCCATCAGCCTGGGAATCGGATACCAGCTGCCGCTCGGCGGGCGCGTGGCGCTGCGCTTCGAAGCGCGCGGCTACGCCACCCTGGTCAACAGCAGCAGCGCGCTGTTCTGCTCGGGCGGCTGCGCACTCTCCATCAAGGGCGACACCGTCACGCAGGGCGATATCCTGCTCGGACTCGCTTTCACGTACTAGCGAAAAGAAAACCCGCGCCGCAGCCCGGGTGTGGGTTGACGCGCAGACGCGGCTACAGCGAGCGCAGGAAGTTGAGGATGTCCTGCTTGGTCCGCTCGCCGAGGTTGTTGAAGCCGTTGATGACGCCGTTCGCTTCGGAGCCGTTGCTCGAATGCTCGCGGATGGCGCGCTCGAGATCCGAAGTGCGCCCGTCGTGCAGGAAGAAGATCCGCTGACCGAGACCCCACAGCGGCGCGGTGCGGAATTCCCTCGGGCCCGCCTCGCCCTGGCTCACGCCGTCGGCGAGTCCGTCGCCCATGTCGTGCACCAGGAGGTCGGAGAACAGGTTCACGGGCCTTTCGCTGAGCGCCGCGACCGTCGACTTGCTGGTGGTGAACGAGGGCGTGTGGCACAGCGCGCAGCCGATGTCGCTGAACTTCTGCTTGCCGTTCGCGATCGAGGTGGATCCTCCGGGCGTGTTCGGAGAAGGCTGCGGCGCATCGAGAAAGCGCATGAAGTTCGAGAACCTCTCGATGCCCCCGAGAACCTCCACCGGCGTTGCGGCGTCGAAGTTGGTGACGTCGTTCGGGACCCGCGCGAACCGGCATTCGGGCGCTTCCTCGCGCTCGGTCTGGAACAGCTCGTTGGTAATGCCCATCTCGACGTTGTAGGCCTCGCCCGAGAACAGCAGCAGCGACTTGTTCTGCGCCTTCCAGCCGAAGCGCGCGATCGTGCCGTCGTTGCCGTTGTTGTTGGTCATGCCGGTGATGGTGCGGCCCGCGACGTGGAAGTTCGGCTTGCCCCGGATGCCCAGGGACTGCTTGCGCGACGCGTTGCTCGCCTGGTTCGCGAGGATCTGCGCATCGGGGATCTGCTCGATCAGCCCGGCGCCGAAGGTGGGCGTGGGAATGCGGAAGATGACGTTCCGATTGGCGAGCTGCGTCGCGAAGTCCGGTTGTTCGAGCGTGCAGCCGTCGGCTCCGGTGCGGCCGGTGATCGTGAACAGCGCGTGCACGCCGCCGTCGGCAGTCCCATCCGGATTCTTCACGAAGCGTGCCTCGCGCACCGGCCCGTTCTCGCGGATGAAGGAGGGAAGCGTGTCGGTTCCGCCGTCCTTCGCGGCGAACGCGGCCTGGGGATTCACGAACGGACTGGTGCCGCCGAGCGCGGGCTGGATGTGGCAGCCGCCGCAGCTGTCGAGGTTCATGCGCGGGCCGAGACCTTCGTCTACTTCTTCGGCGGCCGCGAAATCGGCCGCGCCCGAGTCGAAGAACGCGCGCTGGTTCGCGGTCAAGTTCGCGAACGGCCTGCCGGCGCCTGCCCCTCCGCCGCGCACGCCGGGATCGCTGGCGTTGAAATTGAACTGGGAAGACGCGAGCTCGACCTTGGACAAGAACAGTGCAGCGATCGAGCCTGCCAACAGCGAGGATGTTACGAGCCTCCTATTCATGCTTGTTACCTCCTTGAAAGTTCATCTCACCATGCGTGTTCCATCGCGCGTAAGATGATCAAACTGGTGTCGCGATTCGCAATGGTTATTGGGCAGCCGCGGAATTAGCACAGAACGGTTAGTACTCATGACGCTCAACCAGATCCGGGATTTCATAGCCGTGGTGGAGTCCGGCGGCATCCGCGCCGCGGCGCGCAAGCTGGGGGTGTCGCAGCCCGCGATTACGCGAAGCGTGCGGGGCCTGGAAACCGAGCTGCGCGCGCGTCTGCTTCGCAGGACCCCGACCGGCGTCGTGCCCACCGAGCCCGGGCGCGCTCTGTTCGCTCGGGCGCGCGCCGCGCAGGCCGAGCTGCGCAAGGCCGAAGAGGAGGTCGACGAGCTGGGCCAGAGAGCGGGCGCCGTGGCCTTCGGCGTCTCGCCGACCGCGGCGATCGTGGTGCCCGAGGCCCTTGCGCGCTTCCGCCAGCAGTTTCCGCAGGCGCGAATTCACATCGCCGAGGGCCTTCCCCACTCGCTCATTCCGATGGTGCGCGACGAAACGCTCGACTTCGCGATCTGCCGGAGGGCCCTCGTCCAGCTCGACTCCGGCCTCGCGTTCCGGCCGCTGTTCCGCAACGACTTCGCGGTCGTGGCGCGCAAGGGCCATCCGCTCGAGAAGGCGAGCTCGCTCGCACGGCTCGTCGACGAGTGCTGGACCTCGCTGATTCCGCTGGACGCCCCCGATGGCCCATTCGCCCAGGCGTTTTCGCCGACCGGATTGCCCGTCCCGAAGCAGGTGACCCAGTGCGAGTCCTACAACACGGCGGTCAGGCTGATCGCGAAGACCGACATGCTCGGCTTCCTGGTGCGGCAGCTCCTCTGCGATCCGCTGCTGGGCGATCTCCTGGTGGAAATACCGGTCGCCGAGCCGCTGCCGTCTTTCGCCGTCGGCATTTTCACGCGCACCGGAGCGCCGCTCACGCAGGCTGCCGCTGCGATGGCCAAAGCGGTGATCGCCGCGGCGCGCCCGGGCCGTCCGGCCTATTCGCCCTGAGGTCTCACTCGAGCGTGACTTCGAAAGAGACGAGGCGGCCGTTCTCCGTCGTGGCGCGGAGCTGAGCGCGCGAGGGGAGGCGAAGCGCAAGACCCGTCGCTTGCGTGCCCGCGGGCAAATTGAACCGCGCGCGCAGCTCGTCCTCGGTCATGCCCTTGTGGATGCCCTCGACCGCGATGTTCGACGTGATCAGCGGCGTCGGCCTGCAGGTCATGCCGGCCGGCGCGGAGGAAAGCACGCGGAAGGTCGTGAGGACGTCCCAGTTGCCCGCCGCGCCGCTCGAGAGCACGACCCAGGTCTCTTCGAACGGCACCTCGGCGCGGTAGCAGAGCTCGTCGGCGCCTTCGCTGCTCTGCACGAGCGGCGTGTTGCCGATGCGTGCGAGCGCGCCCGAGAGGCGGTCCTTGCCGAGCTGCAAGCCCATCAGCTCCTGGGCGCCGGCGGCCGGCACGCGCACCAGCAGCAGAAAGAGAAGAATTACTCCGAGCTTATCGATCGGCGAACAGCTGCTTCAGACGGGCCACCGCGGAATGCGGGCTGGTGAGCACCCGCCGGCCGGAGAGCGGCGGGATGCCGGCCGCGGCGCGCGCCATCGAGAACTGCCCGAGCATCAAAGCGTCGCACCCGCCCAACTCCACCGCGGCTTTCGCGATCAACTGGTCGTGCTCCGCGGCGCGGCCCTGCTTGAGCGCCGCGATCGCGGCGGGCACGGTCCGGGTCTTGAGCTGCACGCGTATCCCGCGGCTGGACGCAAGCTCCTCCAGCTCCTTCTTGAGCGAAGGGATGCTCGGCTCGAAAGTGACGAGCAGCGCTACGTCGGTGCCCACCGCCAGGGCTTCGTCGAGCATCGCTTCGTTGGGCTTCAACACCGGCACGCGCACCGCCTGCTTCGCCGCCTCGATCGCGCTGCCGAACGCGGAGCAGGTGAACAGGATCGCGTCCGCGCCGCAGGCCTCGCAATACCGTGCCAGCCCGACAAAGCGGTCGACGATCCCCGGCGTGATGCCGCCGGCCGCCGTGAGGTCGGCCGGGAGCGAGTCGTCCAGCAGATGCGTGATCCGCGCGCTGGGCCACAGCTCGCTGAATACCTGGGTCACCGGCTCGATCGCCATCGGCATGGCGTGGATCAGCGCGATACGGGGAGCTGACATGGGGCGGCCATTCTACCCAACATGACGCTCAGCGGTGACAGATCTCCGCCTTAGCGGGGGTGACGCCTACTCGCTGACCGCTACCGGCGCGAGCGCATCGATGTCGGTGACGACGTCGATGACGACGGGCCGGTCGGCCTTCAGCGCCTGCTGGAACGCCGGGCCGATGTCGGCGGGCTTCTCGACGCGGATGCCGAGCGCGCCGATGTCTTCGGCGATCCTCGCGAAGTTCTGCCTGGTGTAGGTCCAGAGCTCCTTGCCGCGCTCGGTCTGCTGGCCGCCGTACACGCGGTCGAAGCCGCGCTTCGACTGGTTGCCGCTCGAGTTGTTGTTGACGAGCGTGATAGCGTTCAGCTTCCAGCGCACCGCGGTCTCCAGCTCGCCGATGTGATACCAGAAGCCCGCGTCGCCGGTGAAGGTGATCACGGGGCGGTCGGGACACGCCGCTTTGGCGCCGAGGCCGGCGGGGAAGGCCCAGCCGAGGTGGCCGGCGCTCCGCATGTAGCTCTGCCTGGGCGAGCGCAGGTCGTACATGCCGCCCATCCACATGCCGGCATGGCCGGTGTCGACGACGACGATGCCGTCCTCCGGCACGTTCTTCGAGAGCTCGCTGCAGATGCGCCCCGGGTGGATCGGCACCGCGTTCGACTCGAGCTGCGGCTTGTACTTCCCGTAATACGCCTTGCGGGTATCGCCGATCTCGGCCATCCACTGGGACCGGTCCTTGCGCGTGCGCTCCTGGGCCAGCTTGGCGAGCCGCGCGAGCGCGCGTCTTGCATCCGCGACGATGCCCAGCTTCAGCGGGTAGTTGCGCCCGAGCGCCTCGGGATCGATGTCGATCTGCGCCGCCGGCACGCCGATCTTGGGCACCGCCCAGAAGTGGGTCGTCATGCCGCCGGCGCTCGTGCCGATGAACAGCACGAAGTCCGCGCGCGCGACGACGCGGTTCGCCGCCTCGCGCGAGTAGGTTCCGACCACGCCGACCGAGAGGGGATGCATGCCGGGGATGCTGTCCTTGCCGTTGAGCGACGTGGCGACGGGGATGTGCAGCGCGTCGGCAAAGGACAGGAGCTCGGCTGCCGCGCGGGATGCACGCACCCCGCCGCCCGCGACGATGACCGGGCGGGCCGCGCTTTCGAGGTGCTCGAGCAGCGCCTTCAGGTCCTTCTCGTCCGCGGCCGGGCGCCACGGCGGCACCGCGGCGTACTGCGGCTCGACGAGCGGGTCCAACTCCGCTTCCTCGGCGTCGAGCTGGCCCTCGTTGCCGCGTAACTGGAGGTGCACGGGACCGGGCGAGCCGCTGACCGCGACGCGGAAGGCGTGCCGCAGCATGTCCGGAATTCGCGCGGCGTCGTCTACCGTGGCGTTGTACTTGGTTACCGGCTCGAAAGACGGCATGTCGTCCACTTCCTGGTACACGCCGCGGAACTTGGTCTTGGCATCGCGCCCGCCCGTGATGGCGATGATCGGAGAGCGCGCGAGCCACGCGTCGCGCAGGCCGGCCGCGAGGTTGAGCGCGCCCACCACCTGAGCCATGCAGATTCCGGGCTTGCCCGAGGCGCGGGCATATCCGTCTGCCATGTACGCCGCCGCTTTTTCGCCGTGGCAGTGGATGCGCTTGATCTCGGTGCGCCGCTCCATTTCCACGAAGGTGCGGCGCACGACCGCCGGCACCATGAACACGTGGGTCACGCCGTAGCCCTTCAGCATGTCCGCCAGAACTTCGGCCGCGAGTCTCTTCATTACATCTCCTTTTCGGCCACCGCATCGCCCCAGGGCGACATGATCTCGGTGCAGCCCATATTGAGCCCGCGGCTGCGCAGCACGCCGGCCGGAACCGCGAAGGCGTACGGAAAGATCCCGCGCCGCGCAGTCGTGGTCGGCAAGAATTCGCCAAGTTGCTTTAGGACCTCGGGTGGCAGCGCCCGGTCGGCGATCACCCTGCCCTCGCCGCTCATGTCGATGCGCGGCCGGTGGAAGGCTTCCTCCAGGCTCGCGCCGTCGTCGATCAGGAACGAGGCCATCTGCAGCACCGTGCCGAGGATCTTGCGCCCGCCCGAAGCTCCGAGCGCGAATCGCGAGCCATCCGGCGTTTCGCCCACCACCGGGCAGTAATTGCCGAGGCAGCGCTTGCCGGGCGCGAGCGAGTTCGGCTTTCCCGGCTCGGGGTCGAACCACATGATGCCGTTGTTGAGCGGAATCCCGGTCGAAGGCGACACCACGCGCGAGCCGAACACCGAAAGCAGGGTCTGCGTCACCGCGCACAGGTTGCCGGCACGGTCGACGACGCTGAAGTGCGTCGTGCAGCCTTCCTTGTCGCCCATGGTCTGAAGCCGCTCGCGCCAGGCTGCCTCGAGCGCCTTCGCATAATCGACGTACGAAGGTTTTTCGCTCCGTGAAAGTACTTGCAATGCATTTTTGAAAGTGGGACCCCCCGTCATGCCAGGAGCGGCGAACACCCGCCCCTTCCGATAGGGAACCTCGAGCGCGTCGACCATGTGCGCCCGGTAGCCCGAAAGGTCCTCGAGCGCGAGCGAGCCGCCCTTCTCCCGGATGTCCTTGGCGAGCGCGCGCCCGACGTCGCCGCCGTACAACGCCTTCGGTCCTTCCCTGGAGATGATTTCGAGCGTGTGCGAGAGCTTGCGCTGGTCGAGGTGCTTGTCGGTGATCTGGTTCCAGCTGACGAGCGGCGGCCACTGCCCCTCTTCCAGGAACATGGCGGCCGCATCGCGATCGCGTGCGAGCACTCGCGCGTTCGAGGCGATCATCAGCCCGGCGTACCAGTCGAGCAGCATGCCTTGGCGCGCCAGCTCCGCTGCCGGCGCCACCAGCTCGCGCCATGCCACGCGGCCGAAGCGCTTGTGCGCGAGGTCCATGCCGGCGACCACTCCGGGCACCGCGACGGCGGTCGCGCCTTGCACGTTGCGGTCGTCCTTCACCAGCGGCCAGGCAAAGAGGTCCTGTGCCTTGCCGCCTTGCGCCAGCGGATAGTCGGCCGGATCGAGGCCGAGCGGCGAGCGCATGCCGTAGTCGACCGTGTGAGCGCGGGCTTCGTCCGCGCGCCAGATCTGCATGCAGCCGCCGGCCGCGAGCCCGCTCATCCACGGCTCGACGACGCCGATCGCGAACGAGGTGGCAACCGCGGCATCGACCGCATCGCCGCCCGCCTCGAGCACCGCCGCGCCGACCTCGGCCGCGCGCCGGTGCTGGGCCGCGACCACGCCGCCGCGCGTCGCGACCACCTGCTTTCGAATAACCTGGGAATTGGAAAAATTATCCAGAGAAGTCATTCAGAGTGGGTCTTGGCGTGGCGTGCGATATCCGCATGAGTCGCGAACCAAACCCCGGCGTTCGAGCGCATGTAGCGGATGAGCTCGTCCAGGATCCAGATGCGCGAGCGGTAGCCGCTGATGTGCGGATGCATGGTGAGCTGGAAGATGCCGCCCTCGCGGTAGGCGGCGTCGAACTCGCGCTTGAAGATGTCGAACACCGCCTCCGGCGGCGTGTAGGGACGCAGGTTCGCGAAGCGCACCATGTTGAAGTAAACCGCGTCGTCGCGGATCCATTCCACCGGCAGCTCCACCACGCCGGTCGGCTCGCCGTTCAGCTCGAGCTCGTAGCAGTCGACGTCGGCCATCAGCGAGGAGTCGTAGAGCAGCCCCATTTCCTTCGTGATGGCGAGCGTGCTCGGGCTGAAGTCCCAGGACGGCGTGCGGATGCCGACCGGCCTCGCGCCCGTGATCTTTTCCAGCACCTCGGCCGAGCGGAGCTGCAAGTCCCTTTCATTCGTGTAGGGCAGCTCGGAGTTGCGCTCGTGGATCCAGCCGTGGATACCGACCTCGTGGCCCTCGGCGACCACGCGGCGCTGCTCGTCGGGATAGAGCATCGCGGTGACGGCGGGAACAAAGAAGCTGGCCTTCACGTCTTGCTTCTTAAGGATTGCGAGGATGCGAGGCACGCCCTGCCGGTTGCCATACTGGCCTTGGGAGAGCCGCCCGATCGACTCGCCGCCTTCGCGCAGCTCGTTGGTCTCGTGATCCGAGTCGAACGAAAGCGCCACCGCGCAGCGCGTGCCTCCCGGCCAGCTTTTCGGTCGCAGCGGCCGGCCGGCGCGCACGCGGCCGACGATGCCGCGCCAGCGCTCCTCGGGCCATTGCCAGGGCGCCTGCTCGCTCATTTCTTTTCGATCCTCTGCTTCTCGATCCTCTGGGCGAGATCGTTGATGAACGCCGACTCCTTCGCCACGAACCGGGCGAACTCGGCCGGCGGCATGCCCACGCCCTCGAGGCCTTGCGCGTCGAACTGCAGGCGCACGTCTGGATCGGCGAGCGCCTTTACGACCTCGGAATGGATGCGCGAAACGACCTCCGGCGGCGCGCCAGCGGGCAGCCACAGCCCGAACCAGTTGATCAGGTTGTAGCCCTTGAAGCCCGCCTCCTGCATCGTCGGCACGTCGGGCAGGCCTTTCCAGCGCTTGGCGCCGGTGAGCGCAAGCACGCGCACCTTGCCGTCCTTTACCTGCGAAGCGGCAATCTGGGTGCCGACGAAGAAGAGGTCGATGCGCCCCGCGAGGAGGTCGGTCATCGCCTCCGCCACGCCCTTGTACGGCACGAGCTGGATGTCCGTGCCGCTCATCGACTTCATCACCTCGGCCGGGATGTGGCTCGCGGTGCCGATGCCGGCCGAGCCGTAGTTGAGCTTGCCGGGATTGCGCTTGGCGACGGCAATCAATTCCTGGACGGACCTGAAGGAGGAAGAGGCCGGAACCGTAAGCGCCTGGCCGAAGTTCTGCGCGATCAGCGTGACGTGGGTGAAGTCCTTCACCGGGTCGAACGGCACGTTGGTGTTAAAGGGCGGCGTGTTGACGTGCGACGCGGTGGTCACCAGCCAGGTGTAGCCGTCGGGCGGCGTCTTTGCGACGTACGCCGTGCCGACAATGCCGCCGGCGCCGGCGCGATTCTCCACGATCAGCGGCTGGCCGAGCCCCGTCATCTTGGGAGTGAGCATGCGGATGATGAGGTCGGGCGGCCCGCCCGGCGGCGAGGGCACTACGATGTGGACCGGCTTGGCTGGAAACGAAGAAAGGGAAGCTTGCCCGCTCGCCTGGGAGGCCAGGAGGAAAATGCACGCGAAAGGAAGAAGCCTCATTTTGAAATCACGGCGGCGTGGAAATCCAGGTTGATCGGCACGTCGATGACCGCGGGAAGGCCGCTTTCGATCGCCCGCTTTAGCGCGGGCGCGAGGCCAGAAGGCTCCTCGACGCGCTCGCCGTAGGCGCCGAAGCCGCGCGCGAGCGCGCCGAAGTCGACGTCGTTGTAGTCGACCGCGAAAAGGCGGCCGCCGTAGAGCTTCTTCTGGAACGCGCGCTCGTTGCCGAGCCCGCGGTCGTTGTAGACCACGCACACGACCGGGATGCGCTCGCGCACCGCGGTCTCGAGCTCGCCGATGTTGCACATCATTCCCATGTCGCCCACCGCGGCCATCACGACCTGCTTCGGGCGAGCAAGCTTCACGCCCATCGCGATCGGCAGCCCCGCGCCCACCGAGCCCCAGTCGCTGATGTACATGAAGGTGTGCGGCTCGTAGGTGTCCATGAAGACGCGCATGTGCTTGCCCGCGTTCCCGGCGTCCGCGATCACGACGCCGTCCTTGGGCAGCGCCTGGCGCATCGCGTGCGCCACCAAGGTCGGCAGCATCGGCCGCACCGAGCGGTCGAGCGTCTTTCCGCGCTCGGCGCCCCAATCACCGCGCAGCTCCGCTACGTCGAGCCATTTCCAGCGGTCCTTCAGCCGCGCGGCGAGGCCGTCGATGAAGCTCGAAGTCGACCCGACCACCGCGTGCGAGACGGGGAACACGATGCCGATATTGCTGGCAACAGCACTGTGGTGGATCAGCTTCGCGTCGCGATTGATGATGCCGTGCTTGAAGCCGGTGGAGAAGAGATCGAGATGCGCGCCGACCGCGACGATTACGTCGGCCTGCGGCGCGGCGCGGTTGGCGCTCGAGTAGCCGTTACGCCCGAGCGGTCCAAGGGCGAGCGCGTGGCTGGTCGGAAAAGCGTCCGGATAGTACTGGAGCGTCGCCGCGGGAATGCCCGTCGCCTCGGCCAGGCGCTGCATGGCGGGGACGACGTTCTCGCGCAGCACGCCGCCGCCGACAAGAAAGAGCGGCCGCTCGGAACGCCCGATCAGCTCGGCGGCGCGGTCGAGGTCCGCGAGCGCGCACGCAGGCGGCGCGGTGGGCCTATAGGCTTCGGGGGCGATCGGCTCGGACGCCGTTTCCGCCAGGAGGATGTCCTTCGACACGTCGAGGTGCACCGGGCCGACCGGCTCGGTGAGGGCGACGCGAAACGCGCGGCGCACGGCTTCCTGCACCTTGCCTGCCGTCGGGATGGAATACGCCCATTTGGTGATCGGCCGGTTGAACGTAACCTGGTCGATATCCTGGCTCGCGTCCTTCTCGCGCAGCCACAGCTCCTGCGCCCCGCTGATGCTGATGATCGGCACGTAGCCCTTGAACGCCGCCGCGATTCCCGTGGCGAGGTTGGTCACGCCGGGCCCTTCGGTCGCGGTGACGATCGCCGGCCGCGCGAGCGTGCGCGCATAGCCGTAGGCCATGAACGCGGCGCCCTGCTCGTGGCGCGTGAGGACGAAGCGGATTTCCGGCGTGGCGCGCAGCACGTCCAGGATCGGCAGATTCATGGTTCCCGGGATCCCGAACACATGGTCGACGCCTTCGCGGCGAAGACAGTCGACCAGCGCCTGCGCGGCCGTAGTCATATCGAAACCCTGGTTCCTGCCTGCGCCGCCTTGACGATGGCCTCGAGCACCGCGACGTTGTGCACCTCGTCGCCGCCCGGGGCCGCGAGCGGCCGCCGCTCCTTCGCCGCGCGCGCGAAATGCTCGAGCTCAGCACGTTCGGTACCAAGATTCTCAAACTCGGTGACGACGGGACGATTCTTCATGGAAAGATTCGCCCGGTCGATGAAGCAGGTCCGCAGCGTCCACGTCGTAAGGTGCTCGACGTCGCCGACCTCGGCCCAGCCGTTCGCGCCGAACACCTGCATGCGCCAGGTTTCGGCGGTGGCGATCACGGTGCCGAGATAGCCGCTCGCGCCGCTCGCGAAGCGAAACAGCATCGAGGTGGTGTCGTCGGCACCGAAGCCCTGGACCTGGCGGGCGCTCTGCGCCACGACCGAGTCGATGCGGCCCGCCAGGTAGAGCATCGCGTCGACGACGTGCACGCCGCGCCCGGTCATGCCGCCCGCGGGCGCCTCGTCCCGATCCTGGCGCCAGTGCTCGCGGCGGAAGCGGTACGCGCTCGGCCCGCAGAAGTTGCCTTCGATGTGGAGGAGCTTTCCCAGCCGGCCGTCGTCGAGCATGCGCTTCACCTCTTGCAGCGCCGGCTGGAAGCGCCAGTTGTAGCCGACCGCGAGCGTCACCTTTTTCTCTGCGCACGCTGCGACGGCGCGCTCGGAGTCGGCGCGGGAGAGTCCAAGCGGCTTCTCGACGAAGACGTGCTTTCGCGCCTCGGCGGCGGCGACGATCTGCTCGGCGTGGGTCGAATGCGGCGTGGCGAGGACCACGGCTTCCACGCTCTTATCTCTTAAAAGAGTCTCATAGGACTCGGCGAGGCGGATGCCATGGCGCGCGCAGAACTCGGCGGCCTTCGCGGGTGTCCGGGTAGCGCCGGCGGTGAAGCGGATGACGTCGCTCTTGCCCTGGACGGCTGAGACGAGGTGCTGGCCCCAGGTCCCGAGGCCGACGATTGCCGCCTGGATCATCGGCCCCTTATACAACGAGTCAGCGCTGCCGAGCGAGGTCGGTTCGAGATACCATGCCTGCTCGCGAAACCAATCGGAGCAGCCATGGCCGCAGTCGTTCAGCGAAGCTATCGCGTCAACGAGCTCACGCCCGATCCGGCGGTGACGTTCGACCGCAAGATCGGGGAGCAATACCTGCGCTACGCGCACATGCTGGCCGCGCGCGGCCTGGTCTACAGCTCGACAGGGAACCTGGTGATGCGGGTGCCGCATCCGAATTACCCAGACGGAATCTGCTACGTGAAGTGCATGGGGGTCTCGCTCGAAGAGATGTCGCTGGACGACCTCGTCATCACCGACGTCCCCACCGGCCGCATCCTCTACGGCGATCGCGCCACCACCGTCGGCCACCAGATGAACCGCGAGATCCTGCGCCTGCGGCCCGACGTGAACGCAGTGATCCATCTTCACCACGACGAGACCATCGCCTTCTTCTCGGCCGGGTACGAGGAGCTGCGCTTCACCGGGCTCACCTTCCCCTTCCTGGTGCAGAGCTATCCGCATTACCTTCCTGCGCACATCAACGTCGAGGAGGACGTGGCGCCGATCAAGACCTTCATTCAGCACACCAACGTCGTCATCATGAAGCGCCACGGCTTCACCGTGCTCGGGCGCAACGTCTCGGAGTGCTACGGCCGCACCAACGTGCTCGTCGGCGAGGTAAAGCGCAACATCATCGCGGAGCAGCTCGCCGCCGTGAAAGGAACGCGCCCGGACTACCTGTCGCGGGAAGAGATCGAGCACATGTTCAAGCACGGCGACGCGGTGATGTATCCGTCGCCGCTCAAAGACAAGGCGGATTAGCTCGTGAAGGGAATTCGATCAGCCTTCGCGGTCGCGCTTGCCAGCTTCTGCCTGCAGGCGCTCGCGCAGGACTATCCGAACCGCCCGGTCCACATCGTCACCGCGTACGCGCCGGGCGGAGCGAGCGACATCCTCGCCCGCACGGTGGCGCAGAAGCTCGGCGATTTCTGGGGCAAGCAGGTCGTGGTCGAGAACAAGCCCGGCGGCGCCGGCGTCGTCGGCGCCGAGTACGTCAAGGTCCAGCCGAACGACGGCTACACGCTCGCCATCGGCACCACCACCACGCACGTCATCAACCCGATCACGCTTCCCACCGCGAAGTTCGATCCGGTCAAGGATTTCGTGCCGATCTCGCCGATCGCGATCGGCCCCTACCTCGTGGCGGTGCATCCGTCGGTCCAGGCGCGCAGCATCGCCGAGCTGATCGCGCTCGCTAAAGCGCAGCCCGGTAAGCTGAACTACGGGTCGTCGGGCACGAGCATCTATCTCGGCACCGAGCTCTTCAAGGCCATGGCCGGCATCGACATGGTGCACGTTCCTTACAAGGGCGGCGGCCCCGCGCTGCTCGCGCTGCTCGCCAACGAGGTTCAGGTTATCTTCGATCCCCTCCCCTCGGCAGCCTTCAACCATGCCAAGGCCGGCAAGCTGGTGCTGCTCGCGACGAGCGGCGCGAAGCGCCCGCGCGCCGCGCCGGACCTGCCGACGATCGCCGAATCCGGCCTGCCGGGCTTCGACGTGAGCTCCTGGTACGGCGTGTTCGCGCCGGCGGGCACGCCGCGCCCGGTCGTCGACGTGATCAACGCGGGCATCGCGAAGGCGGTGGCGCAGCCCGACGTGCAAGCGAAGCTCGCCGACCTCGGCGCCGATCCCTATTCGATGCCGCCGGAGGAGTTCGCGAAACTCGTGCGGCGCGACCAGGAACGCTGGATGAAGCTCATCCGGGAGCGCAAGCTCAAGCTCGATTAAGCCTCACTGGCGGTTGAGCTCGAGGACCCAGGTGGACACGAGCTTGTCCTCCTCCAGCAGGCTGCCGCGCACGCTGTAGCGGGCGCGGTCGCGCCGCAGGAGCGACTCGAAGCCGCGGTAGCGGCCCGAGGGGCTCGCGTAGAAGGAGAGGATCGAGTCGCCGACGATGACGAAGCGCCCGCGCAGCGCGCCGATCGCCGGGTTGAGCGCGATCCAGTGCGTGGAGCGCGCCCCGGGCGTGAACGGCACGATCTCGTAGCGGTTGTGCTGCACTCGCGCCGGGTCGCCGCGCAGGCGCTGCACCGCCTCGAAGAGCCAGCGGTTCGGCTCGTGGCGCACCGTGGTCTCGCCCGAGAGGGCGAACTTGGTGCCGGCGGCATCCGTATATTCGCCCTCGGCGCGCCAGCTTGCCTCCTCGAAGAGAAAGCTGTGGTTTACCCGTGCACCTTGACTGAATCGGCTGGCGCCTGCGACCGCTCGTCCATGGTGTAGTCGCGCACCACGCTCGCGATGCGCAGCCGGTACGACTCGAAGATGCCGCCGCGGCCCTTGGCCTGCGCTTCGCGATGGCGCTGCAGGTTGCGCCATTTCCGGACCGACTCCTCGTCGCGCCAGAACTGCAGCGAGACGAACTTGCCCTTGTTGGTGATGCTCTCGAAGCGCTCGAGCGAAATGAAGCCGTCGGCCTTGTCGAGGTCTGCCTTGAGCGTGCCGACGAGCGCCATGTAGTCAGGGAACCGGCCCTCGGCCGGCGTGAATTCGAAGATGACGGCGATCACGGGAACCTCCGGTGCCGATGATACGATGCGCCGATGCCAGAGGCGAACTCCCCGTGGCGGCGCATCGGCCGCATCTTTCTCACCGGGCTGCTGACCGTGCTGCCCGTCGTCGCCACGATCTACTTCATGGTCTGGGTGCTCGCGATGCTGGAGCGCTTCTTCGGCAAGCAGATCATGCTGGTCATTCCGGACGAGTGGTACCGCACCGGGATGGGCCTCGTGGTGGCGATCGTGGTGGTATTCCTCGTCGGCGTGCTCATGCACGCGATCCTCTTCCGGCGCTTGTTCGCCCGGGCGGAGAAGCTCCTGCTCGATATCCCGCTGGTGCGCTCGGTGTACTCGGCCCTGCGCGACCTGCTCGGCCTGTTCGCCGAGCACAAGGACCCGTCGCTGCAGGTAGTGTCGCTCGAGCTGCCCGGCAGCCTGCGCGTGCTCGGCTTCATCACGCGCACCGACTTCAGCGACGCGCCGCCGGGCATCGCGCGCGCCGGTGAAGTGGCCGTGTACCTGCCGATGAGCTACCAGATCGGCGGCTACACCGTGTTCGTGCCGAGGAGCGCGTGCACGCCCGTGGAGATGTCGCGCGAGGAGGCGATGAAGTTCATCCTCACCGCCGGGCTGAAGAGCACTTCGCCGTCCGAAGCTGGGTCCCCGCCTTCGCGGGGACGACAAACTTGATTCGCGGGGACGGCAACTAGACCGGGCGCCGCCCCTCGTAGGCGTCGCGCAGCAGGCGCAGCACCGGTTCGTACTCCACCTTGCGCGGATTGGGATAAGGCGCTTCCGCGGCGATGCGCGCGGCGCGCTCGAGATCGGCTTCCTTCATGCCGATATCGGCCAGCCGCATAGGAATTCCAAGATTGCCTTCCAGCTCGTAAAGACCGAGCGCCGCATCGCTCTTGCCGATTGCTTTGGAGATCCGTGCCATGGCCTCCGGGGCGGCCTCGCGGTTGTAGCGCAGGGCGTGCGGGAGCACGATCGAATGGGTCTCGGCGTGCGGCAAACCGAACCCGCCGAGAACGTGGCAGAGCTTGTGGTGAAGCGCGACGCTTGTCGTGCTGATGGTCATGCCGGCAAGCCATGCCCCGTACAGCGCCTCGCCTCTGCCCTTAAGGTCCTTCGGACGCAAAGTGATTTGTGGGAGAGCAGAGGAAAGCGCGCGAATCCCCTCCTCGGCCATCAGGGAGACGATCGGGTTGCCGTCGTGCGCGTAGAGCGCCTCCGCGCAGTGGGCGATGGCGTTCATGCCGCTCGCCGCGGACACCGCGGCCGGCAGGTCGAGGGTGAGCTCGGGATCGTAGATCACCGCCTTCGGCAGCACCTTGGGGTCGCGACCGGTTTTCTTGGCGCCCCCTTCGCTGACGCCCCAGATGGTGGTCATCTCGGAACCCGAATAGGTCGTCGGTACCGCGACAACGGGTAACGAGGAGGAAAGCGCGATCGCCTTGCCGAAGCCGATGGTCGAGCCGCCGCCGACCGTGACGCAGCAGTCGGCGTCCGCCTTCCTGGCTTCTTCCCGGGCGGCCTCCACCACTGCGAGGGGCGTGTGCATGACGGCCCGGTCGAAGACGCCGGCGACCGAAAGTCCCCGGGCGAGGCTGCGCACCATCTGCGCCCGGCCCGGCGTGGAGATGAGAAGCACCCGGCGGGCACCGAGGCGCTCGACCTCGGCGGCGAGGCTGCGGATCGCCCCTACGCCGAACACCACTCGCGTCGGCAGCGATACGTAGGTGAAATTCATGCCGCGCCGAGTGTACCCTAGCGCCGATATGAATCTGGAGACGCCCGTCGGGATGTCGCTCAGCGCGACACGCACCGACTCGCTGAAGGGCTTCGTCGCCGAGATCTTCACCCGGCTGGGCGTCCCGCACGAGGCCGCGCGCCTCACCGCGGCGGCGCTCGTCGCGGCCGACGTCGAGGGCCTGTCGTCGCACGGAGTGGCGCTCGTGCCGACCTACGTCGAGCGCATGCTCGCCGGCTCGGTCTCCCCGGAAACCGAGCCGACGGTGATGCACGACGCCGGCTCGGCGATCGTGCTCGACGCCTGCCACATTCTCGGGCCGCTGAGCTCCGACTGGACGCTGCCGATGGTGAGCGAGCGCGCGCGCGAGCACGGCCTCGCGTGCATCACGGTGCGCAACGGTTCCCACTTTGGCAACGCGGCGTTCTGGGCGCGGCAGATCGCCGAGGGTGGCCTGATCGGCATCGTGATGTGCAACAGCCATCCCTCCAAGGCCCCGCCGGGCGGCGTCGAGCGCCTTACCGGCGCGAACTCGCTGGCGATCGCGCTTCCGTCCACCGATGCCCAGCCGTTCGTGGTCGACCTCGACGTCGGCGGCGTCCCGTCCGATCCGGCCGCGGCGATCGCGGCGATGCTCGTTCCCGGCGCGGCCGCCAAAGGGTTCGGGCTCGCCGCGGCGGTCGACCTGATGTGCGGCGGGCTCTCGGGCGGCGCGCTCGGGCCGGAGGTCGGAGCGTTCGACGGCGATCCGGCGCAGCCCTACGGCTGCGCCCACCTTTTCATGGCGATCGACCCGGCGCGCTTCGCCATCGCCGGGCTCGCCGAGCGCGTCGCGCGCTTCGCCGACCGCGTGCGCGGCTCGCGCCGCGCCCATGGCGTCGCGCGCATCTACGCCCCGGGCGACCGCGCGCGCGCACGCCTCGCCGACAGCGACGAATGCCAGCTCGCGCCCGAGCTGCTCGCGAGGCTCAAGGAGTGTGGCGCGAAAGTCGGCGTGGAGGCGGCGCTCTGATGGCCAGGCGCGAGATCCGCAGCGCGAAGCTGCGCACCCCGAGCGGGCACTTCTCGCAGGCGATCGCGGTCGAGGCGAAGGGCACGATCGTCTTCCTCTCCGGCATGACCGCACGGCGTGCCGACGGCACCATCGCCGGCGTCGGCGACATCGAGGCGCAGACCCGCCAGGTGTGCGAGAACCTGAAGAGCGCGGTCGAGGCCGCGGGCGGCAGCCTCGACGACGTCTGCCGCGTCGACGTGTTCGTGCGCAACATCGAGCACTTCGAGGCGATCCACAAGGTGCGCCGCGAATACTTCAAGGCGCCCGCGCCGGCTTCCACGATGGTGGAGGTCACGAAGATGGTCCATCCCGATTACCTCATCGAGATCAACGCAATTGCCGTTCTCCCCTAAACCAGGGAAAAAACAGGGGACGTCCCTATTTGTTTCCCTGTTCATTCTTGTATGCCAGCCCCGGCGCTGAGCTTCAGCCACGTCGGTATCTTCGTGCGCGACATCGAGCGCATGGCCGAGTTCTATTCGCGCCTTCTCGGCTTCGCCGTCAGCGACCGTGGACAGATGGGCAACACCAAATTCGCCTTCCTCACACGCGATGAACGCGAGCACCACCAGATCGTGATGGCGACCGGGCGCCCGGACAACCTCGCTTTCAACGCGATCAACCAGATCTCGTTCCGCATGGGCGACTTCGCCGGGCTGCGCGAGATGTACCGCGCGGTCCAGGCCGAGAGCGGCGTGACCGAGATCGCGCCGGTATCGCACGGGAATGCCCTCTCGGTGTACTTCCGCGACCCGGAAGGCAACCGGATCGAGCTCTTCGTCGACACGCCTTGGTACGTCGAGCAGCCGCTGCGCATCCCCATGGACATGTCGCTTCCCGATGCCGAGCTCTGGGAATGGGCGCACGACACGGCACGCAAGCTCCCCGGCTACAAGCCGGTCGAGGAATGGCGCGCCGATCTCGCGGCTAGAATTGGCAAGTCCTCCACCGGGAGCCCCTCATGAAACTCGCCAGCTACCAGACCGCGCAAGGCGCGAGCTACGGCATCGTCACCGCCAAGGGCATCGTCGACCTCAAGCGCTACCTCGGCAACCAGTATCCGGACCTCAAGTCGCTCATCGCCGGCAACGCCCTCTCCCAGGCGGTGCAGTACGCCGGCGCCGCGCCGGATTACCAGGCTTCGGACGTGATCTGGCTGCCGGTGATTCCGAACCCGGACAAGATCGTGTGCGTCGGCCTCAACTACCAGGAGCACGTGGTCGAGACCGGCCGCGACAACACCGAGCAGCCGGCGATCTTCCTGCGCCTGCCGGAATCGCAGGTCGGGCACAAGCAGCCGATCGTGCGGCCGCGCGAATCGAAGAACCTCGACTTCGAGGCCGAGATCGCGGTGATCATCGGCAAAGAAGGCAGGAGAATCTCGCAGAAGGACGCGTGGTCGCACATCGCGGGATACAGCTGCTACAACGACGGCTCGGTGCGCGACTGGCAGCGCCACACCATCCAGTGGACCGCGGGCAAGAACTTCGCCCAGACCGGCGGCTTCGGGCCGTGGATGGTCACCGCCGACGAGATCCCTCCGGGGACCACGATGACGCTCTCGTGCCGCCTGAACGGCGAGCGCATGCAGCACGCGAGCACCGAGCAGATGATCTTCAGGATCCCGAAAATCATCGAGTACGTCTCGACCTGGACCACGCTCGTCCCGGGCGACGTCCTCGTCACCGGCACGCCCGGCGGCGTGGGCGCGCGCAGGAATCCGCCGATCTGGATGAAGCCCGGCGACAAGGTCGAGATCGAGATCGACAAGGTCGGCGTGCTCGAGAACTCGATCGCCGACGGCTAACCCGGAGAATCCCCCCATGGCTGACAGCAAAGACACCATTCGCCTGCTCGAATCGCGGCGCTACCGCGCGATGTGCGAGGCCGATGCCAAGACGCTCGAAGAGCTTCTCGGCGATTCGCTCGTCTACACGCACTCCTACGGCGGCGCCGATTCCAAGTCGAGCTACCTCGACGGCATCCGCTCGAAGAAGTGGGTCTACCAGGAGGTGGAGCGGCCGATCGAGGACATCCAGGTGCACGGCGACTGCGCGGTCGTCACCGGCCAGGTGCGGATCCAGCTCCTGTCGGGCGGCCAGCCGAAGAAGCTGAACAGCCGCTTCACCAACGTCTGGGTGAAGCGGCCGCAGGGCTGGCAGATGGTCGCCTGGCAGTCGACGCCGCTGCCTGCATGAACGATTCGAGGAAAAATCGGGGACGGACCCCGATTCTTTCCTCGTCGAAAAATCTCGCCGAGTCGGTCTACCGCGCGCTGAAGAGCGACATCTTCGAGTTCCGCCTGCTCCCCGGCACGCGCTTCTCGGAGAACGAGGTCGCCACGCGCACGCGCGTTTCGCGCACCCCGGTGCGCGAAGCGCTCTTCCGCCTCCAGCGCGAAGGCTACGTGCAGGTCCACGCCAAGAGCGGCTGGAGTGTGCGGACGCTCGACTTCGACCTCCTCGACCACCTCTACGACCTGCGCCTCGTCCTCGAGAGCGCGGCAGTGCAACGCCTTTGCACAACCCGCCCCGCGCCCTCGCTCGAAGCGCTGGCAAGAATCTGGCTGGTCGCGCCTCGCAGCCGCCTCACCGACGGCGCGCGCGTCGCCCGCCTGGACGAGGAATTCCACACCACGCTGGTCGAGGCCGCAGGCAATCCGGAGCTCGCGCGCGTGCACCACGCCATCACCGAGCGCATCCGCATCGTGCGGCGCCTGGACTTCACCCATCCCGAGCGCGTCGTCTACACCTATCTCGAGCACGGCCAGATCCTGCGCGCCGTGCTCGCTCGCCGCTCGGCGCGCGCCGTGCAGCTATTGGAGCGTCACATCGAGGCCAGCAAGAACGAGGTGCACAAGATCAGCCTCCACCGGCTGCATCTCGCGCACCTCGATTC
>DASXAO010000085.1:0-119116 GCA_036406675.1 Burkholderiales bacterium
CCCAACAAGCTGTGGCGCCTGAATTCGGATGGCTCGTTCATCGCCATGCCGAACGTTCCCGCCGGGAAGGCCGTCGGGATTCAAAACGGACTGCTGGTCAACGATCCGGTGAGCGGCAACTTCCTGCTGCTCAGCGCCGGACAGCTTTGGGAACTGAACCCCACCGGGTCGGGAACCTGGACTCAGCAAACCGGATCGCGCACGCCTCCGGGCGCGGTCGGCGTTCCGGGGCCGGGCAATCCCGAGGCCGTCATCGCGGCCTCGATCTCGGACTACGGCGTGGTGGCGTTCATTACGCAACCCGGCCACACCGGCGCCACCTTCTTCCTCTACAAGCACCAATAAGCCCCCCTTGATCGCCGCCGCCCCCTCCTCCGGGGCGCGCTGACCCGTTAGCTCTTAAGGACTACGTTTGGCCGCCGCGCGCCGGCACGCCAAGATTTCCGGTATTGGGGGGAGGATTTTCATGCGCTGTGGACTCCGCGGGCGGGGTCGCATGCGCTGTAGGCGCGTCACCATGCCCCCATGAGCGCCCGCACTACAGCCATGAGAAATCCTTCACTCTGCGCACTTGTTGCCTTGGCCGTTGCCGCCTGCAGCGGAGGCGGTGGCGGCTCCGGAGGCGGCTCCGTAGCTTCGGCGACACCTTCCTCGGCGCCACCTTCTTCCGCGCCGCCTTCCTCGGCGCCATCCTCGTCGGCGCCATTTTCCTCGGCGCCGCCTTCCCCGGCGCCGCCGGCAACTAGCGCGAATTTCACAACCAGGTGCTCGCAGCCCGCTGTCATCAAGTGCGTGGGCTTCGACTCCCCTGCGGACATCTCGGGCATGTTCGGAGACAACTCGGGGATTCTCTCCGGTGCGTCCACACCCGTGCTCGACGCCAGCGTCAAGGCTTCGGGCACAAGCTCGTTGAAATTCACCATTCCGACGAATACCCCGGCGGACACTTCGGGCTCTTTCTTCGCGAATTTTTCGACCGACCTGTCGACCCAATTCAGCGAGAGAGCCGAGTTCTACGTCCAGTGGCGGCAGCGTTTCAGCCCGGAATTTCTCGATACCCTCTTTACCGGTGGCGGCGGGTGGAAACAGGTCATCGTCGGCGCGGGCGACAAACCGGGTTGTACCGCGTCGAACTCGGCGAGCGGGCTTTGCAAGTCTTCATGCACCGCCCTCGAAACCGTCGTGCAGAACACTTTTCAGCGCGGATTCGCGCAGATGTACAACTCCTGCACCGGGTCGACCTCGCATGGAGGCTTTGATCCGTTCGAGGAACCCTTCGGCAGCGACTTCAAGCTCCAGAACGCACGTCCGACTCCCTTCTGCCTCTATTCGCAGGCGAACTTCATCCCGCCGACGTCTTTCCCGCCCGCCGGGAACTGCATCGGATACTTTCCGAACGAGTGGATGACCTTCCAGGTCAGGATCAAGACCGGTCCACGCGTCAACGACGAGTGGACCGACAGCTTCCTGACCCTGTGGATCGCGCGCGAGGGCCAGCCATCCCAGGTCGCGATCCACTGGGGACCCTACAACCTGGCAGCCGGAGACCTGTCCGACGACCTGAAGTTCGGAAAAATCTGGCTGCTGCCCTATAACACCGGCAAGAGCGTCGCCCAGACGCACCCGATGGGATTCACCTGGTACGATGAATTGATTGTCTCGCGCACGCAGATCGCCGATCCAGATGGCACGCCCGTAGGTCAGGCGCCACCGCCGACACCAACGCCCTCCGCTCCGCCTCCCCTAGAAAACACCGTACTCGGCGATTTGGCCGCCTCGATGGCGCCCGGCACGTGGGCTCAACTGACCGTCTCGAACCAGGATGCCATCCTCGGCGTGGGAAGCGTTTCGGGGACGATGATTCACTTTTCCAATTCCATGCCCTGGAACCCATTCTCGAAGGTCATCGAGATCGTCGGCATGGATCACGACTGGGGGATGCAGCGCCACGTCCGCTACGACGTCAGGACGAATCAGTTCGTTCTCGTCGCGGCCGACGACGGGCTTGGGACGCAAACGCAGCACGGCTACGATCACAACACCGTCAACCCATACACAGGCGATCTATACCATCGGATGTTTAGCGGCTTCACGGGAACGATTTCCTCGTTCAAGAAAGTGCTCGGCGGAGCGAGTTTCGTGGCGCTCCCAGGCGTCTCTGCCACCGAGCAGGTAGCGATCGGCGCCACGTGGTGGTCCGGTCCCTTCGTCGGCGGCGGAAGCCAGGGCTCGTTCATGATCTTCAACAGCGGCAACGCCCTCGGCAACGCGAACGACGGCCAGATCCTCGCCTACAACCCGCTGACCAACGCGTGGTTCTTCAACAAGGAGGCGATGGCTCCGAACTACGGCAGCGGATCGACTTATCACAGCGTAATGGAGTACAGCGCCCAAAAAAACGTGGCCGTCTACGGCGGAGGCAATGCCGCGCCCGATCGTCTCTGGCGCCTGGATTCGGACGGTTCCTTCGTCGCCATGCCGAACGTGCCACCCGGGAAGGGCGTCGGGATCCAGCAAGGCCTGCTAGTGAACGAGCCGGTGAGCGGTAACTTCCTGCTGCTCAGCGCCGGAGAGCTGTGGGAACTCGACCCGACTTCGGGAACGTGGACGCAGCAAACTGGATCGCGCGCTCCTCCGGATGCAGTCGGTGTTCCGGGGCCGGAGAATCCGCAGGCCGTCATCGCCGCCTCGATTTCCGACTATGGCGTGGTGGCGTTCATAACGCAACCCGGCCAGACGGGCGCGACCTTCTTTCTCTACAAGCATCAGTAGACGCGTCATTTGATCGTCGCCTAACGAACCAGCGAGGACGCCGATGTCGGTATGCTCCGCACGGTGGACCTTTTCTTCGCGAGGAAGGCGCTCGCCGCGCTCGTCCTGCCGCCGACCGGACCGCTGCTGCTCGCGCTCGCCGGCCTCGCCCTGCTCGGCCGCCGGCCGCGCCTCGGGCGCGCGCTCGCGTGGCTGGGCATGGGAAGCCTCCTGCTCCTGTCGCTGCCGGTCGTTTCCCATGCGCTGCTGCGGGTGCTGGAGGCGCCGGTGCTCGATCTGCGGCGCCCAGGCGATGCCCAGGCGATCGTGATCCTCGGCGGCGGCGTGCGCCGCGATGCCGCCGAATTCGGCGGCGACACGCTCGGGCGGCTTACGCTCGAGCGGGTGCGCTACGGCGCTTTGGTCGCGCGCGCCACCGGGCTCCCGGTGCTCGTGAGCGGGGGCTCGGTCTACGGCGGAACCGCCGAGGCGACGCTGATGAAGCGCGCGCTCGAGCAGGAGTTCAACGTCGCGGTGCGCTGGTCCGAGGAGCGCTCGCGCGACACCCGTTCGAATGCCACCGAGTCGGCGTCGATCCTCCTGCCCGCCGGCGTCAAGCGGGTGCTCCTCGTGGCGCACGGCTTCGACATGCCGAGGGCGAGCGCCGAATTCGCCTCCGCCGGCCTGCGGGTGACGCCGGCGCCGACGCTCGTGGCGGGAGAGCGCTTCGGGTTCGACCAGCCGGGCGAGCTGCTGCCCAGCATGAGCGCGCTGCAGGCGAGCTACTACGCGCTCTACGAGCTTCTCGCCGAAGCCGCGCGGCGCCTGAGGCAGGCTCTTACTGGGTCTGCTCCTTGAACCCGATCGCGCTCACCACGCGGCTCCATTTCTCCTGCTCCCTGGCGAGGAACGCGGCGTACTCCTGCGGCGTGCTGGGCGAGGCCAGGCCGCCGACTTTCGCGAACTGCTCGGCTACGGCAGTAGACCGCAGCGCGGCCACCGCGGCGCCGTTCAGGCGCTTCTGGATGTCCGCGGGCGTGGCCGCCGGCACCACCAAGCCGTACCAATTGTCCGAGGTGACGTTGGGGTAGCCGAGCTCCGCCGTCGTCGGCACGTCGGGCAGGGTCGGCGCGCGCGCGGTGCTCGTCACGGCCAGCGCTTTCAGCTTTCCGCTGCGGATATGGCCGAGCAGGATCGGCACGTCGAAGATGCCCATCTGCACCTGTCCGCCGACGAGGTCGTTCACCGCCGGCGCGGCGCCCTTGTAGGGCACGTGCACGAGATCGATCCTGGCCTCGGACTTGAGCAACTCGCCCGCAAGATGGGTGATGCTGCCCCCGCCGGCCGAGCCGAAGTTCACCTTGCCGGGATTCTTCCTCGCATACTCGACGAGCTGCGCGAGGTTTGACACCGGGAGCGACGGATGCACGGCCAGGACTTCCGGGACGCGCACGACCAGCGTGATCAGCGCGGCGTCCTTCTTGACGTCGTAGGGAAGCTTGGCGAGCGAGTAAGGCGCAATCGAGAGCGTCGAGCCGCTGTTGAAGCCGAGCGTATAGCCGTCGGGGGCGGACTTGAGCGCGCGGTCGACGCCGAGCACGCCGCCGACGCCGCCGATGTTCTCGACGATCACGGGCTGGCCCAGCTCGCTCGTCATGCCCTGCGCGAGCCCGCGGCCGAAGATGTCCGCCGGCCCGCCCGCAGGGAACGGCACGATCATCCGGATCGGCTTCGAGGGATACGCCTGCGCCCACGCCAGGAGCGGCGCGAGCAGGAAGCACAGAACCAGCTTTTTCATGGATCGATTCTAGTCGGTCCTGGCGTGCACGGCGTGCCCAGGCCACCGGCGAAGAGCGCCGCCATCACGGCGTCCGCCGCGACCGCGTGCCCGCGGCGGTTCCAGTGCCGGTCGACGGGCCAATGATCGAGCTTGAGCCGCGAGCGCGAGTATTCGGCGGCGAACAGCGGCCCCAGGTCGACGACCTTGAAACCGAGCTCCGATCCGCGCTCGATGAGCCGCCGGCGAACATCGGGCGATTCCTTCGGCGTCACCCTGGCTCGGCCTTCGTAGATCGCGTAGCGGTCCGAGTCGACCAGCAACACCGTGCAGGCGGGCGCCACGCCCGACACGCGCGGCAGCTCGGCGAGGAACCAATCGAGGACCTGGCGGCCGTCGTTCGCGGCCGCAACCGGTTGCGCCGACGCGGCAGCCGCCATCGCCGGCGAAGGGCCGCCGTGCCCGCTGCCGAGCGCGCGCAGCACGTCGCCCGGCGAGAACTTGAGGTTGCTTCGCAGGTAGTCGTAAACCGCCGAGCGGCCGACGGTGTTTTGCAGCGCCCGCACGATCGCGTTCGGCGTAAGGGACACGAACCTTGGCACGAGCTCGGCGCCGCGCCGCTCGAGGTAGTAGCCGCCAGGCCGCGGCGCGAGGCTCTCGACGAAGTCGCCGTCCGTGATCAGGTAAACGGCCGAGGCCGGCGCGAACTCCGCGCGCGCGCGCCGGGCGAGCTCCATGTAGTCGCTCGCGGAGAGCCCGCTCAGTCCCATGCCATAGACAGGGCGGCCGCCGCCCAGCCGGTTGGCGAGAATTCCCTGCAGCGTCTGGTCATAGTCGTTCATCAGCGACTCGATGTAGCTGTCGCCGACCACGATCATGGGATGCGATCCGGCGCGGAAGTCGAACGGCGCGACGTGCCCGTAGTTGTTGGTGGTGCCGCGATGCGCGTTCAACATGGACCAGCCGTAGGAGTATGCGTACGGCCGCGAGGCTTCGTAGCCCCGCAGCGGATAGTCCTGCGGCGCCGGGTTGGGTTGCAGGCCCGAATACGTGGGCAGCATCCGGAAGACGCACTCGAGCACCGCGAGAAGCGCGGCGACGCCCAGCGCGAACAGGCCGCATGACCTCAGTACGTGGCGCATGGCGTCAGAAGTTGAAATAGATGAACTCCGACACGCCGCGCGACGCGCTGACGATGGCGAGCAGCATCACCGATGCCGCGAGTGCGCCGAACGCGCTCCAGCCCAGCGTAGCCCGGACGCGCACGTCGAGCGGCCGCACGCGGCCCAGCGCAGCCATGATCTCCTGCGAGTTCGGGCAGAACCACGCCAGGCCGAGCAGCGCCGCGATCCAGCCGACCTGCTGCAAGCCCGCGAACGCCGTGAGGTCGTCGTAGCGCAGCCCGCTGGCGGCCGCGCCGAGCGTGGCGTCGAGCGCGCCCTTCCACTCCGCGGGCAGGACCCAGCCGTTGGCGCCCGACATCGCCGCCAGCATGCGCAGGGCCGCGTCGAGCGAGGTGGCGCGGAAGAAAGTCCATGCGACGGTCACGGCAACGAAGGTCACCAGCACGCCGGCGACCGTGGCGAGGCGCGAGTCGAGCCAGCGCGAGGATCCGGCGATTCTTCCGGCCGCGGCCTGCCAGCCGTGGTTGATCACGAGATACACACCGTGCAGGCCGCCCCAGATCACGAACGTCCACGCCGCGCCATGCCACAGGCCGCCGAGCAGCATCGTGACCAGGAGGTTCGCGTAGCGCCGCGGCTTGCCGTGGCGATTGCCGCCGAGCGGGAAGTAGAGATAGTCGCGGAGGAAGCGCGACAGCGTCATGTGCCAGCGGCGCCAGAATTCGCTGATGTTCCTCGCCTTGTAGGGCGAAGCGAAGTTCAGCGGCAGCTCCACGTTGAACACGCGCGACAGGCCGATCGCCATGTCGGAGTAGCCCGAGAAGTCGAAATAGAGCTGCAGCGAATAGGCGAGCACCGCGCCCCAGGCCTCGAAACCGGTCAGCACTTGCGCCGCGCTTCCGTCGAACGCCGGCGCGACGAAAGGCTGGATGCCGTCGGCGAGGATTACCTTCTTGAACAGCCCGATGCCGAGCAGCGTCATCCCGGAGACGACGTTGTCTATCCTGAAGCGGTAGGTCTCGGCCTTGCCGAACTGCGGCATCATCTCGGCGTGGTGCAGCACCGGCCCCGCCACCAGGTGCGGAAAGTAGCTCACGAACAGCAGGTACGGCATGAACCGCGCCTCGCGCACCTTGCCCTGGTAGGTGTCGACGAGGAATGCGATCTGGGTGAACGTGAAGAACGAGATGCCTATGGGCAGCACGATCGGCGCGAGCTGCACGTCGAGCCCGCTCGCCTGGCGCAACGAGTCGACGAAGAAGTTCGCGTACTTGAAATAGGCCAGGGTGGCGAGGTTCGCGGCGACCGCGGCGGCCAGCACGTGCTTCGCCTGCAGGCGGCTCCCGCTCGCGCGGCACTTGAGCAGCAGCTGCCCGAGGAAGAAGTTGACGACGATCGACGCGAGCAGCAGCAGCACATAGCGCGGCGACCAGTAGCCGTAGAACACGATCGACATCAGGCCGAGCCAGCCCGCGGCGGCACGCGTCCAGCCGCGCCCGCACAGGGCGAAGAACCCCGCGCAGGTCAGCGGGAAGAAAAAGCAGAGAAACTCGTACGAGTTGAAGAGCATGGCGCCGAGCGGGCCCGCCTCACCGCGCCCGTCGCTGCGCGTGCGCCGGCCGCACCGTCGGGACGCCGGCGGCGAGGGCGACGCTGCGCGCCGGCTGCGCGGGCGCCGATGCGAGCCGATAGGCGACCAGGACGAGCACGATCTCGTAGTACATCAGGTCCCAGTAGCCGATGTTCACGAACATGCCGCCTACCGCGTAGCCGACCAGGCTCACCTGGAAGGCACGCGCGAGGTTTCCCGCCCAGGCGTGCTCGGGTTTCGCCCTGGCGAGCGCTATGGTGCGCCGCGCGGTGCTCCAGGCGGCGGCGCCGAGGGCGAGGAAGATCAACAGGCCGACATAGCCGTGCTCGCCCAGCATCTGAAAATAGACGCTGTGCGCCGCGTGCACGTCCTCCGGGTCGGGGGCGTACTTCGCGAACGTGGCGCCGGAATACAGCTCGAAACCCCCGCCCACGAGCGGCCGGTCGTTCGCGATGTTGATCGCGGTCTTCCAGGCGTTGATCCGCCCCATCGCCGAGGCATCTTCCTCGTAGGCCGAGATCGTGTTCATGCGGTCGAACCAGCGCTCGGGCATCGCCGTGATGGCGAGCGGAACGAGCGGGATCACCAGCAGCGCGAACAACGCCTTGCGCCGGCTCTTGAACCAGAGAAACATCAGCATCGCCGAGACCGCGAGCAAGCCCCCGCGCGAGTAGGTGCCGAGCACGGCGATGCCGCTGAGCACCATGGCGACGAGCAGGCCGTGGCGGATCCATTTGGACCCGGACTCTTCGCGCAGGTAGTACATCAGCGGAATGACCATGATCAGCGCGACCGAGATCGCGTTGTTGTCGGACAGGAAGCTGTCGCCGGGCGGGCCGTACACCCGATGCAGACCGCCGGTCAGCAGCGTGAAGGCGCCGCCTTTCGCGCCGAAGTAGCCGACCGAAATCACGATGACCCAGAGCATCCAGTGGATGTGCTTGCGCGTGCGCAGCACCATGGCGCTCACGAGCACGAACAGGAACACCTTGAGCACCTCGCTCAGGCGTGCCGTCGCCGCGACCTGCTCGAGGGCGAAGAGGTAGGTCACGCAGGTCCAGGCGGGCAGCAGGATCAGCAGCCAGACGATCGCGCTCGACTCGAACCGGACCTCGTCCTTGGTGATGACGAGCCCGATCAGCGTGGCGGTCGCGACGATGGCGGCGAACGGAAAGTCGTAGGCGAAGCCCCACGCGAACCTGTGCGGCGTCATGAGGCTGAGCCAGGCGAACGTCAGCACGCCGATCCACGGCCGGAACAGGATCGCCGGCAGCGTACCGAAGATGACCAGGCTGATCGCGATGTCTCTCATCGCGGCGGCCTGCCCGGACGGCGGATCAGGAGCTCCACCGCCTACGTCGCTTTGCTGGCGTCGCGCGCCTTGGCGATCGCCTGGCGCGCCAGCTCGAAGGCGATCGCGGCGCTCGAAAGCTTCTGCGTCTCCTGCATGATGACGTCGAGCACGAAAAGGAACGTCGCAGTGTCGGGGCTGCGCAGGCCGAGCGACCAGTCCACGATCTCTTCGGTGCGCACGCCCAGCCGCTGGCCGAGCGCCTCGTAGCCGCCCACCAGCTCGGCGGCGTGCTCCACCGAGTGCATGCTGACCGCGGCGGCGGCGGTCACTTGCACAGTCCGAGGATCTTCTCCTCGGCCGTGAGAGCCGTTCTGGACATGGCTTCCCCCCTTCCCATTGTCACTTGCTCTTGCAAAGGCCAAGCGCCACGACCGCGGGCACGCAGCCGGCCGGCTCGTCGTTCCTTGCTTCGGCCGGGACGGTGCCCCGCGCGGCGGCAGCGGGCGGCGGCGCTGTGGTAGTTGTCGTTGCAGTGGCCGGCTCCGTGAGGTCGGCTTTCGGCTGGGTGACCGACGTGCGCCCGGCGGCGGACTCGCTCACCGGCATGATGGCGGCGCTTGCAGCCGGCGCCGGCGCAGCGACCACCGCGGGCACAGTCACCACGGGTGCAGTAACCACGGGAGGCACGGCAGTCGTGGTCTTGATCGGCGCCTCGACCGGCACCGTCCTCTCAGCCGCATTGGCGCTGGCGGCCGGGGTGTGCGTCACCGGTGCGGTCGTTCGCTTCGGCTCCGGCGGCGCGCTCCTGGAATGCGTCGCCACCGCCGCCCTGTGGGGCGCGATCCTGACCGACGCGGCCGGCGCCGGCGCGGCCTCGGCGGGCTGCTGCCGGGCGCGCTCGCCTGGAGGCGCGAGCTCGGGTTGCGGTCGAGGCTCGGATTTCCGGGCGGCCTCCACTTTGGGAGCCGCATGCGGCGGGGTGGTCGCCTCTGGCGAAGCGTAGAAGTAGTACGCCGCGCCACCCACCACCACCAGCGGCACGACGGCGAACACCGCGGTCGACCTGGTGCTGCGCTTGCGTGCCTGATCTGTGGCCAACCGCTCCGGCTCCACGCGGAACTGGGCGTTGCAGCTATGGCAGCGCTCGGCGTTGTTGGCGTTGATCGCCTCGCACGCGCTGCACAGCTTGAGATTCAGCGAAGACGAGCACGACGAGCACGACTCGTCGCCGACGTCGTTGTCATGCCCGCATGCGAGACATTGGAGCGTAGCCATGGTTGATCGCGGCCACCGAAAAGCGGGGCCTGTTTTGGAACCCATTCTTGACCCCGCGCGGGGCCCCCGCAATGGCTAATTGGAGCTAGCTGCGTGCGGGCCCGAGCGCGCGGGATTCTGACCGATGTTGACAACGGCGGGCCGCAGAGCTTGCGGGCCGCGCTTATCGCCGGGCCCTCTGGTTTTCGCTGCCGAATCAGCCGCCGGCGCAGCGGGTTAGTGCTTAGAGACTATGTTTGCCCGCCGCCGCGCGCACTCGCTACAGTCGTCGCTGTTTTCACAGGTCCAAGCTCGCCGCCCGTGAGAAAGAAGCGGGCCCGTTAAACGAACAACATTACGGGGAGCCAGTGAGCAGCAGCACTTCGGTGGCCGTATCCACCACGCATCAGGCTGCCGATCTCGGCGCGCAGCGCATCGTCACGCTGCGCGTCTTCGACGGCAACATCCATCGGCTCGGCTTGCTGGCCTTGTGCGAGGCGGCCGTGGCCATCGTCGGCCTGTACGCCGCCATCTTCATCCGGTTCGCCGGCTCCTCGGCGACGCTCGCCGCTTTCGAAGCTTCGCGCGGGCCGTTCTGGCCGCGCGCGCTCACGATCGCCGCGGCGTTCATGGTGGCGCTCGCGGCGCTCGGCCTGTACCAGCTGCGCCACCGGACCCGCTTTACCGCGGTCTTCGTGCGCCTGCTGATCGCAATGGCGGTCGCGCAGGTGGCGCTGGGCCTGCTCTTCTATGCGGCGCCCACGCTCGACGTGGGCCGCGGGGTCATGGGGTTGACGGGCGCGTTCACGCTGGCCGGCCTCGCCATTACCCGCTTTGCCTTCCTGCGGATGGTGGACGAGGAATTCTTCAAGCGGCGCGTGCTGGTGTGGGGCGCGGGAGCGCGTGCGCGCGCCATCGGCAAGCGGCTGCGGCGACGCACCGACCAGCGCGGCTTCCGCATCGTGGGCTATGTGCGGGCGCCGGGAGACGGCGGCGACGTGCCCAAGGGACCGATGTTCCGCGCCAATACCGGGCTGGTCCGGCTCGCGCTGCGCAACCGCATCGAGGAGATCGTCGTCGCCATGGACGACCGGCGCCAGGGCTTTCCCACCGCCGATCTGCTGGCGTGCCGCCTGCGCGGCATCAAGGTGACCGACATCCTGACGTTCCTCGAGCGCGAAAGCGGCCGCGTCAGCGTCGAGCTGATGCACCCGAGCTGGCTCATCTTCTCGAGCGGCTTCCGCTGCGATTTCCTGCGCCTCGCCACCAAGCGCGGCTTCGACGTGCTCGTCAGCCTCGGCATCCTCGTCGCGGCCGCGCCGGTCGCGCTCGTCGCCGCGGTGGCGATCTGGCTCGAGGACCGGGGCCCGGTCCTGTACCGGCAGCTGCGCACCGGCCAGAACGGCCGCAGCTTCCGCATGATCAAGTTCCGCAGCATGCGCGTGAACGCCGAGAGCGACGGCCACGCAGTGTGGGCGAAGCTCGACGACCCGCGCGTCACGCGGGTGGGCGCCTGGATCCGGCGGCTGCGCATCGACGAGCTGCCACAGGTCGTCAACGTGCTGCTCGGCCACATGAGCTTCGTCGGGCCGCGGCCCGAGCGCCCGGAATTCGTCGCCCAGCTCGCGCACAAGGTGCCCTTCTACGAGGAACGCCACTTCGTCAAGCCCGGGGTCACCGGCTGGGCGCAGGTCCGATACAGCTACGGCGCGTCGGAGAAGGACGCGCAGGAGAAGCTCGAATATGACCTGTACTACGTCAAGCATCACAGCCTGGCCCTCGACCTGATCGTGCTTCTGCAGACGGTCGAGATCGTTTTGTTCCGGATCGGCTCGCGCTGAACTGCAGATGAGCGACCCCGGCGTTTTCGGCTATGGCTTCGCTGCAGCGGCGTTCCTCGCCTTCGCGGTGCACCTCGGCCTGGGCTGGCGCGGCGGCGCCAAGGCGTCGATCCTGCTCGGCGTAATCGTCGCAGCCGCGGCCTGGGCGGCGGCCATGCTCGCTTTTTCCGTCACCCGGATCGGCATCCTGTGGAGCGTGCAGGCGGTGCTCGACGCGCTGCGCGCCGGCGGCTGGCTGCTCTTTCTGTGCGTGGTGCTGCAGGGGACCCGCCCCGGCCCGATTGCAGCGGCCGCGGCGGCGCTGCCCGTCGCCCTGCCGGTCGCGGCCTGGTTCTTCTACCCGGATGGATTCCAGGCTTCCTCGCGCCTCGCCTTTTGCGTGCTCCTCGCGGTGCCGGTGGCGGGGATGGTGCTGATCGAGCAGGTGTTCCGCCGCGCGCTGCCGCCGGCGCGCTGGGCGATCAAGCCGTTGTGCCTCGGACTGGGCGCGGGCTTCATGTTCGACGTCTATCTCTTCGCCGATGCGCTGCTGTTCGGCCGCATCGACCCCGGCGTCTGGGCGGCACGCGGATTCGTCCACGCGCTCGTGATCCCGTTCGTCGCCATCGCCACGGTGCGCAACCGGGAATGGACCATCGACATCGCGCTGTCGCGCGGCGTGGTATTCCATTCCACCGCGTTCCTCGGCTGCGGCCTGTACCTGCTGACGGTCGCCGGCGCCGGCTACTACGTGCGCTACTTCGGCGGAAGCTGGGGCAAGACGCTCCAGGTCGGCTTCATCTTCGCCGCGCTGCTGGTGCTCGCGGGGCTGTTCTCGTCGGGCACGCTGCGCGCGCGGCTGCGCGTCTTCATCAACAAGAACTTCTTCTCGTACCGCTACGACTACCGGCACGAGTGGCTGCGCTTCACCAATCTGCTGTCGAGCCGCGATCCCGGCGTGAGCTCGGCGCAGCGCTCGATCCAGGCGCTCGCCAACCTGGTCGAGAGCCCGGGCGGCGCGATCTGGCTCAGCTCGGAGGGCAATGGCTACGCGCAGGCGGCGCGCTGGAACATGCCCGCGCTGGAGGCGCGCGAGAACGCGCACGGCGGTTTCGCCGCTTTCCTTGCCAGGACCGGCTGGGTGGTCGACCTGCGCGAGCCGCAGCCGAGCGGCGGCCTGGAGCTGCCGTCGTGGCTGCGCGAGCTGCCTGCGGCCTGGCTGGTCGTGCCAGTGATCGCCGAAGACGAGCTGATCGGATTCGCCGTGCTGGCCGCGCCACGCGCCCCGATCGAATTGAACTGGGAAGTGCGCGACCTGCTCAAGACCGCGGCGCGGCAGGTCGGCAGCTTCCTCGCCCAGGTGCAGGCATCGGAGGCGCTGCTCGAGGCGCGCAAGTTCGAGTCGTTCAACCGGATGACCGCGTTCGTGGTGCACGACCTCAAGAACCTCGTGGCCCAGCTCTCGCTCCTGCTGAAGAACGCCGAGCGGCATCGCCACAATCCGCGCTTCCAGGACGACATGTTCGCGACACTGCGGCACGTCGAGGAGCGCATGAAGAAGCTCCTGGCGCAGCTCTCGACGGGCAGCCGCGGCGAAGAGCATCTGCGACCGATCCACCTCGCCAAGGTGGTCGAGCGCGTGGTGGCGGCGAAGAAGGCGGCGCGCGCGGACATCGCCGTGCACGCAGCCGACGCCGCGCTGGCGGCGATCGGCTACGAGCAGCGGCTCGAGCGCGTCCTCGGCCACCTGGTGCAGAACGCGATCGACGCCACGCAGCCCTCGGGCGAGGTGCGCGTAAGCGTCGCCGCCGAAGGCGCGAACGCGGTCATCGAGGTGGCCGATTCGGGCTGCGGCATGAGCGAAGCGTTCGTGCGCGAGCGGCTGTTCCGGCCGTTCCAGACCACGAAGGGCGACGGCATGGGCGTCGGCGTGTTCGAAGTCGCGCAGTACACCAAGGACATGGGCGGGCACATCGAGGTCGACAGCCGGCCGGGCGTCGGCACGCGGTTCAGGCTGACGTTTCCGCTGGAGCGGGATGGAGCGATGGCGGCATGAGCGAGAAAACCCCTTTGCTGATTGTCGAAGACGATCCGGCGCTGCTCACCCAGATGACCTGGGCCCTGGAGCAGTACGCGCCCGTGCTCTGCTCCGAGCGCCAGGAGGCGCTGGTGCAGATGCGGCGCCATCGCCCCGCCGTGGTCACCATGGATCTCGGGCTGCCGCCCCATCCCAGCGAGCCGACCGAGGGATTCCAGCTCCTGCAGGAGATCCTGGCGATGGCCCCGGACACCAAGGTCATCGTGCTCACCGGCCAGAACGACCACGCCAACGCCCTCAAGGCGATCGGCCTCGGCGCCTACGATTTCTATTCCAAGCCCTTTCAGCCGGAGCTGCTGGCGCTCATGATCGAGCGCGCCTTGCGCCTGCACCAGCTGCAGGCCGAGAACCGCAAGCTCCACGCCACGCGCGTTCCCGGCGCGCTGGGGGACCTCCTGACCCGCGACCCGCAGATGCTCAAGGTCTGCGGCACCGTCGAGAAGGTCGCGGCCACCAGCGCCACCGTGATGCTGCTCGGCGAGTCGGGCACCGGCAAGGAGGTCCTCGCCCGCGCGGCTCACAACCTCTCGCCGCGACGGGAGGGCCGGTTCGTGGCCATCAACTGCGCCGCCATCCCGGAGAACCTGCTGGAGAGCGAGCTCTTCGGCTACGAGAAAGGCGCCTTCACCGGCGCGGTGAAGCAGACTCCGGGCAAGATCGAGCTCGCGCACCGCGGCACGCTGTTCCTCGACGAGATCGGCGACCTGCCGGCGGCGCTGCAGGCGAAGATCCTGCGCTTCCTGCAGGACCGCATCATCGAGCGTCTGGGCGGCCGACAGGAGATCGCCGTCGACGTGCGCGTGGTGTGCGCCACCCACCGCGACCTGCGCGCCATGATTTCGCAGGGCCGCTTCCGCGAGGACCTCTACTACCGCCTCGCCGAGATCGTCGTCGAGATCCCGCCGCTTCGCAGCCGCAAGGGCGACGCCGCCCTGCTCGCGCAGGCGTTCGTGCGCCAGTACGCCGAGGAGCACGGCCGCGGCAGCCTGACGCTGCTGCCGGACGCTGCCGCCGCGATCGAGGCGCACGCCTGGCCGGGCAACGTGCGCGAGCTCCAGAACTGCGTCAAGCGCGCGGTCATCATGGCCGAGGGCGGGGTGCTGCGCGCCGTCGACTTCGGCCTTGCCGTGACGCCGGAAATGCAGCCGCGCACCTTGAGAGTGGTGCGCGACGAGGCCGAGCGCGACGCCGTCCTGCGCGTGCTGTCGCGGGTCGATGGGAACCTGAGCCGCGCGGCCGAAATGCTCGGGATCAGCCGGCCCACCTTGTACGACCTGCTGAACCGCTTCGGCCTGAAGGAGGCAAGCCGATGAGGACCATGCGGACGCTTCGCGCCGTCCTTGCGCTCGCGGTCGTGGCGTCGATCTGCGCCTGCCGCGGCGAGGACCCCGCCGCCCTCATGGCCTCGGCCAAGCAGTACATGGGGAAGCGCGAGTTCGGCGCCTCGATCATCCAGCTCAAGAACCTGCTGCAGAGGAACCCGGACAACGGCGAAGCACGCTTCCTGCTCGGCGTGGCGTTCCTGGAGGGAGAGAATCCCGCCGCGGCGCAGATCGAGCTCGACAAGGCCGTGAAGCTCGGCTTCTCGAGCGACGAGCTGCAGATCGCGCTGGCGCGGACCGCGCTCGCCCGAGGCGAGGCCGACAAGCTGCCCGAGCGGTTCGACTCGATCGCGCTCTCGGCGCCGGGCGCCAAAGCCGAGCTGCGCGCGCTGGTCGGCACGGCGCACCTCGAGCGCGCACGGCCGCGCGAGGCCGCTCGCGCCTTCGCAGACGCGCTCGAGCTCGACGCGTCCAACGTGACGGCGCAAATCGGCGCGGCACGCCTCGCCGCCGCCCGCCCCGACCTCGTCGAGGCGCTTGCGCGCGTGGAACACGCGCTCGGCAGCGCGCCTGACAGCGTGCCCGCGCTCCTCCTCAAGGCCGAGCTGCTCGACCAGCAGTCGAGGCACGAAGCCGCCGAAAGCGCCTACCGGGCGGCCATCGCCGCGGCGCCGGCGCGGCTGGTGCCGCGACTTTCGCTCATCCTGCATCTGTTGGACGCCGGCTCGCCCGACAAGGCGATGGCCGAGGTGGCGGCGATGGAGGCGACGGCGCCCCGCGATCCCCGGATGCTGTACGCCAAGGCCCTGGTCCTCGTGCGGCAGCAGAAATTCGCCGCCGCGAAGCCGGTCATTTTCCAGGTGCTGAAGCTCGCCCCGGATCACGTGCCGAGCCTGACGCTCGCGGGAATAGCGGCGCTCAATACGGGGGCGCTGGCCGAAGCCGAGAGCCATCTGCGCAAGGCGGTCTTCGACGAGCCGCAGGCGATCGGTGCGAAGCGGCTTCTCGTGAGCACGCACCTGCGCATGGGCAAGGCCGACGTGGCGCTGAGCGAAGTCCAAGAGCTTCTGCGGCTCGGCCGGGACCCGAGCACCCTCGCCCTCGCCGGGGAAGCGTATCTCGCGAGCGGGGACGTGGCGGCGGCCGCACGCCAGTACGAGCAGGCGAAGGCGCTCGCGCCGAAAGACACCGCGGTGCGCACGCGCCTCGGCCTCGTGCGCTTCGCCGCCGGCGAGCCCGAGCGCGCCATCAGCGAGCTCGAGGCGGCCTCAGCCGCCGACGCGAACGACTACCAGGCCGACCTCGCCCTGGTCGCGAACTACCTGCGCAAGCGCGACGCGGACCGTGCGCTCGCCGCGGTCCAGGCCCTCGAGGGCAAGCAGCCGGAAAACCCGCTGACCTACAACCTCAGGGGCGCAGCGCTGATTCTCAAGAAGGACCTGGCCGGAGCGCGCGCGAACTTCGAGCGCGCGCTCGCGCTGCAGCCGGCCTACATGCCCGCGGTGAACAATCTCGCGCGGCTGGACCTGCGTGAAAACGACCGGGACGCCGCGAGGGGGCGCTACCAGGCCTTCCTGGACCGGGACCCGAACAATGAGCCGGCGCTCGTCGGGCTCGCCGCGGTGCTGCGCACGACCGCGGCCGATCCGCGCGCCATCGAGAAGCTGCTGAAGCAGGCGGTGGCCGGCAATCCGGCCTCCGCGTCGGCGCACGGCGCGCTCATCAACTTCTACATGAGAAGCGGCAACTTCGTCGCCGCGCTGGGCGCGGCACAGGCCGCGCAGGCCGCCCTGCCGGACGAGCCCCGCATGGTCCAGGCGGTCGGCACGACGCAGCTCGCCGCCGGCGAGACGCGCCAGGCGCTCGCCAGCTTCATGCGGCTCGCGGAAATCCAGCGCGGCACGCCCGAGCCCCAGGTCCTGCTCGCCAAGGCCTACATGGCGGCGAAGCAGCCCGACGACGCCATCAAGGCCCTGCGCGCGGCGCTCGCCGTCCGACCGGATCTCGACACTGCGCAGCGCGAGATCGCCGCCATCTACGTCGCGGCCGGCCGGCACGAGGACGCCCTGCGCGAAGCGAGGGCCGTCCAGGCGCGCAGGCCGCAGCACCCGCTCGGATTCGTGCTCGAGGGCGAGGTCTACCTCGCGCAGGGGAAGCTCGAGCCCGCCGAGCGCGCCTACCGCGCAGCGCTCAAGAAGTTCGACCGGGCCTCGCTTGCGATCCGCACGCACTCGATCCTCGAAGCGGCGGCGAAGCCGCTCGAGGCGGACGCGCTCGCCGAGGAGTGGATCAGGCGCCATCCGAAGGACGCGTCGCTGCTCGCCTATCTCGCCGACCGGGACCTCGCCGCGCGGCGCTACGAGAGCGCGGAGGCGCGCTATCGGAGCGCGCTGCAACGCACGCCCGACCGGCCCCTGCTCCTCAACAACCTCGCCTGGGTGAGCCACGAGCTCAAGCGCCCGGCGGCGCTCGAGTACGCCGAGCGCGCGCACGACCTCGCGCCCGACAATCCCGCCATCATGGACACGCTCGGCGAGATCCTCGCCGACGCGGGGCAGGTCGAGCGCGGGCTCGAGCTGCTCGGGCGCGCCGCCGACGCCGCCCCGGAGGCGCACCAGATCCGTCTCAATTTCGCCAAGTCGCTGATCAAAACCAACCGCAGAATCGCCGCCCGCAGGGAGCTCGAGCAGCTCGCCAGGCTGGACGAGAAGCTTCCCGAGCGGCAGGAAGCGGTCAAATTGCTGGGAGGGTTGTGATGACCACCGTCGCCGTCGTCGGCCTCGGCTATGTCGGCCTGCCGCTCGCGATCGAGTTCGGCAAGAAATATCGCACCATCGGCTTCGACCTGTCCGAGGACAAGATCGACGCCTATCGCAAGAAGCTCGATCCCACGGGGGAGGTCGCGACCGAGGAGTTCAAGGCCGCCGCCAAGCTCGAGGTCACGACCAATCCGCGCTCGCTGCGCGAAGCCGATTTCATCATCGTCGCCGTGCCGACGCCGGTGGACGACGCGCACAACCCGGACTTCGGTCCGCTGATCGGCGCGAGCACCTCGGTGGGCCAGAACCTGAGCCGCGGCGCCATCGTGGTGTACGAATCGACCGTGTACCCGGGCGCGACCGAGGAGGCCTGCATCCCGGTGCTCGAAAAGCATTCCGGGCTCAAGTGGAAGCAGGATTTCTTCGTCGGCTATTCGCCGGAGCGCATCAACCCCGGCGACAAGCAGCACACCCTCACCAAGATCGTGAAGGTGGTCTCGGGCGACACGCCGCAGACCCTGGAGCGAGTCGCCGAGGTCTACGGCAGCGTGGTGACGGCGGGCGTGCACCGGGCGAGCTCGATCAAGGTCGCGGAGGCGGCCAAGGTGATCGAGAACACCCAGCGCGACCTCAACATCGCGCTGGTGAACGAGCTCGCGCTCATCTTCAACAAGATCGGCATCGACACCACCGAGGTGCTCGAGGCCGCGGGCACGAAGTGGAACTTCCTGCCGTTCCGGCCGGGGCTGGTGGGCGGCCACTGCATCGGGGTCGATCCGTACTACCTCACCTACAAGGCGGAGACCCTCGGCTACCACCCGCAGGTGATTCTCTCCGGGCGCAAGATCAACGACGGCATGGGGAAGTACGTCGCCGAGCAGACGGTGAAGCGCATGATCCTGCGCGGCTTCTGCCCCAACAAGGAAAAGGTCATCGTGCTCGGCCTCACTTTCAAGGAAAACGTGCCCGACACGCGCAACTCGCGCGTGGTGGACGTGGTGCGCGAGCTCGAGTCCTTCGGCATCAAGGTGCACGTGCACGACCCGATCGCCTGCCCGAAGGAGGCGGAGCACGAGTACGGCATCCGGCTCACGAAATGGGAGGAGCTGCCGCAGGCCGCGGCGATCGTGGCGGCGGTCGCGCACGACGAGTATCGCGACCGGTCGCTCGACGCGGTGGTGTCGAAGCTGGCGCCGAACGGCGTCTACGTAGACGTGAAGAACCGCGTGGACGCCGCCGCGCTGCGTGCCCGGGGGATCGACGTATGGCGGCTCTGAAGGATCACAAACGCACCTGGCTGGTGACCGGAGCCGCCGGGTTCATCGGCTCGCAGCTCGTGGAGCACCTGCTGCGCCACGGGCAGCAGGTGGTGAGCCTCGACAATTTCGCGACCGGCCACCGCGCCAACCTAGAGGAGGTCGAGCGCGCCGTCGGGCCGCAGGCCTGGCGGCAGCACCGCTTCATCGAGGCGAGCATCGTCGACGCGGCCGCCTGCCGCGAAGCCTGCCGCGGCGTAGACATCGTGCTGCACCAGGCAGCGCTCGGCTCGGTGCCGCGCTCGATCGCCGATCCGGTTCCGACCCACCAGACCAACGTCACGGGCTTCGTCAACATGCTGGTCGCGGCGCGCGACGCAGCCGTGCGGCGCTTCGTCTACGCGTCGTCCAGCTCGATCTACGGCGACGACGCCACGCTGCCCAAGGTGGAGGGAATCACCGGCGAGCCGCTCTCGCCCTACGCGGCGAGCAAGCAGGCGAACGAGATGTACGCCGATGTCTTCGCCCGCTGCTATGGCTTGCAGACGATCGGCCTGCGCTACTTCAACGTGTTCGGGCCGCGCCAGGATCCCGAGGGCGCGTACGCGGCCGTGATTCCGCGCTGGATCCGCGCCATCCTGACCGGCGCGCCGCTCGAGGTGAACGGCGACGGCGAGACTTCGCGCGACTTCTGCTACATCGCGAACGTGGTGCAGGCCAACCTGCTTTCCGCGCTCACCGACGAGCCGCGCGCCCTGAACGAGGTCTACAACATCGCGGTGGGCGAAAACACCTCGCTCAACCGCCTGCTCGAGATCCTGCGCACGCTGCTCGCCGCGCAAGGCCAGCCGGCGCAGTTCAAACCGATCTATCGTCCGTTCCGCGCCGGCGACGTGCGCCACTCGCTCGCCGACATCTCGCTCGCGCGCGCGCGGCTCGGCTATGCGCCGACGCACACGCTGGCGAGCGGCTTGAAACAGGCCCTGCCGTGGTACCTGAAGCGATTCGAAAGCGCGCCCGCGCTGCAGCGCTGAGCCTCGCGGCCGTCGCGGCGATGCCCGTCGCCGCCGACGGCGGCGCTCCGGCCACGATTGCGCGGATCAAGGCGTCGATCGTCGCGGTCGGCAGCTTCGAGCGCCTGCGCAACCCGCAATTCAGCTTCTCCGGCACGGGCTTCGTCGTTGGCGACGGGCTGCTCGTGGCGACCAATGATCACGTGGTGCCGAAGTCTTTGAACTACGAGCGCGGCGAGGCCATTGCCGTCGCGGTCCCGGTCGCCGGCAGCAAGGTGCAGATCCGCTCCGCCCGCCTGGCGGCCACGGACCCCAGCGGCGATCTGGCCCTCCTCAGGCTCGACGGCGCGCCGCTCCCCGCCTTGGCCCTCGGCGATGCGCAGGCGGTGCGCGAGGGCGAGTGGTATCTGTTCACCGGCTTTCCGATCGGTTCGGTGCTCGGGCTCTTCCCGGTGACGCACCGCGCCATGATCGCAGCAGTCACGCCGATCGCGATCCCGGCGGCGCGCGCGGACCAGCTCGACGCGCGGGTCGCGCGACGGCTGAGCAGCGGCGCGTTCCCGGTGTTCCAGCTCGACGCGACGGCCTACCCCGGTAACAGCGGCAGCCCGGTCTACCACCCGGAAAGCGGCGCGGTGGTCGGCATCGTGAACAGCGTGTTCGTCAAGGGCACGCGCGAGGCCGCCTTCAGCCAGCCGAGCGGCATCACCTATGCCATCCCGGCAAGGCAGCTCATCGAATTGCTCCGAGATGCGCGCTAAGCCAATGATCAGGCTAGACTTTCAGCTTAGTACTTACGAGCCATTGCGGCAGCGCAACCCCAGTGAATACACTGCGTCGCCGGAAATAGCGGCAAAACAACGTATTAAACCGTCTGGAGCGGTCCGGAGGGGCCGCCCAATCAGAACACGGGGGATTCGGTGCCAAGAACGCTCGCCATCATGAACTACGTACGCCTGCTCGGTATCGCAGCCGGCTTGTGCGGCCTGCTCCTCGGCGGTTGCGGCGGCAATCCGCCGGCCCCGCAGAAATCGACCCCGTCGAGCGACTACAGCTACCTGATCGGGCCGCTCGACACCTTGCAGATCACCGTCTGGCGCAATCCCGACCTGTCGACGACCGTGCCGGTGCGGCCGGACGGAAAGGTTAGCGTGCCGCTGGTCGAAGACCTGACGGCCATCGGCAAGACCCCGACGCAGCTCGCGCGGGACGTCGAGAAGGCGATGAGCCGATTCATCCGGGAGCCGGTAGTGACGGTGCTCGTGACGCAGTTCAACGGCCCCTACGGCGAGCAGATCCGGGTGGTCGGCGAGGCGGCGCGCCCGCAGGCCCTGCCCTACCGGCAGAGGATGACGCTGCTCGACGTGATGATCGCGGTCGGCGGCCTCACCGACTTCGCCGACGGCAACAACGCGTCCGTGCTGCGCACCTCCGAAGGCGGAAAGCAGTACCGCGTGCGGCTCAAGGACCTCGTGCGCCGCGGCGACGTCTCCGCCAACATCGAGATGCGGCCCGGCGACGTCGTCATCATTCCGCAAAGCTGGTTCTGAGCGCCACGTCATGAATACGCTCGTACCGCAGCATGTGACCGATGTGCTGCGCGGCATCTGGCAGGGCCGCTGGACCGGGCTCGTGGTGGCCTGGCTGACGGCCATCGCCGGCGGCATCTTCGTGTTTCTCGTGCCGGACCGCTACGAGGCGACGGCGCGCGTCTACGTCGACACGCAATCGCTGCTGAAGCCGCTGCTGCAGGGCCTCACCGTGCAGCCGAACGTCGACCAGGAAGTCATGATGCTCAGCCGCACGCTGATCAGCCGCCCGAACCTGGAGAAGCTGGTGCGCATGACCGACCTCGACCTGGAGGCAAAGACCGGCGAGGCGCGCGAGAACCTGCTGGACGGGCTGAGCCGCACGGTCTACATCAAGAGCATCGGCCAGAACCTGTACAGCATCGGCTTCACGCACAAGGACCGCGCCCAAGCCACGCGCGTGGTGCAGTCGCTGCTCTCGATCTTCGTCGAGTCGGGGCTCGAGCCCAAGGCGAAGGACACCGGCCAGGCGCAGCGCTTCATCGAGGAGCAGATCAAGCAGTACGAGCAGAAGCTCTCCGAGGCGGAGAACCGCCTCAAGGAATTCAAGCTGAAGAACATCGACCTGAACGTGCCGCAGGGCCGCGACTTCTTCGGCACCATGGCGACGCTCACGGAAAGCGTGCAGGAGGCGCGCCTGCTGCTGCAGGAGGCCGAGAAGTCGCGCGACGCGCTCAAGCAGCAGATCATCGACGAGGAAGAGCGCCCGCCGGTACTCGTCGGCTCGGTTTCCGACCCCGCTACCGTCATTGCCACCCCGGAGATCGACGCCCGTATCGCGGCCTTGACGAAGAATCTCGACGACATGCTGCTGCGCTATACCGATAGCCACCCGGACGTGCTGAACACGCGGCGCATCATCAAGGAGGCGGAGGCGCAGCGCGACCAGGAGCGCAAAAGGCTCGCCGAAGAGCAGGACAAGCGCCGCCGTGCCGCCGGCTTCGCCGGCACCGCCCCGGTCTACCCGCAGCTGAAGCTGGCGATGGCCGAATCCGAGGCGCAGGTCGCGCGCCTGCGCGCTCGCGTGCAGGAGCAGGAGCAGCGGCTCGAAAGGCTGCGGCTCGCGGCGCGGTCGGTGCCCGAACGGGAAGCCCAGCTTACGCAGCTCAACCGCGACTACGCGATCCAGAAGCAGAATTACGACGCCCTCGTCGCGCGGCGCGAATCGGCCCTGATGTCGGGCGAGGTGCAGGCCGCGACCGGCGTGGCGAGCTTCCGCATCGTCGATCCGCCGCAGGTGTCGCCCAATCCGGTCGCGCCCAACCGCAAGGTACTGGTGTTCATCGCGCTGATCGCGTCGCTCGCCGCCGGATGCCTGGCGAGCTACTTCTACAGCCTGCTGCATCCGACGTTCCACGACGGGCGCGGCCTCAAGAAATTCGCCCAGCGGCCGGTGCTCGGCACGATCTCCGTGGTCTCGACGCCCGAGGTCCTTTGGCGCCGCAGGAGCAGCACGATTGCCTTCCTGGGCGGCGTCGGAGGGCTCGGCGCCACTTATGCCGCCGTCCTGGCGGTGGTCTTCTTCCGCGCGCTCCTCCCCTTCTAGCCATGAATCTCATCGAAGAGGCAGCCAAGCGGCTGCGTCAGCTCGAAGCGGCCGGCGTTGCGCCCGCGCCGCGCGCGGTTGCGCCCACGCCGCACGCAGTCGCGGATGCGCTCGCCGGCCAGCCCAGGCGCGCCACCGTCGAGCCCGCCAGGCGCCCGGCCGAGCCGCGCCCCGCCCCGGCGCGCACACTGGACCTCGCCCGGCTGCAGGCTTCCGGGTTCATCACCCCTGCCGTGCAGCATTCCAAGCTGCTGCAGGAGTTCCGGCTGATCAAGCGGCCCCTGATCCAGCACGCCCTGGGAAAGTGGGCGGCGCAGGGCCCCAACCGCAACCTCATCATGGTGACCAGCGCCCTGCCCAACGAGGGCAAGACCTTCGTCGCGGTCAATCTCGCGATGAGCCTCGCCATGGAAGTCGACTGCAGGGTGCTGCTGGTCGACGCCGACGTGCTCGCGCCGTCGGTCCCGGAGACTCTGCGCATCGAGCCGGGGAAAGGCCTGATGGACGTGCTCACCGGCCCCGGGATCCCGATGCGCGAAGCGATCCTCAGCACCAATGTGGAGCGCCTCAGCCTGATCCTCGCCGGCACGCCGCATGCCAACGCAGCCGAGTTCCTGGCGAGCGACGCGATGAGCCGCCTGCTCTCCGAGCTGGCGGGCCGCTATCCGGACCGCATCGTCGTTTTCGATTCGCCGCCGCTTCTCGCCACCACCGAAGCGCGCGCGCTCGCCACCCACATGGGACAGGTCATCGTCGCGGTGGAAGCCGAGCGCACCACGCACGCGGCGCTGGAATCGGCGCTCTCCACCGTCGAGTCGTGCCCGGTCGTGTATACGCTCCTCAACAAGACGCCGGAATCCAAGGTCGGGTCTTACCACGGCTCGTATGCCTACGGCAGCTAGAACATGCCGGGTCGCCGCCGCTCTGCTCTTGCTGACCGCCGCCAACGTCGCCAGGGGCCAGTACGCGCCGCCGGCCACCGGAAGCCCCTCGACCACCGGCAGCCCCCAGACGCTCGGGGCGCCGCAGACGGCGCCTAGGGCTCCGCAAACCCAAGACCTGTCCACCGCGACGGATAGCCGGTTCCGGACCGGCGGCTGGGCGGTCCAGCCCAGCATCACGCTTCGCGAGACCTATACCGATAACGCGTTCCCCGACTCGACCGAGGCGCGCAGCGATTTCGTCACGCAGGTGACGCCGGGAATCCGCGTCGAAGGCCGCACGCCGCGCCTCACCGCGAACTTCAACTATGCGCCGACCGGCCTGTTCTTCGCGCAGAACAGCGAGGCCAACGACGTCGTCAACAACCTCTCCGCCTACGCCAACCTCGAAGCGGTGGAGCGGTTCTTCTTCATCGAGGGCTCGGGCTACATCGCCCAGACCTACGTTTCGCCGTTCGCGCCAAAACCCGCCGACATCATCAACACCACGCAGAACCGGATCGAGACCCGTACCGCGACCTTGAGCCCCTACATACGGCACGAAGGGCGCGACCTTGAGTACGAGCTGCGCAACCGGAACACCTGGACGAACAGCAACCAGCCGTCGCTCGGCAACTTCCGCACCCAGCAGTGGACTGGACGCGTCGCGGGCCCGGTCCGCGTCTTCGGTTGGGCGCTCGAATTCGACGACAGCACGGTCAACCACTACGACGCCCTGGTCAATCGCCCCGAGGACAAGTCGCACCTCTACCGCGCCCGCCTCTACTGGCAACCCGATCCCGCCTGGCGGCTTTCGGCAAGCGGCGGCGCCGAAGAAAACAACTACATCCTCGGCGAGATGCAGCGCACGACGATCTACGGTGCGGCCGTCGCCTGGCGGCCGAGCACGCGCACGACCGCGGATGTCGAATACGAGAACCGCTTCTTCGGCCCCTACCGGCTGGCGCGCTTCACCCATCGCACGCGCCTCACCGCGTGGAGCCTTTCCTATACGCGCAACTACTCCACCTACCAGCAGGAGGTTCTGCGGCTGGCGCCCGGCGATACCACGGCGCTCCTCGACGCGGCTTTCACCGGGCGCTTCCCCGACCCCGATCAGCGCCGCGCCGCCGTCGAGCAGTTCCAGCGTGCCAGCGGCACGCCCGAGTTCCTGGCCAATTCGATCGCGTTCTACACGCAGACCGTGTTCCTGAACGAAGTGGTCGAAGGCTCCTTTGCGATCATAGGCGTGCGCAACTCGATCACCTTCACCGCCTACGCGGGGGAAACGACCCAGCTTTCCGCCGACGCCCTGGGCATTTTGCCCGACGCCCTGCTCCAGGCGAGCGTGATCCGCCAGCGCGGCTACGCCACCTACGTCGACCACAAGCTCACGCCCACGACGAGCATCGGGGCGCGCGCCATGCGCGTGTATTCCGATCAGATCCAGCCGGTGTCGTTCCCTTCGAAGAACGACTACTTCAACCTGCTCCTGACCCACACGGCATCGCCGAAGACCACGCTCTTTGCGGGCGTCGCGGTCAGCCGGTTCGACACCGACAATCCGCTGTTCAGGCCGAACTGGGACTCGAACTCGGTGTTCGTCGGGCTGAACCACCGCTTCTACTGAGAGCCATGTTCGAACCCTACTTCGGATTTTCCGCCGCGCCCTTCCAGCTCAGCCCGGATCCGAGCTTCTTCTACGGCAGCCGCGGACACAAGCGCGCGCACGCCTACCTCCAGTACGGGCTCTACCAGAGCGAGGGCTTCATCGTGCTCACGGGCGAAGTCGGCGCCGGCAAGACCACGCTCATTCGCAGCCTGCTGCGCGAGCTGGACAGCAACAAGGTCGTCGCCACGCAGCTCGTGTCGACCCAGCTCGACGCCGACAGCCTGCTGCGCGCCGTCGCCACGGCTTTCGGCATTGCAGTGCGCGACAAGGACAAGGCGGCGGTGCTGGCCCAGCTCGAGGCCTACCTGCTCGGCCTCGTGCAGGAGGACCGAAAGGCGCTCCTCATCGTGGACGAGGCGCAGAACCTCGCGCCCGCGGCGGTGGAGGAGCTGCGCATGCTGTCCAACTTCCAGGTCGGCAACCGCGCGCTTCTGCAGAGCTTCCTCGTGGGGCAGCCTCAGCTTCGCGACTTGATGCGAAGCCCGAGCATGCAGCAGCTGCGCCAGCGCGTCATCGCGGCCTACCATCTCGGGCCGCTCGACCAGGATGAAACGCGCGCCTACATCGAGCACCGGCTGAAGCACGTCGGCTGGCACCGCGACCCGATCTTCGAGGACGATGCGTTCCCGGCGATCTACGCGCACACCGGAGGCGTTCCGCGGCGAATCAACACGCTCTGCACGCGGCTGCTCCTCGCGGCATTCCTCTCCGAGAAGCACGCCGTCGCGAGGGCCGACGTCGACCACGTCATCGCCGAGCTGTCGGAGGAGTTCGGCGAGGCCATCACGACCAATGGCGGCAGCGGCAGCGAGGCGCGCGAAGAGCCCGCGACCCTGGTCGCGCTGGAAAAGCGCGTCGTAGGCGTCGAGAAGGCCATGAACATCACGGTGAACCTGCTGCGGCAGTTCATGCGCGCGCGCGAAGCGGCGCACAAAGCGTCCTGAGCCTGGCGGCGTCGGCCGGTTTTACAGCGCCCGCCCCGAAGCGCGTCTCTTGCAATTCATGTCATTGATTTCCAGCGGATTCAAATACTGGCCCGCGGTTTGCTTATAGAGAGCACGGTCCGGGGGGACCGAGTTGCAAACTAGGGAACACCAAGAGGAAAGACCACAAATCATGAGACACAAAATCATCCAAGCCGCCACTGCGGCGCTCCTCGCGGGCGGGGTGCCCGCGGCGCACGCGATTCCGACGCTCAGCTTTTCCATCGACGGCAACCCGATAATGACCTGCGCCGACGGCGCCGCGTGCGATACCAATACGAGCGCCGGCGTAGTCACATACAGCCAGAGCCTCGGAGACTTCGTCGTCAATGTGAGCACGGGGCTCTCCAAGCCCACCCTGACGAGCGGCGCACCGTTGATCGATCTGAATACGGTGAATGTTCAGGTGTTGGGCGGCGCCCATACGCTGCAAATCGGGTTCTCGGACACGGGCTTCGACATCTATAACGGCCGCATCACGACCGACTACGGCGGCACGCTGAACGGCATCGGCGCCTCGCTCGACTACAGCGCGTACTACGATGCCGGCAACACCCTGTTCGGGCAGGGTACGCTCATCGGCGGCGGGGGCTCCGGATCGGGCGCCTACTCCGGCTCGGCCGACGGCGGCTGGTCTCCCAACGCTGCCTACTCGGTGACCGAGATCCTCACGCTGACGACCGGCGGCGGCATGACCGTGTTTTCCGGCGACTTCTCGGTGAACGTGCCGGAGCCCGGTACCCTGGCTCTGATCGGGCTCGCGCTCCTCGCGCTTGCCGCCGCGTACCGCCGTCGCGTGCCCGCTCGCGCTTCCGCTTCCCGGCCGTAACTGCGGGAAGCGGTCTTTCCTTTTTTCACGTTTGCCGGGTGCCTCGCCGTTAGCGCAAAAGCACTAGGGTTGTAGCAACCGGCGCCCGGCGGATACGCTCCTGCCTCCAATGGGGAATCTGCGAGACAACCCCGGCGCGCTGCTCTGCGTGGTCGGCGCACGGCCGAACTACATGAAGATGGCACCGCTGCTACGCGCGTTCCGCGCCCGCGCGGGCCTCCCCCCCGCGGTGCTGGTGCACACCGGCCAGCACTATGACCCGATGCTGAACGACCGCCTGTTCGACGACCTCGCGCTTCCTCGGCCGGACATCAATCTCGGCGTCGGCTCGGGCACGCACGCGGTGCAGACGGCGGAAGTGATGCGGCGCTTCGAGCCGGTCGTGGATGAGCACCAGCCGTCATGCGTGGTGGTGGTCGGCGACGTAAATTCCACGCTCGCCTGCAGCCTGGTGGCCGTGAAGAAGGGCGTGCCCGTGGCGCACGTCGAGGCGGGGCTGCGCAGCTTCGACCGCGCCATGCCGGAGGAGATCAACCGCATCCTCACGGACCAGATTTCGGACCTGCTCTACACCACCGAGCGCTCGGCGCACGACAATCTCGCGCGCGAAGGCATCCCGGCCGGACGGATGCAATTCGCGGGCAACGTGATGATCGATTCGCTGCTCTACCACAAGAGCCGCGCGGTGCCGGTCGCCCGGACGCTGCAAGCCGCGGGCGCGGGGTTCGCCGCCGAGCGATACGGCGTCGTTACGCTGCATCGTCCGTCGAACGTCGACGAGCCCGAGGCGCTGCGCGAGTCGCTCCAGATCCTGTGCGAGGTGTCGCAGAGGCTGCCGCTGGTGTGCGCGCTGCATCCGCGCACCGTGGCCCGGATCGACGGTTTCGGCTTCTCTGCGCTGCTGAAAGGCGCCCGCCTCGCCGTCCTGCCGCCGCAGGGCTATCTCGAGATGCTTGGCCTCATGGCGGACGCGACCCTGGTCCTCACCGACTCGGGCGGCCTGCAGGAGGAAACCACCGCGCTGTCGGTTCCCTGCCTCACGCTGCGCGAGAACACCGAGCGCCCGATCACCGTCGAGCAGGGAACCAACACGCTCGTCGGCAGGGACCGCGCGCTGATCCTGCGCCTGGTCGACGAAATCCTCGCCACCGGGGGCAAGCGCGGCCGCACTCCGGAGCTCTGGGACGGGCGGGCCGCCGAGCGGATCGCCGGGCACCTCGCCGGATGGCTGGCGACGCGCCCGGCGCGGCTGCATGCCTGAGATCGCGAACGCCCTGACGGTCGACGTGGAAGATTACTTCCAGGTCTCGGCGCTCGCGCCCCACATCGCGCGCGCGGATTGGGAGCGCATTCCGTGCCGGGTGGAGCGCAACGTGGATACCATCCTTTCGCTTTTCGCGCAGGTGGGCGCGCGCGCAACCTTCTTTACGCTGGGCTGGATCGCCGAGCGTCACCCGGGGCTGGTGAAGAAGATCGTCGCGGAAGGCCACGAGCTCGCGAGCCATGGCTATGGCCATCTGCGCATCCACGAGCAGACGCCGGCCGAGTTCACGCAGGACATCGGCCGCGCCAAAGCGCTGCTGGAGGACCTCTCGGGAACGCAGGTGAAGGGCTACCGCGCGCCCAGCTTCTCGATCGGGCCGCAAACCCTGTGGGCTTTCGAGCGCATCGCGCAGGCCGGCTACCGCTACAGCTCGAGCGTGTATCCCGTCCGACACGACCTGTACGGGATGCCCGAAGCGCCGCGCTTTGCGTACCGTCCGCGCGCCGATCTGCTGGAAATCCCGGTGACCACCGCCGCGGTTCTCCACCGCAACCTGCCGGCCGGCGGCGGCGGATATTTCAGGCTGCTTCCCTACGTCGTCTCGCGCGCGCTGATCCGGCGCGTGAACCGGGTGGATCAGCGCCCTGCCATCTTCTATTTTCACCCGTGGGAGATCGACCCCGCGCAGCCGCGGGTGCCGGGCACGAGCGCCCGGACCCGGTTTCGCCACTACGTCAACCTGCGCAGGACCGAGTCGCGGCTCGGGCGCCTGCTGCGCGACTTCCGCTGGCGCAGGATGGACGAGGTCTTCCTCGCCCCCGAAGCGTCCGGCGAGCTTCTCCATGCTCACCCGTCGGTGCGCTTCGCGAGCTAGCCGCCTCGCGCTGCTGCTCGCGCTGACCATTGCGCCGGCGGCTCGCGCCGACACGCTGCTCGTCGGGCCGCAGCACGCTTTGAAAACGCCGAGCGAGGCCGCCAAGGTGGCTCACGACGGCGACGTCGTCGAAATCGAGCCGGCGCTCTACGCCGGCGATGCGGCCATCTGGACCCAGAACCGCCTGACGATCCGCGGCCGCGGCGGCCGCGCCCACCTGCGCGCGGACGGGGCGCACGCCCAGGGCAAAGCCATCTGGGTCATCAAGGGCAGCGGTTACACGATCGAGCGCCTCGAGTTCTCCGGCGCCAAGGTGCCGGACCGCAACGGCGCGGGCATCCGGCTCGAGGGTCCCGGGCTGACGGTGCGCAACAGCTTTTTCCACGACAACGAGAACGGTATCCTCGGGGGCAGCGATCTCGAGAGCGACGTCGTCATCGAGCACTCCGAGTTCGCGCGCAACGGCTTCGGCGACGGCCACAGCCACAACATCTACATCGGCACCGCGCGCAGCTTCACATTGCGCTACAGCTACAGCCACCACGCGGTCGTCGGCCACAACGTGAAAAGCCGCGCGGTCAAGAATTTCATCCTCTACAACCGCATCGCCGACGAGAAGGACGGCCGCGCGAGCCTGGCGATCGACCTGCCCGACGGGGGCCTCTCGTTCGTGATGGGCAACCTGATTCAGCAGGGTCCCGATAACGACAACCGCACGATCGTGGGCTACGGAATCGAGGGCTACAAGAACATCCTCAACGAGCTCTATTTCGTGAGCAACACGGTGGTCAACGACGACCCGAAGGGCGGGGTGTTCGTCTATGTGCGGCCCGGGGCCGACGCGGTGCGCCTGATCAACAACCTCTTCGCCGGGCCCGGCGAGCTCCTCGCCGGCAAGGGCGAATCGCGCGGCAACCTGCGCACAAGCAAGACGGACTTTACCGATCCTGACAAACTGGACTATCGCCTGAAGGCCGGCGCCGCCGGCGTGGGCAAGGGCGTCGACGCTGGAAGCGCCTACGGGTTCTCGCTGCGTCCCGCGGCGGAATACCGGCATCCCCTCGGGGCGCGTGCGCGCCCGACTGCGGGACCGCTGGACCTCGGCGCGCATCAGCTCGCCCAGTAGCTCTTACGGGCTGGGGTTGGCTGGCGCGCGCCGGCACGCGAAAATCCCGGCTTGGTCCAGTCCGTTGGCTAACAAGAAGCGCCTGGCAATACAAGCAGTTCCTTCTAATTGGGGGCATGGGGACCCGCTCGCGGGGCCACAGCGCATGAAGGTCCTGACGTTCACCACGCTTTATCCAAATGCGGCGCGGCCGGCGCACGGCATCTTCGTCGAGACGCGCCTGCGCCAGCTGCTCGCGAGCGGGCAGGTCCAATCGACCGTCGTGGCGCCCGTGCCCTGGTTCCCGTTCACGCATCCGGCGTTCGGCGCCTATGCCGCGCACGCCCGCGCCCCCCGCGCCGAAACCAGAAACGGGATCGAGGTGCTGCATCCGCGTTTCCCGGCGCTGCCGAAGGTAGGCACGACGCTCGCGCCATTTCTTCTCTACCGCGGCGCGCTTTCCCTCGTCGAGCGCCTGCGCCGTGAGCGCGGCTTCGGCCTCGTCGACGCGCACTACTTCTATCCCGACGGCGTCGCGGCGGCGATGCTGGGGCGGCGCCTGGGCGTTCCGGTCGTCATCACCGCGCGCGGGACCGACATCAACCTGATCGCGCAGCAGCGCATTCCGCGCCGGATGATCCGCTGGGCCGCGAGCCAGGCGGGCGCGATCGTCGCCGTTTCGCAGGCGCTCAAGGAAAAGCTGGCCGCGCTCGGCGTCGAGCCGGAGCGCGTTCACGTGCTGCGCAACGGCGTGGACCTCGAGCTTTTCCATCCGGAGGAGCGCGACGGGCTGCGGGCGCAGCTCGGGCTTCGCGCGCCGACGCTGCTCAGCGTGGGCAACCTGCTTGCGTTCAAGGGCCACGGCGTGGCCATCGAGGCGCTGTCGCTGCTGCGGGAGTACGAGCTGGTCATCGCGGGCGACGGACCGGACCGCGCTGCGTTCGAAGCGCTGGCGAGGGAATGCGGCGTGTCGGCGCGCGTGCGGTTCGTCGGATCGCTCAGCCAGCAGGACTTGCGCCGTTACTACTGCGCAGCCGATGCGCTCGTTCTGGCGTCGAGCCGCGAAGGCTGGCCCAACGTTCTTCTGGAGGCGATGGCCTGCGGCACGCCGGTGATCGCCACCGCGGTCGGCGGCGTCCCCGAGATCGTCGCCTCGAGAAACGCCGGCGCGGTGGTGAAGGAACGCAGCGCATCGGCCTTGGCGCGCGCGGTGCGCGAGCTTTTCGCCCGGCCGCCCGAGCGCGACGCGACGCGGCGCTTCGCCGAGGAGTTCGGCTGGGGCGCCACGACCAAGGGCCAGCTCCAGCTTTTCCGGCGGGTGCTCGCCGCCAGCTCGCCACAGCCCGCCATGCAGGCGGCGCGGGCCGGCTGAGGCTCCCGTCATGTGCGGCATCTTCGGCATTCTCAACCTCGACGGCAGCCCGGCCGAGCGCGCGGCGCTCCACGCCATGGCCCGCGTCAGCGTGCATCGCGGCCCGGACGACGAAGGCTTCCATCTGGACGGCGCATGCGGGATCGGCATGCGGCGCCTCTCCATCATCGACCTCGCGGGCGGGCACCAGCCGCTTGCGAACGCCGACCGCAGCCTCGTTGTGGTGTGCAACGGCGAAATCTACAACTTCCGCGAGCTGCGCCGCGAGCTGGAGGCGCTGGGGCACCGCTTCGCCAGCGGCTCGGACAGCGAGACGCTGCTGCACGGCTACGCGCAGTGGGGCGACGCAGTCGTCCAGCGGCTGAACGGCATGTTCGGCTTCGCGCTGTGGGACGCGCGACGCAGGCGGCTCGTCATCGGCCGCGACCGGCTCGGGGTCAAGCCGCTCTACCTCTACCGCGACGCCAGGCGCATCGCCTTCGCCTCGGAGGCAAAGGCCCTGCTCGCGCTGCCCGGGGTGCCAGCCGCCATCGAGCCCTCGGCCCTGCACGGCTATCTCGACCTCGGTTACGTGCCTGCTCCGGCCTCGCTCTTCAAGGGCATCACGAAGCTGGCCCCTGCTACGCTCCTCGCGATCGAGGACGGGCGCCTCGCGCAGACGCGCTACTGGCGCATCCCGCACGACATCGAACGCGACGTGCCCGAAGCCGAGTGGATCGCGCGCGTGCGCGAGCGCCTCGACGCGGCGGTGCGCATGCAAATGGTGAGCGACGTGCCGATCGGCGCGTTCCTCTCGGGCGGGATCGATTCCAGCACGGTGGTCGGGCTGATGGCGGCGGCGAGCGCCCGGCCGATCCGCACCTATTCGATCGGCTTCGACGGCGCGGCGGCCGACCAGTACTACAACGAGCTGCCCTACGCGCGCCGCGTCGCGGAGCGCTTCGGCACGGAGCACCGGGAGATCCTGGTCCGCCCGGACACCGCGGCGCTCCTGCCCCGGCTCGTCTGGCACATGGACGAGCCGGTGTCCGACAGCGCCTTCATCACGACTTACCTCGTTTCCGAGTTCGCGCGCCGCGACGTCACCGTGATCCTGTCGGGAGTCGGGGGTGACGAGCTCTTCGGCGGCTACCGCCGCTATCTCGGCGACCATTACCAGGCCTACTTCGACCGCCTGCCGTCCTGGCTGCGGCGCACCGCCACGGCCGCGGGGCGGCGCCTGCCCAGCGACCGCCACGGGCCGCTTCTCAATTTTTCCCGCCTGGCAAAAGGCTTCCTGGAAAACGCGGCGCTTCCCTTCGAGGAGCGCTACCGCGGCTACGTCGAGGTTTTTCCGCGCGCCGAAGCGGCGCGCCTCCTCGGCGACGAACGCACCGGGAGGGCGGACCGCATCGCCGAGGCGTTCGCGGATGCGCCCGGCGAAGACGGGCTCAATCGCATGCTGAGCGTAGACGCGCAGACCCAGCTGCCCGACGACCTCCTGCTCCTCACCGACAAGATGAGCATGGCGGCGTCGCTGGAGTGCCGCGTGCCGCTGCTCGACCACGAGCTGGTCGAGCTGGCCGCGCGCATGCCCCAGGCGATCAAGATCCGCGGCGGGCGGCTCAAGCACGTGATGAAGGAAGCCGTTGCCGAACTGCTGCCCTCCGACCTCATCGAGCGGAAGAAGCGCGGCTTCGGCACGCCCATGGGCGCCTGGCTCAAGCATGACCTTGCGCCGCTCATGCACGAGCTGCTGTCGCAATCGTCCATCGAGGCGCGCGGGCTGTTCCGCTATCCCGCGGTGCGCGAGCTGATCGCGCAGCACGAGTCGAGCCGGATCGACGGCACCGACCGGATCCTCGCCCTGATGAACCTCGAGATCTGGGCACGCATCTTCCTCGACGCTCGCTCCTCGCAGGACGTTTCCGCGGAGCTCGAAGAGGCCATCGCGTGAGAATCCTCTACGTTTGCCACCGCTTCCCCTTCCCGCCGCGCCGCGGCGGGAAGATCCGGCCGTTCAACATGATCCGCCACCTGACGGCTGGCGGCCATCGGGTGACCGTGGCCTCGCTCGCGCGCTCCGCGCAGGAGGCGGAGGACGGCCGCGGCATCGCCGCGCACTGCGCGCATTACGAAGTGGCCGAGGTGCGCGCGCTGGCCCAGATGGCCCGCATGGTCGTGCGGCTGCCCGCCCCCACGCCTTCCTCGATGGGATATTTCTATTCGCCGGTCCTGGCGCAGCGCATCGGCGGTCTGCTGGCGCGCGAGGCATTCGATCTCATCTTCGTGCACTGCTCCTCGGCCGCCCAGTACGTCGCCGGGGTGCAAGGAATACCCAAGATCCTCGACTTCGGCGACATGGATTCGCAGAAGTGGCTGGAATACGCCCGCTACAAGCCCTTTCCGTTGTCGGCGGGATACTGGCTCGAGGGCAAGAAGCTCGAGCGCGAGGAGCGGCGCCTCGCCCGCCGCTTCGACATGTGCACGGCGACCACCCGCGCGGAATGGGAGACGCTCGAACGCTACGCGACGGGAACGGCGACGGACTGGTTTCCGAACGGCGTCGACAGCGACTACTTCAGCCCGGCCGAGGAGCCCTACGATCCCGACACGATCTCGTTCGTCGGCAGGATGGACTACTACCCGAACGAGCAGTGCATGCTCGATTTCTGCAGGAATGTCTTCCCGCTCCTCAGGCAGCGGCGGCCGAACCTGCGGCTCACGATCGTCGGCGCGGATCCCGTGCCGAGCGTGAAGAGCCTCGCCCGGTTGCCCGGCGTTACGGTCACCGGCTCGGTGCCGGACGTAAGGCCGTACGTACGCCGGTCTGCCGCGATGGTGGCGCCGCTCAACATCGCCCGCGGAACTCAGAACAAGATCCTCGAGGCCATGGCCATGGGCGTGCCGGTCGTGACGAGCCCCGCCGCCGCCGGGGGTGTCGACGCCGTCCGCCACGAGCACCTGCTCGTGGCCGACACTCACGCCGAGCAATATGCCGCGCTGCTGCGCGTTCTCGAAGACCCGCAGGAGCGCACGCGGCTGGCGCGCGCCGGACGCGCCCGCGTGCTCAGCAATCACGCCTGGCCGGCGTCCATGCGGCGCCTGGATGGCATCATCGAGCGCACGCTTTCCTCCCATTGGCTTGCACAACGCAACCAGGCACAGCCGGCCAATGCGTAGCTCGGCACAACTCGCCACGAACAGCAGCGCGGTATCGCGCCCGCGGTTGCTGTTCCTCTCCCCGCGCTATCTCTTTCCCGCGGATTCGGGCGGAAAAATTCGAACCGTCAGCATCCTGCGGGGCCTGCTGGGCGGCGCCTTCGAGGTGCACCTCGTTTCGCCGCTGCCGGCGAGCGCCTCGGCGGCGGATCCGGCGCAGCTCGTGCAGGTCTGCGACCGCTTCACCGGATGGCACGCCCCGACGCGCGGCGCCGCGTTCCAGTGGACCCGGATGCGGCACCTGGTCTCCGGGCTGCCGGTCGCGGTCGCCACGGATTATTCGCGCGCGGGGCGCCGCGCCGTCGACGAGGCGCTCGGCCGCAAGCCCGAGCTGATCGTGGTCGACTTTCCGCACGCCGCCGTGCTTGCGCCGGGACCTTATCCCTGCCGCAGCGTCCTGTTTACGCACAACGTGGAGGCCGAGATTTTCCGCCGGCACGCCGAGAACGCGCGCGATCCGCTGCGGCGCGCGGTATGGCGCAGCCAGGCGGCCAAGATGGCCCGCTACGAGCGCGCGCTCCTCGCGCGCTTCGATGCGGTCGTTGCCGTCGCCGAGCGCGACCGCGAGCACTTCGGGCGCGCCTACGGCGCGAACAACGTGTCGGTCATTCCGACGGGAGTGGACCTCGACTACTTCGCCTATTCGCCGACCCCGGTGCTCGAAGCGGCAGAGCCCGCGACGGTCGTATTCACCGGGTCGATGGACTGGATGGCGAACATCGACGGCATCGAATACTTCATGGAGCAGGTGTGGCCCGAGGTGGCGCGCGCGCGTCCGGACGCCAAGTTCGTGGTGGTGGGACGCCAGCCGCCGCCGGCGTTGGTGGAGCGGGCAGCCTCGCGCGGCCTCAACTGGGAGTTCACCGGCTTCGTGGACGACGTCCGGCCCTACGTGCGCCGGGCGCACGCCTACGTGATTCCTCTGCGGGTCGGCGGCGGGACGCGGATCAAGGTCTACGAGGCCATGGCGCTCGGCTGCCCCGTCGTATCGACGCGCATCGGCGTCGAGGGCCTGCCGGTCGAGGACGGAAAGCATTTTGCAGCGGCCGACAACCCGGCCGACATGGCGGCCTCGATTCTATCGCTGCTCGAGCGCAACGACGAGCGCAGCCGGCTTTCGGCCGCTGCGCGCCGCTTTGTCGAGGAAAGCGTCTCGGCGGCAAGCGCCGCCAGAGTGTTCGAACAAATCTGCCAGCACGCGCTCAGGGGGGCGCGCACGCAATGAACATCAGCATATTCGGTCTTGGCTATGTCGGCGCGGTGTCGCTCGCCTGCCTGGCGCGCGACGGCCATTTCGTCACCGGCGTCGACATCGACAAGGCAAAGCTCGACCTCATTCGCGCCGGAAAGACTCCGGTGGTGGAAGAAGGCATGGTCGACCTCATGGCCGCGGTCGCGGCAAGCGGACGCGTCTCGGTGACCGACGATGTCGCGGCTGCGGTGTCGGCCTCGGAGCTCTCCCTGATCTGCGTGGGCACGCCGTCCGCGGCCAACGGCAGCCAGGATCTGGGCGCGACGTTGAACGTGGCCCGCCAGCTCGGGCGCGCGCTGCGCGCGAAAGCGGCGCCGCACGTGATCGTGTTCCGCTCCACCCTCGTTCCCGGCACGGTGGAAGACGTATTGCGCCCCATCCTGGAAGAGGAGTCGGGCAAGCGCGCCGGCGTCGGGTTCCATCTCTGCTTCCAGCCCGAATTCCTGCGCGAGGGAACGTCGATCCGCGACTACGACAAGCCTCCGTTCACGATCGTGGGCGCCGACCACGAGTTCCCGGTCGAGCGCCTGCGCGCCCTCTTCGGCCATCTGCCGTGCGAGCTCCACGTCGCGTCGATCCGCGCCGCGGAGATGGTCAAGTACTGCTGCAACAACTTCCACGCCATCAAAATCACCTTCGCGAACGAGACCGCTCGCCTTTGCGAGGCGCTCGGCGTGGACCCTTTCCAGGTCATGGATCTGGTGTGCAAGGACCGGAGCCTCAACATCTCGCCCGCCTACCTGAAGCCGGGCTTCGCGTTCGGCGGCTCGTGCCTGCCCAAGGACCTGCGCGCCACCACGTATCTCGCGAAACGGCACGATGTCGAGCTGCCGATGCACGCAGCCGTGCTCGCTTCGAACCGCGTCCACATCGACCATGCCATCGCCAAGGTGCTGGCGAGCGGCAAGCGCCGCGTAGGCATGATCGGGCTGTCCTTCAAGACCGGAACCGACGACCTGCGCGAGAGCCCGCTGGTGCTCATGGCCGAGCAGTTCATCGGCAAGGGGCTCGGCCTTCTGGTTTACGACCCGGAGGTCCACCTGTCCCAGCTCCTGGGTGCCAACCGGCGGTTCATCGAGCAGCATCTGCCGCACATCGGCTCGCTCCTGCGCGCCGACATCGAGGCCGTGATCAGCGAGTCGGACGTCCTGGTCGTGGGGCTGAACGAGCGTCGCGCGTTCGACGCGCTGAGGCGCCACGTGCGCAAGGACCAGATGGTCCTCGACCTGGTCAATGTTCCGGACCGCGCCAGCCTGCCGGTCGCGGTCGAGGGGTTGTGCTGGTGACGCAGGCCGGCGTGCGCCCATTGCTCAAGCGCCTGGCGGCGCACCTGCCCGCCGGCGCGCAGCACGAGCTGCGCCGGATCTTCTTCCGCTCTCAGATCCGCCGCCGCAGCTTCTTTACCGACGAGAAGGAATACGCCCTGCTCGACCGGCTCCTGCGCGCGGGCGACTGGGCGCTGGACATCGGCGCGAACGTGGGCCACTACACCTTGCGCATGGCCGAGCTGGCCGGTCCGGCCGGCCGCGTCATCGCCCTGGAGCCCATTCCGGACACTTTCTCGCTCCTGACGGAAAATGTCCGCCACTCGGGACATGCCAACGTCTCGCTTCTCAACTGCGCCGCCTCGGACCACACCGCCGTCGTCGGCATGGAGATTCCGCGCTTCCCCGACGGCCTGGAGAACTACTACCAGGCGCACGTCGTCAGCGGCGCCGCGGGCCTCTCCATCCTCGCGCTCTCCATCGACAGCCTGGCGCTGCCGGCCGTGCGTCTCGTGAAGATCGACGCGGAAGGCCACGAGCTTCCGGTGCTCCAGGGGATGCGCCGGCTGGTCGAGCGCGACCATCCCGTCCTGATCGTGGAGACGAGCACCGGCGAAACGACGCGCCTAATCGAAAGCTGGGGGTATCGCGCCGAGCGGCTACCGGGCTCTTCGAACGTGCTGTGTCAGTCGGCCGACCGGCTCGACTTGGGGTGATCGAGCTCCGTCAGCCGGCGCTGAAGCGCCCGGGTCCCGGGCGCAGCCTTCAGGCCCTTGTCCACCCACTCCCGCGCTGACTTCAGGTCGCCCAACGATTTGTAGTAGTCGCTTAGCGCCGCGTACGGCGGCCAGTGGTCCGGCTTGAGCTCGATGGCGCGACTCAGGTCGAGCAGGCCCTGCGGACCGTTTCCCAGCCGCAGCAGATTCTCGCCCCTGCGCGTGAGGATCTCCGGCAGAAGGGCGAACTCGGGCGAGACCCGCTCCAGCACGTAGTTGAACTCCCGCACCGACTCGCCCAACTCGCGGTCCCGGTCGGGCTTCGTGCTCGAGAAATAAAGCGCCCGGTTCGAGGCCTCGAGCCCCAGGCAGTAGTGGTGCAGGTGGATGAAATTTTCCGGCCCCATCAAGCTCGACCAGCGCTCGATCTGCTGCGGATCGCTGCCCCCCGGCACGTTTTGCCGGTAGAGCTGCGTGTACTTGCAGTACGGGGGCAGCATCGCAAGCTGCTTGGGATCGTATTGGTGCTGCGCCACGGCGCTCGAGCCCTGCAGCACCGCGAGCGCCACGATAGGCCATGCCATAAAGGATTTTCGCATGGGCATCACACCGACACGGGATGGTGCTTCAGCCACTGCTCCAGCATCATCAGGATCCAGACCATGGTTCCATAATAATCGGCATGGCTGTTCACGTGCACGCCGCTCAGCTGATCGATGAACTCGGCGCGGACGATATGCCGTTTTTTCAGGTCGGAGAGGCTTTCGAACGCGAGCTGGCGCAGCGGCTCGTGCGTATGCAGCCAGCGCCCGAAAGGCAGGCCGAAGCCGTGCTTGGTCTTGGTGATGATCTCCGGCGGCAGGAAATCCCGCAGGGCCTGCTTGAAAAAGTAGCGCAGCCGGGGGCCGCGCAGCTTCAGCCCGGGCGCCAGTCGCGCTGAAAACGCCACCACTTCGTCGTGCAGCAGCGGGAAGCGCACGTCGACCCCCGCCAGCTCGGAAGAGCGCACCACCTTGGGCAGGTCGTTGTCTGCGAGCGTGTACTTGAAATCGAGGGCCAGCATGCGGTTGATCAGCGAACCGGCGTTCGAAGACCGGTAGGCTTGCTCGACCTGCGCTGCCGGAGCTGCGGGCGACACGCCGGCCAGGAATTCGCTGGTGAAAACCGTGTCCGGTCCCAGGCGCTGCAGCAGGTTGTAGTGATCGTAGCGCGCGGGCATCGGCATCGAGGCGTGCGCCATGTACCGGCGAGCCTTTCCGACGAGGCCGACCTCGGGCAGGATTCGGAAAGCCGGCTCGAGGACGGCCTGGCGCAGCGGCTGCGGCAGGTCGCTGTAGAGCGAGTAGTAGTACTGCGTGGCGTAGCGGGAATTCCCGCCGAACAGCTCGTCGCCGCCGTCGCCGCCGAGCAGCGTGTCGACGCCGTCGTCGCGCGCCAGCTTCGCGCAGTAGTAGGTCGGCACCGCGGAGGAGTTGCCGAACGGCTGGTCGTGGACGGCCGCGATGCGCGGCACGGCGTTGACCACGTCGTCGGGGGTAACGTAGTACTCCTTGTGCTTAGTCTCGAAGCGGCGTGCGGCGATCCGGGCATAGCCGACCTCGTCGAAGCCCTGGGCGTCGAAGCCGATGGAGAAGGTCCGCGGCGCTTCGCCCGTCACCTCCCTCAACATGCCGGCCACGGTGGAGCTGTCCGTGCCGCCGCTCAGGAAAGCTCCGGTCGAGCCGTGCTCCGCCGCGTCTGCGACGCTTTTCCGCAGCAGCGTCCGGAATTCTTCCTTCAGGGCGGGGAATGACCGCTTCTCGTCCTCTACGAATTCGACGCTCCAGTACGGTGCCGCATGCGCGCGGCCGTCGTCCCAGATCAGAAAAGTTCCCGGCTCGAGGCGGCTGCGCTCCACATACGCCGTGTCGGGGCCCGGTATCACATGGAAATGGACATAGTCGTAGATCGCCTGACGCCTGATCTGGCGCCGGGATCCGGGATAAGCGCTGATGGCATCGAGGGTCGATCCGAAGGCCAGTTTTCGGGCGTCGGCGGAATAGCACAGCGAGCGCGTGCCCATCCGGTCGCCCGCGACGAGCGCCTTGCGCGCGGCGCCGTCGAGGATGGCGAGCGAAAAACTTCCCGCCAGGAGCTTCAGGAGGTCGGTTCCCCGTTCGGCGTATCCCGCGGCGATGGCGCGGGCGAGACCCTGTCGCCGCGCGAGCTCCGATAGTCGGGCGTCGGAAAAGCGCGCCCGGCCACAGACCACGACCAGCCGCTCCCCCTCCTGGCACAAATCTCCATTGGCTGCGCCGGCTGCCACCGCCACCGCACCCCACTGCGCCGACTTGGTGCGCACCGGGGTTGCATCGAACCGCGCGAGCGTCGCCGCCATGGCGGCGATGTCCGCGTCCGCGGACGTGCCCGGATTCGGGTCGAACCAGCCGCAGATGCCGCTCATACCAGGATTTCCGCGGCGGGAGGATGGCTGAGAAAACCGACCGGGCTGGCGCTGAGCCCATAGGCTCCGGACTGGAACACCACGATCAGGTCTCCGACCTCGGCGCTCGCCATCTCCATGTTGTCGGCGAGCAGATCGAGGGGCGTGCACAACGGGCCGACGACGGAAACGATCTCTCTTTTCGAGCCGCGCACCCGATTGCCCACGGCCACCGGATAGTTCTTGCGGATGACCTGGCCGAAGTTCCCGGACGCCGCCAGGTGATGATGCAGGCCGCCGTCGGTCACCAGGAAACAATGGCCCCGCGAAATCTTGCGGTCGATGACACGGCAGACGTAGATGCCCGCCTCGCCGACGAGGAATCGGCCGAGCTCCAGCACGACCTGCGCCCCGGGCAGGCGGGAGTCGAGGCCCTCCAGGATGGCGGCGAGGTTGCGCGCGACGAGCGAGACGTCGAGCCGCTCGTCACCGGGGAAATACGGAATCCCGAGCCCGCCGCCGATATTGAGGATGCGCACGGGACCGGGCGCGTCCTGCGCGAGGCGCGCCGCGAGCTCGATGCTTTTCCGCTGCGCTTCGGCGATCGAATCCGCGCGCAGGTTCTGGGCGCCGCTGAAGATGTGGAAGCCCTGGAAGTCGAGCGCGAGCGCGCCGATCCTGCGCAGCATGGCGGGGACGCGCTCGGCGTCGACGCCGAACGGCTTGGGCCCGCCCCCCATCTTCATGCCCGAGCTCTTCAGCTCGAAGTCCGGGTTGACGCGCACGTTGACGCGCGCCTTGACGCCGCGCCGGCCCGCGATGGCAGCAAGCCGCTCCATCTCGCCCTCGGACTCGAGGTTGACGACGATCCCGGCGGCGAGGGCGGCCTCGAGGTCGGCATCGCTCTTGCCGGGGCCGGCGAAGCTGATGCTGTCCGGCCGGGCGCCGGCTTGCAGCGCGATCCCGAGCTCGCCCGCGGACGCGATATCGAGGCCGTCGACCAGCCCCGCGAGGTGCGCCACGACCGCCGGCATCGGGTTAGCCTTCATCGCATAGTGGATGTGGACACGGCGCGGAAGGTGGCTGCGAATAAGCTCGACCCGCGCGCTGACGAGCTGCCGGTCGTAGGCGTAAAAGGGCGTGCGGCCGACGCGCCGCGCGAGCTCCGGCAGCGGGACGCCGCCGACCACGAGGCAATCGTCGACCACGGGGAACTGATCCATCGGCGCGTGGACCGGGCGTGCGGGCTTGTTCATGCGGCGGCCTCGAACAGCCCCACGAATTCCTGCGCCAGGAGCTTCCGATCGATCTTGCCGTTCGGGTTGCGCGGCAGGCTGCCCTTGCGTTCGACGATGCGCGCCGGGACCATGAAGGCGGGAAGCCGCTCGCGGCATTTCGCGATCACCGCTGCGGAATCGAGCGCGGAACCTGCAGGCGGCGTGGCCACCAGGACGATGGCCTGGCCTAGCACCGGATGCTCGATGCCGAGGGCGGCGACCTCGCCGACGAGCCCGGTGCCGTAGACCGCCTCCTCCACTTCCGTCGGGCTGACGCGGTAGCCCGAGGTCTTGATCATCTCGTCGCGCCGGCCGATGAAGTAGAGGAATCCCTCCTCGTCGCGGCGCACGGTGTCTCCGGACCACACGGCGATCTCGGGCATGACGAGCCCCGACGCCTGTCCGGGGGCCGGCTTGAATCGCTCGGCGGTCTTGGCAGGATCATTCCAATAGCCGAGCGATACCAGCGCGCCGCGATGCACGAGCTCGCCGGGCTCGTTGGCATCGCAAAGCGTTCCGTCCTCCCGCACTACCAGCACTTCCGCGTTCGGGATGGCTTTGCCGATCGAATCGGGGCGACGATCGAGCTCGGAGGGCGGCAGGTAGGTGGACCGGAACGACTCGGTCAGCCCGTACATCAGATAAACGAGGGTCTGCGGCAATGCCGCGCGCAGCTGGTCCAGCGTCGCCTTCGGCATGCGGCCGCCCGTATTCGCGATATAGCGCAGGCTGGTGCGCGCTTTGGACCAGCCGAGCTGGGCGAGCTGGATCCAAAGGGGGGGCACGGCAGTAAGCCCCGTGATGGCGTAGCGCTCGACCGCGGCAACGACGTCCCGCGGCAGCAGATAATTGATCAGCGCTACGCTCGCCCCGGCATGAAACGCGGTGCTGAGCTGGCTGAACCCCGCATCGAAGCTGAGCGGCAGCGCGGACAGGATCCGGTCCTGCGGGCGATTCTCCAGGTACTGCGCGACGCTCTTCGCGCCTGCCACCATGTTTCGATGCGACAGCACCACGCCTTTCGGCTTGCCGGTGCTGCCCGACGTATAGAGGATGGCAGCCATGTCGGCGTCGATCACGCGGTGCGGCGCAGTCTCCGCGGCTGCGTCGAGCGCGTCGTCCCACCGCACCCTCGAGGAGGCTCCGGGCACTTGCCCTTCACCCAGGACCAGCGTGGTCCTGAGGTCGGGACAGCCTCCCAGGAGCGGCGCCAGGAGGTTCAGCCGCTCGGCGGTCGTGACCAGGATCTGGACATTGCAGTCCCGCAGGATGTAGGCCACCTGGTCGGGCTTGAGCAGCGGATTGACCGGAACGAATACGCCCCCGGCGGCGGCGGCGCCGAACATCGCGACGACCGTCTCCGGGCGCTTCTCCATGTATACGGCAACGCGCGCGGAACGGCCGAGGCCGAGGCCGAGCAACGCCGCGGCGCACCGGCGTATGCCCCGCGCCAGCTCGTCATAGGAGAGGCGCTCGTCCCGGTAGAGCAGCGCATCGGCCTCGCCGGCGCGCTCGGCGGCGCGCAGCGGAAGCTCGTGGATCAAGTGGGGCACTTTCGGGGACACGTTCGGGGACACCTTCGATCACACGCTCGTCGACGCAGCATCCTGCGCGTCCGGCTGCGCGCCGCCGCGCAGCGGCCCGCGACGCAAAGCCAGCTTGGCCTTTTCGACGCCGGCCTGGACGAGCCCCGACGCGGTGCGCAGGTTGAAGGCGGCGAGGCCATACAGGCGGCGCTTGTCCTCCATCCAGTCTTTCTTGTAAGGCTCGCTGCCGACGCCGTAATCGATCTCTTCGACGCGGTCTTCGTCGATCGCCTGGCGGAACATCTCGAGCGACAGGATCGAGCCGACGGAATAGTCCCGCCAGCTGTCGTTGTAGGCCAACTTGTAGATGAGCGCCTTCTTCGCCGTGGTGATCCAGAGCTGGGACGCCGCGGGCGCCCCGTCGACGTAGAGGATACCCAATCGGAGGATGCCCAGAGAGGCGCACGTCGCGGCGAGCGCAGGAATGAACGCCGGGTGCGGCTCGGCGTGCTTCCAGCTCTGCTCGTAGACCGTCACGAAATCTGCGATGCGGTCCGCTTCGCGCGTGAGCACGATTTCATGGGCATGGGAGGCCGTGAGCTTCTTCCGCCGGCGCTTGATCGTGTTCGTGGTCTGCGAGGGTCGCCCGGCCAGATAGCTCTTGAAATCCCGCCCGTGCAGCCGCACGAACCAGTTCTCGTACATGAAGTACGGTCGCACGAAAAACCCGACGCTTCTCAGCGCCTGCGTCAACGAGTGGGCGAGCGCTTCCGGAAGGAACGTGAGGCGCACGCCGGTCGGCCGGTCGGTCGCGATACGCTCGACGATCGCGTCGAGCTGCCCGTCTCCGAGCAGGCCGTATTCCATCGTGTAGTAATTTGCGAGGCTCTCGAGGGTGCGGCCGTTCCAGCAACAGACCATTGCCGCGTCGCCGGCCTTGTAGACCCTTGGCGGACGCGTCACCGCGGTCGCGTGGAGGCATCGAAACCACTCGGCGGATCGAAAGAAATCGCCGTGCTGGCGATAGCCGAACCGCTCCGGCAGGTCGAGGGCATCCATGGCTTCTGCGCGAATGCTCATGCGTGCGGGTCCCGGCGCAGGACGTCGAGCGGCGCATGCGAGCGCCGGCCCGGCGCATCGCGTGCGGCGTCCAGGACTGCCGCGAGCTGTGCCGTGCGCGCGCGGCGCGAGCAGGCCGCCACCGCCGCTTCGGACGGCAGCGGGGCACGCCTCGCTTTGAGCTGCTCCAGGAACGTGACCAAGGTCCGGCGGATGGACTCCTTCGAGTCGAGGGGCGCAATGCTGTCCACGCCCGCCGCGCGCAGGATCGATGCCGTGTCTCCCTGCGGATCGGTCAGGGCGAGGATCGGCCGCCCGGCGCGCAGGTACTCGTAGAGCTTTGCCGGGACCTGGTAATTGCAGTTGGCCGCCTGCAGCACGAGCAGGCCATCGGACCGCTGCATCTCCTCGAGCGCTGCCCGGTACCCGACCGCGGGCTGCAGCGACACGATGTCCTGGATTCCCTCGGCTCTCACGAGCTCGCTCAGGTAGGCGTCGTTGCCCGTGGCCCGGAGCACCAGCTTGACGCTGGACCCCGAAATGATGCCCTCGCGCACGAGCTCCCCCAACGCAGCGAACAGCGGGCGAGGATCGCGCTCGGAGCTGTAGACAGTCCCGCTGTGAACGAGCGTGAGCGGCCGGTCGCCTTCCAGCGGCGAGCGCGCTTCGAGGCCGGCGAACGACGCTTCGTCGTAGCCGTTCTCTATGATGCCGAGCCGCGAGCCCGGCAACTCCGGGTAGCGTTCGGCATAGAGGCGCAGTGCGCCCGGGGCGGTGAAAATGGCCTTGGTGCAGGCGCGCAATGTCCGCCTTTCGATCCACGCGAAGGCCCTGTGGGTGAGACGGTCGGCGGGGTAATCCTCCTGCGCCATCGGATCGCGGAAGTCCGCCACCCACGGAATCCCGGTCAGGCGGTGAAGCGCCGCGCCGATGAGATGGGCGCTCGCGACGGGATAAGTGGTCCACAGGACATCGGGTTTGAACGTGCGCATGAGCCGAAGTCCGGCGGGCACGGCCCCCAGGCACCAGCTCGACCAGCGGTCCGGCAGCGCGAGCAGGCGCGGAAACACGCCGGCCACCGAGAGATGCCTCGCGGCATCGAGCGCAAACGCCCTGCGCACTTGCAGATTGCGTGGAATCTCCCGGATGCTCTCGGCGGCCGCGTTGGGGTAGGCGCGCGGATGCGCCGACAGGACCGCGGGTTCCCAGCCAAAGTCAGGCAAGTGCTGGGCGAAGCGCAGCGTACGCTGGATGCCGCTGCTGCCGACGAGCGGAGGGAAATGGAACGCCACCATCAGGACACGCTTCACCATGAGCGCACCCATGCCGAGGTCCAGCTCGAGACCTGATCGCGCCACTCGCGGCGGGAAAAGGTGTGGCTCGCGCCGGCCAGGCGGTGCTGGACCACCCGCGGCGCTCGCAGCAGGCGACGCCAGCGCTTGGAGCTCGCCGCCACGCCGCTGAATTCGCTCGCCGTGAGGTCGTTGCCCGAGAGGATGACCAGCACCTGCCCTTTGAACCGGGCGAAGCCTTCCGCCATGCGCTCCGGAAGGGCCTGCACTCCCCCGGCGCCGGCTTTGCGCAGGTTGCGGACGAAAGAGGCCGCCGAGCCCGCGAGATCGAACTGTCCACGCAGGAGCTTCGCCCAGGGCGCCGTGCTGAAGGCCTGTCGAAGGTAGTAGTGCTTGAGATACGCGCGCGCCTCCCCTTGCGCGGTGCGCACCCATGGATTCAGGAGCACCATGCCGGTGACGCGCGCATCGCCGTGGCCATAGAACAGCGCTGCCGAGGCGGCGTCGCACAAGCCCCAGATGACGACCTCGTGCACTTCGGGCACCGTGGCGAGGAAATGATCTATGGCGCTCCGCAGGTCGTCGCCGACCCCCTCGAAAGTCCTCGGTTCGCCGGTGCTGTCGCCCATCCCGCGGTAATCGAAGCGCATCACGGCGTAACCCTGCGCGGCGAGGTCGTTCGCGAGCAGAACGAATTGACGGTGGCTGCCCGCGCGGTATTGCGGGCCGCCCACCGCAATCAGAACGCCGCGGCCGCGCGGCTTCTCGGGCCGCGTGATGAGGCCGAGAAGCCAGTCCTGGCCACAGGCGAAGCTGACCGGTTGGCGCGTAATCGTCATGCGGGCGTCAGCGCGAGGGCATTGGACGTGGCGCCGAGGAGCTCGGGGCATTCGCTGATCTCGACCGTGGTCCAGAACGGCTCGCCCTTCACCGCGTGGAGGTCGACTTCCGCCCCCGCCGCGCTCCAGGCGAGCGCGGCGCGCCGCAGCGCCGGCGACACCCTGCCTTCGGCGTTGATTTCGAACCACCGCGCGGGGACATTGCGCGGCGGCAGCGCAGCCAGATCGAGCCGCTCGATCGCCGAGGCGAGCTCGGGCGAGAGCTCGTAGCCCGCGATTTCGAGCGGCGTGCCCTGCGCGAGCTGCGCGCGGAGCTGCTCGCTGCCGCCCGCGACCGCGGCGCCGGAGAGCATCTCGCTTCCGAGCCGAAGCCGCAGGAACTGCGTCATGTACTGCGCGCCGCTCGTCACCGGCTGCCAGAGCAGCAGGCCCGCGAAAGATTCGCCGCCGTGGCGCGAGTAGTCGAGCGCGAGCAATGCGCCGAGACGCAAGCCCCAAAGATGGACCGGAACGTCCGCGCGCCTCCCGAGCCAATCCAGCGCAAGCGCCACGTCCTCTTTCCACAGGTCCCAGCGCGCATCGCCGAAATCGCCGCCGCTCTCGCCGCAGCCGAAGAGATCGATCTGGAGGACGTTGTAGCCGCGCGCGGCGAATGCCCGCGCCTGCAGCGCGGCCATGCGGCGCGACTTGTTCATTTCCTCGGCGAAGGGATGGAGGTACAGGATGCTGCCCAAGGGGACGCCCACCGCGGGATGAAAAACGCAAAAGCGCTCTCCTCTTCCCGCAGCAAGGAGGAAAGCGTCGAAAGGCGCCCGGGAGCCGCTGCCGCTCATGCGTCGATTTTTTGTCGAACGAACTCGGCCAGGCTGCCGAGAGTGGAGAAGGTCGCCGCCTCGATTTCGTCGTCCGCCACCGAGATGCCGAAGTGCTCCTCGAGCGCGGTGATGAGGGAGACCACCGCCATGGAGTCGAGCTCCGGGATGGCCCCGAGCAGCGGGGTCGCGGCGTCGCCGTCTCCGAGGCGGCCGCGAAGCTGCAGCGCCGAGTCCACTACGGTCGTCACTTCACTGATCACGTCAGTCTCCTTATGCACGGGCGTAATCGCTGCGCATGGCGTTGTGGGCAAGGCGCAGCCCGAAGCGCCAATCTGCCCGGTCCCACGGCGTGAAGCGCGGGATCTGGTAGAAGTCGTCGCCGGCGCGCGCCGCGCCCCAGGCGGTGGAGACTGCGGCGGTAAAGCCCAACTCGCGCGCCAGCGCGGCATGCTCGGCATGGTAGTCGCGCCGCGGGCTGCCGTTCGGGTAGGCGAACAGGCGAACCGGCGCGGCGATGATCTGCTCCAGCCTCGCCCGGCTCGCTGCCATCTCGTGCCGGGCGCGGCCGAGCGGGATCTCGGCGAGGATCGGATGCGTGACGGTGTGCGCGCCGATCTCCATGCCCGCGGCGTGGAGCGAGCGCACCTGCTCCGAGGTCATCATGAGATCCGTGGGAACGCGGCTACCGGCCCGCCGCGCGACCTCGAGAGCGGCGCGGCGGCGGCGCTCGGGCTCGAAGTATTTCAGGCGGGCGAGGATCCGGTCGATGGCGCCCGCCCGCTGTGCGGGATCGCCGAGAGGGTGCTTGCCCAGCCCGAGATCATCGAGGTCCAGCTCTGCGCTACCCGCGCAGCGCAGCGCCTCGATCACGATGTCGTTGAACATGCAGCCGCCGTCGAGAAATCCGGTGGCGACGAAGAAAGTCGCCGGCAGGCCCAGGCGCAGCAGGATAGGCAGCGCGACCTTGTAGTTGTCCGCGTAGCCGTCGTCGAAGGTGATGCTCAGGGCTCGCTTCGGCAGGCGGTTTTCGCGCAGCGCGCGCACCGCCTCGCTCAGGGGCAGCACCTCGAAGTTGGCTTTGACCCAGCGCATCCGGTGCTCGAACTCCTCCGCGCTGGGCTCTGCGCTCAGGAGCGGGTCATGCTCGGGCAGGATGCGGTGGTAAGCCAGCACGCTGAGCCGCGGCGAACGCGGCACCCCGAGCAGAAAAGTCATGGCGAGATTGGCCATCATTGGCCCTGCCTGCGCTTGGCCGCAGCGTCGTCGTCCGCCGGGGCCATGTCGGCACGAGAGGGCGTATCCATCCTGCGAGCGTCATTTTCGAGCGCGTTGGCCGCCGAGCTCGCGATGAGCGCCGTCAGGAAGGCAGTCACCCGCCGCCGAGAAGGAGACACCCTTCGACTGCTCGCCGCCAAGGCTCTCCAGAGGCGCCTCTGCTTGCGCACTAGCCTCGACGGCAGAGCGCCCACGGCGAGCCGAAGGCTCCTCAGGCTGGGCCTGATGTCGTCTCGCGCCCAATAGAGAAGCGCGACCGGCCGCTGCGACACCGCCCGCCTCACGACCTGGCAGGCGTACCAGAACAGGGAGAGCGGATCCCGCTCGGCATTGACCCAGACATAGCGATGCCGCTGCTTCGTAGTGGGCAGCGGCAGTCCGGCCTGGTGACAGTATTCCAGATACGGCAGGTCGACCCCGTTGGCGATGCAGCACCCGAGCCAGAAATCCGTCCGGCCCACCGTGGGCTCGATGACCCAAGGCGTCCCGCGGGCATCCCGCTTGAGCTCCAGCGAAACCGGCCCGGTCAGGTCGAGTCCCTCGAAGAAGCGTTGCGCCGCGTCGAATACGGCATCGTCCTGCACGGGCTCTGCGACCGTGGTGTGGCCCATTGGCCGGGCCCGGAGCTTCCGCCCATCGAAGCGAGCGACCACGCGTCCCCGGTCGAGATACAGCGCGCAGAACGACAATTTGCTCTCCGTGCCGGGGATCCAGTCCTGGATCAGGACCGGGAAATCGGCCGGGAATTCCATCGCGAGACGCCTGAGATCGGCCCTGGATTGCAGGAGCCGTACCTTGAACCCCCGCAACGGCCGCACCGGTTTCGCGATGACTGGAAAGCCGAGCTCGGGCGCCAGCCTGTCGGCCTCGTCGGCATGGTCGAGCTGCCAGGTCCGCGGATAGGGCAGGCGCGCGCGCTCGCACTGTCTTTGAAGGGACGACTTCAAGACCAGGCCGGCGATCGTTTCGCGGCAGTGCGACCAGCTCAGCCGGTAATGGCCGGCCAACAGCGGCCAAGCCCGCGCCACGACGCTCACCATGTTGTCGTTGGTCAGGAAAAGGACCGGCGCGGCGCGCCCCAGCCGCGGCCTAATCTCGAGCAAGGCATCGATGAGGCTAGCCCCATTTACATCGCGCGCGGGGTGCAGAACGGCATGCCGTGTCGTGGTCCCCGGCAAGGCGTCGTTGGCCTCCAGCGCGTGCACCTCGACGCCCCGGCGCCCGAGGGAACGTGCAACCGCGAGACCATGCGCACACATCCCCACGATCAGCGCGGTGGGCCGCGCGGCGGAGCACCGCACGCGCCGTCTGGAATGCGCGTTGCGTCTCATACTGCCACCCTCAGCGCAGGCGCGATTTCGGGCGCGTCCATGGCGTTTTTCAGGAACGCCTCGAACATGAGGAGCGTCCAGATCGGCGTGCTGTGGTCGCGCGCGCCGCTTTCGTGCTGGGCGAGGAGCTGGGCCAGATAGCCGGAATTGAACCAGCCGCTCTCGGCGAGCCGCCCACCGACGAGCGCCTCGCGCATGGCCGCGCGCAGGGGGCCCCGGAACCATCGCGCGAGCGGCACGGCGAAGCCCATCTTGGCCCGGTACAGCACCTCGTGCGAAAGCTGCGGCTCCATGGCTTTCTTCAGCAGCCGCTTGCTTTCGTTTCCCCTGACCTTGAAGGACGAGGGCAGAGTAGCGAGCCACTCGACCAAGGGATGGTCCATCAGCGGCTCGCGCACCTCGAGCGAATGCGCCATGCTCGCGCGGTCGACCTTGGTGTTGATGTCGCCGACGAGATAGGTCTTGAGATCGAGGTACTGCACGAGCCCGAGCGCGTCCTCGGTGTTCGCGCGCGCGGCGTGCCGGTGGAAGACCTCGATGGCGTTGTAGCCGCCGAGCTCGGCCTTGAAGGCGTTGCTGTAGAGGCGCTCACGCATGTCGTTCGCCACGAACGACACGCTGTGGAAGTAGGCCTCGACCGAGCTGCGCGCGAGCGCCTGGAACGTGGTCTTGGCGCGGAACACCTGCGGCGCCCAGTCGGCCTTCGGATAGACGCGGCCCAGCAGCCCGAAGGCCGGCCGTCGCAGCGCGAGCGGCAGCATGCCGCGCAGGCGTTCCTCGATGGCGTGGAAGCGGTAGCGCCGGTAGCCGCCGAAGCTCTCGTCGCCGCCGTCCCCCGAGAGCGCGACGGTGACGTGCCGCCGCGCGAGCTGGCACACGCGATAGGTGGGGATCGCCGAGCTGTCGGCGTAGGGCTCGTCGTAGGTGCGCGCAAGCTCGTCGACCAGGCCGAAGTCGTCGCTGTCGACGTTGTCGACGAAGTGGCGCGTGCGGTAGCGCTCGGCGACCTCGCGGGCGTAACGCGACTCGTCGAAGGCCGGGTCGCTGAAGGAGATCGAGCAGGTGTTGACGGGCTGCTCGCTCACGCCCGCCATGGTCGCCACCACGGCGCTGGAGTCGACGCCGCCCGAGAGGAAGGCGCCGAGAGGCACCTCGGAAATCATCCTCAGGCGCACCGACTCGCGCAGGCGCTCGACCAGCTCGGCCTGCGCGTCGGACTCGCCGATCGGGTTGTCGAGAGTGAAGCGCACGTCCCAGTACTCGCGCGGCGCGGCCGCGGGCTGGCCGCGGCGCAGGGTGAGCGTGTGCGCGGGCGCGAGCTTGCGCGCCATCCGGTAAACGGTGCGCGGCTCCGGGATGTAGCCGAACGCGAAGTAGTCCTCGATGGCGAGCGGGTCCAGCTCGCGCTTGAGGCCCGGGTGCGCGGCGAGCGACTTCAGCTCCGAGCCGAAGATGAGCTGGCCATCGCCCAGCACGGCGTAATAGAGCGGCTTCACGCCCAGCCGGTCGCGCGCGAGGAACAGCGTCTCGCGGTTGCGGTCCCACAGCGCGAAGGCGAACATGCCGCGGAAGCGCTCGACGCAGGCTTCGCCCCAGGCCTCCCAGGCGTGCACGATGACCTCGGTGTCGCTCTTCGTGCGGAACACGTGCCCGAGCGCGGCGAGCTCGGGAATCAGCTCCTGGTAGTTGTAGATCTCGCCGTTGAACACCACCACTACGCTGCCGTCCTCGTTGAAGAGCGGCTGCTGCCCGGTGGCGAGGTCGATGATCGAGAGGCGGCGGTGGCCGAGCCCGACGCCGGGCTCGAGGTGCAGGCCGTCGGCGTCCGGCCCGCGGTGGGCCTGTGTCTGGTTCATCCGCGAGAGCTGCGCGCGCGAGACTTCCCGCTTGCCCTTCAGGTCGACGATGCCGGTGATTCCGCACATGACGAAGCCCCTCAGCGCGTCGACAGCGCTTCGGCAGCCGGCGGCACGGTGACGCCGGCCGCGGCGAGCGCGGTCTCGTAGAGGCTGCAATAGTCGGTGACCATGCGCGCGAGGCTGAAGCGGCTCTGCGCGACGCGCCTGGCGGCCTTGGCGTGGCGCCGCGCGATCGCACGGTCGGTCGAGTACTGTCCAAGCGCGTCGGCCAGCGCGTCGTTGTCGGCCGGCGGCACCAGCAGGCCGGTCAGGCCGGACTCGATGAGCTCGGCGTTGCCGCCGACGCGCGTGGCAATGACCGGCAGCCGCGTGGCCATCGCTTCGAGAATGGTGTTCGAGATGCCCTCGCCGAGCGAGGGAAGGACGAAGCAATCCAGCCCGCGCATCACCTCGGCGATATCGGCGCGCTCGCCGGCGAGCCACACCCGCTCGGCCAGGCCCTCCTGCTGGACCAGCCGCTCCACCGCCGGGCGCATCGGCCCGTCCCCGACGAGCGCGAGGCGCAGCCGGCTCGCGGAGCGCTGCGTCGCGCGCGCGAACGCCCGCACCAGATTCGGCAGGTCCTTGACCGGATCCATGCGCCCCACCCAGCCGACGACGAAGTCTTCCTGGCCGAACGGGCAGCCCTCGATTCGCCCCCGCACCTGTACCGGCCTGAAACGCTCCGTATCGACGCCGTTGTAGATCTGCGAAACGCGCTGCGACGGCACGCCGACCCGGCGTTCGAGGTAGTCCTCGAGGTGGCGCGAGAGCGCGATATAGCGACTGACGAAGGGCCGGTACAGCGCGCGCACGTACTGGTAGCGACGGCGCTTGCCGTCGGGATCGGCGCGGTTCCACCCGTGCTCCCCGTGGATGCGAACCGGGACGCCCGCAGCCCAGGCCGGCACCACGGCCTCGAGCGCCGCAAGGTTGCGGGTATGCACCACGGCCGGCCGCAGCCGGCGAAAGAGGCGATAGAGCCGCGGGTAGTCGCGCACCAGATGGCCGGGCCCCTTGTCGAGCTCGATGAACTCCACGTCGGACCGCTGTACCCGCTCGGCAAAGCCGCCGCAAACGCGCGTGAGCGAGAGCACGGCGTGGCGCCAGCGCTGTGCCGGCATGCGATTGAGCAGGTTGACGAGGCCGTTCTCCAGCCCGCCGACGCTGAAGGAGTACACCACGTGCACGATGAGCGGGGCGGGCGTGCTCATCGCGATTCCTTTTGCGCCGCCACGCGCAGGGCATGGTCGATCGCCGGCAGCATTTCTCTCGCGAACATCCGCAAGGTCTCCGCGGCGGCCTGCGGTCGCGCCTCGTAGGGCGCCGCCAGCACGATGGCGACGGAATCGTCGGCGCGGCGCAGCAGCTTGTCGCGGGCGAGGAGCGCCTTCGCCACGTAGGGATTGCTGAGGTCGCGTCCGCCGATGCGATACCAGTCCCACACCAGAAGCCGACCGGTCGCCGAGCCTAGCCGCGTCTGGCGCAGCTGCACCTTGCCGCTGGGCAACTCCACGGCGTCCGTCGACTCGCCGATCCTCGACCAGGGCGACGGACTGGCACCCGCTACGAGATTCTGCGAGCCCACGAGCTCGGCTCCCGGGTGCTGGTTGCGGTAATACCCGAGGTAGACGGCGACGCTGATCTCTCCTTTGCGATACACCGCGAGCGTCGACGCCGCCGCGCCAGGGTAATGCGGGCGCCAGTGCATGTCCTTCTGCGGCTCGAGCGACCAGCCCGAAGCCGCAGCCGGCGCAGCGAGGCGGACAGGCGCGGGATCCGTCCGGTCGAGGTACGGCACGCAGAGCGGCCACGCGGCCGCGAGCAGCGCCGTGCCGGACGCCGCGAATGCGAAGCCCGCCGCCCGTGCGGGCGTGGCTTGACTGAAAGCGCGCGCCTGCGGCAGCGGCGCCGCAGGCTCGCGCCAGAGCGAGCCGAGCCAGAAGAGCAGGCCGATCACCAGCCCGAAGAACGCCCAGCCGTAAATCAGATGATCGAAGCCCACCGCAAGCCTCATGCTGCTCAAATGCCCGACCAGCACGATCACGTAGGCACGCACGAAGTTGGCGCCGATCGGCACCACGGTCGAAGCCACGAGGAACAGCGCCCGCTTCCACCAGGTGCGGTAGGTGAGGTACGCATAGACCGCCCCCACGGTTACGGAGGCGATGAGATAGCGAAGGCCGCTGCAGGCCTCGGCCACGGCCCAATGCCCCGACGGGATGGTGAAGAAGGTCCCTTCCCGGAACACCGGGATGCCGGTCACGCGCAGGGCGGCGACGGTGAAGTCCGCGGTCCATTCCATCAGGCGCGGCAGGAATGCCTCGCCGAACGGAACGGCGAGCAGCAGGACGCCGAGCGGAAACGCCAATGCCCACGCGACGCGACGTCCGGCCACCGCCACCACCGTCGCGGGCACCATGGCCACGAGCGCATACTGCGCGAGCACCTGGACCTGGGCCTCTTCGGCGGCGAGCCAGGCGAATCCGGCGCCGCCCAGGAGTGCGAGGCCCAGGACATCCGGCCGCGGTGCGAGCGCGGCGACTTCGCGGCGCTTGCTCCACACGAGGAAGGCGCTGATCGGCACCACGAGGTAGCCATGGGCGAACGTGTCCGAGCTGCGCCAGATGGCGACGATCGATTTCGCGGTGTCCGAGTAGATGGCGAGAATCGCGAGCACTGCGGCGGCGATGGCGGGCAGCGCCGCGCGCCAGCCGCGCGGCGGCGCGTGCGAGGCGCGCCGCGCATCGGCGGCCAGGAGCAGGCGATGATCCGCGTCGAGTTTCATGCGGCAGTCAGCCCAGGCTCTTCACGAGATGCGGGCCGATCGCGTTCGCCACCGGCACCGGCAGGCGCTTCCACAACGCGATGAAGGCGCGGTATTTCGGGTTGAGCGGATTGTTCTGCGGGATGCTCGAGCGGCGGTAGAGGCAGTACTCGTAGGCGAGCGGCGCGGGCTCGAATCCCCAGTTCCGCTTGAAGTCGAACGGGCCGGTGCCCTGCTTGCTGCGGCCGAAGTCGAAGATGCGCACGCCTTTCTCGCACGCGCGGCGCATCAGCTCCCAGTACTTGAAGTCGTTGGCCGCGAGATCGCGCGCCTCCGTCCGGTCGCCGGCGTAATACGGCAGCACTTCATCCTTGAAGTAGAAGCTGAGCACCGAGGACACCGCCTTGCCCTCGGCCGAAACGACCGTCATGACCTCGGCATCCTTGCCGAAGGCGGCGCGCAGCGCCTCGAAATAGCGCTTTGGCAGGGGCGGCGTGCCGTGGCGGTGGACGTTGTCGGCGTAGAGCTCGAAGAAACGCTCGACGCCGGCATCGAGCTCGCTCGCCAGGCCGTTCTTGATGCCCTTTCTCACCATGGCGCGCTGCTTGCGCGGAATGGCGAGCATGTTGGCCTCGACCTGCGGCGCGAGCACCTTGCGGAAGCTCGCGTACAGGTCCTGGCGCGGCCAGGCCGGCTCGCGCGGCGCCGGATTGCGAAGCTCCAGGTGCTGCGCGCCGATGCGCTCGCCGAGCGTGCGCGCAGCGCGGTGCAGGGCCTGCGCGGCTTCGGCGTCGGTCGCGGCGACACCGGCCACGGCGCAGAAAGGAAGCGAGACCAGCGCGTGCCCGAAGAGCAGGCTCTTCACCTCGGCGAGCGGCAGCACGCCTGCGATCTCGCCCGAGCGCTCGGCGAGCAGGTAGCGCGCGCGGTGACCGAAGCTGCGCTCGATCACCTCGCGCCAGCCAATGCGGTGGAAGAACGACGCCGCCGGGCACGCCGCGACGAACGCTTCCCAGCGCGCGGCATCGTCCCGCTCGTAGTCGCGGACGCGTAGCTGCGTCATGACGCCCGGCTTGCTTATGCCGTTTCGGTCGCCTGCGCCAGCGCGCCGGTCGCCTGCACCGGCGCTTCGCTCTTCGGCGCCGCCAGGCTGAGCGCCGCCTGGCGCACCGCCTCGGTGTAGCGCGCGGCCGCCTGCGTCCGGTTGGTGACCCCGATCTTGCGGAAAATCCGCTGAACGTGGTTCTTGACCGTGAAGGGGCTGATCTCGAGCGCGGCCGCGATCTGCACGTTGGTCCTGCCGCGGCACAGCGCGTCGAGCACTTCCATCTCGCGCGTGCTGAGGTCGAGGACGTTGGCGTCCGCGCGCAGCGCGAAGCGGGCATCGTTGAGCGGGAACGCCGGCACCTTGCGGAACGCCGCGTCGATCTGCGCCACCAGGGGCTCGAGCAGCGAGACGAACGGCTCGAGGCTGCGGCCGCGGGTGAACGAGCTGCAGGTGAAGGCGATGAACAGGCTCTCCTGGCGCGAGCGCTTGTCGTGCACCCCGTGCACGAGCACCGAGCGCATGCTTCGCAACGCCGCGTGGATCGCGCAGTGGCAGCCGTGGTCCGCGGTTTCGATGTCGCTCGACTTGAGCATCACCGGCTGGCGGCCGGCGCCGATCCAGCGGGCGTAGGCCTGCCGCACGAGCGAGTCGATGCGGCAATGCGCGAGCTGGCCCGTGCGCACGCCCGGCAGCCCGGAAGTCAGGTCGAGCTTCACGTCCCAGGTGTCGAAGTCGCCCCAGGCGGAGAGCAGGATCTCGTGCGGCAGGAAGTGCTGCACCTCGCCGCCGAGCCAGCGGTAGATGTCGTAGTGGCGGCGGATGCGCCCGCATTCGGCCACCACGCGGAAGAAGCGCGCGCTTTCCTCCCAGGTGAGCTGAAACGACTTGGCTTCGACTTCGTTCGCCGGCCTGGGCGCGGCCGCCTGGCTCGCAGGCCAGCGCGGAGCCGGGACCGGTTGACTGCCGCCTATCCAGCGCGGAATTCTTGCTTGGACCGTGTTCATCGTTTGGACCCTCTCTTAGTGGGAGCTTTTGCCGGCCTTGGGTAGTCTGCGGAACTCGAAACTGCTGATCGAAGCCCCGACGCCCCTGCCGGCCCCCCGCTCCTCGACCCGCACAATGCGGGCACTGCAGTTCACCTCGATCGGACCGCTGGGGAAGTCCAGGAACTCCAGGCTGAACTTCACCAGCTGCGCCGCTTCAAGCGCCACGTCGGTGACGAAGTAAACCCCGCTCGCGCTTACGTTGCGTGCGACGGCCTTCCCGCCTCCTTCCAGCTTGATCGCGAGCTCGCTGTCGAACCTTTCTTCTTTGCGTCCGTGCATTCTGGTCTCGCTAATCAGGCTTGGCGCCTCGGGCGAGATAGTGGCGGACCGGCGCGTGTCGCGAGCGAGCGACATGTACTCTTTTGCGGAGTGCCGTTGTCATGGTCTAATGCGGCTCGAGCCATGACTTTTGTCATGCCCTACCCATGACATCGGTGACAACAACAGAACATTCACGAGGAAGATCTATGGCTTTGACGCCGCTCGAAACCGAAGGGGCAGCGCAGCTGGGCGGGCCGGAGGCGGACGTGTGGCGCACGTTCGCGGCCTGGCTGTGGATGGCCTACCTGTTCCTGGTCACCGGCGTCGTGCTTTGGTGGTTCTTCTGAGCGTGGGTTGAGGTCGACCGTGTCGGCTGGCCTTACGGTCCCGGCCGGCTGAAGCGCTAATACGCTGATATTTCGATCTGGTCCGGTATTTGCTACAGGGGGCAGGCCTCGGCCTTGCCCCACCCGCCTACGCGCGGCCGCCCAGTCGGCTTGGCAGTTCTAGCGCGAACGCGGTCCGGGTCTTCCCGAGGCCGACCTTTTCGAACATCGAGCGCTTGGACCCGCTCGACTCTCGGCCCCGCAGGGAACCCCTTCCCTTCGGGGCCATTTCTTTTCAGGGGTGACTACGACGCGAGCGCCGTGAAGAGCGCCAGCAGCCCCACGGCGTAGGCAAGCCAGATCCAGCCCGAGATGGTCAGCCAGATGTCGGGCTTCGCGTTTCTGACAGCGGATGCGACGACGTGTGCCATCGGACGCGCAGACTAAAAGCACAGTGTGACGTGGGAACCCACTCCACCGTAGCTCCCATCGCGCATCCCGCCGCAAGAGCTTGAGCCCGCGTGGAAATCGGTGACCCGCGCCAGCGGGAAAAAACGCGCGCAGCGCGCCGAAAGTGAAATGTTGTCATCCGCGTGGAGCACCGCACAATCGGGCGATACCATGTTCTAGACCTCTCGATCTATTGCACTAGGAACAGACTTTGTCTCTCGCCACCAAGCCGACCTTCGACGCCGCGACCGTGGTCGCGCTGAGGATGCTGAACGACACGCGACGCATGGAAATCCGATTCGTGGACGACGCCGGGATCGAGCAGGTGGTCTCGCTTCCGGTTCAGGCCGCGCTCGAGCTCGCGCGGCTCACCTTGGACGCCTCGGCGTTCATGAAGCGGCTGAAGGAAGGGCCTTCGATCGGTCAACCCGGCTTCGCTTCCCCGCCCGCGTCGCAGGGGTAGCGCGCACGCAGCCCGCGCTGCAGCGCGAGCGAGAGCACGTCGAGGGGGTATTCGGTCAGGCCTGCGTACTCGCTCTTCGAGCGCTTGTATTCCTCCAGCGCGATCTTCGCGTAGCTCTTGCCGTCGACCGAATGCCAGGGCGGCGGGCAGAACAGCCGCTCGGCGCCGGGCCCTTCCGGCGCCGCGCTGTCCCAGCGATAGGCGCTCGCGGCGCCCATCAGGAAGGTGACGAACTCGCCCCGGCCGGCGCGCGCCTGCTGCTCGAGGATCTGGACGGCCTTGTCGAGCTTGCCCTGCGCGGCCGCAGCCTGCGGCAGGGCAAGGCAAAGCAGCGCGAGCGCAAAACGGACGAGAATCTGGAACGGAGGCATCGTCGAGCCCTTTTCTAGTTGCTTTTTTCCGGTTGAGCACGAGCGCCGACGCGGTGGAACTCGATGCTTTCGAAGGTCGCGCCGATGCCCTTCAGCGGGCCGTGCGGATCGACGCGCACCACGCGCGCCTCGCAGCGCGCCGAGACGACGCCGATCTGCAATCCCGAGAACTCCAGCGTGAACCTGAGCGATTCTCCGGGCCTCAGGTCGACATCGGTCAGGAAATAGACGCCGCTCGCGCTGACGTTGCGCATGCGGCCATCGCCCCGATCGAGCTTGATCCTGAGGTCGCTGTCGAATCGCTCGTCTCGGCGCGCGCCCATGAGCAGGTCATGAAGTGGGCTTCATGGTGGTGCTGCGATGGTGGGCGCATGAGCGAGCGAGCCGCAAGCACTATTTGACACGACTTGCGCACATTGTCACACCCGCGCCGCGCATCCGTGAAAAGCGCCACGCCGCGGCTGCGGCGCGGGGCGCGCTAGGCCGGCATTGCCACGTGCCGCTGCGCGAAGATATAGAGCTCGAACCGGTTCGGCACGCCGAGCTTGTCGTAGATGCGGCTCAGGTGATTGCGCAGGGTGTGCTCGCCGATGTGCAGGCTGCTCGCGAGCGTCTTGTTGTCGGCGCCCGGCTGCCTCACCAGGCTGCGCACGACGTCGTGCTCGCGCTCGGTGAGCGAGGCGAGCGCGGTTTCGGCCGCGGACGGCGCCTTTTGCCGCGACAGCTCCACGAACAGGCGCCCGGTCGAGTTGCGGTCGAGCCAGAGCTCGCCCTCGTGCACCTTCTTGATCGCCTTGATCAGCAGCTCGGGCGTGTCGTCCTTGTGGACCACGCCGCACGCCCCGCGCAGGATCGCGAGCTCGTGCCTGCCGTCGCGCGCGCCGGAGAGCACCAGCACGCGCGTGTTGCCGCCGTTGATCAGGCTCGCGACCAGGCCGCCGTCCTTCTCCGTGGCGAGGTCGACGTCCACGACCACCACGTCGGGCTTGGCGAGCGCCGCGATCTCCATGGCGCCCGCGCACTCGGTGGCGGTGGCGACCACGTGCAGGTCCGGTCTCTGGTCGTCGATCAGCCGCTGCAGGCCCGAAAGCAGGATCCTGTGCATGTCGACGAGCATGACGCCGATGCGGCCGTTGTTGTTCGAATGCATGCATTTCCCCCGGCGAAAATCATAGCGTGCGCACCCTGCGCGGGCCTTAAGAACTCGTGCGGATTTGCAAAGAATTGCGATAGCGGCGCGACTTCGTTCTCCGCGCCTTTGCAACTCCTGATGTTGTGGCGCGCATTTGCCACGGCGCGAACACCGCGTTGTAAGAGTTCGGCAGAAGCCGCCCATTGCAGGCCAACCTCTCTCACCATAGAGGCTCGTTCGCTCTTTGGAGGGACGTGCCATGGGAAGAATCGGAAGAACGTATCCGCGCCACGACCTCGGCCCGGCGTTCGTCGTGCCCGCCGCGCCCGGCCGTCTCATTTTCGCGCGCCGCGCCGCCGCGCAGCGCCTTTCGGGCCTGCTGGCATGGTTGTCCGGCCTGGTGTCGCTGCTGCTCGCCTGGCCTTCGATATAGCAATAGTGATAGCGATCAGGACAACCCAGGCGGTTTACTGGCTCACCGACGCCGGCCGGCGCGCGCGCGCATCCGGCGGCGCCGGGGTGCCGGATCACTACCGGCGCATTCTCGCGGCCATCGACGGGCCGCGCGAGGTGGCCGCGATCCGCGCCGCCGTCGGCTGCGACGCGCGCAGCCTCGCCGCCTGGCTCGACGAGCTCGATACGCTCGGCTTCGTGCAGACCGCGCGCGCCGCGGCTGCGTACTACCTGAAAGCCGCATAGCCACGGTTGCGCCGCCCGCGCCCGGCGGCCGCGCCAAAAAAAAGCCCCGGCACAAGGAAGTGGCGGGGCTGCAGCGCAAGTTGCGCCTGCGAGCAAGATATCGGCTTTCGCCCCAGAGGGCAGCGGACTTCCGCACGACCTTGCAAGCTTTGACCGAGGCCGCGGATGCGATAATGCCGCGTGCTGATCGATTTCTTCCTCAAGCTGAAGTCGCACCGGCTTCCCGTCTCGATCAAGGAGTACCTGACGCTGCTCGAGGCGATGGACAAGGGCGTGATCGGACCTTCGGTGGACGATTTCTACTACCTCTCGCGCGCGACCCTGGTGAAGGACGAGTCGAACTACGACAAGTTCGACCGCGCATTCGCCGAGTTCTGGCACGGCGTCGAGGCGATCCCCGGGATCGAGTCGCAGATTCCGCTCGAGTGGCTGCTGAAGCAGGTGGAGCTCACTCTCACGGAAGAAGAGAAGAAGCACATCCAGGCGCTGGGCGGCTGGGAAAAGCTCATGGAGACGCTCAAGCAACGGCTCGAGGAGCAGAAGGGACGCCACCAGGGCGGCTCGAAATGGATCGGCACCGGCGGCACCTCGCCGTTCGGCGCCTACGGCTACAACCCCGAAGGCATCCGCATCGGGCAGGAGCGCTCGCGCAACCGCAGCGCGGTCAAGGTCTGGGACCAGCGTGAATACCGCAATCTCGACGATTCGGTCGAGCTCGGCACGCGAAACATCAAGGTGGCGTTGCGAAGGTTGCGCAAGTTCGCCCGCGAAGGCGCGCCGGACGAGTTCGATCTCGAGAACACCATCCATTCCACGGCAAAAAAGGCGTATCTGGACATCCACATGCGGCCGGAGCGCCGCAACGCCATCAAGGTGCTGATGCTGATGGACATCGGCGGCACGATGGACGAGCACGTCAAGCTCGCCGAGGAGCTGTTCTCGGCGGCGAAGACCGAGTTCAAGCACCTCGAGTTCTATTATTTCCACAACTGCCTGTACGACTTCGTGTGGAAGGACAACCGGCGCCGCCACTCCGAGCGCACGCGCACGTGGGAGCTGCTGCACAGGTACGGCCACGACTACAAGGTGATCTTCGTCGGCGACGCGACCATGAGTCCCTACGAGATCCTGCAGCCCGGAGGCTCGGTGGAGTACTTCAACGAGGAGCCCGGCGCGGCCTGGCTCAAGCGCGTCACGGACGTGTACGCGAAGTGCGTCTGGCTCAACCCCGAGCCCGAGGAGATCTGGCCGTATCGGCAGTCGATCGGCATCCTGAAAGAGCTGATGCACGGCCGCATGTACCCGACCACGCTCGAGGGCCTCGAGCGCGCGATGCGGGTGCTCGCGAAGTAGCGGGAATTTCTTTCGCGCCGCGTGACATGCGACGCTCCTAGGCGCGGCGGACGCTGCCTATACTGGCCGCGTGACGAAATGGCGTAACCTCCTGCGCCGCACCTTTCGCCTGCAGCGCCTGCGTCCGGGGCAGCGCGAAGTCATCGAAAGCGTCCTGGCCGGGCGCGACACGCTCGCGATCATGCCTTCCGGCGCGGGCAAGTCGCTCTGCTACCAGCTGCCGACTCTGCAAATGCGCGGCACCACGATCGTGGTGTCCCCGCTCATCGCGCTGATGAAGGACCAGTCCGACAAGCTCGAGGAGCGCGGCGTCGACGCGGCCGCGGTGAACAGCGCCCTGTCGGCGCGCGAGCGGCGCGAGGCCATGCGGCGGATTCGCGGCCGCGAGGCCGACTTCATCTTCACCACGCCGGAGCAGCTCGCCAACCCCGCCGTGCTCGCGAGGCTGAAGGAGAACCGGGTCGATCTGTTCGTCGTCGACGAAGCCCACTGCATCACGCAGTGGGGCCACGATTTTCGGCCCGCCTACCTCGAGCTCGGCGCGGCGCTGCGCACGCTCGGCCGCCCGACCCTCCTCGCCCTCACCGCGACCGCCACCCCCGACGTGATCGAGGATATCGGCCGCCAGCTCGGCCGGCCGCGCCTGCGCGTGCTCAACGCAGGCGTGTACCGGCCGAACCTTTACTTCGAAGTGCTCCAGACCACCAACGCGACCGAGAAGCGCCAGGCCCTGCTCGAAGTGGTGCGCTCCGGCGGCGCCGGCATCGTCTACTGCGCCACCGTGAGAGAGGCCAAGGCGGTGCACGCCTGGCTCGTGGCGCAGGGCGAGGAGGCCGAGCTCTACCACGGCGCGCTCGGCGGCCGAGAGCGCGCGGAGCGCCAGGATGCCTTCATGAGCGGCGCGGCACGCACCATGGTCGCGACCAACGCTTTCGGCATGGGCATCGACCGGCAGGACATCCGCTACGTGGCGCACTACCAGCTGCCCGGGAGCCTGGAGGCGTACTACCAGGAGGCCGGCCGCGCCGGCCGGGACGGCGAGGAAGCGCGCTGCACGCTCCTCTACGACCACGCCGACCGCAGGGTGCAGCTCTATTTCGCCAGGAAGCGCAGCAAGGTCGAACTCATCGCGGCCTACGCCCGCGGCACGCAATGCCGCTGGAAGATGATCCTCGACTATTTCGACGAGGCGGTGCAGGAGGGCGACGGATGCGGCCACTGCGACAACTGCGTGCAGCGCAAGGGCGACGTGGACGCCTCGACGCTGAAAATGAAGGCGCGGCCGCGCCTGAAGAAGGGCGACGCCGTGCGCGTGCCCAAGTACGGCGGCGGCACGGTAGCCGAAGTGCACGACGACCGCATCGTGGTCGACTTCCCGCGCGGCGAGCCGCGCGAGTTCGAGCCGCGCTACGTGGTGCGCGCCAAGTAGCTGGGCTCAGCGAACCTGCCGCGCCTTACCGGCGAGGTCCGCGGCGGCCGGCAGCGTGATTCTGGTCCGGACCTGCATCGACTGCCGGCGGCGTATTGGCGGCCGTACCCGGCTGCAGTACAAGCACTCGCCCCACTGACGGAACGCCGCTGGGGTTCAGCACGAACATCATGTAGTAGCCCGGTGGCACGATGTTCGGGTTGTCGGGAGCGCTCACGTTGAAGCGGTTCGGCTCCGCCGCCGGCGAAAACGCCAGCCGGACGAAGCGCTGGCTCATGTTGAATTCGTGCGTGGTCGAAGTCAGGGCGACCAGCGTCACGCTCGCGATGCCCGCAGGGTCGGTAGCGCCGACCGTGAACTGCTCGCCGTGGGCGGCGCCGGCCGGTGCCGAGTCGATCGTGGGACGCGGACCCCTGAAGAGATAGGGCGGGGAGAAGTACTCGCCATCGTAGTGGCTGACATCGCCAATCGCCGTGCCGCCTCCGCCGCCTCCCGAGACGAAGACGCGTCCGTCGGGCAGCAACAGCGCGGTGGAATGGTACAAGCGCGACGTTTTCATCGGCGCCATCGTCGACCAGGATTCCGTCGCCGGATCCCAGATCTCGGCCGCGAGCACCGCCTGGGAGGGATCGTCGAATAGGTCGGAACTGCTGCCGCCGGTGACCAGCACCTTGCCGTCCGGCAGAAGCGTCGCATTCAGCGCCTTGCGCCGAAATGCCATCGGGTTGGTGAGGCGCCACCGCGGAGTCGCGGCATTGAGGTCGATCACCTCCGCCATGGCGGTCGTCGGAGTGCCGCCGCCCACGAGGAGGACCTTGCCCGGCTCGTACATCACCGAGCCGCCCGAGTAAGTACCGCGGTAGCCGAAGTTGGTCGAAGCCACCGTCGTCCACTGACCGGTCCCGCTGGTGTCGAGATAGCGCGTGATCTCTTCGGGGCCGGACATGAACACCTTGCCGTTGGGCGCCAGGTGCATCCAGGGGTAAAGCTTCAGCTTGAGCTGTGCACTGGTCAGATCGCGCCAAGTCCCGTCTGCCGGCCGGTAGACCTGCGGCAGCGGGTTCACGCCGACCGTCGTGTCGATATCCCCCGACACGACCAGCACGTCGCCGTTCCCCAGCACCGTGCCGGTCGGATACCAGCGTCCCGCGTTCATGCGGGGGCCCTTCGTCCAGCTGCGCGTCGCGGGATCGAACGTGGTGCTCGCGTCCAGGCCGAAATTGTCGCGAATGTGGCCGCCCATCGTGAGAACTCGACCATCCGGGAGAAGCAGGTGCGCGCTGCAATAAATATTGCCGAAGGGATTCGCGGCTTCCTCGAGCACCGGTTGGGCCGCCGAGGGATCCCACAGGCGCACGGGGGCTCTTCCATCCATCGGCGGCGTACGTGGGTTGCTCCAAGCGAGCACCTTCCCGTCCGGCAAGGCCTGCATGTGGATGGTCACGATCGGCAGGCTCACCGGCGCGGACCACGCGCCCATCGTCGTGGAGGGTCCGGTCGGGATAGGCGTAGGAGTCTGAGTGATGCCGCCGGTCGGACTGCCGCCGTCGCCGTCGCCGCCGCCGCAGGAGGCGAGCGTACCCGCGAGCAGCAGAAGCCAGACGCACATCATGTAACGCTTCATACCAATCCTGCCCCTTCAGCTATGGCGGAAAACTGCGGCACATGACCGTGTCATCCCAGAACGCTGCGGGGTCCGGACGACCTGCCGCACGGCGGACTCGCGCCCGCCATCCAGGAACGAGCAGAAAGACGCGCAAGGGATCGGAGCGTGCGTACCGATTCTCGCCGTCGTGCTGATCGTGCTCGCGACCCAAGGCTACGATGTGTCCCTGGTCGTTGATGGCGACCGCTTCCACCAGCACGAACCGCGACCCGGCCGGAAGCAGGCTGTTGAGGTCCCGCATGCCACGAACCCGCGTCCAGAGGAAAGCGCGGCTGCGATGCGCGTTCCCCGAGTCGCCGACGACCTCGCCCCGCGCGTTGATGGCCCGCGCGCGGCTGTGCTTTGCGCCCTCCAATCCGCCGAGGTCTCGCATCTCGCCCGAGGACCACATCACCGCCCGGGTACCGGCAGCGCCTCCCGACCAGCCGACGATGTCGCCGGCGTCGTTGAGGCCCAACGCTTCGCTCTCGCCGTCCCCCGGCAGAGTGCCGAGGTCTTTCGCGCCGGAAGGGGTCCAGAGAAACGCGCGCGCTTCCGGCGCGCGCCCGGCGCTTCCCACGACATCGCCTCGGCTGTTGATGCCGAGGGCGCGGCTGTATTTGCCCTTGGGAGCCCCCGCCAGCTCCTGGACCGCACCGTCGCGCGACCAAAGAACGGCCCGGATGCCGCCTGCACCGCTGGAATATCCGACCGCCTGACCGTAGCGGTTGATGCGGAAAGCCTCGCTGGTGGTATCTGCCGGAAGCGCCGGGAGCCGTTGCGCCCCGCCCTTCTGCGTCCAGCGGAACGCCGCGACCACGTCGGCGCTGTTAGCGGCGCCGACGACCTCTCCGTCGTCGTTGATGCCGCGCGCGGCGCTGAAGTACGAGCCTGGATACACCGCGATTTCTTCGAATCGGAAGGCGCTCGCGATGAACGCGCGCTGCCTGCTCCCCCCGATTTGCGCGCCGCCGACGAATTGACCGCGGTTATTGAGCGCGCCGACGACTTGCGAGCTCGCCGCCGGCAGCACTATCAGTTCCGTTGCGATGTACTCTGCTGCGTCCGCGGGGACGAAAGCGCACAATTGCGACAGAAGTGCGACGAGCGCAATGCGCAATGGCCGGAACAGGCTCGACTTCCTCCTGCCAATCAGAGTAGAAACGTTCTGATTACGGCGAAAGCCGGCCGAAAGCTTGCGGAATGCCTCTGCTGGAGCGCTGCTGCGGCCAGGCCGCCGATCGGCCTCCCGGCCTAGCCAGTTCGGCCGGGACTACATGATGGTGAAGTAACGTTGGATCTAGCGAACCTGCAGCACGAGCTTGCCGCGCAGGTGGCGCGCCTCGCTCACTCGGTGCGCGGCCGCGGCCTGGGAGAGCGGAAACAGCGAGATCTCTGGCAACCGCAGCACGCCCGATTCCATCAACGCCGTCACGCGCTCCAGGTGGCGCCGGCTGCGCCCGACGCTCGGTCGCAGGGAAGAGACGTCGGCACGGGGCGAGGCCGCCGCCTGCGCGCCGCCGGCGATGCTGGCGAGGCGCCCGCCCGGCCGCAGCACCGCGAAGCTGCGCGCGGTCACGTCGCCGCCGACCGTGTCGAAGACTGCGTCGCAGCCCGACACCGCGCGGGTGAAATCCTGAGCGCGGTAGTCGATGACCACTTCGGCGCCGAGCGCGCGCACGTAGTCGTGATTCGAGGCGCTGGCGGTGCTGATGACACGCGCGCCGAGGTGCTTGGCGAGCTGGATCCCAAAACCGGCAACGCCTCCGGCGCCGCCGTGGATCAGCACCGTCTCGCCGGCTTTCAGCTGCAGCGTATCCTCGACCGATATCAGGGCGGTGAGAGCGGCGAGACCCGCTGCCGCGCATTCCGCGTGCGAGAAGCGCTCGGGCTTGCGCGCGACGATTTCCTGGTTCAGCGCGATTTTCTCGGCGTACGCGCTTTCCGCCGGCACCACGCACACGCCGAACACCGCGTCGCCGGGCTTGAAGTCGCTCGCGCCCTTGCCGAGAGCGGCCACGACGCCCGAAAAGTCGCGGCCGGGAATGTGCGGCATCGACACCTTGGACGGATACTGCCCCGCGCGCTGCTTCCAGTCGGCGGCGTTGACGCTCGCCGCGTGGATGTCGACGAGCACCTCGCCGGGTCCGGGAACCGGATCGGGCAGCTCGCCGTATTCGAGGACCTCGGGCGGGCCGTAACGGCGGAAGAAGGCGGCCTTCAAGCGAGCCCTAGTTCTGCGGCACGTAGTGCGTCACGCCGCCGATCGAGGACAGGTCCTCTTCCCGTCCGCGCAGCTCGACGACGTTGAGGTCGGGGTCGCGAACGAACACCGACACGTGGCCGTCGCGGCCGAAAGACACCGGCCCCTGCGTGATGCGCACGCCGTTCTCCCGCAAGGCGAGGATCGCCGCCTTGATCGACGCCACGCGCAGCGCGACATGCGTGTAGCCGGGATACTTGTCGCCGACGTCCATGAGGATGTTCTTGCCCCCCGCATCGGCGTTGGCGTTGTAGACGAGGTTGAGCTCGACGTCGTGCTCGTTCTTCACCACGGCCACCGCGTCGTTGGTGGCCTTGGCATGAATCGTGAATCCCAGCATGGCGTAGAACTTCATCGCGCGGTCGAGATCGCGCACGCGCACGCCGATGTGGTCGACGCGCGGGATGTCGATGGTCGGCTTGGTGCTCATGCACGAGATAGTAAAGAAAAATTCCGCTTTAGAGCGTTCAGGCGAGCGAGATAGGCCCTCAGGTCGTGGTCGCCACAACGCTCGCGCGCGCCGGGGCGGAAGCCGCGCCGCGCGTAGGCCTCGGCGACCGAGGCGCCGCACAGATGGATCACGGCGGCGAGGTCCTGCTTCTGCTGTAGCGTGGCGCCGCCGATCCGCTGCTGGGCGAGCGTCTGGGCGACGCGGCGGTCGAGGAAAGCGGAGGTCATTTCGATCGCATTGGTCGGCAAAACGCGGAAATAGAGCCCATTGAACCAGCACGAGCTCGGATCGTGCCAGGCGCCTTCCTCGACCGGGACGTGGTTGCGGATGCAATAGCGCTTCGCCTCGACGAAGCGCGCGTCGGTGATCTGGTACATGCCCACCGCGCTCGACGCGGGCCGGTAGACCTCGGTCGGGTTCCAGGCCACGCGCCAGCGCCAGTAGGTGCGCGCCACCGGGTTGCCGCTGCCTTCGGCCTGGGCCAGCGCTGCGAGCAGCTCCGGTGTCATCACCGCGGTGGAATGCTCGCGGAAAAGCGGCCCGTATTCAGCCCAGGTCTGGGCCGGCGTCTTGGCGAGCGCGCCGTCCAGCGGGAAGAACATCTCGGAGGGCTTGCGGACGACCTGGTACAGCCAGTTCACGGCGGCGAGCGCGACCACGAAGGCGACGCCGGCCGCCAGGAGACGAAACTTGAGCGGGATGCGCGCCAGCCCGCGCAAGAATCTCCTTAACTTAGCGCGCAGGCGGCGAACACGAAGATCGGCATCAGGCGATTCTACCCGGCGCCTGCGCCACGCACTTGCCAAGTTTGTCGCGGATGTCGTCCGGCAGGGCGACCGCCTTGCGCGCCGCCGTGTCGAAGCACACTTCGACCGCTTTCTGGGTCGCGCAGTGCGTCATCGAGTCCGCCTCGTATAGGCGCAGCTCGTGGGCGAAGCTCTTGGTGCCGACGCGTGTCAGCGCGCCGCGGACGAGGATCAGCTGCCCGGCGCGGATCTCGTGGTGGAAGTCGATCGTCAGGGTCGCCGTCACCGTGCCGAGACCGCGCGCGCGGATCGCGTCGAGCGAAAGCCCCGCCATGCGCGGGAAGTGCCACGCCGCCTCGTCGAAGCAGGCGGCGTAGTGGCGCACGTTCATGTGGCCGTAGATGTCGCACTGCGCCGGCATGACGATGCTGCGGTACAGGTCGAACCAGGCTTCCAAGAGCGCTACTTGGCCGGGCTCGCGACCGGCTTGCCGGTCTCCACGATGTACGTGGCGAGCACCACGGCCTTGCCCTTGCCGACGTTGCGGCCGTCGTGCACGGTGCCGGCGGGGACGAAGAACACCTCGCCCGCCTTCACCGTCTTGGGCGGCTGGCCCTCGATCATGAGCTCGAGCGTGCCTTCGACCACGTAGCCGAGCTCTTCGCCCGGATGCGTATGCTTGCCGGCCTGCCCGCCGGGAATGAACTCGGCGCGCGCGACCACGGCGTGGCGCCCGGGCACGCTGAGGTTCTGGTCCTGCATCAGGGCGCGCGTGAATCCGGGCTGCTGCGCGCTCGGCGCCGCGGCCGCCGCCGCAAGGACTGCGCCGATCATCCACTTTGTGCTCTTCACGATGGTTTCTCGCCTAAGAAAGAAGCAAGACGACAAGCTGCTACTCGACCTTGATGCCGGCCGCCTTGATGACCGGCCACCACTTTTCGACCTCGCCCTTGTGGAACGCGGCGAGCCCTTCCGGCGTTTGCTGCTCGCGCGGAGCGACATCGAGCCCGAGGTCGGCGAAGCGCGCCTGCACCTTCGCGTCGGCGAGCGCATGCATCATCGCGCCGTTCAGCTTCGCCACGATCTCCTTCGGCGTCGCCCGCGGAGCGAAGAGAGCAAACCAGCCCGAGGCATAGAGGCCCGGAATGCCGCTCTCGCCGGAGGTTGGGATGTCCGGGATGACGCGCGAGCGCGCGGGCGACAGGTTGGCGAGGATCTTGACCGCGCCGGCGCGCGCCTGCGGCAGCGTGACCGCGGCCTGCACCACCATCAGGTCGACCTGGCCGCCGAGCATGGCCTGCATCGCCGGGCCCGCGCCGCGGTAGGGGATGAACTCGATCTTCGTGCCGGTCGACTGCTGCATCAGGATGCCGGTGACGCGCGCCGCCGCGTTCTGGTCGACGAAGGTTCCCTTGCCCGGGTTCGCCTTCATCCAGGCGACCAGCCCCTTCAGGTCGTCGGCCGGGAAGCCCTTGCGCGCCACGAGGAGCTGCGGGTTGAGCGAGAGCAGGCCGACCGGCGCGAAGTCCTTCTGCAGGTCGAAGCTGATCGGATAGATGATGGCGCCGACGTGCGTGTCCCACTGGCCGATGTCGATGGTGTAGCCGTCAGGGGCGGCGCGCGCCACCCGAGTGACCCCGATGCTGCCGCCGGCGCCGCCGACGTTCTCGATGATCACCGGCTGGCCGAGCGACGGGCGCATCGCCTCGCCGAGGATGCGCGCCGCAGTGTCGGTCGAGCCGCCGGGCGGGAACGGCACGATCAGGGTCACCGGCCGCGACGGGAATGCTTGCGCCAGCGCGTGGCTCGCGAGCAGGGCAGCCGACGCGGCGAGCGCTGCCGCGGCGAAAATCCGGAGCATAGGTTTCTCCTCCTCGAGAAACCCGGAGTCTACGGCATCAGTCGAGCTCGGCGGCGAAGCTGCGCGCCTCCAGGCCGAGCGGGGTCGAAACCGATTCGACGCTGAAGTAGATCCGGCCGATCTCGCGCCGGTCGGTCGTCTCCACCTCCACCATCCATTTCCCGGGCTGGTAGTTCGTCTTCACGCCGTAGCCGCGGAAACCCTCCTCGCGGCCGCCGACGATCTTGATCGGGATGGTGTCCTGCAGCGCCCAGCCGCGGCCCTTGGGCCCGCCTTCGTACCGGTACCAGCCCATCAGCACCTGGTCCGAGAAGCGCGACGGCGAGAAGATGCGGAAATAGACGTGCACCTTGTCGCCGTCCTGCGCGCGGAAGCGCTGGTCGCCGTTGTGCCAGATGCGCCAAAACGGCCGCTCGTGGGTCAGGCGGTAGCCTTCGTCGGTGCGCTCGACGCCGTGGTAGACCCCCATGAACGGAATCGACAGCGGCACCGGCGGGATGATGCGGAGGAGGTAGAAGGTCAGGAAGAAGACCAGCACGCAGCCGAGCGGAACGAGGATCCTGGCTTTCCTTTCCCGCGCCGCCAGGAACGCCACCGCCGCGAGCGGCACGCAGCCCAGCGCCATCGAGAGCAGGAACACGGCGAGCCCCGTCTGCCCGATCAGCACCGGCACCACGTACGCGAAGAACGCGAGGTAGCACAGCCCCAGCAGGGCGAACTTGAACGGCAACCCGAGCGCCTTGAAGCGCGCCGACTCGTTCGCCACCAGCAGCGCCACCAGCACGCCCATGAAGCCGAACGACACGAGGAGCGACGAGCTCTTGAAGAAGAACAGCGTGTAGGCGCTGAGCAACGCTCCCAGCAGGAAGTGGATCGCCGGGTTGCGGTATTCGAGGTACCGGCGCCGCAGCCGCGAGCCCCCCGCGGCAGGCGCTGCGGCCGGACTTGTCGCGAATGCGGCGACGGGCGCTGCGTCAGGTTGCGCCACCGCTGCTGCGGCCGGCGCGGCGGCGGCGGGCGCTTCGGCGCGCAGCATCTGCACCAGGATCAGCGAAATGACGAAAAGATAAATCGCCTGCTGGCCGATGGTGAACCACGAGTCGATCCGGCCGAGCGTGAGGATGTCGAACAGGAATCCGGCGATGAAGAACGTCACCGAAAGGCGGTGCTCGTTGCGGGCGGCGTAGAGCCGCAGCCGCTTGAACGTGCTCGTCGAAACGCCGGGAGGATCGGCCGGCGCGGTGGCTGCAGGTTCCAGGAGGCTCACCGCATCCCTTCTTGTTTCCGTGCGATGAACCGGACTCTACCCCCGGACTGGAATTCGCAGCGCACAACAAACGCACGGTTGACGCCTCGCAGCGCGCGCGCCTAGCATCTGCCAAAACCTAGGAGGAGGATAAATGAAGCTCCGCACTACGCTGCTGTGCAGCGCCCTGCTCGCCTGCTTCGCCCACGAAGCGTTCAGCGACAACGATACCTGGATTCTCGCTACCGGCCGACGCGACCCGCGCATGTACGCGATCGATCTCGAAAAAGCGCTGCGGCCCGAGAACAACAACACGCCGAACGCGATCGTCAGCCGCTCCAAGGTGGCGCTCGACCGCCTCGATGGCAAGCTCCTCGGCGACTCGGCGAACGTCGTGATCAGCGAGGACCGCAAGAGCGCCTACGTCGTCAACCACCACGGCGCGATCGAGAACGACGAGTTCAATCCGCAGCACGGCGGGCGCGGCAACATCGCCGTGATGAACATCAAGAAGATGATCGACCGCCGCAACGACAACACCGCCGCGGCGCTCGAGCGCCACATCGACAGCGGCCATTTCGGCTCGGTCGGCCTGATCCTGCTGAAGGACCTCTTCATCATCGGCAATGCCGAGAGCCACCTCACCGAGGACGGCGGCAACCGCATCACCTTCGTCGACCGCAAGACCGGCAGCCTGCGCCACAGCGTCGAGCTCGCGCTCGGCGCCGGCACGCCGCAGTTTCCCTGCCCGCAGTATCCGGTCCCGTTCGTTTCGCCGGGCGGCCCGCCGACTTTCCCGGCACCGAGCGCGCCGTTCGTGCATCCGAGCGGGGCCTTGTCGCCGGTTCCGCTGCTCTCTCCCCACCCCGCGTGGGGCTGCTTCCCCGACACCAACGGCCTTGCCCTTGGACGCGCCCGCAGCGGCAAGACGTACGTCTTCGCCGCGAACGGCGGCACCGACGACGTTTCGGTGATCGACCTCGACTCGGCGCTCGACGGCAACAAGACCGCGGAGATCGCCCGCATCCCCACTCAGATCGGCCCGTGGGGCATCGCGTCGAGCCCGGACGGCCGCTACATCGTCGCGGCGAACCGCGAAAGCCAGCGCGTGGCGTTCGAAGGCAACACTGTTTCCATCATCGACGTGGAAAACCCGACAGTCGAAGCCGCACGGGTTCTCGTGGGCACAGCCGATCCAAGCGTGCAGACGCGGCCGTTCATTCCGTCGTTCACAGCCGACGGCAGACAAATCGTGGTGCCCAACTTCCGAGCGAACAACGTCTCCATCGTCGATCTCCACGCCGCGCTCGCCAACCCGGCCACGGGCGTCGTGGCGACGATTCCACTCGTGCGCCCGGCGGATCCGGACGGCGTAGTACGGGCGGCGCGCCCGAAGGGCTCGGCGGTCACCGCCGACGGTCGGTATGCGGTCATCTCAGGCGGCGCCAGAACGACGCCCAACACGGTGGCGAGCGGTACGGTCTGGGTGATCGACCTGCGCAAGCGCGCGGTCGTCGCCACGGTGACGGGCGTAGGCAACGACCCTTATGGGCTCGCGGTCGTCGACCTGCACGGCCGCGACCGCGACGACGACTGACGCTCTATCAGTGACGGCCTGAGTGGTCCGGGCGCTCGACGCGCTCTGGCCGCTCCGCCCTTTCCACGCGCTCGGGCCGCTCGGCGCGCTCGTTTCGCTCGACCCGTGCGACGCGCTCGGGACGGTCCTCGCGGCGCTCCACGCGCTCGAGACGGTCCTCGCGGCGATCGGCGCGGTCTTCCATGCGGTCCTCTCGACGATCCTCGCGGCGGTCTTCCCGCCGGTCCTCGCGGCGGTCGGCGCGCAGCTCGTTCTGAGCGCGCAACTCGATCCTCAGGCGATTGTCGTCCTGGCGCAGCCGCACCCGCTCGAGGTTGAGCTGGCCCGCGAGTTGTTCGACGGCCTGCGCGATCTGCTGGCGCTCCTGCGCCTTCAGGCCCCGCTCGCGGATGCGCACTTCGCGCACATCCTGATTGAACAGCGCCTGGATCTCGGCGACGAGCTTCTGGAGGTCGATCGCACCGGCGGCATCGCGCGGCACATCGAGCCGGACTTCTTCACGTTGGTCTTCGCGGCGGTCTTCACGCCTGTCTTCCTGGCGTACGTCTGATTGTGCGAGCGCCCGGATCGGCAGCGTCAAAGGCGCGAACAGTCCGACGGACGCAATAGCGGATGCGATAAGGCGTTTGCTCTGCATTTGGATTCCTTTCCAGGGAGGTTGAACCCGGGCGTGTTGTGGCTCTGCCCGAGTCCGCTCCACGAATGCAAGGGCCATGCCTTATCCGAATGTCTCCTAGCGTCTTAGACCAACACGCGAAGCAGCCGTGGTCTTTAGAGAGCCACGGGTCTGCAATTGATAGGAATATTTCCGCGAGCGCGCCTGTGGGGCGTGCTGTGCGGACGCTCTAGGCGACCGCTTCCTCGCGATAGAAGCCGAGCGCCTCGATCACGGGACGGTCGCTGATCGAGAACAGGATCGCGTCCTCGCCGCCGGTGTTCTCGTGCGCGTGCTGCGCCCAGCTCGGCAGCGCGACGATGTCGCCCTTGGACCAGTCGAAGCGCTTGCCGTCGATGACGCTCGCGCCTTCGCCCCGCACCACGTGGAACACCGAGCTGCCGGTGACACGGCGGGCTTTCAGCTTCTCGCCCTTGCGCACGAGCTGGATGCGGCAGGAGATCGTCGGCGTGACCGGCCCTCCGGTCTGCGGGTTGCTGTACTCGAGCGCGATGCCTTCGTACGCCGAGCCTTCGGTGGAGCGCAGCGCCTCGAGCGCTTCCAGAGTCTGATCGAACGAATAGAGCATCAGCGGCGAGGACCGCGGGCGCTCCTTCACCCAGGTCGGCGCGAGGTGCCCGTGCCCGTAGAGCGCCTTGGAGCCGTTCACCGGCTTGCCGTGGTCGGCCTTCAGGTTCTGGTGCATCTGGAAGAAGATGCAATCGAGCGCCTTGGTGAGCGGCACGTCGAGGCCGTCCATCCACACCACGGTCTCGTCGGTCTCGTTGCCGTGGTCGTGCCACAGCCAGCTCGGCGTGAGGACGAGGTCGCCCTCGCGCATCACGACTTTCTCGCCTTCGACGGCGGTGTAGGCGCCGTTCCCGGACATGATGAAGCGGATCGCCGCCGGCGAATGGCGATGCGCGCGCGCGATCTCGCCGGGGAGCAGCACCTGCACCGCTGCGATCAGGGTATTCGTCGTCGCCCATTGGCCGTTCAGCCCCGGGTTGAAGAGCTGCATCGCGCGGCGCTCGTCGCCGACCGGGACCGCGGTCGCCGACTGCTTCACCACCTCCTCGAGCACCGACCACTTCCACTGGTGCGCCACGGCCTGCGGCCGCGGGTGCGGCGTCATCTGGCTCGCGATTTCCCACAGCCCCCACATGTGGTTGCGGTGGATGAGCTGGTGGAATGCATCCTCGGTCTTGATGGGCGCGTTCATGACGGTCCCTGCGATTGGTTGACGGCCTTGATTTTAGCCCAGAGGGGATCGAGTAGCTCGAGCATGCGCAGCGCCTCGCGATCGCCGCGCGATCCTGCAACGCGCAGCGCGAAGTGCGGCGCCAGGCGCTTGGTCAGCCAGCCGACAAGAAACAGGTTCGCGCCGATGAGCGCCGCCTGGGCGAACGCCTGCCTGAAGGTGAGCCAGATTGCGAGCACCATCCCGGCGAGCCCGATCGCGGCAAGCGCCGAGCCGGCGTGCGCGGCGAGCGCCGGGAAGGTGAAGTAGAAGCGGTAGCGCTCGATGAAGCGCGCTTCCTCCGCGCTGAACGCATACGGCGCCTCGCCCACCGGCACCGGCCCCCGCTCCACCGCACGGATCCGCCCGATCAGCCACACCTCGAAGGCCAGTATCACCGCGACGAAGACCCAGGACGCCGGCTCGGGCTTGAGCGCTGCCCAGCCGGCGAGAACGAGAATCAGCACCGCGGCGTACTTCATGATCTTGCGGCGGATTCGAGCTCGGCCTGCTTCTCGAGCCACTCGGCTTCGAGGCTCTCGAGCTCCTTGCCCACGTAGGCCTGGTCGAGAAGCAGCGTCTTCAGGTCGTCCTTGTGCTCCTCGGCGTAGAGCGCAGGATCGGCGAGGCGCGCTTCGATGTCGGCTTTCCGCGCAGTCAGCCGCGCCACCAGCTCCTCGAGCCGCTTGATGCGGGCTTCGAGCGGCTTGCGCGAGACAGGCTTTTCCTTCGCGGGTCTGGGTTTCGGGGGTGGAGCAGGCTTGGCCTCGCGGTTCAGGAGGGACGCGCGATAGTCGTCCAGATCGCCGTCGAAGGGCTTCACTGCGCCGTCGGCGACGATCAGGAGCTGCTCGGTGGTCGCGCGCAGCAGGTGCCGGTCGTGCGACACCAGCACCAGCGTGCCCTCGAACTGGGCCAGCGCCACGGTGAGCGCCTCGCGCGTCTCGAGGTCGAGGTGGTTGGTGGGCTCGTCGAGGAGCAGGAGGTTGGGCCGCTGCCACACGATGAGCGCCAGCGCGAGGCGGGCTTTCTCGCCGCCGGAGAATTGCTCGATCGCGCTCGTCGCCATGTCGCCGGGAAAATTGAAGCCGCCGAGGTAATCGCGCAGCTCCTGCTCCCGGACGTCGGACGAAATCCGGGCCAGGTGCCACAGCGGCGACTGGTCGTCGCGCAGCATTTCCACCTGGTGCTGCGCGAAATAGCCGATCGCGAGGCCCTTGTTCACGATCATCTGCCCGGCGAGCGGCGCGAGGACGCCCGCAACGGTCTTGATGAAGGTGGACTTGCCGGCGCCGTTGACCCCGAGCAGCCCGATGCGCTGCTCCGATTGCAGCGACAGGGTGATGGCGCCCAGCACCGCCTTTTCGCCGTAGCCCGCGGTGACCTCCTCGAGCACCAGCAGCGGGTTGGGCGCGCGCAGCGGCTCGCGGAACTCGAACGAGAACGGCGCGGCGACGTGCAGCGGCGCGAGGTCCTCCATCTTCTCCAGCATCTTCATGCGGCTTTGCGCCTGGCGCGCCTTCGTCGCCTTGGCGCGGAAGCGGTCGATGAACGACTGCAGGTGGGCGCGCTCGCGCTGCTGCTTCTCGTACTGGCTCTGCGCGAGCACCAGGTTCTGCGCGCGCTGCGCCTCGAATGCCGAATAGTTGCCGGTGTAGCGCCGCAGCCTCCTCTGGTCGATGTGCACCACGGCGCTGACCACCGCGTCGAGGAAGTCGCGGTCATGCGAAACCACGATCAGCGTGCCCGGGTAGCGCTTGAGCCACTCCTCGAACCAGATGATGGCGTCGAGATCGAGGTGGTTGGTCGGCTCGTCGAGGAGCAGCAGGTCCGACGGGCGCATCAGCGCCTGGGCGAGATTGAGCCGCATGCGCCAGCCGCCCGAGAAGCTGGAGACCGACTCGCCAAGCTCGCCCTCCTTGAACCCAAGCCCTGTCAACAGAGTAGCCGCGCGCGACTGGGCAGTGTACGCGTCGGCGTCTGCGAGGGCGGCGTGCAGCTCGCCCATCAGCACGCCGTCATGCTTTTCCTCGGCCGAGGCGAGCCGAGCCTGCAGGTCCCGGAGCACGGTGTCGCCGTCGATTGCGTAATCCAAGGCGGTCCGGTCGAGCGCCGGGGTTTCCTGCGCCACGTGGGCAACGCGCCAGTGCGCCGGGAAATCGACCTCGCCGCGGTCGGTATGCAGCTCGCCGCGCAGCAGCGCGAACAGGCTCGACTTGCCCGAGCCGTTCGCGCCGATCAGGCCGATGCGCTCGCCGGGATGGATGGAAGCGTCCGCGGCTTCGAGGAGCGGCTTCGCGCCCCGGCGCAGCGATACGTTCGAAAAGCGGATCACGGAACGGAAAAAGCCGCGATTTTACAAGGTACGATTCCCGGATGGACCGCCTGCGCGCCGATGCGCTCACCGCATTCACCGAAAAAGCCTTCCGCCAGGTCGGCGTGCCCGCCGAGGATGCGAAGATCATCGCCGCGCTCATGACCGAGGCCGACCTGCAAGGCTCGGACGGGCACGGCATCTTCCGCCTGCCGCAGTACATCCGCCGCTTCCAGGCGGGCGGCGCCAACCTGACGCCGAAGATCCGCGTCGAGCGCGAGCGCGCGGCGATGGCGCTGGTGAACGGCGACAACGGCATGGGCCACCTCGCGATGACCTACGCGGCGAATCTCGCGATCGAAAAGGCGCGCGCCGCCGGCTCGGCCTGGGTCGGGGTGCGCTGGAGCAACCACGCCGGGCCGGCTTCGCTCTACGCCAGGATGCCGCTGCGCGAGGGCATGATCGGCATGTACTTCGCCGTCGGCAACGCGAACCATCTGCCGCCGTGGGGCGGCGTGGAGATGCTGCTCTCCACCAACCCGGTCGCGATGGCGATTCCCGCCGGCGAGGAACCGCCGATCGTGCTCGACATGGCGACCACCGCGGCGGCGTTCGGGAAGGTGAAAATGAAGGCGCAGCGAGGGGAGACGATGCCCGAGGGCTGGATGGTGGAGCGCGACGGCCGCCCGCTCACCGACCCGAAGCGCATGAACGAGGGCTTTCTCCTTCCGTTGGGCGGACGCGAGGCCGGCTACAAGGGCTACGGCATGGCGCTCGTCTTCGGCCTCCTCGCCGGCACGTTGAACAACGCCGCGATGGGCCGGGACGTGGTCGACTTCAACGCGGACGACGCCACGCCCACCAACACCGGCCAGGCGATCCTCGCCATCGACGTCTCCGCTTTCGATGATGTAGACAAGTTCAAGGAAAGAGTGGACGAGCTCGCCCGCGACATCCGCGGCTCCGAGCGCATGAAGGGCTACGAGCGCATCTTCCTTCCCGGCGAGCAGAGCCACGAGCGGCGCGAGGAGCGCTCGCGCCTCGGCGTGCCGCTCCCGCCGGCGCTCCTTTCCACCCTGAACCAGCTCGGCGAGAAGCTGGGCATCGGCAGGCTCGCATGATCGACCTCCACAGCCACGTCATTCCCGAGACCATCATCGCGGCGATGCGCGCCGACCCCGAGCGCTACGCCACGCGCATCGAAGCCGAGGCCGGCAAGCGCTACCTGGCCCGCGGCAAGCTTCGCCTGGAGCTCCTCGACGAGTTCAGCGTCGCCGAGGCGAAGCTCGAGGCGATGGACCGCAAGGGGATCGAGATCTCGGTGATCTCGCCCGGTCCCCAGGTCTTTTTCTACAACTTGAAGGAAGCGGAAGGGATAGAGGCCGCGAAGCTCGTCAACGACGGCATTGCGGCGATGGTGGCGAAAAAACCCGCGCGGCTGCGCGGCATGGCGACGCTGCCGATGCAGCACCCGGAGGCAGCCGTCGCGGAGATGGAGCGCGCGGCGCGCGAGCACGGCTTCAAGGGCATCGAGCTCGCCACGCTCGCGCCGCTCGGCGAGCTCGCCGACCCGAAATACCGGCCGGTCCTGCGGCGCGCGCAGGAGCTGAAGATGACCATCTTCGCCCATCCCAACACCATCGGCTCGAGCGGGCGCCTCGACTGCTATTACCTCACCAACCTCATCGGCAACCCGCTCGAGACCACCATCATGGTCGCGAACCTGATGTTCTCGGGCGCGCTCGACGAGCTGCCGCGCCTGAAGATGCTGCTCGCGCACGGCGGCGGCTTCGCTCCCTACCAGGTCGGGCGCTTCGTGCACGGGCACAAGGTCCGGCCCGAGACCCGGGCGCACACCGCGTCCTCGGCGAAGGACCTGCTCAGGCGCTTCTACTTCGACACCCTCACCCACGACCCCCAGGCGCTGCGCTACCTCGTCGATCTGGTCGGAGCCGAGCGCCTCGTGCTCGGCACCGACGCGCCGTTCGACATGGGCGACGAGAATCCGCGCGGAACGCTGTCCGTCCTGTCAGAAGACGAGCTCGCGACGCTGCGGAAAAACGCGCTTCGTCTACTGGAGGAGTGAGCCGCAGCTGGGGATGCGCGGCTCGAGCTCCAGGAGGTCGAGCATGTTGCGCACCGTGCACACCGACGTGGAGGTCACCGGCACGCCGAGCATCTTCTCGGCGGCCTGGATCGCGGGCAGCGACTGCATCTGGACGCAGGCCGACAGCACTACCGCGTCGGCGTTGGCGATCTTCAGCCTTTTCACGTCGTCGAGCAGGCGCATCGGGTCGCGCCGCGCCACCTCGAGGTTGTCGGGGATCTCGAATGAGATGCGGTCGAGCACCTCGATGCCCTCTTGCTCGATGTAGGCCACCACCTTCGCCGTGAGCGGCTTGATGTAGGGCGCGAGGAGCGAGATCTTGCGCGCGCCGAGCCGCTTCAGCCCGTGGATCAAGGCGCCGGCCGAGGTCATGACCCTGGAGCGCGCGCCGTTCTCCGCTACGACGCGCTTGAAGTCCTCCTCCACCTGGCGGTGGTAGCCCGGGCCCTGCGCCATGATCGCGACCAGGCAGGCCGTGCTCATCACGTCGACGCGCGCGTCGGCGAGCTCGGCGGCGCAGCGCAGCCCCTCCTGGTTCATCGCGGCGAGCTCCTCCGGCGACACGCGCTTCATGCGCATGCGCGAGGAATGGAACGTGAAGCGCTCGGGGAAATGCTGCTCGCGGGCGCGCAGCATGGCCGGGATCTCGGTCTCCATCGTCGTGTTCGACGAGGGCACGATCTGGCCGATGCGCACGATGCGGCTCGGGCGGCTGTCGGCGGGGGCCATGCCCTTCCCGCTAGGACGGCGGCTCGTGCGCGTGCCCGACGCCGTTACGCACGCGCATCACCTTCCAGAGCAGGATGTTGGAAACGTGCTCCACCCGGGCCGAGCCGTTCACCAGGCTGTGGAGGTCGAAATCGGGGTGGAACCCGATTTGGTCCGAGAAGCGCGCGAGGCCCCTTTCCACCGCGCCCATGATCGGGTTGGTGGAGTGCACGTGGTTCACGATGAAGATGTCGCCCTGCGGCTTGCACACGCGGTGCAGCTCCGCGAGCAGCCGCGCCGGCTCCTGCACCACCGACACGACGTACATCGCCACGACCTTGTCGAAGCTCGCGTCGGGGAAGTCCATCGCGTGCGCGTCCATCTCGTGGAGCCCCTCCACATTGGCGAGGCGGCGGCGCTGCACGCGCGCGCGCGCCTTGTCGAGCATCTCGCGCGACAGATCGATCCCGGTCAACCGCACGAAAGGCGGGTACAGCGGCAGCGACAGGCCGGTGCCGACCCCGACTTCGAGAACGCGCTCGCCGGGGCGGCATTCGAGGGCTTCCAGAAGCGCCTTGCGCCCGGGTTGCAGCACCGGGCCGAACAGGGCGTCGTAGAAACTTGCGTACCGCCGGTAGGCGGCCTTCACGGCTTCGATCTGCATGGGCTCCTTTTTATAGCAATCGATGGTCCCGGCACAACAATTGCGCGTTCACCGCGTTCCTGCATGAAGATTGCTCAGATCAAGACCTCCAGCCGCACCTGGCTGGCGACGGTATATACCACGGTCTGCGGCCCGACGTCTGCCCCTTTGACCCCGCGGGGGTTGCCCTGAAGCTCGATTGCACGGTCTTGGAGCAGCGCGTATGGTCGATGACCCCTGCCGGGAGGTGCGCGTGAATCCCATTCCAGCTTCGGGGCTCGACGCGCCTCGCAGCGTACGTTATCGCTCCATCCGCCGCACGACGCTCGGTCTTGCGGCCCCGCTTTCGGCCGAGGACTGCGCGCTCCAGTCCATGCCGGACGCGAGCCCGGTGAAGTGGCATCTCGCGCATACCACCTGGTTTTTCGAAACCTTTCTTCTGGAGAGGCGGGCCTGCTACCGTCCGTTCGACCCGGCATACCGGGTCCTCTTCAATTCGTACTACAACGCTGTAGGCGATCGGCATCCGCGCGCGGAGCGCGGAATGCTGTCGCGCCCGGATCTCCACCATGTACTCGCCTATCGCGACCACGTGGACCGCGCGGTGCTCGCGCTCGTTTCGGACGAGGACTTCCCGGACGAGGTCCTCGAGCTCGGATTGCAACACGAGCAGCAGCACCAGGAGCTGATCCTCACCGATCTGAAGCACCTCCTCTCGCGCAATCCACTCAAGCCCGCGTACCAGAAGCAATGGCCGCTCACGCCGATCCGGGCGCGCGAGCCGCACTGGATTGCGCACGCGGGCGGCCTGCGCGAGATCGGTCACGCCGGCGCGCAATTCGCGTTCGACAACGAGATGCCGCGCCACCGGGTCTGGATCGAGCCGTTCGAGATTGCCTCGCACCCGGTTACGCACGGCGACTACATTCGCTTTGTCGAGGACGGCGGCTATCGCCGGCCCGAGCTCTGGCTGTCGGCGGGATGGGAGCTCGCGCGCGCCTGGCAAGCGCCACTCTACTGGGAGCGCGGCGAGGATGGCTGGAGCACCTTCACGCTGCACGGCATGGTGCCCGTCGATCCCAATACGCCGATCTGCCATGTGAGCTTCTTCGAAGCCGAGGCCTACGCGCGCTGGGCCGGGGCGCGTCTGCCCACCGAGGCGGAATGGGAGCTCGCGGCGGGCACCGCGCCGTGCAGCGGCAATTTCCTGGAAGGCGGCGCGCTGCATCCTCTCGCCTCGCGCCAGGACCCGGCTCCGCAAGCCCTGTCGCAGGCGTTCGGCGATGTCTGGGAATGGACCCGCAGCGAATACGCCCCGTACCCGGGGTTTCGCATCGCCGCCGGCGCCATCGGCGAATACAACGGCAAGTTCATGAGCAACCAGTACGTGCTGCGCGGCGGGTCCTGCGCCACCCCCTCCAGCCACATCCGCGCCACCTATCGCAACTTCTTTCCGGCGGACGCCCGCTGGCAGTTCTCCGGCCTGAGGCTCGCGCGCGACGCTTAGGGATCGCGCGCGGCGCGCCAGCGTGACCGATTACGTGGCGGCGCGCGCGCGCAAAGGGCAGCATTGTGCCCGTGACACCGCGCTTCCTCGTATTCACCGCACTGCTCCTCCTGGCGGGGACTGCGCATGCCTGCCGTTTCGCCCGGGACGCGCAGCCGGGCGAATGGTACGAATGGGCGAACGCGCTCTTCTCCGCAGAGGTCACTTCGGTGGAAACGGACGCGGGCAAGTCCGCCGACGTCATCGGCTTGCGCGTGACGGAAACCTTCAAGGGTCCCGCGGGCGCATCCACCGCCACGTTGCGCGTGCCGAGCCGCATGTGGTCGTCGTGCCGCCTGGAACGCCCTGCCGTCGGCGCGCGCGTCCTCGTCGCGCTGAATCCGAACAGCGACACGCTGCTCGTGCCGCTCACGCCAGGCTACAGCGAGCGGCTGCGTCGCCACAGTGGCTACCAGCCGCCGCAGCAACAGGCGCTGCAGCAGCCGCAACCGGCGCCTTCGCCGGCCGCCGAAAAGCCTTTTACCGTGCCGGCTGCCGAAAAACCTTTCTTCTATTAGCCTGTGACCGAGGGCGACGCCTTCGACTGGCTGCCCGCCCTGCTCGTGCTGCAGGGCGCGATGGGCGCGCTCGACACGATCGTCAACCACGAGCTGATCGAGGCGCTGCCGCGGCGACCGGAGGCGCGCGGCGAGCTCGCGCTCCATTCCGCGCGCGAAGCGGTCTACGCCGCGCTCTTCCTGGGGCTGGGCTGGTTCGCGTGGCTGGGTGCCGCCGCCTTCGTGATCGTCATCCTGCTGGTGGCGCAGATCGCGATCACCGTGACCGACGAGCTGATCGAAAACCGCATCCGCGTGTTGCCGCAGAACGAGCGCGCGCTGCACATCTTCCTCACGCTCAACTTCGGCGCGCTGCTCGCGCTCCTCGTGCCGGTGCTCGCCGACTGGATGGCGAATCCCGCCGCGCTCGAGCCGTCGTATTCCGGCTGGATGTCGTGGGCGCTCCTCGCTCTCGGCATCGCTTCCGCGGGGTGGTCGGTGCGCGACCTGGTCGCGTCGCGGAGACTTAGACTTCAGGCGTGAGCCTCGGCGGAACGTCGTTCAGGACCTTTGTCCTCTATCCGGTGCTGGTGGTCGCGTTGGAGCTCGGGTTGAACGACGGCCGGCTGCGGCTCCAAGGTTGGGCGCTTCCGCTCCTCGCCTGGGGATACCTGCAGTACCGCCTGGTCGGTGGCTATCGGCTGCGGCTGGGCGGCGGCGGACCCGGGATGGACACGCCGCCGGAGCGGCTGGTCACGGGCGGGCCGTTCGCGCTCTGCCGCAATCCCATGTACCTCGGCCACCTGATTTTTCTCACCGGCCTCGCGCTCGTGCTGCGGTCCTGGCTCGGCGCCGCCATCGCCCTGGGTACCGCGGTGTGGCTGCAGTTTCGCGTCCGGCGCGACGAGCGGCGCCTGGGCGAGCGCTTTGGCGAGCCCTACTTGCAGTATTGTTCACGGGTCAAGCGCTGGATCCCCGCGCTTTTCTAGGAGGGCACGGTATGGTCGACGCTCCGAGACTGGACGAAGAATTCGATGTCGGCGGCGTGCGGCTGCCGCGCCCGTTCAAGCTGCTGCGCCTGGGGCACTTCGGAGTCAACGCGATCGATCCCGAGGCCGCGCGAGACTTCTACTGCCGCATCCTCGGCTTTCGCGTCTCCGACCCGATCGATTTCGGCGTGCGCCTGGCCGAGGGCGAGCGCGGCAAGCACGGTCCCGGCGTCGGCTACTTCACGCGCCACGGCGGCGACCATCACTCGCTCGTGCTGTTCCCGCGCCGGGTGATGTCCCAGGTCAATCCGCACTACCGCAAGTACCCCGAGCTCACGGTAAACCAGATGACCTGGCAGGTGTCGAGCCTGCGCGAAGTGGTCGAGGGCTTCGAATGGTTCAAGCGCCGGGGCAACCCGGTGCTGCGGCAGGGACGCGACCTGCCGGGGTCGAACTGGCACTTCTATCCGCCCGACCCCGACGGACACATCAACGAGCTCTACTACGGCATCGAGCAGATCGGCTGGGACGGCTATTCCAAGCCGCATGCCCTGCACCGCCAGCGCTACGACAAGCCGCCGGGCCTGCCGCACCGCTCCGAGTACGCCGAGATCGCGCAGGCGCTCAAGGAAGGCCTCGACGTGCGCGCCGGCTCGCGCGCCGAGGAAATCGAGGAGACGTTCGACGTCGGCGGCATCCTCATGGCGCGGCCGTTCAAGGTCGCGCGCATCGGGCCGATCCGCCTCTTCGTGCACGACCTCGACGTCGCGCTGCGCTTTTACCGCGACGAGCTCGGCTTCGCGCTCACCGAGGAAACCGCGTACCGCGGCCACCGCTGCCTCTTCCTGCGCGTCAACACCGAGCACCATTCGCTCGCGCTTTACCCGCGAGCGCTGCGCGCGGAGCTCGAGTTGAGCGAGAGCACCTCGCTCATGTCGTTCGGCCTGCAGCTCGCGAACTACCGGCAGCTCCGCGACGCGATTCCCTTCCTGCAGCGCGCGGGGGTGCGCGTGCGCTACCTTCCGGCCGAGCTTTCGCCCGGCATCGACTACTCGGCGTTCGCGATCGATCCGGACGGCCACGCGATCCAGCTCTATTACTACATGGAGCAGATCGGGTGGGACGGAAGACCGCGCCCTGCGCACCTGCGTCCGAAAGTGGACGCTGCGAACTGGCCCGAGAACGTCGCTGCGGCGAGCGACGCCTTCAACGGCGAGGTTTACCTGGGGCCTTGGAGTTAGGAAGAAAGGGAGTCAGAACCTTTTCTTACTGCGTCTCGATGTTTCGCGCCGCGACGACCTTTTTCCACTTCTCGATCTCGGAGGCGATGAAGGCGCGCATCTCCTCCGGGCTCGTGGCGCCGGGCTCGCCGCCCAATTCGACAAAGCGCCTGCGGATGTCGGGAATTTCGAGCGCCTTGCGCACGGCGCCGTTCAGCCGCTCGACCACCGGACCCGGCGTGCCGCCGGTGACGCCCAGCCCGATGAACGAGTTCACCTCGTAGCCCGGCAGCGTTTCCCGCGCCGTAGGCGTGTCGGGGAGCGCCTTCCATCGCTCGCGGGAGGTCACGGCGAGCGCTCGGAGCTTGCCGGCGTGGATCTGGCCGATGGAAAGCGTCATGGCCTCGAACAGCACGTCGGCGCGCCCGGCGAGCACTTCGGTCAGCGGCGCGTTTCCGCCGCGGTAGGGAACGTGCACGATATCCGTCCCGGCGAGCGCGTTGAAGAGCTCGCCCGAGAGGTGGTGGACCGTGCCGATCCCCGAGGAGGGATAGTTTAGCTTGCCCGGATTGGCCTTCGCGCGCGCGATCAGGTCGCCAAGGCTCCTGAGCGGTGAGTCGGGCACGACGCTGATCACGAAGGGATACGAGGTGAGCATCGACACCATCGCCACGTCCTTCAGCGGATCGAACGGCATCGATTTCAGCATCGCCGGGTACACCGGGTAGGCCCCCGCGATGAGGATCAGGGTGTAGCCGTCGGGGGCCTGCTTCGCGACGTAGTCGGTGCCGGTCACGCCGCCCGCGCCGGCACGATTTTCAACCACCACCGGCTGGCCGACAGCCTCGCCGACGCCCTGCGCCGTGACGCGCGCGATGATGTCGGCCGATCCCCCGGGCGGGAACGGCGTCACCAGGCGCAGCGGCTTGGACGGAAACGCCTGGGCGAGCAGCGGGCCCGACACGAACGCCGCGACCAGAAAAGCGAATCTCGCGTACCGCATGCCGCCTCCTCCACGTATGCTGTGGCCGAGTTGACCACAGCGGACGACATCATGGAAGAGCGCGTTCATTGGAATTCCGGCGGGCTGAAAATCTCGGGCGTCGCCGAATTTCCCGAAGGCATGAAGCGCGGCGAGCGCCGCGCCGCGATCCTCGTGCTTCACGGCTTCGGCAGCAACAAGGACTCGCCGATGGTGCGCAGCGTGACGCGCATCTTCACCGCGCTCGGCTATGTTGCGCTGCGGTTCGACATGCGCGGCTGCGGCGAGAGCGAAGGCGAGCGCGGGCGGGTCATCTGCCTGGAGCAGGTCGCCGACACGAGGAGCGCCTTCGACTTCCTTGCCGGCACCGACTACGTCGACCCAAAGCGCATCGCAGTGTTCGGCCACAGCTTCGGCGCCGCAGTCGCGGTCTACGCCGCCGGCACCGACGCGCGCATCGCGGCGTGCATTTCCTCGGGCGGCTGGGGGCACGGCGAGAAGAAATTCCGCAAGCAGCACGCCTCGCCCGAAGCGTGGCAGCGCTTCAGCGCGATGATGGACGAAGGCCGCCGCCGCAGGGAGCGCGGCGAGCGCATGATGGTGCCGCGCTACGACATCGTGCCGATCCGCCCCGGCCTGCGCGGCAATCTTGCCGCCGGCTCGATCCTCGAGTTTCCCTTCGAGGTGGTCGAGAGCATGTATGCCTTCACTGCCAACGAGGTCGTCGGCAAGATCGCGCCGCGCCCGCTCCTCCTCGTGCATCCCGCCGACGACAGCGTCACGCCCACCGAGCAGTCGATCGACCTCTTCGCGCACGCCGGCCAGCCGACCGACCTGCATCTTTTCGCCGGCGTCGACCACTTCCTCTTCAGCGACGACAATCCGATGGTGCAGGCGGTGGTGCGCGACTGGCTGAAGCGTTATTTTCCTGCGTGAACCGGAACCAGGGACAGACCACGTTTTTTTCTGGTTGAAATGAGAATATCGGTCGAGCGGCTCGAGCGCTGGGTGGCGACGATATTCAGCGCAGAAGGGCTGCCCGAAGAGCATGCTCTCACGGTGGCGAAGGTACTCATCTTCGCCAACCTGCGCGGGATGGATACGCACGGCGTGCTTCGCGTACCTTCGTACGTTCGCTTCATCCACGCCGGCGATCTCAATCCGCGGCCGGCGATGAGCGCGCGCAGCGAAGCACCGGCCTGCGTGCTGCTGGAAGCCGACCGCGCCGCCGGACCGGTTGCCATGCAGAGAGCCACGGACCTGGCGATGGACAAGGCGCGCCAGGCGGGAGTCGGCGTCTGCCTCGTGCGCGCCACTACGCATACGGGTGCGCTCGGCTACTACACCCAAATGGCGGCCGAGCGCGGCATGGCGGCGATCGCCTTTTCCTCCTCCACTGCCAACATGGCGTATCACGGGGCGCGCGCGGCGGGCGTCTCTACCGCCCCGCTCGCGCTCGCCGTTCCCGGAGAGCAGGGGCCGATCGCGCTCGACATGGCTTCCAGCATCATGTCCATGGGCAAGCTCAGGCAGGCGAAGCGCGCCGGCACGCCGCTGGACGAGGGGCAGGCGCTGGACAAAGACGGCAATCCAACCACCGACGCTGAGGAAGCCGCGATCCTGCTTCCGCTCGGCGGCGCGAAAGGCTCGGGGCTGTCGCTGCTGATCGAATGCATGACCAGCCTTCTCGCCGGGAACCCGTTGCTCGCCGAGGTCCTCGAGCGCACCGAGCTCGGCGCGCGCCATCGCCAGAACGGCGCCGTGATCGCGCTCGACCTCGCCCGCTTCGTCGATCCGGCCGAGTTCCGGCGCCAGGCGGGGCGGCTCGCCCGCGCGATCAAGGCCCTGCCACCGCAGCCCGGAATGGAGATCCTGCTGCCCGGCGAGCGCGGCACGCGCGCCGCCGAAGAGCGCCTCCGCGACGGCATTCCCCTGCCGGATGCGGTGCTCGACGAACTGCGCAACCTGATGGAGGAACCTTCGTGAAGCTCGTCAATTTTTCGGTCGGCAGCGGCGCGCCGCGCGCCGGGCTGCTGGAGGGCGATCGCGTCTTCGAGGCGCCCCGTCCGACGGTGCAGGAGCTGTTCCCGATCCTTGCCTCGCTGCAAACGATGGGACAAGGCATTCCTCTTGGGGAAGTGAAGCTGCACGCGCCGCTCCTCTACCCGGGAGCGATCTACTGCGCCGGCGCGAACTACGCCGACCACGTCGAGGAGATGGCGCGCGCCCAGAATCTCCCGCCGCCGAAGGATCCGCGCGAGCTCGGGCTCAAGCCCTGGTTCTTCATGAAGCCGGCGCGCGCCTGCGTGGTCGGGCCCCTCTCCCGCGTCGCCCGGCCGCGCGGCTCGCAGAAGCTCGACTGGGAGGCCGAGCTGGCCGCGGTGATCGGCAAGCCCGCGCGCAACGTCCCGGTCGACAAAGCGCTCGACTACGTCGGGGGCTACACCATCGCCGACGATCTCTCGGCGCGCGACTTGTCGCGGCGCGCCGCGCTGCCGCCGGGCAATCCGTTCCATTTCGACTGGACCGCACACAAGGGCTTCGAAGGGAGCTGCCCGCTCGGCCCGTGGATCACGCCCGCCGCCGAGATCCCGGATCCGCAGCGCCTCGCCATCCGGCTGTGGGTGAACGGCGCGCTGAAGCAGGACTCGAACACCAGCCGCATGATCTTTTCCACCGCCGAGCAGATCTCCCACCTGTCGAGCTTGGCGACGCTCCACCCCGGCGACCTCGTCCTCACGGGCACGCCCGCGGGCGTCGGGGCCGGGCGCAACGAATTCCTGCGGCCCGGCGACCGGGTCGAGGTCGAAATCGAGGGACTCGGGCGCCTCGAGCACTGGATCGACGGCGAGCGGTAAAGCGTCACCGCGTTTTCCGGGCGCCGCGCCTAGAATCGGCGGCACAAAAACTCGGAGAGAACCCCGTGCGGAGGAGAGACGTGCTGATCGCCGTGGCCGCGGCGATCGCCCTGGGCCAGGCAGCCTTGCCTTGGCAAAACACGGCTGCGATAACGAAGAGCACCGGCACGGCGAGGCCCATGCCAGTTTCGAGAACGGCGTCGAGCGCTCCAAGAACGAGCTCCGCGACGCGGGCTGCCGCTCTAAATTCGACCACCGCTACCGCAGCGGCCGCCCCAAGGTCGAGCAAACCGGCAATTGTGCGGGCGTCGCATTCCCGCGGCGCGTGGTAACGCCTGGGCGGCTCCTGGAGGCTTTCAAGCCGACGTAGCGCCATGCTCTAATCCCCGGATCGGGCCCGGCCCGGTTTCGAGGAGAAACGTCGATGCTTCGCGCGCTGCTTGCCTGCGCGGCAGTCCTGTGGGCCCTGTGCGGGGCGGCGCAGCCCTATCCCGCCAAGCCGGTGCGCATCGTGGTCCCCGCGAGCCCGGGCGGCGCGAGCGATCTGGTGGCGCGCCTGGTCGCACCCCAGCTCACCGAGGCGCTCGGCCAGCCCTTCATCGTCGAAAACCGCGTCACCTCGGGCGGAATCGTGGGCACCCAGCAGGTCGCGGAGTCGCCGCCCGACGGCCATACCCTGCTCGTCACCTTCGACACCTTCGCGAGCAACGCGCTGCTCTTCAGGAACCTGAAGTGGGACCCGATCCGCGACTTCGCGCCGGTGATGCAGCTCTGCCGCTACCCGCAGGTGCTGCTGGTGCATCCGAGCCTCGGCGTGCACAGCGTGAAGGAGTTCGTCGCCCTGGCAAAGCAGCGCGGCGCGCAGCTCAACTACGCCTCCGCCGGCCCGGCCTCGTCGAGCCGCCTCGCGTACGAGCTCTTCAAGGACGTCGCCGGCATCGACACGGTGCCGGTGCACTACAAGGGCGGCGGGCCCGCGCTGCAGGACCTGCTCTCCGGGCAGGTACAGGTCATGCTGATCCAGGGCGGCGGCCCGATCCCGCAGTACGTCAAGAGCGGCAAGCTCGTCGCGCTCGGCATCAGCTCGCATTCGCGGTCGAAGTTCTACCCCGGGCTGCCGACCATCGCCGAGACCTATCCGGGGTTCGAGACCGAGTCCTGGGTCGCCATGGTGGCGCCCGCCGCCACGCCGAAGCCCGTGATCGAGCGCCTGCACGCGGCGCTCGAGAAGGTCTTCGGCGACCCGGCGATGCGCGAGCGCTTCGAGGCGCAGGGCTGCGAGATCGCCGCGGGCACCCCCGAGGACCTCGCACGCGTGCTGCGCGAGGACCAGGCGAAATGGGCGCGCATCGTGCGCGCGAAAAACATCACCGTCGAATGACAAAACGCTACCCGGATCTCCACGACCATCTCGAAGCGCTGAAGCGCGCCGGCCTGCTCATCACGGTCGAGCGCCCGATCAACAAGGACACCGAGCTCCACCCGCTGGTGCGCTGGCAGTTCCGCGGCGGCATCGAGGAGCGCGAGCGCAAGGCGTTCCTGTTCACGAACGTGATCGACTCGAAAGGCAAGCGCTACGACATCCCGGTCGTGGTGGGCGCGCTCGCCGCGAGCCGCGAGATCTACCGCATGGGCATGGGCTGCCCGCTCGAGAAAATCAACGAGACGTGGAGCCGCGCCGTCGCCAACCCGATCGCGCCGAACGTGGTGAAGGAGGCGCCCTGCCACGAGCTGGTCTTTCAAGGCAACAGCCTCGACGGCAACGCCCTGGAAAGCCTGCCGATCCCGATCTCGACGCCGGGCTGGGACATCGCGCCCTTCACCACGCTGTCGCAGTACATCACCCGCGACCCCGACAGCGGCGTGCAGAACATGGGCATCTACCGCGGGCAGGTCAAGGCGCCGCGGCGCCTGGGCATGAATCCCTCGCTCGAGCTGCGTCCCGGCATCTACACGCACTGGGAAAAGATGAAGAAGCGCCGCCAGAAGCTGCCGGCGGCGGTGGTGCTCGGCGCGCCGCCCTGCATCGCCTTCACCTCGGCGCAGAAAGTGCCCGAGTCGCTCGACGAGCTGCACGTCGCCGGAGCGCTGGTCGGCATGCCGATCAACGTGGTCAAGGCGAAGACCGTCGACCTGCTGGTGCCGGCGGAGGCCGAAATCGTGGTCGAAGGGCTGATCGACACCGAATTCCTCGAGCCCGAGGCGCCCTTCGGCGAATCGCACGGCCACGTCAACCTCCAGGAATACAACGCCTTCATGGAGGTCACGGCCGTCACCCGCCGGCGCGACGCCATCCTCACCTCGATCATCTCGCAGGTCACGCCGAGCGAGTCGAGCCTCATCAAGCGCGTCGCGCTGGAGCCGCTCTTCACCGATCACCTGCGCAACACCCTCGCCATCCGCGGGGTGAAGCGGGTGTCCATGCACGAGCCGCTGACGAACCTCCGCAAGGTCGTCGCCGTCGTATTCGAAAGACATACCCCAACGACGGAGATATGGCGCGCCCTGTACGGCGCGGTGTCATGGAACCGCGCCGCAGGCAAGTACGTGATCGCGATCAACGACGACATCGATCCCGACAACGCCGACCACCTGCTGTGGGCGATGTCCTACCGCGCCAACCCGGCGCTCGACATCCAGATCCTCCACCACCGCGACCAGGGCCACGGCCCGCGCTCGAAGCGCAACAACGGCGAGGACGCCGCGGTGCTGATCGACGCCACCATGAAGGAAGACTTCCCGCCGATCTCGCTCCCCAAGCGCGAGTACATGGAGCGCGCGCGCGCGATCTGGGAAGAGCTCGGCCTGCCCGCCCTCAAGCCGCAGACCCCCTGGTTCGGCACCAGCCTGGGCGAATGGTCCGACGAGCTCGAAAAGGCCGCGCAGCTCGCCGTCGCCGGCGACTACTTCAAGACCGGCGAGACCCTGGTACAGCGCCGCCGCAGCGACCTGCCGATGAACACCGAGGTGCGCGAGCTCACGCGGAAGAACGAAGGGGACGAGTAAAAACAGCGACAGACCACGTTTTTTGCAGTTCAACTGAAAATGGTCAACTGAAAATGGTGACAGTCACCATTTCCAAAAACGTGGTCTGTCCCTGATGCGTAGTCTGGTTAGTTCTACAGCAGGTCCTTCCACTTCGCGCGCGTTTTTTCCTGCAGCTCCTTGCTAGCCTCGGCGACCAGGGGGAACTCGCGCAGGTGGTCCCAGGGGCGGCAGGCGTCGATCACCGCCTTGGAGCTGAACGGCGCGTCGTACTGGTAGGCCACGAACATCGGGTCGTTCTTCGAGCCCATGCCGCGCTGGATGATGTCGATGTCGACCGCCGGGTCGGTGCGCGTGGCGACCGCCCACATCACTTCCTGCAGGTTCGCCGGGTCGATGTCCTCGTCGACCACGACCGAGTAGCGCGACATGTACGCGCCGACGCCGCACTGGCTGAGGATGTGGCCGGCCTGGCGCGCGTGTCCGGCGTAGCGCTGCTTGATCGCGACCACGTTGAACATGCGCGCGCCGCCGATCTCGTGCGCCCACACCGCCTGCACGTCCGGCACGCCGGCGGCGACGAGCGCGTCCATGAGAAGCGCCGAGCGCATCACCGCCTTCGAGTAGGAATAGTCGTTCGGCGGCTTGGCGGGCGGCGAGCCGACGAGGATCGGATCGTTCCGGAAATAGATTCGCTCGACCGTCACGACGGGCGCGGTGCCCGCCTTGCCCGGGTAGTAGCCGTGGAACTCGCCGAACGGTCCCTCGGTGCGCTCGTCGCCGGGCTCGACGTGGCCCTCGAGGACGATTTCCGACGCCGCCGGGAACGGCAGCTTCGTCTTCTCTCCCTCGAGCACTGCGACCGGCTGCCCCAGGATCGCGCCGATGTAGCTGTACTCGCACATTCCGAACGGGACCTCGATGCCCGTGATGAGGTAGGCGAGCGGGTCGGCGCCGCAGACGATGGCCACCGGGAAGCGCTTGCCGGCCGCCTTGTACTTCTCGTAATGGATGCGGCCGTGCTTGCCGGCAACCATGTCCAGCGCGACATGGTTGCGGTCGATCACCTGCACGCGGTAGGTGCCGACGTTGATCCAGTCGGAGTCGAGGTCGCGCGTCGCCACCGAGCAGCCGGTGCCGATGTAGCGTCCGCCGTCGAGCTCGTGCCACAGCGGCGACGGGAAAGCGAGCACGTCGACGCCCGCGTCCTTCTGCACGTTCTCGAGCGCCGTTCCCGAGCTCGTCACCGCGAACGGAAAGTTCTGCGCCGCCGCCTGCCATTGCGCCGGCTTGCCGCGCAGGGCCTCCACCAGGCCCTTGTGGGTCTTCTGAACGGGAAGGCGAAGGATCGACGACAGCCGTGCCGGGCTGCTCGTGCTGCACGTGAGCACGCGGTGGCCCCTGGCATAGCCCTTGATCTCGTCGAAGAGCAGCGCCGCATGCGCGTCCTTCTTGACGTTGAGCTCGCTGATCGCGCCGAGCTCGAGGTTCCAGTCGGCGCCCTTGACCTCGCGCAGCTCGCCGAGCTTGCGGGCTTCGGCGAGCCACAGGCGCAGGTCCAGCGGGTTCACTGAACCTTGAATCCGGTGGCTTGGATGACCTGCGTCCATCGCGCGACCTCGTCGGCCAGGAATTTCTCTTCGTTCGGATCGGAGAACGGCTCGGCGCCCGCCTTCTCCAGATCCTGCAGGAACCCGGCCTCCGCGCGAACCTTGCGCGTGGCCGCGCGCAGCGCCTCCACCGCCTCGCGAGGCGTGTCATGGGGAGCGAACACCGCGTTGAAAACCTGAACCTTCATGTCCGGAATGCCTGCTTCGATCGAGGTCGGGAGATCCGGCGCTGCCTTTAGCCGCTTGTCGCCGTTCACGCCGAGGATGCGCGCTTTGCCTGCGCGATGCTGCGCCAGCACTGCCGAGGTCAAAATCGGCGTAATGACCGGAATGTGGCCTGCAATCAGATCCTGCATCGCGGGCGCGCCGCCTTTGTAGGGCACATGCTGCATCTCCAGGCGCCCGCCTTGCAGCTTGAAGAGCTCCCCCGTCAAGTTGGTGATGGTGCCCGAACCCGCCGAACCGTACGAATACTTGCCCGGGTTCGCCTTGACCAGGCTGACCAGCTCCTTCAAGGACTTCGCCGGCACGGCCGGATTCACGATGATGCACGTGGGGTTCATGCTTACCATGGCGATGAGCGCGAAGTCCTTGAGCGCGTCGTACTGCGGGTTCGCCGAAGCTCGCGGATTGATGATCTGGGTGGTGGTGCTACCCAATAGCAGCGTATAGCCATCCCCGCGAGAGCGCGCCACTTCGGCTGCGCCGATCGCCCCGCCCGCGCCCGGCTTGTTCTCGACCACGATCGTGCCGCCGAGGTGCGGCGCCGCGTACTTGGCCCACAGCCGCGCCATGATGTCCACGTCGCCGCCAGGCGCGAAGGGCGCCACCAGGCGAATGGGTCTGTCTGGATACTTGTCCTGGGCGGCCACCGGAAGGATGCGGATTCCCGCGACGGCAACCCCTGCCGTGGCCTTGATCCCGATTGCCAGGAACGTGCGCTTTTTCATGCGAACAATTATAGAAGCGCGCCGGTTTAACCCTTTTGGCGGCGGGTCCGCGTTTAAGCCCCTGGAGCGAAACAACAACGGAGGACCGTCATGCCCGCCTTGCGCCTTTTCATCCTGAGCCTTCTCGGCTTCGTGGTCCTGCCGGCCGGGGCCACCTCACCCAAAGCCACCCTCAAGCCCTTTGCCAGCGAAGCCGAGCTGAAAGCGCTGCTTGTGAGCTGGGCCGACCGGTATCAGGCGAGGCGTGCCGAGCAGGCGCTTGGGGCGTACGCGCTCCAGTCGGCACCGGCCGCGCTGGAGGCCAAGGCCGCGAAAGGCGCGGCCGACTCCATCACCAACGTGCAGCACGCCGGGGTCGACGAAGGCGGCATCGTCAAGCTGCACGGCGAGCACCTCGTGATCCTGCGGCGCGGCAGGCTCTTCACCGTGGAAGTGGCCGGCCTGCGGCCCGTCGCGGCCGTGGACGCCTTCGGTCCCGACATCGATCCGCGCGGCGCGTGGTACGACGAAATGCTGATCTGGCAGGACACCGTGGTGGTGATCGGCTACAGCTACGCGCGCGGAGGCACCGAGGTCGCGCTGTTCGACGTTTCGCCTGTGGGCGAGCTGCGCTACCGCTCCACTCATCACCTGCGCTCGAACGACTACTACTCTTCGCGCAACTACGCGAGCCGGCTCATCGGGAGCAGGCTCGTGTTCTACACGCCGCTCTATCTGAGCTTCGGGCGCGCCGATCCCTTCGCGCAGTTTCCGGCGGCGCGCAGGTGGCCCGAGGAATTCAGGCGCATCGCGCCGGCCTCGCGCATCTACCGCGCCGACGAGGCGCTCGACCCTTCCCAGGGCATCGCGCTGCACAGCGTGTCGATCTGCGACCTCGCGCAGCGCGATCTCGCGTGCGAGAGCACCGCGGTGCTCGGGCCCGCGGGCCGCGTGTTCTACGTCTCGCCGAGCTCGGTGTTCGTCTGGGCGGCAAACTCTTCGCTCTTCCGCATCCCGCTCGACGGCGGCGCGCCGAGCGCGCTGAAGGTGAACGGCACGCCGATCGACCAGTTTTCCTTCCTCGAGGGCGGCGACGGCTATCTCAACGTGCTGGTGCGCTCGAGCGGCCGCGGCGACGGCATGTGGTCGGCCGAGAACAATGCCGGCGCATTGGCGCTGCTGCGCGTGGGGCTCGCCAGCTTCTCCGACGGCCGCGACAGCGCGCCGCGCAGCAGCTACCGCGGCCTGCCGGGAGTGGCCGGCTACGCGCTGCAGAACCGCTTCGTCGGCGACTATCTTCTCTACGGAGCGGGCGCGGGGTGGAGGCGGCCGCGAAACATCGACGATCCACGCGCCTTCGCCGTGCGCTACGCCGGGCGCGAGATCGCGCACGAGATCGTCCTCGAGCACGGCGTAGACCGCATCGAGGCACTGGGCAGCGACGCGCTGCTCGTCGGAGCCGACGGGCGCGACCTGCATTTCACCGGCGTGCGCCTCGGTCGCGTGCCGTCGGCCGCCGGAAGCTACGTGCGGGCGAACGCGAGCCAGGGGGAAACGCGCAGTCACGGCTTCTTCTACAACGCGGCGGACCGCCTGCTCGGCCTGCCGATCGTCGGGCCGGGAAAATCGGCCGCGCGTCAGCTGCGCCGCGAATCCGCTTCGGTGCTGTTCCTCTCCAACCGAGAGCTCAAGCTGACCGAGGTCGGCGCGCTCGACTCGCGTGCCGGCGGCAACAACGACGGCTGCCGCGCCTCGTGCGTCGACTGGTACGGCAACTCGCGGCCGCTCTTCGTCAAGGGCCGCGTCTATGCCCTGATGGGCTACGAGCTCGTCGAGGGCGAGCTGCGCGCCGGCCGCATCCAGGAATTGCGCCGCACCGACTTCACGCCAGCGCTGGCCTTCCTGCGGGATTGAAACTAACATCGCCCGCAGGAGGCGCGGCGATGCGCAGGTTTGCATTTCTTTGTTTGTTGTTCGTCTTGGGCGCCGGGGATGCTTTGTGCCAGTCCTATCCGACGCGCCCGGTGCGCATGCTGGTCGGCTTTCCGCCCGGCGGCGGCACCGACATCACGGCGCGCCTGCTCGCGCCGAAGCTCACCGAGCTTCTGGGCCAGCCGTTCGTGGTCGAGAACCGCCCCGGCGCCGCGACCAACGTGGCGACCGACGTGGTGGCGAAGGCGCCGCCCGACGGCTACACGCTTCTTTTCACCACCACGGCGCTCGCGATCAACATGTCGCTCTACAAGAACCTGCCGTTCGACGCGCTGCGCGACTTCGCCCCGGTCTCGGTGTTCGCCGAGGCTCCGAACCTCCTCGTGGCGAACCAGAGCGCCGGCGCGAGCGTCGCCGAGCTCGTGGCCCGGGCCAAGGCGAAACCCGGGGCGCTGAACTACTCCTCCGCGGGATCTGGCACCACCCAGCATCTCGCCGGCGAAGTGTTCAAGGTGAGGAGCCACACCGACATCGTGCACATCCCTTACAAGGGCACGGCCGCTTCCCTCACCGCTGTCGTCGCCGGCGAAGTGCAGTTCAGCTTCGCCAATGTCCCGGCGATCCTCGGCCACATCAAGAGCGGGCGCCTGCGCGCCCTCGCCGTCGCCGGTCCGCATCGCTCCGACCTGATGCCCGACGTGCCGACGATGAAGGAAGCGGGCGTCGAAGGCGTCGAGGTGCCGGTGTGGTACGCCCTGCTCGCGCCGGCCGCTACCCCGCGCGAGATCGTGGCGACGCTCGGCAACGCCGTGGCGCGCGCCACCCGCTCGCCGGACACGAAACAGCGCCTCGTCGAGCAGGGCGCAGAACCCGTCGGCAACACGCCCGCCGAATTCGCGAACCTCCTGCGCACGGAAGTCGTGAAGTACGCCGAGATCGTGCGCATTTCGGGGGCCAAGCCGGAATGAAGCGAATGAGTGGTCGGAAGCTTGCACTTGCCGGGATGGCACTGACAGGCCTGCTCCTCGCGCCTGCACTCGACGCCAGTCGGGCGCGTGCCGCCGAGATCAAGATCTTTACTTCCAGGGCCGTCGCGACGGTTCTCGAGAAGGTCGGCGCGGACTTCGAGCGTGGCACCGGCCACCGGCTCAACGTCGTCTCCGGCTTCAGCCCCGTTTTCGTAAAGCAGATCAACGCGGGCGAGCCGTTCGACGTCGTCGTCAGCCCGCCCGCTACGATCGATGGGCTGATCAAAAGCGGGCGTGTGGTGGCGGATTCGCGCGTCGATCTGGTTCGCTCGGGCGTCGGAGTGGCCGTGCGCGCCGGCGCGCCCAAACCGGACGTCGGTTCGGTCGAGGCGTTCAAGCGCGCCCTGTTGAACGCCAGATCGATCGCTTACCTCCCCATGGCCGGAGTGCCTCAGCTAGTGGAGCGGCTCGGACTGAGTGATTCCATCAGATCCAAGACGACGGTGCCCGGCTCCGACATTGTTTGCGAGCTGGTCGCCAAAGGCGAAGTCGAGCTCGGCGTAGTCGTAATCACGCAGATCATGACGACCTCTGGGGTCGAACTGGCGGGCCCGCTGCCGCCGGAGATTCAGTTCTACACAACATTCACTGCCGGCGTGGGCGCGGGCTCGCGCGCACCCGACGCGGCGCGGGAACTGATCAGGTTTCTCACTGGCCCGGCCGCCCTTCCGGTCATCAAGGCGCAAGGAATGGAGCCGGCAGGATGAAACACGTCCAGCACGCATTGGAGCTCTTCCTCGGCACCGTTGCTGGCCTTGCTCTTTCTCTTCTTGTCCACGCGCAAGAATTCCCGAAGCACCCGGTGCGCATCGTGGTGCCCTGGCCACCGAGCGGCAACGTCGACATCACGGCGCGCACGGTCGCGCCCGCGCTCGGCGAAGCGCTCGGACAGGCGGTCATCGTCGATAACCGCGCCGGCGCGGCCGGGACGATCGGGAGCGCCGCGGTGGCGAAGTCGCCCGCGGACGGCTACACCCTGCTGCTCGGCTCGACCGGCACCATCACCGCCGGGCCGGCGGTGTTCAAGACGCTGCCGTACGATCCGGCCAAGGACTTCGTCGCCGTCGGCGGCATCCAGGCCGTGCCTCTCGTTCTGACGGCGGCGCCCAAGACGCCTGTTTCCACCTACGCGGAATTCGTTTCGCTTGCAAATTCCAGGAAAGGCCAGCTCTCGGTCGCCTCCGCGGGCAGCGGGTCGTCCAATCATCTGGCCATCGAGCTGCTCATGCGGATGGCGGATCTCAAGCTGCTGCACGTTCCGTACAAGGGAAGCGGCCCGGCGATCGCCGATCTTCTCGGCAGCCAGGTCGAGAGCATGATGGACCAGCTCACGGCTTCCATCGGCTACATCCGCGAAGGACGCCTCAAGCCGCTCGCAATCACCTCGCGTGCGCGCTCACCGCTCTTGCCGAACGTGCCGACCCTCGACGAGCTCGGGGTCAAGGGCTACGAGGCGAGCACCTTCACCGGTCTGTTTGCCCCGGCCGGGACGCCGCAAGCGGTGGTTTCCAAATTATCAGCGGGTTTGGGAAAAGCGCTCTCGAACGAGACAGTGCGCGAGCGCTACCGCGGCATGGGCGTGGAGATCATCGACTCGAGCCAGGCGGAGTTCGCCGCCTTCGTTCGCGCCGACCTCGAGAAATGGCGCCGCGTCGCGCGCGAGGGCAATATCGTCGTCGAGTGATCGTGCCCGAGCGAGAACAAGTTTCCTATTTGCTCCGAAGCCAGTCGGCGGCCGCTTCGTCGGAACGGAAGCTCCTGACGTTCAGCCCGCGCTGCCTCGCCACGGTGACGACATATTGCTGCGCCAACCGCCCCTCGTAGCTGTCCGCGACGATCGCGATCCGGTGCGCGGGGCGTGCGGCGGCGGTCTTGAAGAACTCGGGCAGGCCCAGGCTCTGCACGCGGAAAATGGGCCGGGAGGCGTGGACCGAAATCAGGACCCGATAGAGCCCGGTCTTGGTGGCTTCCTCCGCCACCGCGTGCAGGAATTGCTGCGTCTCCTCGGCCGTTTCTCTTTCGTAGAGGTCTCCGCGCAGATAATTGCCGATGTGCTTCACCGTGAATCGCATGAACCCCGGTGCTTCCGCGGGCGAACGCGCGCTGTCGCGCAAGCCATTGGAGGACACATCCTCGGGGGGTTTCGACTCGGTCACCGGCGCCGAGTCTACTCGCCCTCCACATGACGGCTTCGCGATGTAGTGAAAACCGTGACACCTTAACCCCACTCCCCTCATGTCTAGACTGCGTCTCAAAATTTCGATGTCACTGGACGGCTATGTCGCCGGTCCCGAGCAAAGCGTCGACAACCCGCTCGGGATGGGCGGCATGCGGCTGCACGAATGGGTGTTCCCGCTGGCGGCGTGGCGCTCGATGCACGGCATGCGGGGCGGCGAGGTGAACGAGAGCTCGCGCGTCGTCGAGGAGTCCCTCGCCAACATCGGCGCTACCGTGATGGGTCGCCACATGTTCGGCGGACATCCCGGCGGCTGGGATGCGAAAAAGCCCTGGAACGGCTGGTGGGGCAACGACCCGCCGTTCCATCATCCCGTCTTCGTGGTCACTCACCACGCGCGCGAGCCGCTCGCGCTCAACGGCGGAACCACCTTCACCTTCGTCACGGCGGGGATCCATGCCGCTCTCGAGCAGGCACGCGACGCCGCCGCGGGCAAGGATGTCTCGCTCGCCGGGGGAGCGAGCGTGTGCGCCCAATACCTCCGCGAAGGGCTGGTCGACGAGATGGAGATCAACCTCGCGCCCACCATTCTCGGACGCGGCGAGCGGCTTTTCGACGGCGTCGGCGACCTGCACGGGCTCGAACTCGTCCGCACCGTGGCGACGCCGAAGGTGATCCACCTCAAGTTTTCGCGGCGCTAGCCGTGGATCTCCCGCAGCACCGGCCGGAGGTAGCCGAGGAACGCCTGCGGGTTTTCGCTCATCGGAAAGTGCCCGAGGCCCTTCATGACGGTGAGCTTCGCGCCCTTGACCCGGTCGACGACCGCCTGGGTATCGCGCGGTGAGGCAGAGTAGTCGTATTCGCCGGTAAGCAGGTAGAGCGGGCACACCGAGGTGTCGATCTCGCCGATGCGCTCGCGCACGTCGCCCTCGACCTGGTAGAAGTGCAGGTCTCCGGTGAACACGCCGGGGCCGCCCTGCATATAGTGCCACACGGTTTCCCACACCTCGGCGCGCGGGCTGAGGGGCGACATGAGCCCATAGGCCACGGCGCCGCAGGCTCGCCCGCCATGCACTTCCGGGTGATCGAGCCACGCCGGGTCGTAGTAGCGCTCGACGAAGGCGCCCGACTGCAGGCCGATCAGGGCGCGCAATTCGCTCGCATGCCTGAGCGCCAGGTCGAGCACGATGCGGCCTCCGATCGAGCAGCCCATGACGACCGGCCGCTCGAGCCCGAGCGAGCGCGCCACGCTCATGATCATGCCGGTGTAGCGCCCGGTGGTAAGGCGGTAGTCCTCCTTCTCCCATCCCGCCGGTGGCGACGACTTCCCGTGCCACGGCATGTCGAATGCGATCACCCTGTACCGCCGCCCGATCTCCGCGTCGTTCAAGACCGCGCGGTACTGACGGCTGTCGGAGCCTGCGGTGTGCAGGCAAAGCAGCGGAATGCCCTCGCCTGCCTCCTCGAAGTACACGCGGTGCTCGCGGCCTTCGAGCTCGATGTGCGCGTAGCGGCCGACGATCGGTTCCGTCCTCATTTGCCTCGAAGGGAGGAAAGGGCCAATTTGAGGTAGAGCAAGTGCGCCATCAGCACCCGCTGGTCGCCCTCGAAGGCGACTTCGCCGCGGCGCAGGAGCGCGAAGAGGTCGTGCCAGCCGGGCGGCGGCGGGTCGCGCCAGAATTTCTCCCAGTGCTCGGCGCTGGCGCGGATGGCGAACCGCCACGGGCGCATGACGAACGGGCCGCGCTCGACCTTTTCGACGCGGCCCGCCGCCACGGTGACGAGATACTGCGTCTCGCCGACCTGGATCATGAACGTCTCGTTCATGTGCCGGCCCCAGCGCACGATCGCCGCGTCGCCGTTCACGCGTTCAAGAAGGCGCTCGATCACACGCGATGCGGTCGTTTAGGATTGCGATGGAGCCGCGGACCCGCCGCCGTCAGGCAGTGCCGAATACCGCGTTCGGGCCCAGGTAGCTATCCATTTCCTTGAAAACGCGGCCGGTCGCCAGATAGCCCGGCTTCGGGTAGCGGGCGATCCAGAAGGCGCATGGGTAGCCCAACGCGCCGAGCCAGCAGTCGACGATCACCGCGTCGGTCCCCCAGGTTTGCGCGGCCGGCATCACGTCCCCGGCATCGATCTCGGGGCCCTGGCGCCCGACCACGACGAACACGTGCGTCACATACTGGTATTCCATCGCCTGGTCGTTGGTCAGGTTGCCGTTGGCATCCCGCTTATAGAGCGGCTCATACTTGCCGGTCTCCCGGTTGAGCTGCAGTCTCGGCACCCTCCGGTGATGCCGAAAGCTCAGGATTTCGATTCTCGGCATCCACGGCAGCACGTGGGTCGAAAGAACATGGGCGGCGGCATTCGCGAAGCTCGTACATTCGCCAGCGTTTGCGCCATAGACCCTGGCGTACGCGGTGTACAGGCTTTCCGGGTCCCAGTGGCCGTTGCGGGCTCTGATCAGCGGAATGCCGGTCGCACGGCCGTGCTCGATCCCCCTGTCGTAGATGGCCTGCCGCGCGGGCCCGGGAAGCTGGTCGTTGATGTCGTCGGAGAACGTCCCGACGTCGGTACATGCGAAGGTCTTGCAGCGGTTCAATTCGGCGAGGACGTTGGACACCAGCAGCGCCGGAAGGTCCGGGAAGTGCCGGCGCATGCCGAGTTCCCTGTAGACCTGGTTGGTCAGGCTGGACACCGTGCCTTGGGAGTCGCGAATGCTGTCGATTCGCCAGCCCGTCACTCCCTTGACCGATACGAAAATATCGAGCGCGTCCTTGAGGGCGAGCAGGTCGCGTCGACTTTTCGTGCCGTCGTAAGTGCTGAAGGCCCGGTCGACGGCGCTCAGTTCACCGCTGCGGCCGGTTGCGAAAAAGCGCTTGGTGTTCTGCATCCAGTGCGCGTACGTCATGGCGATCGCCACGGGATCCTCCTGGTGGGTAACCGGTCCCTCCCCCGGGACCGCATGGAAAAAGTCTACCGGCCCTGCGCCCCGCCCGCCATGGGGTCCGGCCACGCGGGAGGATGCACCCCGAGCGGGACCGGCGGCCTGCTCCAGTATGGCGGTGTGTGCGTAAGCCGCACCACCGGCTGGAGATAACGGATCCTCCCGAGCGGCGTTTCCATCTCGCCCATCAGCGCTCGCAACTCGTCGTCGGGCAGGTCCGCCGGAACTTCGTCGACGGCGCCCTGAGGCAGCAGACCGCGGTCGACGATCCACTTGCCCACGCGCGCGAGCGCCACCCTGACGAGCCAGCTTCCCCCTTCTCGCGCGCGGCGCTCGAGCGCGAGCGTGGCGCCGAAGGCCATCAGGTAACCGCTCACGTAATCGATTGCCGACACCGGAAGGTATTGAGGCCTGCCGTCCTTCGCCGAGAGCTCCGCCATGCCGCTGACCGACTGCACGATGCTGTCGAAGCCGCGCCGCGCGCGCCACGGCCCGGTGACGTCCCAGGCGCAGAGCGACACGCAAACGATCCCCGGGCGCAGCGCCGCGAGCGCTTCCGGCGAAAGGCCGCGCGCCGCGAGCGTCCCCGGCCGATAGGACTGCGAGAAGACGTCGCTTTGCGCGATCAGGCGCTCCAGCGCCGCCCGGTCTTCGGCGACCCTGAGATCGAGCCGCGCCGAGAGCTTGCCGATGCCGGTGTCGACATCCATCGGGCCGGAATCGGGCAGGTGCGCCGCGCTGATCTTCATCACGTCCGCGCCGTGCTCTGCAAGGCTGCGCGCGCAAGTGGGACCCGCGAGCACGCGGGTGAGGTCGAGCACGCGCACGCCCTCGAGCGGTCTCGCGCCTTTCGCGACTCTCTCGGGCGGCGCATCGCCGATGCGGACAATCTCGATGAGCGGGCGCGACGCGACGGCTTTCGCCTGCGGATGGCGCTGCCACTCGGCCGCGCTGCGCACGAAACCCGCGCAGCCCGCGGCAGCGTGGATGGCGTCCTCCAGCGCTTCGCCCGCCCAGCTTGCGCTCCTCCGCTCGGCTTGCTGCCGGTCCGGTTCGGCCTGCAGCACTTTCAGCGCCGCTTCGCGGTGATTGGGGAAATTGCAGTGGATGCTGATCCAGCCGTCGCGCACGGGGTAGAACCCGCTCAGCGGATCCCACTGGGGCGGCGGCGGGCGCCCGCCGATTTTCAGATAGCGCGCGCTCCTGAGCGAAGCCGCGGCGGCGCGCAGGTCGACCGCGACCCCCTGGCGCGGCAGCCCGCGCAGCTCGCCGAATCGCGCCACGGCCAGGCCGAGCGCCGCGAGCGCCGCCGCGCCGGCCGTGCCTACCCGGTAGCGCGTCCGCACGACCGGGTCGGCCCCGGCGATATCGGGCAGGGCCGCGGTTTCCATTCCGGCGGCGGCGAGGACCTCGCGCAGCGCGGCGAGCGGCATGCCTAGCCTTTCAGCGCCAGGCGCGCGTCGACCGCGACCACGCCGTGCGCCTTGACCATGAGCGGATTGATCTCGGCTTCCGCGACCGGCCGACCCGCGACGAGGGCGAGGCGAGAAAAATCGGACACCGCTCTCGCGAGCGCCTTGGCATCGCCGCGCGGCAGATTGCGATAGCCGCGGATCGTCGCAAGCCCTTTCACCCGCTCGATCATGCGCTCCGCCTCTTCCGCGGTCACGGGCGCCAGTGCGAGCGAGTAGTCGCGGTAGAGCTCGGCAAGCGTTCCGCCGGCGCCCACGAGGATCAAGGGTCCGACTACCGGATCGTCGCGGTAGCCGACGATCGCCTCGGCGAGGCCGTGCTCCATTTTCTGCACCAGGACGGCTTTCTTGCCCCACCGCGCGATCTTCTCGAGGACTTGTTCTTTGCTTTGAACGTCGAGGGCGATCCCCCCAACCTCGGTCTTGTGCTCCGCGTCGAGCACCTTCACCGCGACGGGGTACGGCAATGCGTGCGCAAAGTCGGGGGCACGGGCGATCGCGTGCATCGCTACGGGGACACCCAGGGATTCGGCGAGAGCGAAAGCGTCCGGCACCAGCGTCGGCGCCGGCAGTCGCGGCGGATTGCGCGGGGAGGTCCAGGAAAAGTAGGCGGCGAAGGCGTCGGCGCAGGCTTCGGGCGTGCGAAACGCGGCGATGCCATGCTGCGCGAGCAGGGCGAGCGAGCGCTCGGCGTGCGGCGTGAGAAAGACCGCCAGCGGCTTCGCGCTCCCCTTTGCCGAGGCGGCCACGATCGGCTCGATTGCGAGCCCCGGATGGAACTGCGCCGACGAGCCCACCGTGGCGAGCACCGCGTCGCATTGCGGAGAGTCGAGGAGCTTCTCGAGCGTCTCCTGATAGACGCGCGGCGTCGCCGTCATGGTCAGGTCGTGCACCGGGGCGTCCGGGCGCGGCCCGACGGCCTCGATTCCCGCGACGCCGAGCCGGTCGACCACCGTGCCGGCGCCGCCCCCCGTGGTGGTCACCACGGCGATGCGCCCGGCGCGCGCCAGGTCCGGCGGCCGGCGTCCCTGCAGGAGCGGCGCAGCCTCGATCAGCGTCTCGAGCACGTCGACCCGGAGGATGCCGCAGTCGCGGAAGTAGGCGTCGACCGCGGCGTCGGCTCCGGCGAGCGCGCCGGTGTGCGAGCGCGCGAGCGCCTCGCCCAACGCCGAGCGCCCGAGCTTGTAGGCGACGACGGGCTTGCCGGCCGAATGCGCCCTGCGCGCAGCGCGCGCGAGCCGTTCGGCGTCCCGGATGGTCTCGAGAAAGAGCAGGATGACTCGCGTCTCGGCGTCTTCGGCGAGCAGCTCGACCAGCTCCCCTACCCCGAGGTCGCACTCGTTGCCCACAGACACCAGCTTGGCGAAGCCCAGCCCGCGCGCCGCGCCGCGCGAGAGCACCGTGCCGAGCATGGTGCCGCTTTGCGACACGACGCTGGTGCCGCCCGGCGGCAGCGCCTCCATCTCCAGGATGGCGTTGACCGTGAGCGCGAGGCGGCCCGGGATATCCACCACGCCCATGCTGTTCGGGCCGAGCAGGCGCACGCCCAGCGCTCTGGCCGTTTCAACGAGTTTCTTCTGTCTTTCGAAACCGCCGCGCCCGGCGTCGGCGAAGCCGTTGCTGTAGATGCTCGCGACCGGCACGCGCTTGCGGCCGCAATCCTCGATCGCAGCCTCGACGTCCTCGACCATGATGAAGGCATGGTCGACGTCGACCGGCGCTGCCGCGAGCGTCGGGTACGCGGTTTCGCCCAGCACCTCCTTGCGGCCGGCATTCACCGGGACGATGCGCCCGGAATAGCCGTGCTTGCGCAGGTAGCGCTGCGGGCGCGCGGTGTTCTTGGCCGCGTCGCCCGACGCGCCGATCAACGCCACCGCGCGCGGGCGGAACAGCGCCTCGCCGAGCGTCATCGCCCGTCGAGCGCCCACAGGCGAGCGAGCTCCTCCTTCGCCCGCTCCGGGCCGATCACCGGCGCTGCGAGCTCGAGGTACTTGTCCTCGAGCTGCGCGTCGGAGAGCGGCGCGTCCGGATCGCCGATGCGCGTCGGCTGCAGGTGCTCGGCACGCCGCCCGCCGGCCTGGATCGCGACGCGCGCCGCGCGCTGCGTCGGGAACGCCGCGTCGAGCTCTGGATCGAGCGATACGCGGATGCGCTTCATCAGCGCCCGTGTCGCCGGATCCCCGATCCGCCCGCTTTCGAACGCCGCCAGCCGCACGCTGCCGTGCGTCAGTCCCGTGGCCACGACGTACTTCAGCGAGAAGCGCGCCTCGGCCGGGGTTGCGGGATTCTCGTAGTGCGCCACCTCGAGCCCGGCGCGATAGGTCGCGACTTCGACGCTTTCTATCTCATTGCAATGAATATTCAACTTCTTCTGCAACGCCAGGGCGCCGTCGATGGCGGCAAACGTGTGGCCGCAGCAGGCATGGTTCTTGAACGTCATGCGCGTGATGTGGAAGTCCTCGCCGAGCGTCGCGAGCGCCTTCTCCCAGTCGGGGCCGGCGCCCATGGCACGGCCGTAGCCCGCCTCGCCTTCCATGACGTCGAGCGAGCCGGTGACGCCTTCGCGCGCGGCGAGCGCGGCGAGCACGCCGGCTTCGGCGGCATGGCCCGCGTGCAGCGGCTTCGACATGGAATCCATGCGGAAGGCCTGCTGCAGTCCGGCCGAGAACGTCGCCACCGTCGCGAGGGCGTGCGCGAACCGGCCCGCGTCGAGCGCGAGCGCTTCCGCGGCAGCCGCGGCGGCGCCGAAGCAGCCGATCGTCCCGGTGTTGTGCCAGTACTTGTAATGCGCGCGCCCCATGGCGGCACCGATGCGGGTGGAGATTTCGTACCCCACCACGATCGCCCGAAGCAGATTTTCCTCTTCCGAAAGGGAAAAGGCGGCCGCAATGGTCGGCGCGCCGGGGTGGTAGATGCCGTCGCGGAAGATGTCGTCCACCTCGGCGGTGTGCGCCGCGGTCGCGTTGATGAGCGCGGCCACGCGCGCCGTGGCCTTCCTGCCGAGCGCGAGCCGCGCCGCGCCGCGGTCGAGCTCGCCGGCGAGCGCCGTCTCGAGAAGCGTCGCGGGCGGCAGCACCGCGCCCGGATAGAGCGCGGCGTGCCAGTCGATCAGCGCGCGCCGCGCGTGGTGCAGCACTTCGCGCGGGATCGGTTCCCGGCGGAAGCGCGCCGCCCAGGCGGCGCAACGCTCGACGACGTGCATTGCGGCAAATCTAACACGAGGCTCCTCTCCAAAGGGCGCACAATCGGCGCACCGGAGGTGCGCCATGCAGCCGAGCAAGAAGGACAAGCCGATCGGCGTGTGCAGCGTGTGCCAGGCCGCTTCCAACCGGCGCGAAGCGCTCAATCACCGCTGCGAGAAGGTGGTGGGCGGCCGGCGCTGCGCGGGCGTGGTGAAGAGCGCGGTCAACACGCTCTGGGACGAATGCGAGTCCTGCCACGCCACCGGCAAGGTCGGGCCGCTGCCCTGCAGCGAATGCGAGAGCTTCGGCTGGAAGCTCTACGCGTAGGGCACGACGAAGGCTTCCGAGCGCTCGAGGAAGCTCTCGACCACGGCGCTCATGCGCTCGGGCTGGTCGACCTCGATACTGTGCGCCGCGTCCCACACGTAGACGAGGAACGCGCGAGGAAGCCTGCTCTTGAGGAGCCGCATGGTCTCGGCGTGGATGATGCGGTCCTCCGTGCCGTGGAGGATCAGCGTGGTCGCGCTTACCCGGGAAATGCTTTCCAGAAGGGCGGCGTCGTTGCCGTCCTCGGCCCCGTAGTGCGCCAGCATCGCGCGGTTGCGCGCTTCGATGTCCTCCGGCTTCTTCTCGTACGCGATCTTTTCGGGATGAGCGAATAGCGCCTTGTAGAAGGCGTGCGGATTCTTGCGCAGCGCCGGGTCGATGGTCTGCAGCCCCGCCGGGCACTCGAGCACCAGGTGATCGACGAGCCGGGGACGCTCGAGCGCGAGCCACAGCGCCACCGCGCCGCCGAAGGAGCAGCCCATGACGTCGCAGGCCGTACCGACGTTCCTTTCGATGTAGTCGCCGACCCGGTGCGCCAGGCCTTGCCGGGAAGTCAGCTGCGCTTCGGTTTCGGTGCCATCGAAGCCCGGGAAGGTGGGCAGGTGCAGCGTGCGGGTCCGCGCCAGGCGCTCGAGCACCGCCGTCCAGCGCACCCCGCCCGCCGGGTGCAGGTAGACGAGGGGGCGGCCGCTGCCGCGCTGTTCCACCTTCACAGCTGCCTCACGTGCGGAGCCACCCGGTCGCGGAAGAGCTCCATGCCGCGCCGGACCACCGCGTCGGGCAGGTCGCCGACCTTCATCGTGAAGTTGAAGATGCCGTTGCCGAGCTCGGCGTGGATGCGCCGGATCTGCTGCACCACGCTTTCGGGGCTGCCGCACAGGACCATGCCGCCCGCGATCTGCTCCTCCAGCGTGGCGGCCTCGCGCTTCGCCAGCCGGTTCTGCATGCGGCCGCGGTTGGCTTCGTCCTGGTAGTAGCGGGTCTTCTGCAGCACCAGGCGCCCGGCGGTGCGCATGCCGCCCATCAGCACGCGGTCGAAGTACTTGCGCGCTTCCCTGAGCGCGTCTTTCGCCTCGTCGTCGGTCTCGGCGATGACGGTGTGCATGCCGATGAGGATGTGCTCCGGCGCCGGCTCCCAGCCGGCGGCGCGCGCCGCTTCGCGGTAGACCTGGATGCACTCCTTGGCGAGGGCGAGGTCGGAGATCAGCACCATGCCCATGGTGGCGCGCATCTCGCCGGCGAAGCGCGCCGACTCGAGGCTCGACGCCGAGATCACGAGCGGCGGGTGCGGCTTCTGCAGCGGGCGCGGCCAGATCGAGACCTGGCGGAACCGGAAGTGCTCGCCTTCCCAGCCGAACGGCTCGGGCTCGGTCCACGCCTTGAGGATGAGCGCGATCGCCTCGCGCTGGCGCGACCACGATTGGTCCGGCGGGATGTTGTACGCGATGTACTCGTGCGGGATGCCGCGCATCAGCCCGGCGACCAGGCGTCCGCCGCTCATGCAGTCGAGCATCGCGTACTCCTCGGCGACGCGCACCGGGTTATTGAGCGGCACGAGGTTGCCCATCATCGCGATGCGGATCTTCCGCGTCGGGTACGCGAGCGCGCCGCCGATCAGGTTGCAGTTCGCCATCAGCCCGTACGGGCTGAAGTGGTGCTCGTTGCAGCCTACCCAGTCGAAGCCGCAGCGCTCGGCGTACACCATCGTGTCGACGTAGTCGCGGTAGAGCTCGTGCGCGCGCGCCGGATCGAACATGCGGTTCGGCGTCGGCCACTCCGGCGTGACTTCCTTCACGCCGGTGAACGGCATTAAATGGAAAAAGCAGAATTTCAAGGCAGGCTCGCCGCGAGGGGCGCGCGTATTATAGGGAGCGCTGAAGCCTCATAACACCGATAAAGGGAGAACAAATGGCACAGCAAAACGTCATGCACAACCCGTACGGCGCGCCGCGCGCCATGGTCGGCGACGCCGCCGAGCAATTCCAGCCGGTCAAGCTGTTCGCCGTTTCCGGGCGTATCGGCCGCGCGCGCTACGTCGTCTACAGCATGCTGGTCTCGCTGCTCATCATGACCGTCGCCACCATGTCCATGGCGTTCCTCGGCCCGGTCGGGATCGCGGTCCTGGTGGTGGGCTACATCGCGATGTTCGTGCTCCAGATCATGCTCACCATCCAGCGCAGCCACGACTTCAACATGACCGGCTGGTTCGCGCTGCTCGCCCTCGTGCCGCTGGTGAACCTGCTGTTCTGGTTCGTTCCCGGCACCGATGGGCCGAACCAGTTCGGCGCCAAGACGCCGCCGAACTCGGTCGGCGTGCTGGTCTGCGTATGGATCGTGCCGGTGGTCTTCGTGCTCGGAATCATGGCGGCGGTCGCGATCCCGGCGTACCAGGACTACGCGAAGCGCGCCGCGACGGTCCAGACCCGCTAGCTAGGCCTTTCGCTTCTGCCAGTCCTCGAGCGTGCGCCGGGCCCGGTTTGATTCCGGGTCCATCGCGCGCTCGTGGTTGTCGCGCTTCGCGGTGAGCTCGATCACGTAGCCGTTGGGGTCGCGGAAGTAGATCGAGTCGATGAAGCCGTGGTCCGAGATGCCGCGCGTCTCGACGCCCGCGCGCTTGCCCTTCTCGAGCATCGCGAGCAGGTCCGCGTGCTTCACCTCGAGCGCGATGTGCAGGTCGTAGTCGTGCTGCGCCTTGAACTCGAACGGCATGTCGGGCGCCTCGAAGAACGCGAGGCAGGAGCCGTCGTCCATGCGGTAGAAGGTGTGCAGCGTATCGGTGCGCCGCCCGGTCGTCGACTGCTTGATCCAGAGCGACTGCGCGAGCGGCAGGCCGAGGAAGTCCTCGTAGAACTTGCGCGTCTCCTCGGAGTCGCGGCAGCGGTACGCGTTGTGGTGCAGGCCCTTGATCACAGCGTCGCGAACTGCTGTTCTTTGACCGCGTCGCGGAAGCCGTAGAACACCTCGTTCACCTTGCCCCAGCTCCTCAGCCGCTTCATGTTCTCGAGCCAGCGCTTCACGTTCGGATAGGCGGCGAAGTCCATGCGGATGATCTCGCCGAGCGAAACGAACCCCACGCCCAGATAATCGGCGATGGTGATCTTGTCGCCGCAGAGGTAGTTGGCGCGCGGCCCGAGCCAGTGCTGGTCGAGGAGCTTGAGCCAGTTCTGCGCCTTCTCCTTGGACCACTCGAGGCAGGCCTGCTGCGCCGCGTCGGTCGGACGCTTGTTGTTGGGGAAGATCTGCGGGTAGATGAAGCCGTAGCCGTACTCGCGGTAGAACTGGGTGTTCAGCCAGTCCATCATCTCGTTCACCTTGGCGCGGCTCTTCAGGTCCTTGGGATAGGCGGGCGAATTCACCTTGTCGGCGAGGTACTTGAGGATGGCGGAGGATTCGGTCAGGCGGAAGCCCTCGTCTTCCAGCACCGGCACCTGGCGGTTGGGATTGATGGTGGTGAAGGGGGGCTTGTAGTGATCGCCCTTCATCAGGTCGACGGTCACTTCCTCCACCGGGATGTTGTGCTCCGCGACGAACAGGCGCACGGGACGACTGGTCATGGAGACCGGGTGCATGTAGAGCTTCATGGATCCCTCCTTGTCCCGCGGACTATACCCTCTCCGTCGGCGCATGGCCCGCTGCTTGCCTGTGCCTCGCTCTGAATGAGCGAGATTCGCAGCGACATTCCGGCCCGCCTCGACCGGCTGCCGTGGTCCGGCTGGCACTGGCGCGTGGTCATCGCGCTCGGCGTAAGCTGGCTGCTCGACGGCCTCGAGGTCACGGTGGTCGGCTCGCTCGGCCCGGCGTTGCAGCGCGGCGACACTCTCGGGCTCACGGCGAGCGAGATCGGCTGGGCAGCCTCCGCGTATATCGCGGGCGCCGTCGCGGGCGCGCTGTTCTTCGGCCGGCTCGCCGATCGCCTCGGGCGCAAGCGCATGTTCCTCGCCACGCTGATCGTCTACCTCGTCGCGACCGTGGCGACTGCGTTCTCGTGGGACATCCTGAGCTTCGCCTGCTGCCGGTTCGCGACCGGCTTCGGCATCGGCGGCGAATACGCCGCCATCAACTCGGCGATCGACGAGCTCATCCCGGCGCGGCTGCGCGGCACGGTGGACCTCGCCATCAACGGCACGTTCTGGGTGGGCGCGGCGCTCGGCGCCGGGCTCTCCATCGTGCTGCTGGATCCGCGGCTCCTCGGGCCGCAATGGGGCTGGCGCGTCGCGTTCGGCCTGGGCGCGGTGCTGGCCTTCGCGATCCTGCTGGTGCGGCGCCACGTGCCGGAGAGCCCGAGGTGGCTCCTGACGCACGGCCGCGTGGACGAAGCCGAGGCGGTGATCCGCGACGTCGAGGCCAAGGTCGGCGTCACGGACAAGGTGACCGCGTCGCTCTCGATGCGCGCCCTGCGCAGCGTCTCCTGGAGAGAGGTGCTGCGCGTGCTGCTGGTGCGCCACCGCCGCCGCGCGGTGCTCGGCCTCACGCTCATGGCATCACAGGCGTTCTTCTACAACGCGATCTTCTTCACCTACGCGCTGATGCTCACGCGCTTCTACGGCATCCCCGAGGAGCGCGTCGGCTACTACATCTTTCCCTTCGCGCTCGGAAACTTCCTCGGGCCGCTCGTCCTCGGACGCCTGTTCGACGCGGTCGGCCGCAGGATGATGATCGCGGTGACCTACTCCGTGTCCGGGGTCCTCCTCATCGCCACCGCCTATGCGTTCTCGCGCGGCTGGCTCTCGGCCGCCGGCCAGACGCTGTGCTGGGCGGCGATCTTTTTCGTCGCCTCGGCCGCCGCGAGCTCGGCCTACCTCACCGTGAGCGAAGTGTTCCCGCTCGAGATGCGCGCGATCTCGATCTCGCTCTTCTACGCGCTCGGCACCGCGCTCGGCGGCTTCGCCGGCCCGCCGCTCTACGGGGCGATGATCGAAGGCGGCAGCCGCGGCGGCCTCTTCGCCGCGTATGCGCTCGCCGGCGCGCTGATGTGCGTGGCCGCGCTCGTCGCCTGGAAGCTCGGCGTCGACGCCGAGCGCCGCCCGCTCGAGGAAGTCTGCCCGCCGCTCGGGATGCAGTCCTAGCGGCGGCGGGTCGCGGCGGCCCGGCGCCCGGCGCGGCGGCGGTCGGTGCGGCCGCGGCGACGCGCAGCCTGGTGCGCCTGGCGCGAAAGCGCCCGGTGCGAAGCGGCGCGACGCGGCTCGCGCTTCAGGACTTCGCGCACTGCTCGCGAGCGCCGCGGCGCCGCACGGTGCTTCGCCTTGGTCCGTTTCGTTCCCTTCCGCGGAGGAAGCGGCACCCCGGCGCGGCGCGCCTTCGACAAGCCGATGGCAACGGCCTGCTTCGCGCTTTTCGCGCCGTGCTTGCCGCCGCGGATATGGTCCATCTCCTCCTTCACGAACTCGCCCGCCGCGGTGCTCGGGCTCTTACCTTGCCGCAGATCGCGCTTTGCGCGTGCGACGGTGCGTTTTTCCGGCATGGGATTTCCTTCCGTAGAGATTTCTCAGCTCGTCTTTTGCCTGGTCCAGCACTTTGCGCCTTGCCTTGGGAAGCTTCGCGCCCGCGCGATTGAGGTAGAAATTGAGCATCGACATCGCCGAGCGGAAGGGCGCGCTCTTGCGAGCGTGGCTGCGCTCGGCCGAGCGCTTGAGGGAGGCGGCGATCGAGCGCGCGCTGCGCCCGGAGAACACCTTGGGCTCGAGACTCAGGGCGTGGCTTTCGCGAGTGACGCGACTGGACCAACGGCGTGTCGACGAGGCCATGCCCGCGTTGCGAGCAACGCGCGTGCCTTCGCGGGTAACCCTACCGCGTTCCCGTCTTTGCGGGCTGGCGATCCTTGAGCGCCGCGCGGATCGCCGCGATCAGCTTGTCGGCGTCGACCGGCTTGTCGACGCGGTCGGTGAAGCCGGCGGCGCGCAGCCGCTCGCGCTCCACCTGCGTGAACGCGGTGAGCGCGATGGCCGGCGTCGGCTGGTCGATGCCGGCGGCGAGCTCGAGCGAGCGCGCCCGGCGCAGGGTCTCGAAGCCGTCCTGATCGGGCATGGCGAGGTCGAGCAGCAGCACGTCCGGCGGGTCCTTCGCGAGCATGCCTTCGAGCGCGTCGACCAGCTGGCGGCCGGAACCGAAGCTCTGCACCACCGCGCCCGACTGCTTGAGCGTCAGCGCGACCACCTCGTGCGCGTCGGGATCGTCGTCGGCGATCCACACCCGGACGTCGGCCAGCGCGTTCTCGGACGCGCGGCGACGCTGATCGGGGCTGGGCGCGCCGATCGCGGCGAGCGCCGCCGCGAGCGGCGCCGCCGGCAGGTCGACGGTGAAGGTCGCGCCCTTGCCCAGGCCCGGGCTGTCGGCGCGCACCTGGCCGCCGTGCAGCAGCGAGATGTGGCGCACCAGGGCGAGGCCGATGCCGAGGCCGCCGGCGCGCCGCGCCGAGGTGGTGTCGGCCTGGGTGAAGCGGTCGAAGACGTGAGGCAGGAACTCGGGGGCGATGCCCAGGCCGTTGTCCTTGACCACGAGCTGCACGCGCTCGCCGTTCTTCAGGAGCGAGACCTGCACGAGGCCGCGCTCGGGGGTGAACTTCACCGCGTTGGAGATCAGGTTGGACGCGAGCTGCTGCAGCCGCCCGGCGTCGCCCACCACCATCACCGGATCGCCGGCGGTGAAGCGCAGCGTCGTTTCCTTGGCCGCGGCGCCGGGCCGGGTGGCCTCGAGCGCCGAGTTCACGATCTCCGCCAGGTTGACCACGCGGCGCTCGATGTTGAGCTTGCCTGAAACGATCCTCGAGGTGTCGAGGAGGTCGTCGATGAGCCGCGTCTGGTGGTCGACGTTGCGCTTGATGGCCTTCGCGGCCCTTTCGACCAGGGTCTGCTCGAGCGGGCGAGTGGTGGCGAGAAGGTGGCTCCAGCCGCGCAGGGCGTTGAGCGGCGAGCGCAGCTCGTGGGAAACGATGGCGAGGAACTCGTCCTTGGCGCGGTTCGCGCGCTCCGCCTCGGCGCGCAGCCGCTGCTCGGCCACCACCAGCTTCTCCAGCTCGTGCTGGCCGCGCTTCCTTTCCGTGATGTCGGTCGCGACGCCGATCAGGCCGATGATCCGGCTCTGCTCGTCGCGCAGCGGCGCCTTGGTGGTGAGGTAGGTCCTCTGGTCGACCGTGTCCTCGATGATCATCGCCTCGCCCGAATCGAGCACCAGGCGCTCCTTGTCGTCGAGGGCGACCACGTCGTGCTCGACCTTGCCCATCGCCTTCACCCACGCCGGATTGGCCATCAGGGTGCGGCCCTGGCGGTCCTTGGCGACGATGAGATCGGGCGTGCTCGCGGTGATCGCGTTGAGGAGGGCGTTGCGCTCCCTCAGCGCGGCGCTAGCGCGCTCGAGCGCCGCGGTCCGCCTGATGACTCGCTGATCGAGCTCCGTATAAGCCTCCCGCATCGCCCGTTCCGCCTGGCGCTGCACCGCCGCCTCCCGCAGCACGATCACTGCGCCGGCGAGGCCCGAGGCCGAATCGACGATCGGTGCGGCGTTCACGTCCACCGGGTGCACCGAGCCGTCGCGCGCGCGCAGCGCCGGCTCGCCGCCTGCCGCCGCGGCCGTGCGCCGGCGCAGCGCCATCTGCAGCGGGCTTTCGATCGTCCTTCCGTCGCGCTCGTCGAAGAGCGACAGCAGCTCCGCGACCGGGCGGCCGCCGGCCTCGTCGGCGCGCCAGCCGGTGAGCCGCTGCGCGGCGGCGTTGAGGAAGCGCACGCGCCCGCCGCCGTCGGTGGCGATCACCCCGTCGCCGATGGCTGCCAGCGTCACCTGGAGCCACTCGCGCTGCTCGTCCGCCTGCACCTCGGCCTGCGCGCGCTGCGCCGCGATGCGGTCGAGCGTGCGGGCGACCCACAGCACCAGCGCGCTGAACGTGCCGATGATGATGAAGGTGAACAGCGACATGCCGAAGGCCTCGCCGAACAGGCCCTCGCGCTCGGCGAGCAGGCGGATCCAGCCGATCGTCATCGGCACGAAGAACGCCGCCGGCAGCAGCCAGCGCGTGACCACCGCCCCGGTGCGCCTGCTCGAGAGCGTGTCGATCAGCCATGGCGTGGGCCGGCCCATGGCGAGCGCGAACGCCGCGAACAGCGCCGCCACCGTGCCGGGCCCGGACAGCGCGAGCAGCGGCGCGCCGATGTCGAAGCGCAGCACGCGCAGGCTCGCGCCAAGGAGGGCGAAGAAGGCCACCGCGCCGATCGCGCCGGCGGCGACCCCGTTCGCCGACAGGCCGATGATCTTGAAGTCGCGGGCAAGCGGCGTCACCAGCGCGAGCGCCAGCACCATGATGCAGGTCGCCGACGACATCGCGGCGACGCCGAAGCTCATGCCGAGGGACTCGCCGCTCAGCGCCTCCACCAGGCCGAACAGGCCGATCGCCCCCGCGACCGCGGCCGCGCTGTAAGCGGCGCGCCGGCTGCGATAGTCGTCGTGGTGCGAGGCGTAGAAGCTCGACGCGAGCAGCAGGAAGGCGAGCGCTTCTCCCGGGGCCATCGGCGCGAAGTCGGCGCCGAGGTCGCGCAGCCGCGGCAGGTCGATCGCCCAGCCCCAGATCGCGGCGGTCGCGATGAACGCGGCGAGCCCGTAGGCGAGCTGCGCGGCGCGGGTGAGCTTGCTGGGCGGCGGGGATAGCGTTGCGAGGGGGCGCATTGCCTCTCTGTGGAAGATAGCTCCCCCCTTGGAGCGATTCTATCGAGGAAACTGGGCCGAGCGGCTGTCGCCGCCGGCCGACGTCGGGGTCAGGCCCCGACTTTCACGCCTGGATCTGGCCCCGACCTTGATTCTTGCGAATCTTCGAGGCGACGAACTGGGCGAGCCCGACCGGGCCGCCGAACTGGTTCTTCACGAACCAGGTCGCCGCGGTCATCGCGAGGCCGCCGAGCGCGAGCCCCTTCGACTGCTCCTTCGGCTGCCTTCTGCGGTCGCGGTACTTCAAAGGTTCCCTCGCCCTGCGCCGGGCCGCCGTGCCGGCGACCACGAAGCCGAGGGCGAGCGCCCCCACGATGCTCACCGGGGAGATGAGCGCGCGCGTGCCACGCTGCCTGAGCTCGCGCCCTTCGCGGCGAATCGCGGCCTCGCGCGCGTGGAGGCGGCGCTCGACCTCGAAGATCTCGGCGTCGATGCTCTTCATTCGCCGGGATCCTGGGGCGGGTCGCCCCGCAACTGGCGCAGCAGCGCGGTGAACGGCATTTCGGAGACCAGGTGCCGTGCCCACCAGGCGAGCGCCGCTGCCGCGACGATGTTGATGACCGCCGCGGCCGCGATCGCCAGCGGCCAGGAAACGCCCTGGTCGAACATCCAGACGATTCCCGCGGCGACGAGCCCCATCCACGCGGTGATGACGAGAATCGCGATCAGCAGCCCCGCCGAGAGCAGCATCGCGAGGCGCACTGCGGCGCGCCGCGCATCGAGCGCCGCGAGCTGCGCGAAGTCGGAGACGAGCTGGCGCGTGTCCGAGATCAGCCGCCCGGCGAGGTCGACGAAGCCCGGCTCGCGCAGGCGGTGCGCGCTCGTGCCCTGCGGGGGAAAAACGACCGCCACGCGGCCTAGCGCCAGCTCGAGATCTTGCCGAAGAGGTAGCCCGCGGCGAGGGCGAGGCCGAGCGCCATCAGCGGATTCTGCTTCACGTAATCGCGCGCGCTCTCCATGTAGTCGTCCTTCATCCCCCACAGCTCGTCGGTTCTGTCGCCGAGGCGCTCGGCCATCTCGCTCGCGCGGTCGATCGCGCCGTGCGCGCTGTCGGCGAGGCGGTCGATCTGCTTCTGTGCTGCTGTGTTGGTCGTGCTGCTCGTGGCCATGGCGGTCTCCGGTGTAGGCTCGGCTGAAAAAGCTCGACCGGAGCCAAGCAACCTCTATGCCGCGTGCCGATGGCCCTCCCCGGCCGCGGCCTTGGACGCGCCCTCGTCGTCTTCCCCGGCGGGCTCGTTGGCCTTGTACGCGGCGAGCCGGTTGTAGAGCGTCTTCAGGCTGATGCCGAGCATGTCGGCGGCCTTGCGCTTGGAGCCGCATTCGGCGAGCGTCGCCTCGATCAGCCGCCGGCTCACCTCCTCCAGGGTGCTGCCCACGCGCACCGTGAGGAGCGACGCGGAGTCGGGCGCGGTCACGGTGGCCGGCGCAAGGTCGGCTTCGATGACTTCGTCGGCGAGGATGTAGGCGCGCTGCACGTAGTTCTTGAGCTCGCGCACGTTGCCCGGCCAGCTGTGCGCGTACAGCGCGGCGAGGGTAGCGGGCGCGAACGACTTGCCGCTGCTTTCCTGCTTGTTCAGCAGCTCCAGGAAATGCTGCGCCAGGAGCTCGATGTCGTTGCCGCGCTCGCGCAGGGGCGGCATCGCGATCGGGAACACGTTCAGCCGGTGGTAAAGGTCCTCGCGCAGCTTGCCGTCGGCGACCGCGCTCTCCGGGTTGCGGTTGGTGGCGGCGATCAGGCGCACGTCGGCGCTCATCGGCGTGGTCGTGCCCACGCGCATGAACTGCCCGGTCTCCAGCACGCGCAGCAGCTTGACCTGCAGCTCCTGTGGCATCTCGGTGATCTCGTCGAGGAACAGGCTGCCGCCGTGGGCGCGCTCGAAGTACCCCTTGTGCTGGCGGTCGGCGCCGGTGAAGCTGCCCTTCTCGTGGCCGAACAGCTCGCTCTCGATGAGCTGCGGGGACACGGCGCCGCAGTTGAGCGGCAGGAACGGCGCGCGCTTCCGCCTCGACAGGTCGTGGATCGTCTGCGCGGCGAGCTCCTTGCCCGTTCCGCTCTCGCCCATCAGCAGCACCGTGGCCGAGGTCGGCGCGACGCGCCCGAGCTGGTCGTAGAGCTTCTGCATCGGCGCCGAGGAGCCGAGGATGTGACCGAAGCGGCCGAGCTTGCGCAGCTCGTCCCTGAGCTCGCCGATCTCCTGGCGCAGCTCGCCCGACCGCGGCACGCGCCGCAGGATCGCCTTCAGGCGCTCGACGTCGATCGGCTTCACCATGTAGTCGGTGGCGCCGAGGCGCAGTGCCTCGACCGCGCTCTCGACGCTGGCGTGGCCCGTGATCAGCACCACCTCGGTCGACTCGCGCTGCTCGAGGTCGTTGATCAGGTCCATGCCCTTGCCGTCGGGCAGCTGCAGGTCGGTGAGCAGCAGGTCGGGCTGCAGGCGCGAGAGATGGATGCGCGCGGCGCGCAGCGAGTCGGCTTGCGAAACGGTGAAGCCTTCGGCTTTCGCCAGCTCGGAAAGCCATTCCAAAGCTTCGGCATCGTC
>DASXAO010000086.1:0-15906 GCA_036406675.1 Burkholderiales bacterium
GCCGTTCAACCGCTACATCTTCAACGTGCGCGCGAGCTACTACGACGAGACCGACAAGATCGTCGAGCAGGTCGTGTCGACCGGCGGCAAGAACATCGCGGTGTTCTACCAGAACGACGGCTACGGCCAGGCCGGCCTGAAAGGCGTCGAGATCGCGATGACCAAGCGCAACATGAAGATCTCGGCCACCGGCGCCTTCGAGCGCAACACGGTCGCCGTCAGCGACGCGGTCAAGGGCATCAACGCGGCCACCCCCGACGCGGTGGTGATGATCGGCGCCTACAAGGCCTGCGCCGAGTTCATCAAGCAGATGAAGAAGGCGGGCAGCGGCTCGACCTTCTACAACGTCTCGTTCGTCGGCGCCAAGGCGCTCGCCGACGAGCTCGGCAAGGAGGGCTCGGGCGTGGCGATCTCGCAGGTGGTGCCGTTCCCTTGGGCCCCGAGCATCCCGGTGGTCAAGGAGTACCAGCAGCTCTCCGCCAAGGCCGGGCTCAAGGACTACAACTTCAGCGCGGTCGAGGGCTTCGTCGCGGCCAAGATCTTCGTCGAGGGCCTCAAGCGCGCGGGCAAGGACGTGAACCGCGAGAAGTTCATCGACGCGCTAGAGCGCATGGGCGACGTCGACATCGGCGGCTTCTACGCCGGCTTCAGCCCCACCAACCATAGCGCGTCCAAATTCGTCGAGCTGACCATCATCGGCAGCGGCGGCAAGATCCTGCGATAGGGAGATTCACAATGGCAATGAAGCTAGCCCTCAAACTACCTTTCGTCGGCCGGCGCGCCAAAGACGCCCCGGTCGCGGCGCAGGCCGAGCCGGCCAGGTCGCGCTCGTGGCTCGCGCGTCCGCTCCCCCTGATCGGGCGCCTGTCGACCGCGAAGCAGCTCCAGGTCCTGACCACCGGACTGGTCCTGTTCCTGGTGGTCGACGCGGCGGTCGTCGCGTACGACACGCGCCAGGGCACCTTCGCCACGATCTACGTGTCGACGGTAGGTAAGATCCGCATGCTCTCGCAGCGTCTGGCGAAAGCGGCGCAGCAGTCCTCGCAGGGTAACCGCGAGGCCTTCAAGCAGCTGCGCGACAGCCGGGACGAGTTCGCCAAGTCGGTGAAGCTGCTGCTGGTCGGCGGCATCGCCTCGGGCGTGGACCTGCCGGCTTCTTCCCAGGGCGTGCGCCCCGAGCTCGACAAGCTCAACAAGGAGTGGCAGAAGACCGAGAAGAACGCGGGCCTGGTTATCGGCGAGGAACGCAACCTCGTGGCCCTGGGCGAAGCCGTGCGCCAGATCAACGCCAACAACCCGGCGCTGCTCGAGCTGGCGGACGAGATCTCGGCGCTGAGCGTGCAGCTCGGCGGCTCGGTGCGCCAGAACGCGATCACGGCCCAGCTCGTCATGCTGACGCAGCGGATGGCGAAGAACGCGAACACCATGCTGGCCGGCGACATCGTCGACCCCGAGGTGGCGTTCCTGCTCGGCAAGGACACCAACACTTTCCGCGACACGCTGCAGGCGCTGCTGAGCGGCAACGAGGGCATGCGCATCGCCAAGGTGAGCGACGCCGACATGCGCGCGAAGCTCGGCGAGCTCGAGACCGGCTTCAAGCAGTACCAGAAAGCGGTGGCCGAGATCCTCGGTAACATGCAGCGGCTGGTGAACGCGAAGCGCGCCACGCGCGACATCTTCAACGACAGCGAGTCGCTGCTGAAGGCCGCCGACGCGCTCGACGAGGGCTACGCCGGCGAGCAGGCCGGGCGCCAGGTGGACTACGCGGTCATGGCGGGCGCCTCGCTGCTCGCGCTGCTCATGCTGCTCGCGATCGGCAAGGTGTGGGTCGACGACAGCCGGGTGCGTGCGGAGGAAAGCGAGCAGACCAACAAGTCGAACCAGGACGCCATTCTGCGGCTGCTCGACGAGATGGAGATGCTCAAGCGCGGCGACCTGACGATCCGCGCGCGGGTTACGGAGGACGTGACCGGCGCTATCGCGGACGCCATCAACTCCACGATTGAAGAGCTGCGCCGCCTGGTTACGGGAATCAACGCGGCGGCGACGCACGTGACGAGCGCTACGGCCGAGGCGCAGTCGGTCTCGAGCCAGCTCCTGCAGGCCGCGCAAAAGCAGGCCACGGAGATCCAGGGCACCGGCCAGTCGGTGGCGGAGATGACCGTCTCGATGCACCAGGTATCCAAGAGCGCGGGCGACTCGGCCGCGGTGGCGAAGACCTCGCTGGCAGCCGCGGAAAAGGGCAGCCAGGCGGTGCAGAACGCGATCCGCGGCATGAACGACATCCGCGAGCAGATCCAGGAAACCTCGAAGCGGATCAAGCGACTGGGCGAGAGCTCGCAGGAGATCGGCGAGATCGTGCAGCTGATCTCGGACATTACCGAGCAAACGAACGTGCTGGCGTTGAACGCCGCGATTCAGGCCGCGTCGGCCGGCGAAGCGGGCCGCGGCTTCACGGTGGTTGCGGAAGAGGTGCAGCGCCTGGCGGAACGCTCCGGCGAGGCGACGCGCCACATCGGCGCGATCGTGAAGTCGATTCAGCGTGATACCCAGGACGCGGTGGAAGCCATGGAGCGCAGCACCCGAGGCGTGGTCGACGGAACCAAGACGGCCGACGAAGCGGGCGACGCGCTGCGCGACATCGAGCAGATCTCGAACCGCCTGGCCGACCTGATCGGCGCGATCTCGAACTCGACCCAGCAGCACGCGGGCGCGGCGGCCAAGGTCGCGGCGAACATGAAGGCGATTCTCGCGATCACGCAGCTGACCACGGAAGGCACGAAGAAGACCGCGGCGTCGTCGCAGCGCCTCACCGCGCTGGCGGACTCGCTGAAGAGCTCGGTCTCGAACTTCAAGGTGGCCTAAGGGCCCGACCAGCACCCGACAAGCAAGGATAAGGAGCCGATGTTGAACCCCGATTCGACGCTGCTCTCGTGGATCACCGCCGAGGTCAGCCAGGCCTTGACGGTGGTGCGCGAGCAGATGGCGAAGTTCGGCGCCGACCCGCAGAACGGCGCGCTGCTGCAGCCTTGCCCGGGCCACATGCACCAGGTGAGCGGCGCGCTGCGCATGGTCGGTCTCGCCGGCGCGACTCGCTTCTGCGAGGCGATCGAGGCCGGGTTCAGCGGCCTGAACGGCGCGCTTCCCGACGCCGCCACCGTCGCGGTGCTCGACCGCTCGGTCCTCGCGCTGAAGGAGTTCGTCGAAGGACTGGAGCGCGGCCAGCCGAACCAGCCGCTCGCGCTCTACCCGGTGTACAAGGAGCTCTCGGCGCTGCACGGCAAGAGCGCCGGAGGCGAGAAGGACCTTTTCTATCCTGACCTCGGCGTCGCGGCGCCGGCGCATCCGTCGCCCGCCGCCATGCCGAAGGAAGGCCTCGTGCCCACCGTGCAGGCGAGCCGCGCGCTGTTCCAGCGCGGCGTGCTCGCCTGGCTGCGCAGCGGACCCGCGGGCCTGGACGACATGGCTCGCGCGGTGCAGACGCTGCACCAGCTCGCCGCGCACCTGCCCGAGCCGCGCACTCTGTGGTGGGCGGCGCTCGGGGTGCTCGAAACCCTGCGCGCGACGAAGGACGCCGGCTGGCTCGCCATGGCGAAGCCGCTCCTCAACCGCATCGACTTCCACATGCGCGACCTCGCCGCAGGCGCCGCCCCGGTCAACGAGGCGCTGCTGCGCGAGCTGCTCTACGTGCTCGGCAAGGCAGGCGCGCCGACGCCGCTGGCGAAGGAAATCCGCACCCTCTACCAGCTCGACACGCTGTTCCCGGCGCCGGCGGCGGAGCGCGGCGCGAGCGTCGAGCTCAACCACGAATTCCTGGAGGCGGCGCTGTACGACCTGCACTCGAGGCTCGAGGCGGTCAAGTCCGCGTGGGTGCAGTACATCTCGGGCGAGCACAAGGCGGCCGGGCGCTTCCGCGAGCTGGTGGCCTCGTTCCGGACCAAGGCCGCCGAGCTCGGCAACCAGCATCTCATCAAGCTGCTCGAGGCGATCGGCCTGGTGACCAAGCAGCTGCCCGACCCGTACCCGCGGCAGAAGGACTACATGGTGATCGAGATGGCCTCGGCGTTCCTGCTGGTCGAAAGCGTCATCGACCAGTTCGGCAACCCGCCGCAGGACATGGATCAGCAGATCGTGATCATGGGCGGATGGCTGCTCGACTCGGCCAAGGGCAAGTCGAAGAGCGAGCCGCCCGCGGGGCTGCGCGCCGACCTGGTGCAGAAGGTGGGCGGGCTGCAGCTTCGCGCGCAGGTGGCGCGCGAGGCGCTCTCGAACCTGCAGCACATCGAGCAGGTGCTCGATTCGTTCTCCCGCGACGCCTCCAAGCGGGATGGGCTCGACGGCCTGGGCGCGTACCTGCGCCAGGTGCACGGCGCGCTCAAGGTGCTGGCGTTCGAGCGCGCGGCCGAGGCCGTGGCGATCTGCGAGAACATGATCGCGGCGTGCAGCGTAGCGGCGCCCGAGCAGGCAGCCGAGGGCATGGACTGGGTGGCCGAGGGCCTCTCCAGCGTCGGCCTCTATCTGAACCCCTGCGTGCAGGGGCGCGAGCCGAGCGACCAGGCGCTCGACCTCTTCTTCCAGCGCTTCGGCAAGCGCGTCGAGGCGGTCGACACGAAGGTCCAGGCCGATGTCACGGTCAAGCTCGAGGACGCCGCGCCCCGGGCCGCGCCTGCGGCGCCGGCGCCGCGCGCCGAGGTCGACGCCGAGCTCCTTGCGATCTTCCTCGAGGAGGCGGCCGAGGTGCTGCAGCGCATCGAGGCGACCTTGCCCGTGTGCCGTCAGCAGCCGAACGATCTCGAGTCGCTCACGACCATCCGCCGCGGCTTCCACACGCTGAAGGGCAGCGGCCGCATGGTCGGCCTGATGGACCTGGGCGAGGTGGCCTGGGAAATCGAGCAGCTCATGAACCTGTGGCTCGAAGAGAAGCGGCTGGCGAGGCCGGCGCTCCTCGATCTCCTCGCCGCGGCGTGCGAATCTTTCTCGGGATGGCTCCAGCAGCTCGGCGACGGCTCGCTCCAGGGCGAGATCCAGGCCGACGAGCTGGTCCAAGCCGCACGCGCATTGAAGTCCGCTGCAAGCGCTCCGGTGCCGGTTTCTGCTTCCAATGATCCCAAGGAAGAGACTGCGCCAGCGCAACCCGCGGTGATCGACCTCGACTTCGCCGTGGCGGCCCCGGCCGAGGTGGACGAGCCGACGGTGACGATCGGCACGAACACGCTCACGCAAGCGATGTTCGACATCTACCTCAAGGAGGCCGCCGAGCACGTCGACGCGCTCGAGGCCGGATTCGCCGAGTGGCGCGCCACGCCGGGGGCGGACACCCCGCAATCCTTCATGCGCGCCGCGCACACGCTGGCGAGCAGCTCGAGCACCGCCGGGTTCAGCCCGATCGCCGAGCTTGCCGGCGCGGTCGAGCAATGGCTGCCGTTCGCGCGGCACACCCTCGAGGCGGCCGATGTCCGCCTGGTTGAGGCTGCGATCGCCCGGCTGCGCCTGATGACCGAATCGATGTCGCGCCACGAGGCGCCGGCCAGGAGCGCCGACCAGACCGGTCGCCTGAAGGCCCTGACCGCGCGCCTGGAATGGGCGCCGGCTCCGGCGGCCGCCGCCGCAACTGCCGCAGCCGTGCAGAAGGCGGCCGCGCTTCAGCTGAACCCGCCCGGCGCGCCGCAAGCCGACGAAACAGGCGAGGACAAGCGCGCGCTGCACGACGACCTCGACCAGGCGCTGATGCCGGTGTTCCTCGAGGAAGCGCAGGAGCTCGTTCCCGCCATCGGCGCGGACCTGCGCGACTGGAAGGCGAACCCCGGGAACGACAACGTCTCGCAATCGCTGCGCCGCGGCCTGCACACCCTGAAGGGCAGCGCCCGCATGGCGGGTGCGATCCGGCTGGGCGAGCTGACCCACCTGATGGAAAGCCGCATCGAGGCGGCGATCGAGGCCAACGCCTTCACGCCCGAGCTCTTCAGCGAGCTCGAGGAGAAGATGGACCGGCTCTCCGCCGACGTCGAGCGCATGCGCGCCGGCCCGGAGGAGCCCGCCGCGCCCGCGGGCGTCGCCGCGGCGCCCGGCCAGGAGCGGCCGAGGGCGGTGCTGGAGGCCGCGCCGCTGCAGCCCGCCGCCGCCATGCTGCGGGTCAACGCCGACACGCTCGACCACCTCATCAACGAGGCGGGCGAGGTGGCCATCGCGCGTTCGCGGGTGGAGGCGGAGCTGCGCCTCATCCGCCAGGCGCTGCACGACCTTTCGGAATCGGTCGGCCGCATGCGCGGCCAGTTGCGCGAGGTCGAGGTGCAGGCCGACAGCCAGATGCAGTCGCAGCTCACGGTGCAGGAAGACAAGAAAGAAAAGGCCGACTACGACCCGCTCGAGTTCGACCGCTATACACGCCTGCAGGAGCTGACCCGCCTGATGGCCGAGAGCTTGAACGACGTCGCGTCGATTCAGGCCGCGCTCGGCAAGAACGTGGGCGACACCGACGCTGCGCTGCTCGCGCAGACGCGCACCACGCGCGAGGTGCAGCAGCAGCTCATGCGCATGCGCGCGGTGCCGTTCTCCAACCTGAACGAGCGTCTCTACCGGGTGGTGCGCCAGACCGCGCGCGAGCTCGACAAGAAGGCCGAGCTCGAGATCGAAGGCGCCGACGTCGAGCTCGACCGCAGCGTGCTCGAGCGCATCAGCGCTCCGTTGGAGCACATGCTGCGCAACGCCCTCGCGCACGGCATCGAGTCGCCCGCGGCGCGGGCCAAGGAGGGCAAGCCGGAGACCGGGCGCATTGTCCTGGCGCTGCGCCAGGAAGCCAACGAAATCGCGCTGGTCCTCTCCGACGACGGCGGCGGCCTCGACCTCGAGCGCCTGCATCAGAAGGCGATCGACAAGAGCATCGTCTCGTCGACCCAGCAGCTCTCCGACGCCGAGAAGGCGCAGCTCATCTTCGCCTCGGGCCTTTCCACCGCGGAAGCGGTGACCGAGCTCGCCGGCCGCGGCGTCGGCATGGACGTGGTGCGAAACGAGATCGCCACCATCGGCGGCCGCATCGACATCTCCACGGCGCGGGGGCAGGGCACCACCTTCACGGTTTACCTCCCGCTCACCCTCGCGGTCACGCAGGCGGTGCTGATCCGCTCCGGCGGCGGGTTCTTCGCCCTGTCGACCGCGATGGTCGAGCAGGTGCTGCGCGTTCGCAGCGACGAGATGGCCGGCCTCTACGCCACTAAGCGCGTCGAGTTCCAGGGCCGCAACTACCCGCTGCACTCGCTCGCGCACATGTTCGGCGGCTCGGTCTCGACCGAGCTCCAGACCTACAACTCGGTGCTGCTCCTGAGGAGCGGCATCCAGCGCGCCGCGCTGCACGTCGACGAGCTGATCGGCAACCAGGAAATCGTGGTGAAAAGCCTCGGACCGCAGCTCGCGCGCATGGCGTGGGTCGGCGGCGCCACGGTGCTCGCCGACGGCAGCATCGTGCCCCTGATCAACCCGGTGGTGCTCGCGCGCCGCACGCTCTCGGGCGTGCCCGACTTCGAGCACACCACGCTGGTGCCGCACCTCAAGGGCCGCGGGCAGAAGCCCGAGACCGTGGCGCCAATCGTCATGGTGGTCGACGACTCGCTCACGGTGCGCAAGATCACGACCCGCCTGCTCGAGCGCGAGGGCTACCAGGTCGTCACGGCGAAGGACGGCCTCGAGGCCCTCGAGCAGATGCGCGAGACCCTGCCGGCGATCATGCTGGTGGACATCGAGATGCCGCGCATGGACGGCTTCGACCTCACGCGCAACGTCCGCGGCGACCCGCGCACCAAGGACATCCCGATCATCATGATCTCGTCGCGCACGGCCGACAAGCACCGCAGCCAGGCCGCCGCGCTCGGGGTGAACCAGTTCCTCGGCAAGCCGTACCAGGAAGCCGAGCTCCTGCAGCAGATCGCGGCCTTCATCGGCGCCACGATCGGCTGACGTGAAGTTCGAGCTGCAGGAGCAGCTGGGCAAATACCCGCTCCTGCGCGAAATCGGCAGCGGCGCGACCAGCTCCGTCTACCTCGCGCGCGACCCGTTCAGCGGGCGCGACGTCGCGATCAAGGTGTTTCTCTTCGACCGCGACGCCGACCCGCAGGACGAGCGCATGAAGCACAAGGCGTTCGTCGCCGAGGCCGCGCTCGCCGGGCGGCTGGCGCATCCGCACATCGTCGAGATCTACGACGCCGTGGTCGAGCCCGACCACAGCTACCTGGTGATGGAGTACGTGCCCGGCGAGACGCTCGAGGCGCACGCGCGCGTCTCGAGCCTGCTGCCGCTGCACAAGGTGGTCGAGATCGTGTTCAAGTCGATCCGCGCGCTCGAGTACGCCTTCACCCACGGCATCATCCACCGCGACATCAAGCCCGGGAACATCCTGCTCTCCGACAAGGGCGAGACCAAGGTGAGCGACTTCGGCGCCTCGTTCCAGCACCGCCCGGGCCACACCACCACCCAGATCGCCGGCGTCGGCTCGCCGGCGTACATGTCGCCCGAGCAGGTGCGCATGGAGCCGCTCAACCAGCAGACCGACATCTACTCGCTCGGCGTCACCATGTACCGCCTGCTCACCGGCCGGCTCCCGTACTACGCCCACAGCCAGGCGGCGATGGCGCACGCCATCCTCTACAAGGAGCCGCCCGCGCCCGCGACCCTGCGCCCCGAGCTTCCCGCGGTGCTCGACCGCATCGTCCTGCGGGCGATGGCCAAGGACCCGGCCGAGCGCTACCGCTCCTGGCTCGAGTTCGGCAAGGAAATTTCCCAGGCCTTCACCGCGCTGCGCCTTGAAGGCGCCACCGTCACCGACTCGGAGAAATTCACCGAGCTGCGGAACATGGCGTTCTTCGAGGACTTCGGCGACGTCGCGCTGTGGGAAGTCGTGCGCATCGCCACCTGGGCGAACCTCGCCTCCGGCAAGGTCATCGTCCGCGAAGGCGAGGAGAGCGAGTCCTTCTACCTCCTCGTCAAGGGCGAGGTCGCTGTCACCCTGGAAGAAAACGAGCTCGCCAAGATCCAGCCCGGCGGCTGCTTCGGCGAGATGGTCTACTTTGCCAAGCGCGGTACCCGCCGCACCACCACCGTCACCGCGCGCGGGAAGGTCACCGTCGTCGAGGTCCGCGCCTCGGCCCTTCGCGCCGCCACCGACGCCACCCAGAACGCCTTCAACAAGGCCGTCGCCCGCTTCCTCGTCGAGCGCCTCGCTCAGACCAACAAGCTCCTCGCCCAGGCCATCCGGCGCTGAAGGGCGTAGTCAAGCCTCGCTGACCTGGACGGGGTCGCCCTCCGAGATGACCCCGGCGCGCAGAACCTGGGTCCACATTCCGGCTTCGCCCCCATGCAATCGATGAAGCGTCTTGTAGATGTTCACATCCCGCTCCAGCCCGGGCTGGGCACGATTGACCATCGTGCAGCGTATGCATCGCCGGCGCGGGATCAGCTGTGCCGAGCCGATGCTTAGCCGGTGATCTGCCCAAGAGTCCTCGAGCCATCCCTCGCCATCGAGCTCTAGCAAGATGTTGGGGCGGAAGCGGCGTACGTCCCAGGCACCGCTTGAATAGGCGGCGGCGCCGCCTCGCAGTCCGGCGGTGGTCATTACCAGCAACGCGAACGCGTCGACGAAGCGCCCCTTCGGCATCGTCCATTCAATTGCCCGGCTCGCGTCGTCGGTGGCATCGGCAAAGTACTCTGCGCGCGCTGCGTCGCCCTCCGCCGCCGCAACCAGCGTAACGGATTTGCCCAACCATGTTGAGAGGGCCGCATCCGTGGTCGGACCGGAGCCGATGAGCTCCTTGCCGTCGGGCAGAGTGATGACTGGCAGACCGCCTGGCGCGGCAATGCGCGATGCCGCAAAGAGCAAGCGCGGCTCGCGTCGTGCGGTGAGGATTCGGCCGTCGCCGCGATCCTGGATACCCCATGACCGATCGCCCTCTACGCCATCGCCGACCAGACTCAGTGCGGTTAGCCGCTCGCCGAGGAGCGACTTCACTGGATAGCGCCAGAGTTGCGCAACGCGAGGCTTGATCATCAAGGCGCCTTGGCGTGCGGCGTTTTCGTGCGGTCGCGCGCCGGCCATTGCTCGGAGACGGACGGCAGCGGGCAATGCTTGCCGGTGATCCGCTCTACGTTGAGCGCGTAGACCGTTACTTCGCTTAGCCTCGGATAGAAGCTCTTCGGCCGGCCCGGAACGCCGGTGCCGTACTTCTTGAGGAACGCATCGAAGAAACGGATCTTCGCGCTGCTCTCTTCGACGATCTGGATCCGGCCGTAGGCGATCGCGCTGCGATAGGCGAGCCCCGAATCGCATTCGAAGCGCCCGTAGTCGAAAACCTTCAGCGGCTCGTCGACCTCGAAGCAGGCGCGCGCATCCCGTTCGACGTTGAGCCGGAAGTGCCCGCGGGCTGCTGAGTTGTGCAGGCCGATTACATCGCCGTCGAAAACGTGGAGAAGCGGCACGACATACGGCCAACCGTCTGCGCTGACCGTTGCCACCCTTCCGGAGTAGGCGTTCGTGATCAGCACACGCGCCTCCGCGTCCCCGAGCATCCTGTCCTGCCGCCGCAGCTGTGGCGAGCTCACCGGCGGATATTACGCCCTGGTAAAGGGCCGGCTTTAGCGGTCGGGGTCGGTCTCGAGCGAGAACCCGAGCCGGTGCAGCGCGACGATGGCCTCGGTGCGGTTCACCACGTCGAGCGCCCGAAGGATCGGCTGGACGTGCGCCTTCACGGTCGCCGGCGAGATGCCGAGCTCGCGCGCGATTTCCTTCACCGATCGACCCTTCACGATCCGTGCGCAGACCGCCTGCTGGCGTGACGTGAGCCCGAGCTCGGAGAGCTTGCGCAACGGTTTTGCGGCGGAGGCCGGCCGGGCGCTGCCTGGCGGCTCGGGCCGCTCGAGCACGGTCGGCGGCACGTAGATTCCCTTTGCCAGCACGAGGCGCAGGGCGCTCTGCAGCACGGCGGGCGTGGAGGTCTTGGGAATGAATCCCATCGCGCCTGCGTCGAGCGCGGCGATCACCGTGGCGCGATCGTCGGTGGCGGAGAACACCACCACGGGCGGGCAGGGGTCGACGGCCTTGCGGAACGCGAGCAGGGTTTCCACGCCCGAGACCGCCGGCAGCTTCAGGTCGAGCAGGACCAGGTCGAGCGGCCCTTGCCCCTTGGCGGCCTGCACGGCCTCTTCGAGGTCGGCGGCTTCGATGGTCTCGGTGGCGCTGTCGAACCCTTGGAGGGCCATGCGGATCCCGCCGCGCATGACGGGATGGTCGTCGACGATGAGGATTCTCATGAAGCGACCGACACCAGGCACTTGCGCAATTCGTTGGCGCTGACCGGCTTCCTGATGGCCGGATGGCCGAGCGATGCGGTGTCGATGCCGTCCTCGCCGGTCACGATGACGGCGGCGGTGTGCTCGCCCGTGTAGCTGCGCACCGCCGCGATCACCTCCAGCCCGGTTCGGCCTTCGCCGAGGCGGTAGTCGGTGACGACCGCGTCCGGGAAGCGCAGCTCGCGCTCGAGCGTCGCCTGGACTTCTTCGAGCGTGGCGGCGGAAGCGGCGTGGCAGCCCCATTGGCGCAGCAGCGCTTCGGTGCCGAAGCGGACCTGCGGGTCGTCGTCGACCACGAGGACGAACTTGCCGGCGAGCAGGAATTCGGCGCCCGGCGCGGCATCATGGCGCCGTGACGGGGTCGATTGCCAGGCTACGAACGGCACGGCCAGGGCGAACCACGACCCCCGCCCGGGCGTGGAGGCGACTTCGATTCTCGACTCGAGCAGCCGCGCGAGACGCTGCGCGATCGAGAGCCCGAGGCCCTGGCCGCGGTCGCGGATGGCGGGACCGGCCTGGAAGAACTCGTCGAAGATCCGGTCGAGGTCCGCGCGCGCGATGCCCACGCCGGTGTCCCATACGCCGACCCGCAGGCGCTCGCCGCGGCGGCGGCAGCCGACCAGCACCGTCCCGGACGGCGTGTACTTGATCGCGTTCGAGACCAGGTTGCGCACCACGCGCTCGAGCAGGGCCCGGTCGGTGCGAACCACGGCGCGCGAGCGAAAGACGCGCAGCGCAAGCCCCTTGGCCGCGGCCTCGGGCCCGAAGTGGAGCTCGATCGAGTCGAGAATGGCGGCGAGCGGCACTTCCGCGGCGGAAGGCTGCACCGCGCCCGAATCGAGCTTCGAGAGATCGAGGATCGTGGCGAACAGGCTGTCCATCGCCTCGACCGAGTGCTCGAGCCGCCGCATCACCGCGCGGTCCGCCTCGGCGGCGCGCGGCTGCAGCATGCCCACGAGCAGGCTGATGGCGTGCATGGGCTGGCGCAGGTCGTGGCTCGCGGCGGCGAGAAAGCGCGTCTTCTCCCGCTCCGCGCGCTCGGCGGCCTGCCGCGCCTGCTCGGCCGCAACCACGAGCTGCTCGTTGCGGATGCTCAGCTCCATCGAGCGCACGAAGGCCTGGTTGACCCGGCTCGCGAGCAGCCAGCCGAACACGCCGCAGAAGACGCTTGCCAGCGCGAGCACCTTGGGCACCGAGCCGGGCAGCTGCAGAACTCCCGCGGCGTAGATCACGACCAGCGGCGTGAGAACGAGGGGAATCGCCGGGCGGTAGGCCGAGAGCTTGAGGCTGCTGCCGAACGTCGAGAGGAACACGGCGGTGCTGAGGACAAGGAGGATGTCGAAATCCCGTCCCGAGCCGGACGGGAGAAAGAAGAACGGACCCGAGCCGATCACCGTGACCGAAAGGATCTGCGGCACGAGGAACCATTTGAGCCATGGGCCGACGGCATCGTCGCCGGGCCGCGCGGCCGCGTAAGCCATCCAGCCGAGGACCCGTGCGAGAAGGGTCGCCACGATCAATCCGCCCCACAGCGCGAGGCGCACTCGATTGTCGGGAGTGAACGGCCAGAGGAGCGCGGCGACGACTACGAAGCCGACGCTGATCGAAACCGGGTAGAACACCGGCGCGTTCTCGATGTACAGCCGGATCTGCCGCGCCACGAGGACGCGCGCATCTACGGCGCCGCCCGGGGGCTCGGGCGGCTTGCCGGGGCGGCCAACCGGGTCGCTTGCGCTCTCCACTCTCCCCGCAGGAGCTTAGCGGGAAGCGGTTTGTTTCTCCAGAGTCATCGGGTGACGCTCCTCCGCCATCCGGCGCTCTTTCAGGCTTTCGTCAGAATCGGCGGGCCGGTAGTACGCCAGCGCCTGCGCCGCAAATTTTTCTCCGAGCGAGCGCTCGGTGGAGCCCCCCCATCTGCGGCGCAGGCGCAGCGGACCCTGTCCGGATTCGAGAACGGCCGCGGTCGCGACACCCGCCGCGCATGAAACGCACAGGGCAGGGGCGTAATCGGCGATGCTGCCCTCGCCCTGCGCCGAATAGAGCTCGCTCACCGCGAGGGACACCAGGGCATGCAGGCGCGCCGACTCGAGCGGAGCCATGGGCCTGGACTCGATCAGGCGTGCGGCGAACACGTTCCACTGCAGCGGGTCGGAGGCGGATTTGAAGCGGCCGCCCGCGACCGGGGCGCGCTCGGCGATCCTGATGGCGTAGACGTTGGCGCCGATGGCCTTGCCGGTCATCTTGCCGCCCGCCTTCCTGTCGCCCTCGGGAATCTGGGCAAGCGAGCGCTCCAGCGCGGCGCCCAGCAAGGCCGACTGGCCGGGATAGAGCTGAACGAGAACGTAGTGGGCCGCGGCCGCCGCGGCCGCCTCGCTCGAAGCTGCGATCGGCGCGGGCGGCTTGACCGCAAAGCGCGGAACGTAGCGGCCTTCGATGAAGTTCATGGCCTCGAACATCGCGATGTGAACGTCGGCGAGCGCGCTCAGCGCGTTCGCCGGAAGACGCTCCTCGGATCTCACCACCTTCAGCGCGGTCGCGTTCCAGTCCGCGATCACGTCGCCGCGGGCGGGCACGCTGGCCAGGAGGCTCGCCGCCAGGGCACTTCTGAGGAATGTCGTCATCGCCGGGCTCCTTTCCGAAGGGCCCGGCAAAGGTATCGGCGGCGCTCTGCGCGCGGTATTCGCCAAGACGCCTAAGACGATCGGCGAATGGGTGCGCCGCAGGATCTAGGGTTCACCCTAGCGCGGAGCTATCAAGAGCCCGACGGCATACCGCTTGCACGGAGTCGGTCCGCACCCGACCGCGAAACGCGCTACCTCATGCCTAAGGTTGAAGCACCGATCGACGTCTACGAAAAGCACGCCAAGTCGCGCGGCCGCGCGATCACCGTGGTGCTTATCGTGCTGGCGCTGATAGTCGCCGGCGCGTTGACGTTTTTCTGGTTCTTCGGAGATTTCAGGCCCCCGTAGGCCTGCAATCTGCTCTACTTCACTTTCGCGCGGACCGAGTCGTCATGACGGGACGGCGCTTCATCGGGCAGCAGCTCGTCCAGTTGCTGCATGACCGCGGCGCGGCGCCGATCCTCGTGGATGACGGCGACGCGCACGCTCTGCGCCCGCTGCTCGTCGGGCGTGTCCAGGTCGTTGAGGACGAGGTCCGTGGCCTTCAAGAACACCGCGATGGGTGGCGGCGACGCGCCCGGCCGCATCCAGGCATAGACCTCCGCCTGCGGAATCTTCAGATAGCGCGCAAGGGCACGCTCTCCGCCTACGATCTCGGCCGCCTTATGGAGGATTCGGTTGTATACCGAAGGTCTGGCCATGACTCCATCCCGTCCTCGTTGGCACGGATGGTAGTAGGCCGAATGTGAACCCGCTACCGCGGCATACCGGCCGCCGGGCTCTGAAGCAGAAGGTTAGAACGAGCGCGGCAGGCCGAGCACGTGCTCGGCGAGGTAGGACAGGATGAGGTTGGTCGAGATCGGGGCGACGAGGTAGAGGCGAGACTCGCGGAACTTGCGCTCGACGTCGTACTCGGCGGCGAAGCCGAAGCCGCCGTGGGTCTGGATGCAGACGTTGGCGGCTTCCCACGAGGCCTTGGCGCAGAGGTGCTTGGCCATGTTGGCCTCGGCGCCGCACTTTTTCTTCTGGTCGTAGAGCGAGGCGGCCTTGTAGCGCATGAGGTTGGCGGCCTCGACCTCCATGTAGGACTCGGCGATCGGGAACTGGATGCCCTGGTTCTGGCCGATCGGGCGGTCGAACACGACCCTTTCGCCGGCGTATTTCGTCGAGCGCTCGAGGAACCAGTAGCCGTCGCCGACGCACTCGGCGGCGATGAGGATGCGCTCGGCGTTCAGCCCGTCGAGGATGTAGCGGAAGCCTTTGCCTTCCTCGCCGATCAGGTTCTCCGCCGGGACTTCAAGGTTGTCGATGAACACCTGGTTGGTCTCGTGGTTCACCATGTTGCGGATCGGCTTCACCTCGAGGCCCTTGCTCTTGGTCTCGACGAGGAACACGGACATGCCGTCGGACTTCTTCGCGACTTCATTGATCGGTTTTGTTCTGGCAAGAAGAACCATCAATTCGGAGTGCTGCAGGCGCGAGGTCCAGACCTTCTGGCCGTTGATGACGTAGCGGTCGCCCTTGCGCACGGCGCTGGTCTTGATCTTGGTGGTGTCGGTGCCCGCGGTCGGCTCGGTGACGCCCATCGCCTGCATGCGCAGCTCGCCCGAGGCGATCTTGGGCAGGTATTTCTTTTTCTGCGCCTCAGAGCCGTTCCGCAGCAGCGTGTTCATGTTGTACATCTGGCCGTGGCAGGAGCCGGCGTTGCCGCCGGAGCGGGACACTTCCTCCATGATCACGGTGGCCTCGGTGAGGGAAAGCCCCGAGCCGCCGTACTGCTCGGGAATCAGCGCCGACATCCACCCCGCCTTGGTGAGCGCCAGGACGAACTTCTCGGGGTAGGCGCGCTTCTCGTCGAGGTCCTGCCAATAGGCGCCGTCGAACTGGCTGCAGAGCGCGCTCACCGCTTCGCGCAGCTCCGGATGGTTTTCGCGGCCGAGGTTCATTTGCGCAG
>DASXAO010000087.1:0-63023 GCA_036406675.1 Burkholderiales bacterium
CGGTCCTCGAGCTCGATGCCGTCCATGGACACGTCCACCTTGGAGACGTCGATCTTCACGTCCTTGCCGTCGCTCAAGTCGTCGTAGAAGGCCTTGTAGGTGCCGTTGTCGCAGATGTAGCGGAAGAACGAGCCGAGCGGCCCGTCGTTGTTGAAGGACAGCGACAGGGTGAGGATCGCGCCCGAGGGCACCTTGCACATGATGCTCATGTCCATGGCGATGTTGAGCTGAGGGTGGATCGGCCCCTGCAGCGCATAGCATTCGCTGATGGCCTCGCCGCATTGATACGCGAAGAGATCGACGGTGTGGGCGGCGTGGTGCCACAGCAGGTGGTCGGTCCAGCTGCGCGGGTTGCCGGCGGCGTTGATGTTCTTGCGCCGGAAAAAGTAGGTCTGCACGTCCATCTGCTGGATCTTGAGCTCGCCTTTCTGGATGCGCTTGTGCACCCATTGGTGGCTCGGGTTGAAGCGCCTCACGTGCCCGGCCATGGCGGTGACGCCGGTCTCGCGGGCGATCTTCGCGAGGTTCTCCGCATCCTCGACGCTGTCGGTCACCGGAATCTCGACCAGCACGTGCTTGCCCGCGCGCATCACCTGCTCGGCCTGCTTGAAGTGCATCTTGGTCGGCGTCGCGAGGATCACTGCGTCGGCGCGCTTGATGCCTTCGCCGAGGTCGTTGCCCCAATGGGAAATGCCGTATTTCCTTGCCACCTGCTCGGTGCCGGCGGGGTTGCCGCCGATGAGCGACGCGACTTCCACGCCGGGAATGCGCTTGAGCGCGTCCAGGTGCTTCTGGCCGAAGGCGCCCTGCCCGGCCACGCAGATCTTCATCGTCTTGCTCCTTAGCGTCGCGCGTTCTCGAAAATGATGTGGCCGAGCGCCGTGTTCGACGCCGGCACGTGGTAGAAGCGGTGGACTTCCTTCACGTTGTCGTCGAGCGCTCCGCGCATGATGAGCCACATCACCATCTCGATGGCCTCCGAGCCGGCCTCGCGCAGGTATTCGAGATGGGAAATCTTCACCAGCGCCTGCGGATCCTTCGACAGGTTGTCGAGAAAGCGCGCATCGAACTCGCGGTTGATGAGACCGGCGCGCGGCCCCTGCAGTTGGTGCGACATCCCGCCGGTGCCGAAGATCACCACGCGCAGGTCTTCGTCGTAGGATTCGACCGCCTTGCGGATCGCTTTTCCCAGCATGTAGCAGCGATTGCCGGTCGGCACCGGGTAGATCACGACGTTGACCGCGAGCGGAATTATGGGGCACGGCCACTCGCTCGGCTGGCCGAACATCAGCGTGAGCGGGACGGTCAGGCCGTGATCGACCTCCATCTTGTTGACGATGGTGAGATCGAACTCGTCGAGAATCACCGATTGCACGATATGCGAGGCGAGCTCGGGATGGCCTTTGACCGGAGGCACCGGGCGCGGCCCCCAGCCCTCGTCCGCGATCGGGAATTCCGCCGCGCAGCCCACCGCGAAGGTCGGAACGATCTCGAGCGAAAAGGCCGACATGTGGTCGTTGTAGGCGACGATGCACACGTCCGGCTTCAGCTTCGCGATCCATTCCTTCGAGCGCTCGAAACCCTGGAAAACCGGTCGCCAGTAGGGTTCGCCGGTCTTGCCGTTGTCCCATGCCGCGCCCACCGCGGGGATGTGAGACGTCGCCAACCCTGCCACGATCCTAGCCACGGCGCTTCCACTCCGACTTGCTGCGGTTGCCCTCGATCGGGCGCCCGCCCTTGATCATCATCTGCGCGTACTCCTGCTGGGTCGAGCCCGTCATGATGGCGGCGATCTGCTGAAACGAGAGCCCGTCGGTCGCCGCGAGCTTGGCGGTGAAGTAGATGTTGCCTCCCAGCGCGAGCATGCCGTTCCAGTCGCGCTTCAGGATGACCTGCTTCTGCTCCTCCGTCATCGGCCACTTGTCGAGATAGGCGCGTTCGTTCGCCTTGAACGCGGCGCGGTTCTCGGGCTTCATCATGGACATGCAGAACATGTTGAGATGGTAGCCCTCGCGCGCGCGATCCGCGTCGAACACGGTGGTTCCGGGCAGGTCGTCGTATTCCTTGGGCAGGGACATGGCTCGTTTCGCTTAATCCGGTAAAGCTTCATCGGATTGTCGACCAGGACCCTCTTATTTACCATAGGAGCGGCGGCGTGACGCCCTGTCGCTGCGAGCATGAACATATCGCCACAAGAAAGCAGGGCGTTTTTAGGGGCTAGAGAGGAGTGGAAAATGGGCCGCAACACCAACCGCAATCTCCGCAATCGCCGCCGCAACCAGAAGCGTGCCAACAGGCTCGCTCAGCGGGCGAAGCAGAGCGAGAAGGACGCAAAGAAGAAGTAGGGCCGTTCCGTTGGCGCCAGTCGGCGCTACTCCGCGTCCGGTTGCTTGGAAGGCTGCGCCCGATCGAACGCCTCCAGCCGCATGCAGGCTTCGAAGATGCGCATCAGCCTCGGATAAGGGGCAAGGTCGGCTTCGTAGCGCTTGGCGTTGAACACCTGCGGCACGAGGCAGCAATCCGCCATGGTCGGCGCATCGCCGTGGCAGAACCTGCCGGCGCCGCCGCCGTCGTCACTGCGGTTTAGATCGGCCTCGAGCTTCGCGAATCCATCGGCGATCCAGTGGCGGTACCACGCGTTGATCTGGTCTTCGTTCTGGCCGAGCGCGCGCTTGAGGTGCTGCAGCGTGCGCAGGTTATTCAGCGGGTGGATTTCGCACGCCACCAGCAGGGAGAGGCTGCGCACGCGCGCGCGCGCCGCAGGGTCGGCCGGCAGCAGGCGCGGCTCGGGTCGCGTCTCGTCGAGGTATTCGATGATGGCGAGCGATTGCGACAGCGCGCGTTCGCCGTCGACCAGCGTCGGCAGGAGCGACTGCGGGTCGACGGCCGCGTATTCCGGCCGGCGGTGCTCGCCCTTGGGAAGATGGACGAACACCGGCTCGTAGGCCAGGCCTTTCAGGTTCAGCGCGATCCGGACGCGGAACGCGGCTGAACTCCGAAAGTAGGTGTAGAGCTTGAGCAAAAGGACCGCCTGCGGCTATAGGGCAGGCGCGATCTTCACCTTGAGCTCGGCGACGCCGTCGATTCCCGCGAGCAGCTCGTCGCCCGGCTTCACCGGCCCGACCCCCGCCGGCGTTCCCGTGAAGATCAAGTCGCCAGGCTCGAGCGTGTAGTGCTCGGAGAGGTAGGCGATCTGCTCGGGAACCGACCAGATCATGTCCGAAAGATCGGCCTTCTGCCGCTGCTTGCCGTTCACGTTCAACCAGATCGCGCCTTTGGAAGGATGACCGATCTTGGACGCGGGCACGAGCTCGCTGCAGGGCGCCGACTCGTCGAAATTCTTGCCGAAGTCCCACGGCCGGCCGTGGTCCTTGCCCCACTGCTGCAGGTCGCGCCGGGTCATGTCGAAGCCCACCGCGTATCCGTAGACGTAATCGTTCGCGCGCTTCGCGTCGATTCGGCGTCCGCCTTTCGCGAGCGCGACGACGAGCTCGGTCTCGTAGTGGTAGTTGGAGGTCTTCGCAGGGTAGTGAACCGTGCCGCCCTTCGGGATCAGCGCGAACTCGGTCTTGATGAAGAAGAACGGCTGCTCGCGGCCGTCGCCGCCCATTTCCTTCTGGTGCTCGGCATAGTTGCGTCCGACGCAGAAAATGCGCCGCACGGGAAAGGTATCGGAAGACCCCGCCACTGGCAGCGCCGGCGGGGTCCAAAGCGGGATGACGTGAGCCATGGGGTGCCTCGAAAAATGGAACCCCGGATTTTAGTCCTTGCCCGAGAGCTCGCGCGCCAGGATTTCGCGCAGCTTGAAGCGCTGCACTTTGCCGGTCGCGGTTCGCGGCAGCTCATCGACGGCGCGTACCCATTTCGGACGCTTGTGACGCGGCAGCAGGCGCTCGCACGCTTCCTGCGCGGCGCGCTGCGCCGCGGCAGGATCGCCGCTCGCGGTGACGAATAGCGCGAGTCGTTCCAGCCCGTCGGCATCGGCCACCGGTACGCAAGCCGCCTCCGCCACGGCGGCCTGCCGCGCCGCGAGCGCCTCGAGCTCGCCGGGCTGCACCCACTGGCCGGCGATCTTGAGGAGCTCATCGGTTCTGCCCTCGTGAAGGTAGTAGCCCTCGGCGTCGCGTGAGAAGAGATCGCGAGTGCAGAACCAGCCGTCGCGGAACTGCGCTTCAGTGTCGCGCGGCCGGTTGGCGTAACCGCTGGCCTGCGCGGGATGCCGGATCCAGAGCACGCCCGGCTCGCCGGCGGCGGCCGGCCGGCCGCTCGGGTCGCGCAGATCGACCTCCACGCCCGCGAACGGCACGCCGGTGCGCACTCCGTCCGAGGTGCCGGGCGGCGTCATCATGCAGGCGCAGAACGTTTCGGACATGCCGTACAGATTGAGCAGCTCGGCGCCGAGCGTGGTCCTCCACTGCGCGACCAGCTGACGCGAAAGGCGCTCGCCGGCGGCGACGAAGCGGCGCACCGCCGCGAACGGCGCGAGGCGCTCCGCAGGCTCGGCGAGAAGACGCCGGAAGACTGTAGGCACGCTGAAGAGCGCAGCCGGCCGGTGACGCTCGACGAGCTCGATGATCGCGTCCACGTCCGGCCAGCCGGGATGGAGGACCGCGGTGGCGCCAAGCGCGAGCGGCGCAAGCAGGCCGTGCTCGAGGCCGTAGGCGAAGAACAACTTCGACGTGCTCATCACGCGGTCCTCCGCGCCGAGCCCCATGCAGCGGAACGCGAGGCCGAGCGAGGCGAAGCTGCGGTGGGCATGCACGATGCCTTTGGGCCGGCCGGTGGTGCCTGAGGAATAGAGCATGAAGGCGGGCGCTTCGGGCGCGGCTTCGAACGCCGCGACGGCGCCACCGCGCGCCGCATGGTCCGCAAAGGTCGAAGCGGCGATCGCCTTCACGCCGGCGAAGCCGCGCTGCATGAACTCCTGCCCAACGACAGCGAGCCGCGCCCCGCTGTCCGCGGCTGCGTGCTCGCGCTCGGCGTCGGACGATTTGTCGTTCAATGCCACCGCGACGACGCCGGCACGGATGGCGCCGAGCCAGGCGGCAACGAACTCGGGCGTGTCGCGCATGAGAAACAGCACGCGGTCCGCGGGACGCACGCCGAGCGCCGCGAACGCACCGGCGGCGTGCGCGACACGCGCCGCGAGCTCGGCGAACGTCAAGGTCTCCTCGCCGCAGATCAGCGCGGGGCGACCGCCGCGACGCGCCAGCGCTTCCTCGCCGAGCAGGAGTTCGGCGCCATTCATCCGAGAAGGCGCAGCGTGGCATCGCTGCGGACCTCGCTGCGGCAGGCGAGGATCACGCCCATGGCGCGCTCGTGCGCGCTCAGCGCGTGCTCCGAGCGATCGAGCTCCGCCACCTCGCCGCTCACGAGCTCGCACTTGCAGGTGCCGCAGTTGCCCGTCTGGCAGGAGAAAGGAAACGGCACGCCGGCGCGCAGCAGCGACGCAAGAATCGTATCGCCGGCCTGGACCGGAATGCGGCGCTCGTCGCCCTCGAGGGTTATTTGCATGGGCCTGCCCTGGCGGCTAGGATGGTAGCAATTGTTCGGAGACCAAACAAAGCAGGCGTGCGGCAGATGGCGCGCGGCGGCCTGAAGCCCGGCATCCTGCCCGGGCTGCTCGGCTACCGGCTGCGCATCGCGCAGCAGGCGCTGTTCCGGGACTTCCAGGTCACGGTCGCCGAGCTCTCTCCGGGAAGAGTCGGCATCCTGCTCCTGGTCGAGGCCAATCCCGGCGTGACGCAGACCCGCCTCGCCCAGGCGGTCGCGCTCGAGCGCTCGACCATGGTCGGGGTGCTTCACCTCCTCGAGGGCCGCGGCCTGGTCGAACGCAGGCGCGGGACGGACCGCCGCACGAACGGCCTGTGGCTCACCGCTGCGGGCCGGGCCCTCGTCGGCAAGCTCAAGCGCCGTATCCAGCTGCACGAGCGCCGCGTGTCCTCCCGCCTCACCCCGGCCGAAAGGGAGCAGCTGCTCGGGCTCCTCGAGAAGCTCGTGGGGTAAAAGAAAGGGGCGCCGGAGCGCCCCTTTCGACTGCCACTACAACAACGGGTGCTTACATCCGATAGGCAGCCTCGCCGTGCGCTGCGGTGTCGAGGCCTTCCCGCTCGTCCTCTTCGCTCACGCGCAGGCCGATGGTGAGGTCGACCAGCTTGTAGGCGATAAACGCCACGATGCCCGACCAGAGCACGGTTACGCCGACGGCTTTGGCCTGGATCCAGACCTGCGCGCTGATGCTCTCGAAGCCGGGCTTCATCTCGAACCAGTTGTTCGGGAACCCCGGCCCGCCGAGCGACGGGTCGTTGAACACGCCCGTCAGCAGCGCTCCGAGTATCCCGCCGAGCGCGTGCACGCCGAACACGTCCAGCGAGTCATCCGCGCCGATCAGCCGCTTCAGCCCGCTTACGCCCCACAAGCAGACCAGTCCGGCCGCCAGGCCGATGACGAACGCGCCCGGGATGCCGACGTTGCCGGCCGCCGGCGTGATCGCGACCAGGCCGGCCACCGCGCCCGAAGCTGCGCCGAGCATCGAGGGTTTGCCCTTGAACAGCGCTTCGCCCAGCGTCCACGACAGCACCGCGCACGCGGTGGCGAGGTAGGTGTTCATGAACGCGAGCCCCGCGGTGCCATTCGCCTCGAGGGCCGAGCCGGCGTTGAAGCCGAACCAGCCGGTCCAGAGCAATGCAGCGCCGATCATGGTGAGCGTCAGGTTGTGCGGCGGCATCGCCTCCTTGCCGTAGCCGATGCGCTTGCCGATGAGGAACGCGCCCACCAGGCCGGCGATGCCGGAATTGATGTGCACGACCGTCCCGCCCGCAAAGTCGAGCGCGCCCATCTGCCATAGCCAGCCGGCCTTGGCGTTCATCTCGTCGACCACCTTGGCGCTGGTGTAGGCGTCCGGGCCCATCCAGAACCACACCATGTGCGCGATCGGCGCGTAGCTGAAGGTGAACCAGAGCACGATGAACGCCAGGACCGCCGAGAACTTCGCGCGCTCGGCGAGCGCGCCGAGGATCAGGCAGCAGGTGATCGCGGCGAAGGTGGCCTGGAACGCGACGTAGACCAGCTCGGGGATCACCACCCCCTTGCTGAAGGTCGCGGCGTTGGCGAATTCGCCCTTGGCCGGATCGAACGTGCCCTTGAGGAACAGGCGATCGAAGCCGCCGAAGAAGGCGTTGCCCTCGGTGAACGCCAGGCTGTAGCCATAGATGCACCACAGCACCGTCACCAGCGAGAACACCATGAACACCTGCATCAGCATCGACAGCGCGTTCTTCGAGCGCACCATGCCGCCGTAGAAGAGCGCCAGCGCCGGCACGCTCATCATCAGCACCAGCGCGGTGGAAGTCAGCATCCACGCCACATCGCCCTTGTTGGGCGTCGGCGCAGGCGCGGCCGCGGCCGCCGCCGGTTTCGCCTCTTCCTTCTTGGCGTCAGCGGCCGCCGCCGGCTTGTCCGCGGCCTTGTCCTGCGCCAGCACCGCTCCCGTAAAGGCCACGCACACCGCCATGGCCACCCATGCAAACAGTTTCTTCATCGCATTCTCCTCAGAGCGCCGCCGCATCGGTCTCGCCGGTGCGGATGCGGATGACTTTTTCGAGCGGCATGACGAAGATCTTGCCGTCGCCGATCTTGCCGGTATTGGCCGATTTCTCGATCGCCTCGATCACTTGCTCGAGCATCTCGTTCTTGATCGCGGCCTCGACCTTCACCTTCGGCAGGAAATCGACCACGTACTCCGCGCCGCGGTAGAGCTCCGTGTGGCCTTTCTGCCGGCCGAAGCCCTTCACCTCCGTCACGGTGATTCCCTGCACCCCGATCGACGAGAGCGCCTCGCGCACCTCGTCGAGCTTGAAGGGTTTGATGATTGCGGTAACGAGTTTCATAGGCCTCCCAGGGTTAGAAGGACTTGCTCACGGACAGCACGACCGTCGACTTGCCGGTCTCCTTGTTGCCCTTGGAACCGAACGTGTAGTACCACTCGCTCTTCGCGTTGGTATCCACGTAGGCCGCGCCGAACACCCAGCCGTTCAGGTCGTAGGTCGCGCCGAGCTTCCAGTCGTCGTAGTCGAGGTCGCCGTAGTTCTTGACCTTCAGCGTCCCGAAGTGGCCGATGAGCGAAAGCTTCTCGTTGAGCGGGTAGGTCGCCGTGACGTCGAGGTACGTCGTTCCCTTCGAGTCGCCATGGGCCCCGAGCGGCGCGCCGGTGTTCTTGTTCACGAAGAAGCCCTCGCCGGCCTGCACGTTGTCGAGGCCGAAATAGTTGTCGATGGCGTAGAAAAGCTTGGCCGAGATCCATTTCCAGCTGCCGCCGACATAGAGCTCCCAGTTTTCGAACTTGGAGCTGCCGCCGGCGCTGCCGGTGTTTACGTTGAATTCGGCGTACGGGTAGTGGTAGTAGATCGTGCCGAGATCCAGCCCGAAGTCGCCGAACGACTTCTTCCAGCCGCCGTAGAAGTCCATCTCGATGCCCGATCCGCCGGCGAACAGGATGCTCGACACGTTCGAGTTCCAGTTGCCGAGGTACAGGCCGCTCGGGTGGGCGTAGTCGACGCCGCCCTGGATGGCGGGGCCGGTGTAGGTCTGCGAGATGCCGCGGAACCGGTAGTCCGACACGATGCTCATGTTCCCGGTCACCGGAGACGCGGCCGGCGCTGGCGTCTGTGCAGCCACGAGTGTCGGTACGGCGAAGGCGGTAGCTACGGCGGCGGAAAGTACTGACTTGCGCATCGGATCTCCCTAGAAGATGTGGTGGCGGTTATGAGTGACCCCGGACGCTTAGCATCTCCTGTGCCAAAGAATTTCTTTTTGGACAACAATGGCTTGGAATGGAACAAGGCGATCGGCGCACTTAACTGGTGCATGCGAGCACGCGCCGCGCTCGACTTCGGTGCGGTAGCCTCTCTCCATGATCGACAAGCGATTTTTCGACGAGCTGAACGAGCGCATCGGCGAGGCGTTTCGCAATTCGCCGGCGCAGGATATCGAGAAGAACCTGAAGGCGATGCTCGCTTCGGGATTCGCCCGGCTCGACCTGGTGCTGCGCGAGGACTTCGAGGTTCAGCAGAAGCTTCTGGAGCGTGCGCAGCAGAAGCTGGCCGAGCTGGAAGCGCGCATTAGCGAACTCGAAAGTAAACGCGACAAGGCCTGAAGCGTTTCTCCCGCGGGGGGAACGCGATGTCGGTCGCAACAGTGGCGAGCCGGGCGCTCGCCGGAATCGAGGCGCCCGAGGTGACCGTGGAAGTGCACCTGGGGCCCGGACTTCCCGCATTCCACATCGTCGGCCTGCCCGACACCGAGGTGCGCGAGGCGCGCGACCGCGTGCGCGCGGCGTTGAACCACGCCCGCTTCGAGTTTCCCGCGCGGCGCATCACGGTCAACCTCGCACCCGCCGAGCTGCCGAAGGACTCGAGCCGCTTCGATTTGCCGATCGCGCTGGGCATCCTTGCGGCGAGCGGCCAGCTCGCGCCGGAGGCGCTGGGCGAGGCCGAGTTCGCCGGGGAGCTTTCGCTGACCGGCGAGCTGCGCGCGGTGCGCGGCGCGCTCGCGATGGCGCTCTCGGCACGCGCCGCCGGACGATCGTTTGTCCTGCCGGAAGGCAACGCTCCGCAGGCGGCGCTGGCAGAAGGCGCCCGCATCCTGCCTGCGCGCACGCTGCTCGAAGTAGTAGCCCACATCGCAGGCGAGGCGCCGCTTGCCGAATATTTGCGATCGAGTCCGATTCAAAAGAATTCGTACGGGGACTTCAGCGACGTGAAGGGACAGCAGCAGGTGAAGCGCGCGCTGGAGGTCGCGGCGGCCGGCGCGCACAGCGTGCTGATGCTCGGGCCGCCCGGGACCGGCAAGTCCATGCTCGCAGCCCGCTTTCCCGGCATCCTGCCGGCGTTATCCGAGGCCGAGGCGCTCGAGGTCGCCGCGATCCACTCGGTGTCGAGCGCCGGCTTCGAAGCCGGGCGCTGGGGCGAGCGGCCGTTTCGCGCCCCGCACCACAGCGCCTCGGGGCCGTCGCTGGTCGGCGGCGGCAACCTGCCGCGCCCGGGTGAGATCTCGCTCGCGCATCACGGGGTGCTCTTCCTGGACGAGCTGCCCGAGTTCGACCGCGACGTGCTCGAGGCGCTGCGCGAGCCGCTCGAGACCGGCCGGATCTCCATCTCGCGCGCTGCGCGCCAGGCGCTCTTTCCGGCACGCTTCCAGCTGATCGCAGCCATGAACCCCTGCCCGTGCGGACACTGCGGCGACCGCAGCGGCCGTTGCCGCTGCACGCCGGAGCGCATCGCGCGCTACCGCGGGCGCATCTCCGGGCCGCTCGCCGATCGCATCGACCTCAAGCTCGAGGTCCCCGCGCCGCGCGAGGCAGAGCTCGTCGCCCCGGTGGCGGGAGAATCCTCGGAAGCCATGCGTGGACGGGTTGAACGGGCCCGGGCAGCCCAAGTCTCGCGACAAGGCGTTCCGAACGCGCTCCTCGGGACCAAGGACATCGACCGTTACTGCGAGACCGATCGGGAGGGCGACCAGCTGTTGCGCCACGCGCTCGCCCGGCTGCTTCTGTCTGCGCGCGGCTACCATCGCGTGCTGCGCGTTGCTCGCACCATCGCCGACCTGGCCGGGAAAGGCGCAATCGCCGCCGAGCACATCGCGGAGGCGATACAGTATCGGCGTCTGGACGCCAGTTTCTAGCCTCCTTCGATGTCCACCTACGCGATCGGCGATGTACAGGGCTGCTTCGACGAGCTGCAGCAGCTCCTGAAGGCATTCGGATTCCAGAAGAAAACGGACAAGTTGTGGCTCGTCGGCGACCTGGTCAACCGCGGCCCGAAGTCGCTCGAAGTGCTGCGCTTCGTTCGGGACCTGGGAGACCGCGCCGTCACCGTGTTGGGAAACCACGACCTGCACCTCGTTTCGGAGCACGAGGGGTTCGACACCGCGCGCAAGGGGGACACGTTCGACGACGTCCTGAACGCGCCGGATCGAACCGAGCTGGTCGATTGGCTGCGAGCGCGTCCGATGATGCACGCGGAGGGCGGCTGGGTCATGGTGCACGCCGGCTTGCTGCCGCAATGGCCGGTGAAAAAGGCGCTCGCGCTGGCGGAGGAGCTGGAGCGCGCCCTGCGGGGCAAGGACTACCGGAAGTTCCTGAAGAACATGTATGGCAGCAAGCCGGACGAATGGAGCGATGCGCTGGAAGGCTGGGACCGGCTGCGCGTGATCGTGAACGTGATGACTCGCATGCGTTTCTGCACGTCGCGGGGCAGGATGGACTTCAAAACCAAGGGCAAGACGCCGCCGGCGGGTTACGTGCCGTGGTACGAGCTTAGGAAGGACAAGGAAGCCATCGTGTGCGGCCATTGGTCGGCGCAGGGGCTCAAGCTCACGCCGAGGATGGCCGCGCTCGATAGCGGCTGCGTGTGGGGAGGAGCGTTGAGCGCGATGCGGCTCGAGGATCGCGCCCTTTTTCAAGTACCCTGCGCCGGTTACCAGGAAGCGGGAGGCGAGTAATGGCGGACTGCGTGTTCTGCAAGATCGTTGCGAAACAAATCCCGGCAACCGTGGTGCATGAGGACGAGCACACGCTCGCGTTCATGGATATCGGCCAGGTGAACCCGGGGCACGTGCTGGTGGCGGTGAAAAAGCACGCCGAGAACATCTTCGCGTTGGACGAGGCGCAGGCCGCGGCGGTGTTCCGGGCCGCGGCCAGGGTGGCGCGCGCGATCCGCAGCGCGTTCGAGCCGCAGGGTCTGTCGGTGTATCAGGCGAACGGGGCGGCGGCGGGCCAGACGGTGATGCACTTGCACCTGCACCTCGTGCCGCGCCACGACGGCGACGGCATGGCGCTCACCTGGCCGGTCAAGAATCCGCCGCGCGAGAAGCTGGCGGAGTACGCCCAGAAGATCAGGGCGAAACTCGCGTAACTCCGTTCTGGGATAGCAGCCGCACTTTCTGGCCGGCGACGAACTTGTCGGTGGCGTCCTGCACGATGGCGCGCGTCTCGCCGTTGTCGAGGCGCACCGTGATCTCGACGCCATTCTTGCGCGTCACGCCTTCTTCCAGGGCCTGACCGGCGAGCCCGCCACCGACCGCCCCGACCACGGCGGCGACACTGGACGTCTTGCCGGTTCCGACGGTGCTCCCGGCAATGCCGCCCACCGCGCCGCCCGCCACGGCGCCCACGCCGCTGCGCGTGCCCTCGATCTTCACCGGCCGCACCGACTCCACGGTGGCGTGGCGTACCGACTGCTCGCGCAGCGCTTCATCGCGGGTATACACGTCTCCCGTTTTCTGCGACACGCACCCGGCGAGCAGCGCCACGGTTGCGGCCGACAATACAAGTATCCCCTTGCCCATAGCGCTTCACCCCTTCCACGGTGAGTATCCGAATGCGCGCCTGAAGCGCGCTTCGATTTCCTCGCGAGCGGGAGCGTGGTTCTGTCCGCCGCGGTGGGCGATCTTGATCGCGCCCATGACCGAGCCCAGTCTACCGGTGGTCGGCCAATCCCAGCCGTGCACAATTCCATAGAGCAGTCCGGCCCGATACGCATCGCCGCAGCCGGTGGGATCGACCACCCCCTCGGCTTCAACGCAGGCGACCTCATGACGTTGACCCGCGGCGAGCACCGTCGAGCCTTCGGCTCCGCGCGTGAAAATCAGCGCCTTGACGTCGTGAGAAATGTCATCCAGGCTGCGGCCGGTCTTTTCCTGGAGGAGCTTGCCCTCGTAGTCGTTCACCGCCACGTAGTCGGCCAGGCGGATGAACTCGCCGAGCTCTTCGCCGGAGAACATCGGCAGGCCCTGTCCCGGGTCGAACAGGAACGGAATGCGCTGCTCCGCGCATTGCCGGGCGTGCTCGACCATGCCGAGCTTGCCGTCGGGGCCGATGATGGCGAGCCGCGCGCCCAGCCCGGCGCCGATGCGATTCTCGTGCGAGAAGTTCATCGCGCCGGGGTGGAAGTTGGTGATCTGGTTGTTGTCGAGGTCGGTGGTGATGAACCCCTGCGCGGTGAACTGGCCCGGGATGCGCTTCAGGTGCGCGCTGCTCAGTCCGAGCGACTTGAACCTCGAGAGATAGGGATCGATGTCCTCGCCGACGCTCGCCATGACGATCGGATCCTCGCCCAGCAGCCTCAGGTTGTAGCCGATGTTGCCCGCCGTGCCGCCGTACTCGCGGCGCATCTCCGGCGTGAGGAAGCAGACGTTGAGGATGTGCAGCTGGTCCGCGAGCAGGTGGTTCCTGAAGCGGTCCGGGAACACCATGATGGTGTCGTAGGCGATCGAGCCGGTGACGAGAATTTTCATGAGGGGTAGAACAATACAAGCTCGTAGCCGGTGGCGCGAGTGCGGCTCGCGTCGAAGTGCACCGTGAGCGACGCCTCGCCGCCGGCCGCGATGCCGCGCGCGGCGGCCGCGGGATCGAGATACTCGCGCGGCAGGATCGCACGCGTGACGAGGTCGCGGTTCGCATCGTCGGTGAGCGTGAGCTGGAGCGCGGGATAGTCCTGGGTGAACGGAGCGCGGTTGCGGATCACCGCGTTGAGGACGATCACGCCTTCGCGCAGCGGATCGGGCCGCACTTCGTACGATTCGATGCTGAGGAGCTTTACTTGGCGCGGCAGTCGCATCTCGCATGCGAGCAATCGGCACGCGTATTCGAGCGGCCCGCGCGCCACCGGCATGCCGGCGGCGATCTCGCTACGGAAGTAAATGAGCGCCTGCGCGACAAGGACGAGCGCCGCGAGGACGGCGAGCATCGGCCACGGGCCGCGGCGCGGCGGGAGCGGCTCCGCCAGGAATTCGGGCAGCGGCTCGTCCGCCGGCGGCGCCGGAGCAGCCTCCGGCGGCTTGGGAGCCTGCGAAGCGTCGACCAGCGCGGCAATTCCGTCGAACACGGTGTTGCACTTGCCGCAGCGAACCTGGCCGCTGCGCGCTCCGAGCTGCGCCGGCAGGACGCGGAAAGCGGTGGCGCACTTCGGGCAGCGCGTGACGAGATTCATCGCCGGGATCCGACCAGAAGCGCCCAGCCGTCGAGGAGCGAGTCGATTCTCATGTCGAGCCACGCCGTGTAGGCCGCGGCCACCTCGGCCGCCTGAGGCTCCAGAATGCCGGCAAGCACGAGCTTCCCGCCCGGCGCGGTACGCGCGGCCAGGACCGGCGCGAGCAGGATCAGCGGCTGGGCAAGGATATTGGAAACCACCATTTCATAGGCGCCGTGACGTAGCCCTTCCGGCAGGGTCGGCCGCAGCTCGACGCCGTTGAGCTGTGCATTGTCGCGCGCGGTGGCGAGCGCCTGCTCGTCGACGTCGACGCCGTCGACGCTCGCCGCGCCGAGCTTTGCCGCGGCGATCGCCAATATGCCCGAGCCGCAGCCGTAATCGAGAACGCTTTCCGCGCCGCGGATTGCCCGCTCGAGAAAGCGCAGCACGAGCTGCGTCGTCGGATGCGTGCCGGTGCCGAAAGCGAGACCGGGATCCAGGCGCACCGCCACGCGGTCGACCGGCGGCGGGCACCAGCCCGGCCCGATCCAGAGCCGCTCGCCGATCTCGACCGGCTCGAACTGCGCCTGGCTCTTGCGCACCCAGTCTTCATCCGCGACCTCGGCCGAGCCATACGGGGGCGCGGCGGCCAGCCCCGCGGAGCTCGCGGCCGCGCGCAGGCACGCGTCCGGGTCGAGCTTCGGATCGAGCAGCGCGCAAAGGGTGGCGCGCGGAGCGTCGGGCTTGTCGATCGAGACCGACTGCGCGCCCGCTTCGAGCAGCGCCTCGCTCATGGCCTCGGCGGCGCTCGCCTCGACCTGCAGCGTGAGCGCTCGCCAGGGCATTACTTCTTCTTCTTCTGTTCCTGAGCGAGCTTCTGCTCGAGATAGTGGATCGACACGCCGCCCTTCATGAAGCGCGTGTCGTTGAGGAGCTCCCGGTGCAGCGGGATGTTGGTCAGGATTCCTTCGACCACCATCTCCGAGAGCGCGATGCGCATGCGGCTCATCGCCTGCTCGCGGCTCGCGCCGTACGCGATCACCTTGCCGACCATCGAGTCGTAGTTCGGCGGAACCGTGTACCCCTGGTAGACGTGCGAGTCGACCCGGATGCCCGGGCCGCCGGGCGGGTGATACGAGGTGATCTTCCCCGGCGAAGGCGTGAAGCGATACGGATCCTCGGCGTTGATGCGGCATTCGAGGGCGTGGCCGCGCAGGGTGATGTCCTTCTGCCGCAGCCGCAGTTTTTCGCCGGCGGCGACGTGGATCTGCTCTTGCACCAGGTCGACGCCGGTGATCATCTCGGTGACCGGGTGCTCGACCTGGATACGCGTGTTCATCTCGATGAAGAAGAACTCGCCGCCCTCGTACAGGAACTCGAAGGTGCCGGCGCCGCGGTAACCGATCCGCCGGCACGCCTCGACGCAGCGCTCGCCGATCTTGTCCCGCAGCTTCACGGGCAGATCGGGGGCGGGTGCCTCCTCCATGATCTTCTGGTGGCGGCGCTGCAGCGAGCAGTCGCGCTCGCCCAGGTAGACCGCGTTTTTGTGCGCATCGGCCAGCACCTGGATTTCGATGTGGCGGGGCTGCTCGAGGTAGCGCTCCAGGTACACCGTGGGGTTGGCGAAGGCGGCCTGCGCCTCGGTGCGCGTCATGTTGACCGCGTTGAGGAGCGCCGCTTCAGTGTGCACGACACGCATGCCCCGCCCGCCGCCGCCGCCAGCCGCCTTGATGATCACCGGATAGCCGACCTTGCGCGCCACCCGGACGGTTTCCTTGGGGTCGTCCGGCAACGCGCCCTCCGAGCCGGGGACCGTGGGTACGCCGGCTTTGGTCATCGCCTGCTTCGCGCTGACCTTGTCGCCCATCAGCCGGATGTTCTCCGGCCTGGGACCGATGAAGACGAAACCGGAGCGCTCCACTTTCTCGGCGAAATCGGCATTCTCCGAAAGGAAGCCGTATCCCGGATGGATCGCCTCGGCGTCTGTGACCTCGGCGGCGCTGATGATCGCGGGAATGTTCAGATAGCTCGCCGCCGCGGGCGCCGGGCCGATGCACACCGACTCGTCGGCGAGCTTGACGTACTTCGCCTCCGTGTCGGCCTCGGAATGGACTACTACCGTGCGGATGCCCAGCTCTCGGCAGGCCCGTTGAATGCGAAGGGCGATCTCGCCCCGGTTGGCGATGAGGATCTTTTCGAACATCTAGCCTAGGATGAAGAGCGGCTGGCCGTACTCCACCGGCTGGCCATTCTCGACGAGGATCGCCTTGACCACGCCGCCTGCGTCGGCCTCGATCTCGTTCATCAGCTTCATCGCTTCGATGATGCAGATCGTGTCGCCTTCCTTCACCGCCTGCCCCACCTCGACGAAGGCCTTCGCATCCGGGGATGGCGAGCGATAGAACGTCCCGACCATCGGCGCCTTGACGACGTGGCCCTCCTGGCCGGCCGGCGCTTCGGCCGCCGCAGCGGGTGGCGCCGCGGCCGCAGGCGGGCGCGGCTCGGCGGCGGCGACGACTTGTACAGGCGCGGCGGCGGAGACGCTCACATGGCCGCCCTTCACGATCTTGACCTTCTCTTCGCCCTCGGTGATTTCCAGCTCGGCGATGCCGGACTCCTGGACGAGGTCGATCAGCTTCTTGAGCTTGCGCAGGTCCATGCTGTCAGCGGTTAGTCGCGGTTTTTCGGTGTTTTCGCCGCAGAACGCTGCATCTTATCGCAACAATGCCGCCAAGTCGGCGCGCAGCTCGTCAGCCGAATAGGCGCCGAGCTTGCGGCGCCGCAGGTGGCCTGCTCCGTCCAGTGTCACGCTGAAAGGCAGCATCCCCTCCCGGTTACCCAGCGCTTCCATAAGGCGAATGGCCGAGCCCTCGGCGACCAGCACGGTGTAGCCGACCTGGACGGTTTTGAGATATTTATGGACGTTGGCTGCATTATCAATGGCGATGCCTACAACTTGGAAACCGATCGAAGCATTTTCTCGGGCTGCCGAATCCAAGAGCGGGATCTCTTCGCGGCAAGGCGCACACCAACTTGCCCAGAAGTTGCACAAAAGGGGCCTTCCCCGCCACTCGGACAGCTTGCGCCTGCGCCCGGACAGGTCGGGGAAGCTCGCGGCCAGAAGCTCTGTTGCCCCGGATCGACGCCGTAGCACGAATACCCCGGCGGTCGCCCCCGCCGCGACGGTCGCCACCGCCACGGCGCCAAGCACGACTTTACGGCGAGCGGGAGTCATCGCGAAGAAGCGCGCCGACTTCGGCAATGCCGGCGCGGTCCATGACGCGGCCCGCGTGCGAGCTCTTGAGCGCGACGCGTTCGTCGCGCGGATCGAAGATCGAGAGCCGCAGCGGGACCCCCTGCCAGGCGAGCACCAGGACGCTCACGGCATGCGCCCGGTCGCCGGCGTAGCGCCTGGCTTCGTGCGTCGTATATGGAAAATTGCGGTCCAGCAGGAAGATCTCGACTTCCTTGACGCTGTCCGGAAAGAGCTGCAGCTCGATCTCGGCATAGGGACCGGCGATCCCCTTCAGCACAGGGCCGGTCAAGTACGGGCTGAAGCGCTCCAGCGTGCGCATCGCGTCCAACGCAATCTCGCGCAGCTCGATGACGCGCCGAGGATGCTCGTCCGCCTGATAGAGGGCCAGATAGGCGCGCAGTTCCGCCTCGATCTCGTCGTTGCCGGGCAGCGCCTGCGACTCCTCGGCGCCGAGCTGCTTCGCCGCCTTTCGCTTGGCCAAGGCGAAATCGTCGATGCCGTCCTCGGCCATGAGCCGCGCCGCGGCGGCGGCGATCCTGGCGCGGGTGCTGGTCTGCTTGCTGATTCTGCGGGTCATGCGGCTGCCCTCCGACCCGAATATAGCCTAGGCCCCCGATTGATTCGGTCGGGCAGGCGCTCGCATAGAATCCGGCACCTGCTTCCGGATCGCCTCGAATGAGCGCACACCTCCACATCCTCGGGATCTGCGGCACCTTCATGGGCGGCATCGCCGCCATCGCCAAGACTGCCGGGTACCGCGTGACCGGCTGCGACACCAACGTCTATCCGCCGATGAGCGATCAGCTGCGCGGCCTGGGCATCGAGCTCACGGAGGGCTTCGACGAAAGCCAGCTCAAGCTGCGGCCCGATGTATGGGTTATCGGAAACGTGGTGACGCGCGGCAATCCGCTCATGGAGGCGATTCTCGATCGCGGCGAGCGCTACGTTTCGGGACCCCAGTGGTTGGCGGAGAATGTTCTGGCTGGAAAGCATGTGCTCGCTATTGCGGGCACCCACGGCAAGACCACCGCTTCCGCCATGCTCGCGTGGGTGCTCGAGCGCGCCGGGCGGGAGCCGGGCTTCCTGATCGGTGGGGTGCCCATGGATTTCCCCGTGTCGGCACGGCATACCCGCTCGCCGCTCTTCGTCATCGAAGCCGACGAGTACGACACCGCATTCTTCGACAAGCGCTCGAAGTTTGTTCACTACCGGCCACGGACGGCCGTCCTGAACAATCTGGAGTTCGATCATGCCGACATCTTCGACGATCTTGCATCGATCGAGCGACAATTCCATCATCTCGTGCGCACGGTGCCGCGATCGGGTCGTCTCGTGGTAAACTGGGGCGACGAAGCCTTGAAGCGTGTACTCACCCAAGGGGTCTGGTCGCCGGTGGAGTGGTTTGCGGCCCCGGGCGCCTGGCAGGCGGGGCCGCTCGCCAGCGATGGAAGCTTCGAGGTCACGTGGCAGGACAAACCGGTTGGCCGCATCCGGTGGCAGCTGTTCGGCGCGCACAACCAGTTGAACGCGCTCGCCGTGATCGCCGCTGCGCGCCATGTCGGCGTGGACCCGGGCGTCTCAGTCGACGCCCTGAACGGGTTCTCCGGCGTGCGGCGACGCATGCAGGTCCGCGGGGAAGCGCGCGGCGTCACGGTTTACGACGATTTCGCGCACCATCCGACCGCCATCCGTACGACCCTCGAGGGCCTGCGCAAGCGCGTCGGCGCCAGCCGGATCCTCGCCGTGCTCGAACCGCGATCCAATACGATGAAGCGTGGCGTGATGAAGGACGATCTGCCTTCCAGCCTGCGCGACGCCGACCGCATCTATGTCTATAGCGCCGGCCTCGGCTGGGATGCGACTGCCGTGTTCGCCCCGCTCGGCCAGCGGGCTTGCTGCGAGGAGAGCCTGGAGGCGCTGGTGGATGCGGTGGTGGCCGAGGCAAAGACCGGCGACCATGTGCTCGTGATGTCGAACGGCGGCTTCGGCGGCATTCACGAAAAGCTGCTCGCACGCCTGCGGAAGGGCACGTGATCGTCTATCTGCACGGCTTCAACTCTTCGCCGCAGTCGCACAAGGCCAAGCTGCTCGGGGACTACCTTGCGCAGCGCGGCCTCGCCTCCTGCTACGGCTGTCCCGCGCTGCCGCCGCTCGCCTCCGAGGCCATTCGCGTGATCGAGGCCAGCCTGCCGCGGGGGGAGACATGCTTCGTCGGCTCCTCGCTCGGCGGCTTCTACGCCACCTACCTCGCCGAAGCCCGCGGCGCGAAAGCCGTGCTCATCAATCCGGCCATCGAGCCGTATATCGGGTTGCGCGCTTATCTCGGGCCGCAGCGCAACCTCTACACCGGGGACGCGTACGAGCTTACCGAGCGCCATCTCAGCGAATTGGAGAAGCTCGAGGTACCCCGGATCACGCCGAGCCGGTATCTTCTCCTGGTGGAGACCGGTGACGAAGTGCTGGACTACCGCCAGGCAGTCCGCCGCTACGCCGGCTGCACGCAGATCGTGGTGGACGGTGGCGACCACAGCCTGCAGAGCTTCCCGCGGCATCTCGCGCGCATCGTGGAATTCGCCGGGCATGCAGCTTCTCTATGAAGAAGACGGCGACCTGAAGGTCGGCGCGGTGCTCGGCGAGAGCCCCGCGTCGTTCCAGGTCGAAAGCCCGCACGGGCGCCGCTCCAAGATCAAGGCGGCGAGCGTGCTGCTCGCGTTCGAGCGCCCGTCCGGCGCGGAGCTCCTCGCCGAGGCCGAGAAGTTCGCCCAGGACCTCGACATCGGCTTCCTGTGGGAATGCAGCGGTTCGCGCGAGTTTGCGTTTCGCGACCTCGCCCGGGACTACGTCGGGCGCGAGCCCACGGCGGTGGAGGCCGCAGGGGTTCTGATCAAGCTCCATTCGGCGCCGATGTACTTCTACCGCCGCGGCAAGGGGCGGTTCCAAGCCGCGCCGCAGGAGACTCTCAAGCTCGCGCTGGCCGCGGTCGAGAAGAAAAAGCGCGTGCAGGAGACGATCGCCGTCTGGGCGCAGCGGCTGGCCCGCTTCGACTGCCCGCCCGAAGTAGCCGGCCTCAAGGAGGAATTGCTGTATTCGCCGGACCGCAACAAGGCCGAAGCGAAGGCGCTCGAGCAGGCCTGCAAGCAGACAGGGCTGACGCCGGCGCGCCTGTTCGAGCGCTGCGGCCTCCTGCCCGACCCGCACGAATTCCACCTGCAGCGCTTCGTCCACGAGTTCTTCCCGCGCGGAGTCCGCTTCCCGGCGCACGACGTGCCCGGCCTTCCCGAGGGCCTGCCGCTCGCCGAAGTGCGCGCCTTCAGCCTCGACGATGTCGGCACGAGCGAGATCGACGATGCCTTTTCGCTTCAGCGCACGGGCGACAAGCTGAGGGTGGGCATCCACATCGCAGCCCCCGGACTAGCGTTCGGCCCCGGCTCGCCCCTGGATGCGTTGGCACGCGAGCGCCTCTCCACCGCCTACATGCCGGGGCGCAAATTCACCATGCTGCCGGAAGACGTGATCCAGCGCTTCTCGCTCGACCAGGGCGGCGAGCGTCCGGCCGTTTCGCTGTACTTTGACGTCGGTGCCGACTGGAACGTGGGCGCCCGGTACACCCGGCTCGAGCGCGTGCCGGTCGCCGCGAACCTGCGCCATGCCCACTATGACAGGCTGAACGAGCTGTTCGAAAGCGGCGAGCGCGCCGGTCTCGCCTACGAAGAGGACCTGTACGCGCTCTGGCGGATCGCGCTCGCGCTGGAAGCAAGGCGCGGCCGTCCGAGCGCCGGTGCGATCGCGCTCGACTACAGCTTCCACGTCGAGGACGGCAGGGTGCGGATCGTGCCGCGCAAGCGAGGCGCGCCGCTCGACAAGCTGGTCTCGGAGATGATGATCCTCGCGAATACCTCGTGGGGGGAGCTCCTCGCCGAGCGTGACGTGGCCGGTATCTATCGCGTCCAGTCGACCGGCAAAGTCCGCCTCTCGGTCCACCCCGAGCCACACGAGGGGCTCGGGGTGACGTGCTACGCCTGGATGACCTCCCCATTGCGCCGCTACGTGGATCTCGTGAACCAGTGGCAGCTCGTCGCCGCTGTCGGCGGACGGCGCGCGCCCTTCTCGCGCAACTCGGATGCCTTGCTCGCGGCTTTGCGGGCGTTCGAGGTGACCTACGCGCGCTACGATGAGCACCAACGCGCCATGGAGACCTACTGGGTCCTGCGGTGGCTCGAGCAGGAATCGATCCGTTCGCTGGACGGAGTCGTGCTGCGCGAGAACCTGGTGCGCATGGAAGGCGCGCCGCTCGTCACCCGCGTGCCGTCGCTGCCGTCGCTCGACCCCGGCACCCGCGTGCGCCTGGAGGTAGGCCAGATGGATTTCCTGGAGCGCAGCGTTTCGCTCATCTACCGTGAGACCCTGGGGACGGCCGGCGCCGCTGTGGCGGATGACCTCCTGCCCCTGGGCTAAAAAGCCTAGAATATGAAGGGCTTCTAACCAAATGCGAGAATGCACTTAAGTTTTCCCCCGATGTTCGCCCCCGGCGACCGCATCCTCGGCACGGCGCTCGGCGTGTCGATAGCGCTGCACGCGGTCGCTTTGGCGGTCCACTTCAAGTTTCCGGAGGCGATGCGCTGGAAGGCCGAAAGCCAGCCGCTGGAGGTGGTGCTCGTCAATGCGAAAACCACGGAGCGGCCGGCGAAGGCCGAGGTGCTGGCGCAGGCGAACCTGGACCGCGGCGGCAACGTCGACGAGGCGCGGCGCGCCAAGACCCCGCTGCCGGTAACGCGGCACGCGGAAGGAAAAGACCTCGCCGACGCGCAGCGCCGGATCCAGCAGCTCGAGGCGCAGCAGCAGCATCTCCTCACACAGGCGAAGGAAACCGAGCGCCGTGTGCCCGCGGAGCCGCCCAAGAGCGCGCCGGCGCCGGACGCGCCGCCGGTTCCGAGCGGACGCGACCTCGCCGACCTGTCGCTCGCGGCCATGCGCCTGCAGGCGCAGATCGACCGGCAGATCGACGAGTACCAGAAGCGCCCGCGCAAGAAGTTCATCGGCGCCAACGCGCGGGAATACCGCTTCGCCCAGTACGAGGAAGACTGGCGCGTGAAGGTGGAGCGGGTCGGAACACTCAATTACCCGGCGGAGGCCCGCGGCAAGTTCTACGGGAATTTGCGCCTCACGGTGACAATCCGGCCCGACGGCTCGGTGGAGTCGATCGAGCTCGACCGCTCCTCGGGGCTCAAAGTTCTCGACGCGGCCGCTTTCAAGATCGTCCAGATGGCGAGCCCTTTCGCCCGCTTCCCGGCCGACATCCGCAGCGACACCGACCTCCTCGTCATCACCCGCACCTGGTTCTTCGGCCAGGGCGACAAGATCTGGACCCAAGCGCGGTACTGAGGCGGGGCCGAAGCCGTGGCAGCTAGGCGCTTTCGCGGCCTGATGTTGGCCTACAAGCTGTTCTGCTACGCCCTGGGCACGCTCGTGCTCGCCTTCGTCGGGGTGCAGCTGTGGTTCCTGGTCCAGGTCCTGTACTGGGGCCACTACCAGTCACCCACCAGCGCCTTCATGGATCAGCGCCTGGAAGCGCTGCGCGCAAGAAACCCGAAGACCTCCCTGAGGCATCAATGGGTACCCTACGAGCGCATTTCCGTGCACCTCAAACGCGCCGTCGTTGCCGCAGAGGATGCGAAGTTTCTCGACCACGAGGGCTTCGACTGGGAGGCGATCGTGCAGGCGCGGGCGAAAAACGAGAGCCGCGGCCGGATCGTGGCAGGCGCCTCGACGATCAGCCAGCAACTCGCCAAGAACCTGTTCCTTTCGAGCGAGCGCTCTTGGCTGCGCAAGGGAGAAGAGGCGGCCATCACCTGGATGATCGAAGCGACCATGCCGAAGCGGCGCATCCTCGAGCTGTATCTCAACTATGCCGAATGGGGCGAAGGCGTATTCGGCGCCGAGGCCGCGGCGCGCCACCACTTCGGCGTGCCCGCGAGCGCGCTGACGCCGGAGCAGGGCGCGTGGCTCGCGGCCATCCTGCCCAGCCCGCGCCGCTACGAGCGTGGCCGCACGACGGCGTACGTGGAAGGGCGCGTCAGCACCATTCTTTTTCGCGCGGCGTCGGCGCAGATCCCTTGATACATTTCGGCCCATGGCCGAAGCGGTGCAATCGCGCCTCGAAACCGAGGAGCTGCAGCAGAACCTGAGCGAAGTGCAGGCGCTGCTGCGCGAAGGCGAGCGCCCCGGCGAGCTCAGAGCACAGCTCGACGCGCTGCACCCTGCCGATATCGCCTACATCCTCGAAGCGCTGCCGCCCGAGGAGCGCCTGCGGGTCTGGGATCTCGTCAAGGCCGACCGCGATGGCGACATCCTGCTCGAGGTCTCCGACGCGGTGCGCGAGTCGCTGATCGCAGCCATGAACCCGGCCGAGCTGGTGGCCGCGGCCGAGACCCTGGAGGCCGACGAGCTCGCGGACATCGCGCCCGATCTGCCGCCGGCGGTGATCGAGGAGGTGGTGCAGTCCCTTCCGCTGGAGGAACGCGAGCGGCTGCGCGCCGCCCTCTCCTACCCGGAAGGAACCGTGGGGGCGCTCATGGACTTCGACCACGTCTCGGTGCGCGACGACGTGACGCTGGAGGCCGCGACCCGCTACCTGCGGCGCTTCGACGAGCTGCCCGACCACACCGATCAGCTCTTCGTCGTCGACCGCGACCAGCAGTTCAAGGGCACCCTGCCGCTCGCGCGGCTCATCGTGTCGGACCTGGACCTCCAGGTCGCAGGCGTGATCGTGCCCGAGACGGTGAAGCTCCACCCCGAGGACAGCGCCGAGGACGCGGCCAACGCGTTCGAGCGCTACGACCTCGTGTCGGCGCCGGTGGTCGACGCCGGCGACAAGCTGATCGGCAGGTTGACCGTGGACGCGGTAGTCGACTACATCCGGCTGCGCAGCGCGGAGTCGCAGCTCGCCGAAGCGGGCTTGCGGCACGAGGAAGATGTGTTCGCCTCGGTGCTCGACAGCTTCAAGAACCGCTGGGCCTGGCTCGCCGTGAACCTGGTGACGGCGTTCATCGCTTCGCGCGTGATCGGCATATTCGAGCAATCGATCGCGCAGCTCGTGGCGCTCGCCACGCTGATGCCGATCGTCGCCGGGATCGGCGGCAATTCGGGCAACCAGACCATCACGTTGATCGTGCGAGCGCTTGCGCTCGGACAAATCCAGGGGGCCTACTGGACCAAGCTCCTCGCCAAGGAGCTTGGCGTGGCGCTCCTGAACGGCGTGGTGTGGGGCTCGCTCCTGGGCGCGATCGCCTACCTGCTGTACGGGCGCCTCGCGCTCGCCGCGGTGATGGCGCTCGCAATGACCCTCAACCTGATGCTCGCGGCCGCGGCGGGCGTGGCGATTCCGTGGCTGCGCGCGCGCGGCGGCCGCGACCCGGCGCCGGGCTCGTCGGTGCTCATCACTGCGGTGACCGATTCAGGCGGCTTCTTCATCTTCCTGGGACTGGCCACGCTTTTTCTTGTTTGAAGGCTTCGCGAGCGGCCTCGAGCGTGCGCTCGATCTCGGACGCGCCGTGCGCCGCCGACACGAACCCGGCCTCGTAGGCGGACGGTGCGAGATAGACGCCGCGCTCGAGCATGGCGTGAAAGAAGCGGTTGAAGCGCTCCTTGTCGGATTGCATCACTTCGCCGAAGCTCGACGGCGGCGAAGCGCGGAAGTAGACGCCGAACATGCTGCCGATGGACTGCGCACAGAAAGCGAGGTCCGCCTTCCTCGCCTCCGCGTTCAGTCCTTCCACGAGGCGCCGCGTGGTCGCTTCCAGTTTCTCGAAGAAGGATTTTTCTTGAATCAACTTCAATGTTGCGAGCCCGGCCGCCACGGCGACCGGGTTGCCCGACAGCGTGCCGGCCTGGTACACCGGGCCGAGCGGGGCGATCCTTTCCATGATCTCGCGGCGGCCGCCCACGGCGCCCACCGGCAGGCCGCCCCCGATCACCTTGCCGAGCGTGGTGAGGTCGGGACGGATGCCGAGGCGCGCCTGTGCCCCTCCAAGGGCGACCCGAAAACCGGTCATCACTTCGTCGAGGATCAGCACCGCGCCGTGGCGCGTGCATTGCTCGCGCAGCTTCTCGAGAAAGCCCGGCGCGGGCAGCACCAGGTTCATGTTGCCCGCGACCGGCTCGACGATGACGCCGGCGATATTCGGCCCTTCCCGGTCGAACAGGCCGCCGACCTGGGAGAGGTTGTTGTACTCGAGCACCACGGTGTGCGCGGCCGTGTCGGCAGGCACGCCCGCGGAGCTCGGGTTGCCGAAAGTGAGCGCGCCGGACCCCGCCTTGACGAGCAGCGAGTCGGCGTGGCCGTGATAGCAGCCCTCGAACTTGACGATGAGGCTGCGGCCGGTGAAGCCGCGCGCTAGCCGCACCGCGGTCATCGTCGCCTCCGTGCCGGACGACACGAGGCGCAGCATCTCCACCGAGGGAACCAGGCGGCACACCAGCTCCGCCAGCTCGATCTCGGCCTCGGTCGGGGCGCCGAAGGAGAGCGCCCGTGAGGCGGCTTCCTGCACCGCCTCGACTACCGCCGGGTGAGAATGTCCCACGACCATGGGGCCCCACGACCCCAGGTAGTCGATGTAGCGGCGGCCTTCGGCGTCCCAAAGATAGGGGCCGGCGGCGCGCTCGAAGAAAGGCGGCGTGCCGCCGACGGCGCGAAATGCGCGCACCGGCGAATTCACGCCCGCCGGGATGCGCCGCTGCGCGCGCTCGAAGAGTTCCTGGTTTTTCATGCGAAGAGCCTTTGGTATTGCGCGGCCCGGGCACGGATGTCGGGCGCGTCGAAAAGGTCGGTGACCACTGCGAGCAGGTCTGCGCCTGCCCCGAGCACGAGCGGTGCATTTTCCAAGGTAATGCCCCCGATCGCGCAGACGGGCACGCCGAGCCGCGTCGCGAAAAGGGCGAGGGGGGCGCGCACGGCCGAGGGCTTGGTGGGCGACGCGAACACGCTGCCGAAGGCGACGTAGTCGGCGCCGGCCTGGACCGCGCGGCGCGCGAGCCCGGGGTCGTCGTAGCACGAGGCACCGAGGATCCGGTCTCCGAGGCGCCTGCGCGCGGCGCCCAGGTCGCCGTCATCGCGGCCCAGATGCACGCCGTCCGCCTCGAGCTCGAGCGCGAGCTCGAGGTCGTCGTTGACGATCAGCGGGACGCCGTGGCGGCGCGCGAGCGCGGCCACCGCGCGCGCCTCGGCTAGGTCGCGCCGCTTGCGCCGGTACTGCAGCAGCGCCACGCCGCCTTGGAGCGCAAGGCTGACCTTCTCCACGGCGTCGGACACCTCGGGCGTGATCGCGTACAGTCCGCGCAGCTTCACTTGCCCGCCAGCGTTTCGCGCGCCCAGAAGAACCGGTCCGGGATCAACTGGCCGGTGCCGGCGCGAAATGCGCTCGACAGCGTCTGCCAGGTGAACTCCTGCGCGTCGCGCACTGCCTCGGGCACAGCGAGGCCGTTCGCGAGCGCGGCGGCGATCGCCGAGGCGAGGGTGCAGCCCGAGCCGTGATAGCTCCCCGGCAAGCGCGGCCAGCGGTCTTCCCGCACCACGCCGCCCCGGTCGTAGAGCGTGTTGACTACGTCGTTGCCCGGCTCGTGCGTCCCCGTGACGAGCACGTACTCGGCGCCTCGCTCGACGAGGTGTTGCGCCGATTGGGCGAGCGACGACGCGCGCGCCAGGCGGCGCGCCTCGATGCTGTTCGGAGTCACCACGGTCGACTGGGGAACGATGAGCTCGCGCAGCGCCGCGATCGCATCCTCGCTCGCGAGCGCATCGCCGCGCCCCGAGGCGAGCACCGGGTCGAGCACCACGGGAATCTCCGCGTGCTGCGCGAGGATTGCGGCGACGGCCTGGACGTTGGCCGCGGAGCCGAGGAGGCCGAGCTTGATCGCGGCAACCCTCGTGTCGCCCAGTACCCGCTCGGCCTGCATGCGCACCCGCTCCGCATCCACCGCGTCGAGCGAAGCGACCCCGTGCGTGTCCTGCACTGTGAGCGCGGTGACTACCGAGAGCGGATGGCATCCCATGCTCGCGAGCGTGAGCAGGTCGGCCTGCAGTCCCGCGCCGCCCGTCGGATCGCTGCCGGCGAACGTGAGCACGATCGGGGGAGGCAGGTACATTGGGGTAATATTCGCCCGGCCATTCTACTGCGGCGTATGGGGCCGCATTTTTGCAGCAACTCCGGGGCGTTTCGAGGCGTTTTCCAGATTACGCATGACCACCGAAAATCAAGTCCAGTTCAAGACCTGGATGTGCCTCATCTGCGGATGGGTGTACGACGAGGCCGCGGGGCTGCCCGACGAAGGCATCGCCCCGGGCACGCGCTGGGAAGACGTGCCGATGAACTGGACCTGCCCGGAATGCGGCGCTCGCAAGGACGATTTCGAGATGGTCGAGATCTAAACTTTGCGCCCGCGCGGGGCTCTAAAAGCCTCCATGCAGTAAAATCCGGGGTGGCCCGCGCATGTCCTCGATCAACCTGACGCATCATTTCCTGATCGCCATGCCCAACATGGCGGACCCGTACTTCGCGAAGACCCTCACCTATATCTGCGAGCACAACGGCCAGGGCGCGCTCGGCCTGGTGGTGAACCGCCCGATCGACATGACGCTGCAGTCGCTCTTCGAGCGGCTGAGCCTCTCGCTCACCAACGGCGAGCGCGCCGACGCCCCGGTCTATTTCGGTGGTCCGGTGCAGACCGATCGCGGGTTCGTGCTGCACGCGCCGGCCGGCAACTGGCAGTCGACGCTGCGCGTCGGTGCCCACATCGGCCTCACGACCTCGAAGGACATCCTCGAGGCGGTGGGACGCGGCGAAGGCCCGCAGCAGCTCCTGGTCACGCTGGGCTACGCCGGCTGGTCCGCGGGCCAGCTCGAGCACGAGCTGTCGCAGAACGCCTGGCTCACGGTCGAGGCGCGCGACGGCATCCTCTTCGACACGCCGGCCGAGGAGCGGCTGCCTGCGGCGATGGAGCTCCTCGGCCTCGACTTCGCGCGGCTGCAGGATGAAGCGGGACATGCCTGAGCGGCGCGGCCGCACCGTCCTCGCATTCGATTTCGGCCTCAAGCGCATTGGCATCGCCGTCGGCGAGCCCGAGCTGCGCACCGCCCATCCGCTGGGCGCGGTCACGCGCTTCGAAGACGTCGAATCCGTCGTGGCGGAATGGAATCCGAGCCATCTGGTAGTCGGCCTTCCGGTATCGGTCGCGGGCGAGCCGCATGCCATGACACGCCAGGCGGAGAATTTCGCCCGTCGCCTCGAGCGGCGCTTCAAGCTGCCGGTGGCGCGCGTGGACGAGCGCTACTCTTCGACGGAGGCGCAGTCTCGTTTGAAAGGCACCAGCAGGGGCAGGGCAGGGAAAGGCAAGATCGACTCCGTGGCTGCGCAGCTCCTCCTGGAGCAGTACTTCGATGAAGCTGCCTGACGCCGAAGCGCTCTGCGCGCAGCTCACCGCCGAGCTGCGCCCTCGCATCGGCCCGAAGAGCGCCATGGTCGGCCTGTATACCGGCGGCGCGTGGCTCGCCGAGCGGCTGCACGCCACCCTTGGGCTCAAGACGCCGCTGGCGTTGATGGACATCGCCTTCTACCGCGACGACTATGCGGCGCGCGGCCTCAAGCACGACCCCAAGCGCACCAAGATCCCATTCGACGTGAACGGCGCCGAGCTGCTGCTGGTGGACGACGTCCTCTACAGCGGCCGCACGGTCCGCGCGGCGATGAACGAGCTCTTCGACTACGGGCGGCCGGCGAGCATCTCGCTCGTGGTGCTTGCCGACCGCGGCGGGCGCCAGCTGCCGATTTGCGCCCAGCACGTCGGCGCCAAGGTGGACGTGCCGGCGGGAATGCGCCTTACACTCAAGCGCGCCGACGACGGCAAGCTCGCGCTCGCACTGGAGTCCGAGCGTGCAGCGTAATCCCCAGCTCAACGCCAACGGCGAGCTGCAGCACCTGCTTTCGATCGAGGGTCTGCCGCGCGGGATCCTGGTGCAGATCCTGGACACGGCCGAATCGTTCGCCGGGGTGACCGAGCGCGAGGTGAAGAAGGTGCCGCTCCTGCGCGGCAAGAGCGTGTTCAACCTCTTTTTCGAGCCCTCCACGCGCACGCGCACCACGTTCGAAATCGCCGCCAAGCGCCTGTCGGCCGACGTCATCAACCTGAACATCGCCGTGTCGTCGGCGACCAAGGGCGAGTCGCTGCTCGACACCGTGGCGAACCTCTCCGCGATGCAGGCCGACATTTTCGTGGTGCGGCACGCCTCGTCGGGCGCGCCGTTCCTCATCGCGCGCCACGTCAAGCCGCACGAGCACGTGGTCAACGCGGGCGACGGCCGCCACGCGCACCCGACGCAGGGACTGCTCGACCTGTACACGATCCGCCACTACAAGAAAGACTTTACCCGGCTCGTGGTCGCGATCGTCGGCGACGTGCTGCACTCGCGCGTGGCGCGCTCGCTGATCCACGGCCTCACCACGCTCGGCGTGCCCGAAGTGCGCGTGATCGGCCCGCAGACGCTCCTGCCGCTCGGGGTCGAGGGGCTGGGCGTGCGCGTGTTCAACGACATGCGCGCCGGGCTCAAGGACTGCGACGTGGTGGTGATGCTGCGGCTGCAGAACGAGCGCATGCGCGGGGCGCTTCTGCCTTCGGCGCAGGAGTTCTTCAAGCACTACGGCCTCACGGAAGACAAGCTCGCGGCGGCACGCGCGGACGCCATCGTCATGCACCCCGGTCCCATGAACCGCGGCGTGGAGATCGATTCCACGGTGGCCGACGGCCCGCGCTCGGTGATCCTGCCCCAGGTGACCTTCGGCATCGCGGTGAGGATGGCGGTGATGAGCATCGTGGCGGGCAACTGATGCGCATCCACATCAGGGACGCGCGCGTGATCGACCCGGCGAGCGGCAGGGATGGCGTCGCCGACGTCTACATAGCCGATGGCAGGATCGCCGAGGAATTCGCCCGCCCCGACCGCGTGATCGACGCGAAAGGGCTGGTGCTCGCGCCGGGCTTCGTCGATCTCGCGGCGCGGCTGCGCGAGCCCGGCTTCGAGTACAAGGCCACGCTCGAGTCCGAGCTCGACGCGGCGCTCGCCGGCGGCGTGACCAGCCTGGCCTGCCCGCCGGACACCGACCCGCCGCTCGACGAGCCGGGCCTCGTCGACATGCTGCGCCGGCGCGCCCGGGCGCTGTCGCGCGCACGCGTGCATCCAATCGGCGCGCTGACGCTCAAGCTCGAGGGGCAGGCACTCACCGAGATGGGACAGCTCACCGATGCGGGCTGCGTCGCGTTCTCGCAGGGCAACGCCGCCATGCCCGACAGCCAGGTGCTGTGGCGCGCGCTTCAGTACGCGTCGACGTTCGGCTACAAGGTGTGGCTGCGCGCCGAGGAGCCCGCGCTCGCGAAAGGCGGCGTGGCGCACGACGGCGAGATGGCGACGCGGCTCGGCCTGCCCGGAATTCCTCCCTTTGCGGAAACCATTGCGCTCGGTACCCTGATCGAGCTGGTGCGCGCGACGGGTGCACGCGTTCACGTGTGCCGGCTGTCGAGCGCGGGCGCCGTCGAGCTGGTGCGCAAGGCGAAGGCGGAGAAGCTGCCGTTGACCTGCGACGTGGCGATTCATCACCTCCACCTCTCGGAAATGGACCTCGGCTATTTCGACTCCCAATGCCGCCTCGAGCCGCCGCTGCGCAGCCAGCGCGATCGCGATGCGCTCTCGCGCGCCGCAGCCGAGGGCGTGGTCGACTGCCTCGTGTCCGACCACTCGCCGGTCGACGAGGACGGCAAGCATCTGCCCTTCGCGGAGGCCGAGCCGGGCGCGACCGGCCTGGAGCTCTTGCTCCCGCTCACGCTGAAATGGGGCGAGGCGCACAAGCTGCCGCTCGCCGCGACGCTGGCGCGGATCACGACCGAGCCGGCGAGGATTCTCGGCCGCGACGCGACGCGCGTCGCGCCGGGCGCGCCGGCGGACCTTGCGATCTTCGATCCGAGGGCCGCGTTCCGCGTCGCCCCGCAGACGCTTAAGAGCCAGGGCAAGAACACGCCGTTTCTCGGCTACGAGCTCGCCGGCCGGGTGCGCTACACCCTGGTGGCGGGGAACGTCGTCTACGAGGCATGAAGCGCGCGCTGTCCCTGCTTGCGCTCCTCGCCGCGGCCTGCAGCAGCACGCCTCCGGTCGAGCACAAGCAGGCGCCGGCCGAGCCGCAGTCGAGAGGCGGCGGCTACTACAAGGATGACGGCCCCGGAAGCGCACCGCCGCCGAACCTGGGGCAGATTCCCGACGCGGAGCCGAAGGCGGAGCCGCCGCACCGCTTCGCCAACCGGCCCTACAAGGTGTTCGGCACGGAATACGTGCCGCTCGCCGACGCGCGGGGGTTCAAGCAGCGCGGCGTCGCAAGCTGGTACGGGCGGCGCTTTCATGGGCAGAAGACGGCGAGCGGCGAGCTCTACGACATGTACGCGATGACCGCTGCGCATCCGACGCTGCCGATCCCGAGCTATGTCCGGGTCACCAACCTCGCGAACGGCCGCAGCGTGGTGGTCCGCGTGAACGACCGCGGCCCGTTCCATTCGGCGCGCGTGATCGACCTGTCGTACGCCGCGGCGTACAAGCTCGGGTACATCCAGGCCGGCAGCGCGCAGGTGGAGCTCGAGAGCGTCGAGCCCGCGGCCGCGCAGGCGGGCGGCGTCCAGCCCGCAGCCGCACAGGCGGGCGGCGTTTACGTGCAGGTCGGTTCCTTCACTTCGCGCGAGAACGCCGAGTCTCTGCAGGCGCGCGTGACCCGCGAGCTCGGCTGGCTGCAGGAGAGCGCGCAGGTCCTCCTCAGCGCGAACCTGTGGCGCTTGCAAGTCGGCCCCTATCGCTCGCGCGAGGACGCGCGCTCGGTCGCCGATCGCATCGCCGCGGAGCTGGATCTCAAGACGCTCGTCGTGGTGCGGTAGCAGGCCAATGAAGAAAATCGGGCTGCTGGCCTTTCTCCTGCCCGTTCTCGCCCAGGCCGTGGCGCCGCAGTCGCCCGTCATCGCGGGTCGCGCGTGGATCGTCGCGGACCTCTCGAGCGGCCAGGTGCTGCTCGCGGAAAGGCCCGACGAGCGGGTCGAGCCTGCATCGCTCACCAAGCTCATGACCGCCTACGTTGTGTTCGAGGCGCTGCGCGACAGGAAGCTCGCGCTCGACCAGCAGGTGAACGTTTCGGATCGCGCCTGGCGCGTGCCCGGCTCGCGCATGTTCGTCCAGCCGCGTAAGCCGGTGAGCGTGGACGACCTCATCCGCGGCATGGTGGTGCAATCGGGCAACGACGCGAGCATCGCCCTCGCCGAGGCGGCCGCGGGGAGCGAGGAAGCGTTCGTCCAGCAGATGAACCGCGAAGCCGCGCGCCTCGGCATGAAGAACACGAAGTTCATGAATTCGACCGGGCTGCCCGACCCCCAGCACTACAGCACCGCGCAGGACCTTTATCTCCTCGCGGCGGCGCTGATCCACGACTTTCCCAAGGAATACGGCCAGTACTATTCGCAGCGCGAGTTCCGCTACAACAACATCGTCCAGGCGAACCGTAACCGGTTGCTGTGGCTCGATCCGAGCGTCGACGGCGTCAAGACCGGGCATACCGATGCCGCGGGCTACTGCCTGATCGCCTCCTCCCACCGCGGCGGCCGCCGCATGCTGTCGGTCTTGCTCGGCTCAAGTTCGGAGGCCACGCGCGCGCAGGAGTCGCAGAAGCTGCTCAACTGGGGTTTCCAGTTCTTCGACAGCGTGCGCCTGCATCCCGCGAACCAGCCGGTCAAGGCGATCGAGGTGTGGAAGGGCTCGAGCGGCGAGGTGAAGACCGGATTTCAGGCCGACGTGATCGTCACCGTGCCGAAGGGCGAGGCCGAAAAACTCAAGGCGGAGCTGCTCACGCAGCAGCCGCTCCTCGCGCCGGTCTCCCAGGGCCAGCGCGTCGGCACGCTGCGCGTGACGCTGGACGGCAAGCCCCTCGGCGAATACCCGGTCGTGGCGCTCGAGACGGTGGGCGTCGCCGGCATCTTCGGACGCGCCTGGGATACACTCCGGCTATGGCTTAAGTAGCGGAGCACGCATGGTTTTTCTGAACGGCAGGCTGATCCCGCTCGAAGAGGCGAAGATCCCGGTGCTCGATCGGGGCTTCATCTTCGGCGACGGCGTCTACGAGTTGATTCCGGTCTACTCGCGCGTGGCATTCCGGCTGGACGAGCACCTCGCCCGGCTGGAGCGCAGCCTTGCCGAAACCAGGATCCGCAACCCCCATACGCGCGCGCAATGGCGCGAAATCATCTACCGGCTGGTCGACGCCCAGCCGTTCGAGGACCAGGGTGTGTATTTCCAGGTCACGCGCGGCGTGGCGCGGCGCGATCACGCGTTTCCGAAGGACGCCGAGCCCACGGTATTCGCGATGTCGAACCCGCTGGTCACGCCGGCGAGGGAAGCCGTGCAGAAGGGCGCGGCCGCCGTGACCGCGCAGGACAACCGCTGGCTGCGCTGCGACATCAAGTCGATCTCGCTGATCGGCAACTGCCTGCTGCGCCAGCTCTCCGTCGAGGCGGACGCGGCGGAGACCATTCTGTTCCGGGACGGAAAGCTCACCGAAGCCTCGTCTTCGAACGTCTTCGTGGTGAAGCGCGGCGCCATCCTCTCGCCGCCGAAGACGAGCCTGATCCTGCCCGGCATCACCTACGACGTGGTGCTCGAGCTCGCGCGCAGCGCCGGCCTGCCGCTCGAGCTGCGCGACGTCGGCGAGCCCGAGGTTCGATGCGCCGACGAGATCTGGGTCACTTCGTCGTCGAAGGAAGTGCTGCCGATCGTTTCGCTCGACGGCGCGCCGGTCGGCGACGGACGGCCCGGCCCGGTCTTTGCTCGCATGTACCAGCTCTACCAGGAGTTCAAGCAGAAGGTGATGCGCGCCGGAAAGCGGGAGGCGGTGTCCGCCTAGCGAGGCCGAGCGTGCCCGAGTCGGTGCTCGCGTTTCCGTGCGACTTTCCGATCAAGGTGATGGGCAGGAAAGAACGCGGCTTCGCTCAGGCCGTGACCGACATCGTGCTCAAGCACGCGCGCGACTTCGACCCGGCGACGGTGCAAATGCGCCCCAGCAGGCAGGGCAAGTACCTGAGCGTCACGTGCGTGGTGCGCGCCACTTCGCGCGACCAGCTCGACGCGCTCTATCGCGAGCTGTGCGATCACCCTTCCGTCGTGATGGTGCTGTGACCCTCGTCGACTCCATCGGCGTCAAGCGCCTCGGCAGCGCGGCCTACCTGCCGACGCTCGCGGCAATGAAGGATTTCACCGCGAGAAGGAACGGCGAAACCGCGGATGAGCTGTGGCTGCTCGAGCATCCGCCGGTGTACACGCTGGGGCAGGGCGCGGAGCACGCGCCGGTCGAGAATGGCATTCCCCTGGTCAAGGCCGATCGCGGCGGCGACATCACCTATCACGGCCCCGGCCAGCTCGTCGTCTACACGCTCGTCGACCTCGCACGGCGCGGCATCAAGGTACGGCAATTCGTGGCGCTGCTCGAGCAGGCGGTCATCGATCTGCTTGCGGGGCGCGGCGAGCGCAGGGCCGGTGCCCCCGGCGTCTACGTTGATGGCGCCAAGATCGCGGCGCTCGGCATTCGCGTTCGGCAAGGGCGCGCCTACCATGGGCTCTCGCTCAACGTCGACATGGACCTTTCGCCTTTCCGCGCCATCGATCCTTGCGGGTACCCGGGCCTCGCCGTCACTCAAACGAAAGATGTCGGGATGAGGGAAACGATCGATGCGCTCGGCGAGCGCCTCGCCGCGCTCCTCGTGGAGAAAATCGAGCATGCGTGAGCCCGGCGTCAAGGAGAAGGGCGAGCGTAAGACCATCCGCATCGTCCCGCGCGATGGGCGACGGGCGCCGTTGCCGAAGCCTCCCTGGATCCGTGTGCGTGCGGCCAGTCCCAATTCGCGTTTTTACGAGATCAAGGACGTGCTGCGGCGCCAGAGCCTGCACACGGTCTGCGAGGAAGCATCCTGCCCGAACATCGCCGAGTGCTTCGGCAAGGGCACGGCGACTTTCATGATCCTCGGCGACATCTGCACGCGCCGCTGCCCGTTCTGCGACGTGGCGCACGGCCGCCCGCTCGCTCCGGACATCGAGGAGCCGCGGCATCTCGCGGAGACCATCGCCGCCTTGAAGCTCGACTACGTCGTGATCACGAGCGTCGACCGCGACGACCTGAGGGACGGCGGCGCGCAGCATTTCGTCGATTGCATCGTGGAAGTCAGGAAGCAGTCCCCGCAGACGACGCTCGAGATCCTGGTGCCCGATTTCCGCGGCCGCGTCGAGCGCGCGCTGGAGATTCTCGCCGCCGCGCCCCCGGACGTGCTGAACCACAACCTGGAAACCGTGCCGCGCCTCTATCGCAAGGCCCGACCGGGAGGCGATTACGCGCATTCCCTGAAGCTCCTCCAGGCGTTTAAGCAGCGCAATCCCGCGGTGCCGACGAAGTCGGGGCTGATGGTGGGACTCGGCGAGAAGGACGACGAGATCCTGCAGGTGATGCGCGATCTGCGCGCGCACGACGTCGACATGCTGACGATCGGGCAATACCTGCAGCCTTCGCCGCACCATCTTCCGGTCGAGCGCTATGTCGAGCCTCAGGTCTTCACCATGTTTGAGCGCGACGCGGCGAACCTGGGTTTCAAGCACGCCGCCGTCGGCGCGCTAGTACGTTCTTCCTACCACGCCGACCGCCAGGCGCACGAAGCCGGCGTCGCCTGACGCCGACGCGATTTGCAGGCAGTAGTAGGCACTGTCGCCCCGCGGCGATTCGCCACGCAGGGTGGAACCCGCTGCCGGGAGCAGTAGTTAACAGCCCCCGGGGCCGTTCTTGCATACGCTTGCGGAGTCGGAATCGGTGGCCGAGGGGAGCGCCGGTCATGAAGATGAACACGACGCTGGTGATCAATTCGAAGGGGGGGTCGGGCAAGACCACCCTGACGACGAACCTCGCCAGCTACTTCGCCGCCCACCGCATCCCGACCGCGGTCATGGACTACGACCCGCAGGGCTCCTCGCTCAACTGGCTGCGGCTTCGCGCCGACCTCGCCCCGAAGATCCACGGCTCCAACGCCGCGCCGCAGAAGACCGGCCTGCGCAGCATCGGCATGCACGTGCCCGAGGGCACGCGGCAACTCGTGATCGACGGTCCGGCGGGCGCGTCGGGTCTGCTGCTGCAGGAAATGCTCGCGCGCGCGCACTCGATCATCGTGCCGGTCCAGCCTTCCACGATCGACATCCACGCCACGGCCAACTTCGTGCGCGACCTGCTCGTGATGGGGCGCCTGCGCACGCGCAACATCCGGCTCGCCGTGGTGGCGAATCGGGTGCGCCGGTCGTCGCCGGTCTACCAGCCGCTCGAGCGATTCCTGAGCTCTCTGGGGCTGCCTTTCCTCACGCGGCTTTCGGACTCCGAGGTCTTCCTCCACGCCGCGGAAAGCGGCCTGGGCGTCTTCGAGCTCGATCCGGCGCTTTCCGCCACCGAGCGCGCGCAGTTCATGCCGATCGTCGAATGGGCCGACCCGGAGTTCAAGGCGCGAGGGGACAGCAAGGTCATCGAGCTCTCGCGACCGGCCTGGCTCTCGAACAGCAGGACCGGATAGGCCGTAGACTTGCAGCGATGAGGCTCGCGGTTCTCGTCGGCTGCGCCAGCGTGCTCGTGCACGCGGCCGGCGCCCACGCCCAGCTCGAAAGCATCACCAGCCGCGAAGCCACGGCGGCCCTCAAGGCGGCGCTCGAGAAAGGCTCGACCGCCGCGGTGGCCACTCTCGGCCGCACCGACGGCTTCTTCGGCAACCCGCAGGTGAAGATCGCGCTGCCCGAGTCGATGCAGCGCACCGAGAACCTGATGCGCCGCTTCGGGCTGGGGCGCTACGCCGACGAGCTGGTTCTCGGCATGAACCGCGCCGCGGAGGCCGCGGTGCCCGAGGCGAAGCAGCTCTTCGTCGATTCGGTCCGCAAGATGACCCTGCAGGACGCCAAGGGAATCCTCCAGGGCGGCGAGACGGCCGGCACCGAATATTTCCGCCGCACCACGGAAGCCGAGCTGCGCAAGCGCTTCCTGCCCATCGTGCGGCGCTCCACCGAGAAGGTCGGGCTGGTGCAGCAATACGACAACTACGCCGAGAAAGTGGCGGCGCTCGGCCTGGTGAAGAAAGACGACGCCAATCTCGAACAGTACGTCACCCAGAAAACGCTCGACGGCCTTTTCCTCATGGTGGCCGAGGAGGAAAAGGCGATCCGCAAGGATCCCGTCGCCACCGGCACGGCGATCATCAAGAAGGTCTTCGGCGCGCTGCTCTAGTGCGCCTTGTCCCAGTTGTCGCCGACGCCGACTTCGACCACCAGCGGCACCTCGAGCTTGCCCAGCGCGCCGACCGCTTCCATCAGCTCCTTGACCTTGCTCTTGACGGTTTCGAGCTCCGCGACGGGGACTTCGAGCACCAGCTCGTCGTGCACCTGCATGATCAGGTTCGTCTTCAGCCCGGCTTCGCCGAGCCACTTCTGAACTGAAATCATCGCAAGCTTGATGAGGTCGGCGGCGGTGCCCTGCATCGGCGCGTTGATCGCGGCGCGCTCGGCGGCCTGGCGGCGCACGGGGGCGCCGCTTCGCAGCTCGGGCAGCCAGAGCCGGCGGCCGAACACCGTTTCCACGTAGCCCGTCTCGCGCGCCCGCTGGCGCGTCTCGTCCATGAAGCGCTTGGCGCCCGGATAGCGCGCAAAGTAGCGGTCGATGTAGGTCTGGGCGGTGCCGCGCTCGATGCCGAGGTTCTGCGCCACGCCGAAAGACGACATGCCGTAGATCAGGCCGAAGTTGATCACCTTGGCGATGCGCCGCTGGTCTGGTTCAACTTCACCTAAAGGAACTGAAAAAACCTCTGCGGCCGTGGCGCGATGGATGTCCTCCCCCTCGGCGAATGCGCGCCGCAGGTTCTCGTCGCCCGACAGGTGCGCCATGATCCTGAGCTCGACCTGCGAGTAGTCGGCCGAGACGATCTTCGAGCCCGCCGGCGCGACGAAGCATTCGCGGATGCGCCGCCCGGCGGGCGTGCGGACCGGGATGTTCTGCAGGTTGGGCTCGTTCGACGAGAGCCGCCCGGTCACCGCGGTGGTCTGCGAATACGTGGTGTGGACGCGGCCGGTGGACGGATTGACGCTCTTCGGCAGCTTGTCGGTGTACGTCGACTTCAGCTTCGAGAGCGCGCGGTGCTCGAGGATCAGCTTCGGCAGCGGATGGTCGAGCGCGAGCTCGGCGAGCGAGTCCTCGTCGGTCGAAGGCTGGCCGGAAGGGGTCTTTTTCTTCACCGGCAGCTTCAGGCGGTCGAACAGGATCTCCTGGATCTGCTTGGGCGAGCCGAGATTGAACGGCTGGCCCGCCGCATCGTAGGCGCGGCGCTCCTTGTCGAGGATCTCCTTGCCGAGCTCGTGGCTCTGGAAGCCGAGCTTGTCCTTGTCGAGCAGCACGCCGTTCCGCTCCATCCTGAAAAGGACCGGCAGCACCGGCATCTCGATCGTCTGGTACACGAACTCGAGCTTCGGGTCCGCTGCGATCTTCTTGAAGAGCAGGCCGTGTAGAGCGAGCGCGCAGTCGGCCCTCTCGGCCGCATACTCGGTGGCCCGGCCCACCTCGACCGAGGAGAACGCGATGCGGCCCGCGCCCTTGCCGACGACTTCGTCGTAGGCGAGCGTGGTCCAGCCGCAGTGGCGCTGCGCCAGGGCGCCGAGCTCGTGGCGCTCGTGCACCTCGAGCACGTAGGACTCGAGCAGGGTGTCGTGCACGCAACCTGCGAGCACGATGCCGTGGTTCGCGAAAAGATGCGTCGCGAATTTCACGTCCTCGCCGACTTTCCTGCAGTCGGCTCGCTCGAGCCAGGGCCTGAGAAGCTCGAGCGCCGCCTCCAGCTTCAGCTGCTGCGGCGCGCCGGGGTAATCGTGCGCGAGCGGTAGGTAGGCGGCCTCGTCACCGAAGGCGAACGCCACGCCGGCGAGGCGCGCGCTCATCGGTTCCGCGCCGACCGCGACGGCGTGCAGCCCGACCATCTCGCGCGCCTCGATCTTGAGCACGAGATCGCGCAGCGCGTCCTCGTCGAGGACGGTGCGCCGGCTGCGCCGCCTGACCTCGGCGGGCGGCTCGGGCTCGGGTGCGGGCGGCGCCGCCGCGGCGTTCTCGACTTCGCGCAGCCATCCCTTGAACTCGAAGCGCCTGTAGAGCTGGCGCTGCTTCGCGAGGTCGGGCTTGCCGTCGGCGAGCGCGTGAAAGTCGAGCGGCAGCTCGACGTCGCGCTTGATGGTGAGGAGTCCGCGCGCCTTGGGCAGCCAGTCGGCGACCTTGCGCAGGTTCTCGCCGGCGAGGCCGGTGATCTCTCCGGCGTGCTCGAGCACGCCCTCGAGCGACCCGTATTTCTCGATCCACTTGCACGCGGTCTTCGGTCCGACCTTGTCGACGCCGGGAATGTTGTCGATGGCGTCGCCGATCAGGCTGAGGTAGTCGAGGAACTTCTCCGGCGCAATGCCGAACTTCTTGTTCACGCCCTCGACGTCGAGCTTCTCGTTCGACATCGTGTTGACGAGCATGACGCGCTCGTCGACGAGCTGGGCGAAGTCCTTGTCGCCGGTGGAGATGACGGTGCGCCAGCCTTCGCGCTTCGCCTGCTCGGTGAGCGTGGCGATGACGTCGTCGGCCTCGACGCCTTCGACCGCCAGCACCGGCCAGCCGAGCGCCGCCACCGCCTCGCGCAGCGGCTCGACCTGCGCCGCGAGGTCGTCGGGCATCGGCGCGCGGTTCGCCTTGTACTCGGAATAGGCCTCGTCGCGGAAGGTCCTGCCCTTGGCGTCGAACACGCAGGCGCGGGCCCCCGCCTTATAATCGGCCGCGAGCTTGCGCAGCATGTTGAGCACGCCGTAGATCGCGCCGGTCGGCTCGCCTTTCGAGCTGCGTAGCTCCGGCAGCGCGTGGAACGCGCGATACAAGTAGGACGAACCGTCGACCAGCAGCAGCGTTTTTTCAGGATTTCCCGACACGATGAGAACCGACAAGCAACCGAAGCTGGCCGAGATGGCCCAAGAGGTCCCCGCACGCGAAGCCTGGCGGGTGTTCGGCATTATGGCAGAGTTCGTCGAGGCGACCGAGCGCACGGTCGGTATTCATCCGGCGGTCTCGGTGTTCGGCAGCGCGCGCGTGAAGCCCGGCACGCCGTACTGGAAGCTCGCCGAGGACACCGCGCGCCTGCTGTCCGACGCCGGCTTCTCGGTGGTGAGCGGCGGCGGACCCGGCCTCATGGAGGCGACCAACAAGGGCGCGTTCGAGGGCAACGGCCTCGCCGTCGGCCTCAACATCGAGCTGCCGCGCGAGCAGTTCGGCAACCGCTACCAGAATATCAGCCTGAGCTTCCGCCATTTCTTCACCCGCAAGGTGATGTTCATGAAGGTGGCGACCGCCTTCATCGTGCTGCCGGGCGGCTACGGCACGCTCGACGAGCTGTTCGAGGCGCTCACCCTGGTGCAGACCGGCAAGACGCGCCAGATGCCGATCATCCTCGTGCACGAGCCGTTCTGGCGCGGGCTGCTCGAGTGGATGCGCGAGCGGCTCGCGGCCGAGGGCATGATCGACCTCCTCGAGCTCGATCTCCTCCAGGTGTGCAACCAGCCGCAGGAAGTGGTCGACGCCATCTTCGCTTTCTATGAAAAGCGCGGCTTCGAGCCTTCGCCCCAGGAGCGAGAGGTGCTGCTCAACCTCTAGTAAAATGGGTTGAAATGCGGGCGCAAATGCGGCGACTACTCGGTACCGTGCTCGTGCTTGCCGCATGCGCGGCGTATGCCCAGAAGCCTCCGCCCGGCCTCGAGCCGCTGCCCGAGCCGCCGCCGCCGCCGCCGATGCCCGAAGGCTCGATCGACGAGCCGCGGGTGCAGATCCCGATCCAGAAGGAAGACAAGGTCGAGCCGATCCGCCGGGGCGGCCACGTGATTGCGGTGAGGGTCACCCCGCCGGGCGGCAAGCCCTACTACCTCATCGACACCTCGGGCAACGGCAACTGGATGCGGCGCGACTCGCTCGACACGGGCCTTGCGGTGCCGATGTTTCCCATTCTCGAATTCGAGTAACTTGTCGGTTTACACGCCCGTGTCCGAAGCCGAGCTGGCCGCATGGCTCGGCGGCTATTCCGTCGGCAGGCTGGTCTCGTGCGAGCCGATCGAGGCGGGCATCGAGAACACCAACTATTTCGTCAGCACCACGCAAGGCCGCTACGTCCTGACGCTGTTCGAGCGGCTGCCGGCCGAAGAGCTGCCCTTCTACATCGACCTCATGGCGCACCTCGCGCGCCACGGCATTCCGTGCCCCGCGCCGATCGCCGATCTCGCCGACCAGTATCTGCGCAGCCTGAACGGCAAGCCCGCGGCGCTGGTCACGCGCCTGCCCGGGCGCTCGCTCGAGGCTCCTGGCGTCGAGGAGTGCGCCGAGCTCGGCGCGCTTCTCGGCAGGATGCACCTGGCGGCACGCTCCTACTCCGCGTACCTCGAGAATCCGCGCGGCCCGCGCTGGTGGCGCTTCGCCGCGCGCGAGGTGCGGCCATTCCTCAAGGAAAAGGAAATTCGCCTTCTCGAGGACGAGCTCGATTTCCAGGCGCAGCACCGCTTTCCCGACCTGCCGCGCGGACCGGTGCACGCCGATCTGTTCCGCGACAACGCGCTGTTCGACGACGGACGCGTCTCGGGAGTGATCGACTTCTACTTCGCCGGCGTCGACTGCCTTCTCTACGACGTGGCGGTATGCGCGAACGACTGGTGCCTCGCCGACCCGCAGGCCGACCGTCGCCTCGACGCGGCACGCTCGCGGGCCCTGCTCGCGGCATGCCACGCGGTGCGCCCCTTCGGCGCGCTCGAGCGCGCCGCCTGGCCGGCGATGCTGCGCGCCGCGGCGCTGCGCTTCTGGCTCTCCCGGCTGCATGACTTTCACCTGCCGCGCCCCGGGATGCTGGTGCACGCGCACGATCCGGAGCACTTCCGCGACATCCTCGAGCTGAGGACGCGGTTGGCGCCGGTGTGGCTGGACTGAAAGTGCAGGCTCGAATCGTCGGCGCGGTGCGCGGCGCCCGCTGGCTCGGCGAAGGCTGGCAGCTTTTCCGTCCGGCGCCGTTCGGCTGGCTTGCGCTTTCGTGCGTATATCTCCTCGGCACCAACGTCCTCGCCCTGATTCCGGTCGTGGGCGTCATGGCGGCCCTCGTCCTGGTGCCGCCGCTCACCGTCGGCATGATGGCGGCCGCGCGCGCCGCGTCGGCCGGACGAGCGCCGCGTCTCGCCCTGCTCGCCGAAGGCCTGCGCACCGAGACCCGCGCCCAGCTCGTCCTCGGCGTGGTGTATCTCGCCTGCTCGATGCTGGTGTTCGCCGCCATGTCGGCCGCCGACGGCGCCGGCGGGCTGCGTGAGCTGATGAGCGGGCGAGCCGCGTCCGGGGAAGCCGATCTCGACGCGCTCGCCCTGCCGCTCGCCGTGTTCGTGGCTCTCTACCTTCCGGTGTCGATGATGTTCTGGTTCTCGCCGCCGCTCGTCGCCTGGCACGCCACCGGCGCGCCGCGGGCGCTTTTCTTCAGCCTCGTCGCCTGCCTGCTCAACTGGCGCGCCTTTCTCGCCTACGGGGCGAGCGTGGTGCTCATGATGGTCGTGGTCCCCGGCCTGCTGCTGCTCGCGTTGCGCGTTGTTTTCGGGGTGGACCTCAGGGTGGCCGCGGCATCGCTCGTGTTCCCTTTTCTCGTCCTCATGCTGCCGACGCTCTTCGCGAGCTTCTATGTGAGCTATCGCGATGTCTTCGGCCCCAAAGGGTGAAAGAAGTGTGAAAGTTGTCACGCCGCGCCCGGCCTGCCCTGGGGGCTCCCCGCTTTCTCCCATGACACCGGCGCCGAAGGGGACTATATTCGTGCTGTAGCTCATAAAAAAAGCGAAAAAACAGCGCTGTGGCGACGTGAAACTCCCGGAGCTCAAGCCCAAGGCCAAGCCGCAATTCGTCGACGCTCACGCGTGCAAGGCGTGGCTGCAGAACCTCGCGCTCGCCAACGTGACGGCGGCGCAGCAGGATTTGCTCGGCGAGCTCGAGGCGTTCAACAGTTTCCCGACTTCCGGCGCGAACCGGCTCGGCGTGCTCGAAACGCTGCGCGAGCCGGTGAGCTTCGTCCAGCTCGAGCAGGCCAAGCGCTTCACCAATCGAGCGTTGCCGTTGGCCGAGGCCGAATCGGCCGCGTTCCAGGACACGATCGAGCTGTGGGAGCAGATGCGCGTGGGCTACCTGCGCTGCCTGCAGGCAGCCGTCGAGGGAGATTCGGCCATGCGCTCGCAGGCGGCGCTGTTGGCGCAACGCCTCGCCGCCTACTCCGGCCTGAAGATGTTTCACTACTACCGCGCCTATCGAGAGGTGCCGCCGCAGGACTGGAGGTCCCTCCACGAGGTCTACGCGATCGCAGACAAGCTCGGCGCGGCGGAGGAGGCGGTCAAGGACTACCAGAACCGCGACATCCACGATTCCTCGCCGCGCATCGCCTATGCGCGCGCGTTGCTGATGGGCCTCGCCAATCCGCACGAGCTCGGGCAGCGGCAGCTCACCTTCGTCGCGTTTCTGCTCGAGCGCTGGGCGTCGAAGCTCGAGGTCGTGCGCAAACCGGTCGCGGAGGACGACGGCGTGCCGCCGCTGCTCGTCGACCTGGCGGGCGAGCGCCTTGCCGAGCGGGTCGCTGCCAGCACGCCGCTGCCCGCCGAGGCTCGCTACCTCGACACGCGCAAGCTGGCGAAAAGCCTGCGAAACCGCGTCGCCCTGCTGCGCAAGGGCGAGTCTCCGTCGAAGCTGGCGCTGGGCGAGGACTGCGTCCAGCCGTCTTGCGAGCAAACCCTGGTGTTCCTGTTCCGGCAGTGGTGCCAGGCGAGGTCGGAGCGGCCGCTCGCGGCGCGTGCCGCGAGCCTGACCGCGCAGCTGACCAACGACATGGAAGCGATCCACCACTTCATGTCGGCCGGTTCGCAGCGCCGCCAGGTGGAGGCGCGGGAGCTGACCCAGCAGCAGCGCCAGGAGCTCGAAACCCTCGGACACATCCGCAGCGTGCACAACGAGCAATACACGAGCGAGCGCGGCTATGCGCTCGAGGACTGGAGGATCCTGGACGACAGCGCCACCGAGCTCCACATGGTGCGGCCCGCGGGCGGCGGCGCCAAGCGCTACGCGCACGGCCAGCTCGTCGCGGTGCGTCCGCCGGACGCCTCCGGATTCATCCTCGGCCAGGTGCGCTGGCTGATCGGCGCGGTCAACGGCGACCTGCGCGCCGGAGTCAAGCTGATGCCGGGTATTGCCGCCGCCACTTCGGTGCGCGGCACCGGGCTGAACGACAAGAGCGAGCGTCCCACCTCGGCGCTGGCTCTCGGCGCCGTGCCCGCCGTGAAGTCGCCCCCGACGCTCGTGCTTCCGGCGGGCTGGTTCAAGCCCAAGCGGGTGCTCGAGGTGGTGGGCGAAAAGCCCTACAAGGTGCGGCTCACCGACGTCGTCGAGCGCGGCAGCGACTACGAGCGCGTCGCCTACGAAGCGGCCTGATCAGGCGGCTTCTTTCTCCTCCCCGGGAGACAACACGCGTCCCGGCGGGAACACCGCGCTGAAAGTCGAGCCGCGGCCAGGCTCGCTCACGACGTCGAGCGCGGCCTGGTGCCGGGTCAGCGCGTGCTTCACGATCGCGAGGCCGAGCCCCGTGCCGCCGGTCTCCCGCGAGCGCCCGCTGTCCACGCGGTAGAACCGCTCGGTGAGGCGGGGGATGTGGCGCGCCTCGATGCCGATGCCCGAGTCGCTGACCGAGAACACGCCGGCGCCGTCGGCGAGTCGCCAGGCGAGGCGCACGGTGCCGCCATCCGGGGTATAGCGCACGGCGTTCGACACGAGGTTCGACAGCGCGCTGTGCAGCTCGGCGGCGCTGCCCAGAAGGCGGCTATCGCCTTCGACCTCGCTTTCCACCCGATGCCGGCCGGCCGATAGCGCGCGCGCTTCTTCGGCGAGGCGCTCGACGAAGGGGCGCACCTCGATGGGACGCTCCTCCGCGGGCGCCGCGCTCGACTCCAGCGCCGACAGCGTGAGCAGATCCTCGACCAGGCGCTCCATCCGCTTCGCCTGCTCGGCCATCATCCCGAGGTAACGGCCGCGCTGGGCGGGGCTCATCGGCAACGACTCGTCCGAGAGCGTCTCGATGAAGCCCGACAGCACCGTCACCGGGGTCTTGAGCTCGTGCGAGACGTTGGCGACGAAATCCCGCCGCATGGTGTCGATGCGCTCCTCGGCGGTGACGTCGCGCGAGTTGAGCAGCTTCTGCTCCTCGCCGAACTCGATCACGCGCACCGAGAGCGTCGTGTCGCGCGCGCGCAGCGCGAGCGGCTCGATGAAATCGCCGGCCTCGAGGTAGGTGACGAAGTCCGGCTGGCGGATGAGGTTGACCACCGGCTGGCCGAGGTCACGGCGCGCGTCGATGCCGAAGTGGTGCGCGGCGGTCGGGTTGGCCCATTCGATGCGGTGCTCCCGATCGAGGATCACCACGCCGTCCTGCAGCGCGCGCACCGCGGCGCGAAAGCGCGCGAGCGACTGGGCGAGGCTCTCCTGTTCGGTGTCACGGCGCCTGAGAAACCGGTGCAGCTCGGCGAGCGCCTCTTCCCACACGCCGCGGCCGCGCGGCAGGTTCTCGAGCTGCGGCCGGCGCAGCCAGGTGCGCAAGGCGGTCAGGTGGAGCTGGTGATACGCGACGCGGACGGCGAGCACGACCGCAATCGCGGCCAATATGATGACTGCTACGCTCACGCCGGGTTGGCGGAGAAGCGGTAGCCGGATCCCCGCACGGTCTCGATCAGGCGGTCGTGCCCGGAGGGCTCGAGGGCCTTCCTGAGCCGCCGGATGTGCACGTCGACGGTGCGCTCTTCCACGAAGACATGATCGCCCCACACCTGGTCGAGGAGCTGCGTCCGCGAATGCACCCGCTCGGCGTGCGTCATCAGGAAGTGGAGCAGCCGGAACTCGCTCGGGCCGAGCGCGAGGGGCCTTGGCCCGCCGAACACCCTGCGCGTTCCCGGATCGAGCCGCAGCCCGGACACCTCGACGGGATCGTCGGTCATTTGCGGGGCGCGCCGCCGCAGGACCGCCTTGATGCGCGCGAGGAGCTCGCGCACCGAGAACGGCTTGGTGACGTAGTCGTCGGCGCCCGCCTCGAGCCCTGCGATCTTGTCGGCTTCGCCGCCGCGCGCGGTCAGCATGATGATCGGGATCTGGCGCGTCCGCTCCTCCTGGCGCAGCTGGCGTGCGAGCGACACGCCCGACATTCCGGGCAGCATCCAGTCGATGAGGAGGAGGTCGGGGAGCGCGTTGCGCACGATGCCGAGCGCCCCCTCGGCGTCGCCGGCGCGCATGACGTGGTGGCCGGCGTGCTGCAGGTTGACCGCGATCAACTCCTGGATCGCCGGTTCGTCTTCCACCACGAGAATGTTCGCGGCCATGACAGGTGGCCGCCATTGTATGAACGGTTTATGACCGATTTGTTTCAAGTCGGGCGGCTGTATCATCCGCGCACCCATGGCGCCCGAGCGCATTCCCACCCAGATCACCCTGCATCAGAAATCCCGGGTGCTCGAGATCGCCTTCTCCGATGGCCGGGGGTTTCACCTGCCTTATGAGTACCTTAGGGTGTATTCGCCCTCGGCCGAGGTGCGCGGGCACGGCCCCGGCCAGGAGGTGCTGCAGACGGGCAAGCGCGATGTCGAGATCCGCGCGCTCGAAGCGGTGGGGTCGTACGCGGTCCAGCCGCTCTTTTCCGATGGCCACAGCACCGGCATCTACTCCTGGGATTACCTCTACGAGCTGGGCGAGGAACAGGACCGGCTCTGGGCCGAGTATCTGAAAAAGCTCGAGGTCGAAGGCCGATCTCGGGATAAGTAGACACTTACTTTGAAAGACCACACCGACTTCGGATACGAGCGCGTCCCCGAGGCCGACAAGGCACGGCGGGTAGGGGCGGTGTTCGACCGGGTGGCCGAGCGCTACGACCTCATGAACGATCTGATGTCGCTCGGCCTGCACCGCCTCTGGAAAACGTTCGCCATGTCGATCGCTCGTCCGCGTGCCGGGGAGCGAATCCTCGACGTCGCAACGGGCAGCGCGGATCTCGCGAGCTCGCTCGCGCGCCGCGTCATGCCAGGCGGCGAGGTCTGGCTCACCGACATCAACCGCAGGATGCTCGAGCGCGGCCGCGACCGGGTGCTCGACGAAGGGCTGCTCGCGCCGGCGGTGCAATGCGATGCCGAGCGCCTGCCGTTCGCTGCCGAATATTTCGATTGCGTGACCGTTGCGTTCGGCCTGCGCAACATGACGCACAAGGACCGGGCGCTGGCCGAGATGACGCGGGTACTCAAGCCCGGCGGCAGGCTCGTGATCCTCGAATTTTCCAAGGTGTGGAAACCGCTCGAGCGGGCGTACGATTTTTACTCGTTCAGGGTGCTCCCGTGGCTGGGCCGCCGGGTGGCCGGCGACGCGGCTGCGTACCGTTACCTCGCGGAATCGATCCGCATGCATCCGGACCAGGCGAGCCTCGCCGCGATGCTCGAAAGCGCGGGCCTGTCGCGGGTCGAGGTGTTCAATCTCGCTGCGGGGGTGGTGGCGGTCCATCGCGGGTACCGAATTTGATAGGATGAAAGCAGGAGGTGTTGACATGACTAGAGGGTTAATCGGTCTCTGCGCTCTCGCTTTCTCCGCGCTGCTCGTCGTGCAGACCGCCGACGCCGCGCGTCTGGGCGGGGCGCGCAGCAGCGGTGTGCAGAGAAGCGTGCCAAAAAGTCCGCCCGCGGCCACGCCGGCCAAGCCGGCGCAGGAGCAGGCGGCGCCCAACCGGGCCGCCCCCAACCAGGCTGCTCCGAGCGCCCAGCCGCAACCTTCGGGGCTCGCCCGCTGGATGCCGGCGCTCGGCGGCCTCGCGCTCGGCGGCCTGCTCGGCTACCTCTTCGCGGGTAACGGTCTCGGCGGCATCCTGCTCCTCGCCCTGCTCGCCGTCGTGGCGGTGCTTGCCTTCCGCGCGCTGGCGCGCCGCGGCGCGCAGTCGCCGCAGCCGGTGCAATACGCGGGGATGGACCGTCAAACGATGCTGACGCCGCCGTCCGCGCCGGCTCCCGGCGACGCCATGCCTACGGCGGCGCGGTTTCCCGCGGGCTTCGACGCCGCCTCGTTCCTTCGCGGCGCGAAGATGAACTTCGTGAAGCTGCAATTCGCGAACGACCAGGGCCGCCTCGAGGACATCCGCGAGTTCACGACGGACGAAATGTTCGACGCGCTGGAGCGCGACATCCGCGAGCGGCACGGCGCCGGGCAGCAGACCGACATCGAATCGCTCGACGCGCAGCTGGTCGACCTTGCCACCGAGGGGCCGCAGCACTGGGCGAGCGTGCGGTTTTCGGGTCGCGTGCGCGAGGTCACGGGCGCGGTTCCGGTCGACTTTGCCGAGGTGTGGAACCTGGTGAAGCCGGCCGACGGCTCGAGCGGCTGGCTGCTCGCCGGCATCCAGCAAATGCACTGAAGCGGCGGAGTCCGCGCTTTGCATTGAGCGACGACCCCTCGCCCCGCAAGAAGGCCACCCCCGGGTGGCCTTTTTCATTCGCGTTGAATCACCTGCTCGCGGCCGAGCCGTGGGCGCGCGCGCGGCTCGCGCCCTTCGCGGGCGAGACCATCGAGCTGCGCGGGCCGCCTTTTCCGCCGCTGCATTTCGTCATTCTTCCGGGCGGCACGCTGGAGGCAGGCGGCGGCAATCCCGCGCTCACGATCACGCTCACTCCGGGGGCGCTCCTGAGCCTCGCCCGCGGCCCGGAGCACTTCGCGCGCGCGCTCGAGGTTGACGGCGACCCCAAGCTCGCCGCCGAGGTCGGTGCGCTGGCGCGCCACCTGCGCTGGGATGTCGAGGAGGACCTGTCGAGGCTCTTTGGCGACGTGGCGGCGCACCGCATCGCCGAGGCCGGGCGGGCGCTGGCGGGGTGGCATGCGGACGCTGCGCGGCGTCTCGTCGACTCGCTCGCCGATTACGCCGTAGACGAGAAGCGCATGCTCATGGCGCGCCCGGAGGTGGACGAGTTCGCCGCCGCGGTCGCGCGGCTGCGCGACGCGGTCGAACGCCTCGAGAAGCGGGTCGAACGGCTTGCGTAGGCTCGCGCGGCTGCTGCGCATCTTCTGGATCGGCCTGCGCTTCGGGCTGTTCGAGTTCGTGCCGCGCTCTTCCAGGCGGCCGCGGCCGCACGTTCCCGCCCGGCGACACGGCGCGCCGCGCGGCCAGCGCCTGCGCGAGGCGCTCGAGACGCTGGGCCCCATCTACGTGAAGTTCGGCCAGGTGCTCTCGACGCGCCGGGACCTCGTTCCGCTCGACATCGCCGACGAGCTGGCGCGCCTGCAGGACCGCGTGCCGCCGTTCGCGCCCGAGCTCGCCGTCGCCGAGATCGAGCGCGCCCTGGGCCGCCGAATTCACGATGTATTCGGCACCTTCGAAAGCGAGCCCGTGGCGAGCGCCTCGATCGCCCAGGTGCACCTCGCCACCCTGCACGACGGACGCGAGGTCGCGGTCAAGGTTCTCAGGCCCGGCGTCGAAGCCGCGGTGGCGAGGGACCTCGCCCTCCTCGACACGGCGGCGGGCCTGGTCGAGCGTCTTTGGGTCGACGGCCGTCGGCTGCGGCCGCGCGAGGTGGTGGCGGAATTCGCGCGCCACCTCGACGAGGAGCTCGACCTGATGGTCGAGGCGGCCAACGCCAGCCAGCTGCGCCGCAACTTCGAAGGCTCGCGGCTCCTCCTCGTGCCCGAGGTGCACTGGGACCTGTGCTCGCAGCGCGTGATGGTGATGGAGCGCATGCGCGGCACGCCGATCTCGCAGGTCCAGGCGATCCGGGCGCAGGGGGTCGATATCCCGGCCCTGGCGCGCGCCGGGGTCGAGATCTTCTTTACGCAGGTGTTCCGCGACGGGTTCTTCCACGCGGACATGCATCCGGGGAACATCCTGGTCGCGACCGAAGGCGAAGCGCGCGGCCGCTACATCGCGCTCGATTTCGGCATCATGGGCACGCTGACCGAGACCGACAAGAGCTACCTGGCGCAGAACTTTCTCGCGTTCTTCAACCGCGACTATCGCCGCGTCGCGCAGGCGCACCTCGATGCCGGCTGGGTACCGGCGCAGACCCGCGTCGACGCCTTCGAGGCGGCCATCCGCGCGGTGTGCGAGCCCGTGTTCTCGCGGCCCCTGAAGGAGATCTATTTCGGCAGGCTGCTGCTGCGCCTGTTCCAGACCTCGCGGCGCTTCAACGTGCACATCCAGCCGCAGCTGCTGATGCTGCAGAAGACATTGCTCAACATCGAGGGGCTCGGCCGCGAGCTCGATCCGGAGCTCGACCTGTGGCGCACCGCCAAGCCCTATCTCGAGCGCTGGATGGGCGAGCAGATCGGCTGGCGCGGATTGCTGCGGAACCTCGGGCGCGAGGCGCCCTACTGGGCGAGCGCCCTGCCCGAGATTCCGCGGCTGGTGCACCACGCGCTCTCCGAGGCGCGCACCGCTGCGGATCGCACCACCGCGCTGCGCGTCGCGCTCGAGCGCATCGCCGCGGAGCAGGCGCGGCGCAACCGCATCCTCACCGGGCTCCTGATGATCACGGTATTGGCAGTGTTGGGCGTGGCGGCATTCATCGTCTTCTGAAAAAGAATATGATGCGCGCGCCATGCTGATCGGCTCGGTCGTCCTGTACCTCGTCGCCACCATCGCGATCGGGCTATGGGCGGCGAAGCGGGTTCACAACTCCAAGGACTACGTCGTCGCAGGCCGCAGCCTGCCGCTGTACATGAACGCGGCGACGGTGTTCGCGACCTGGTTCGGCGCGGAGACGGTGCTCTCGGTGTCGGCCGAGTTCGCGAAGAACGGCATGGGCTCGATCATCGCCGACCCCTTCGGCTCGTCGTTCTGCCTGGTGATCGTGGCCATCTTCTTCGCGCGCGCCTTCTATCGCATGGACCTGCTCACCATCGGCGACTTCTACCGCAAGCGCTATGGCCGCACCATGGAGATCGGCACCAGCGTGGTGATCGCGATTTCCTACCTGGGCTGGACCGCCGCTCAGCTCACCGCGCTCGGCCTCGCGTTCTCGACCCTCTCCGGCGGCGCCATCTCGCTGCAATGGGGGATCGTGTTGAGCGCGGTGGTCGTGCTCGCCTACACCGTGTGGGGCGGCATGTGGTCGGTGGCGCTCACCGACCTCTTCCAGTCGGTCATGATCATCGCCGGCGTGGGAATCATCGCCTGGTTCGTAGGCGACATGGCGGGCGGCGCCGGCAAGGTCTTCGCGGCGGCGGCCGAGGCCGGCAAGTTCGAGTTCTGGCCGAAGGGCGGCTCGAGGGAGTGGCTCTACTTCTTCACCGCCTGGGCAACGCTCGCGCTGGGCTCGATTCCGCAACAGGACATCTTCCAGCGCGTCACCTCGGCGAAGAACGAACGCACCGCCATCCTCGGCACGCTGGCCGGCGGGCTGATCTACTTCGCCTTCGCCTTCGTGCCGATCTTCATCGTGTTCGCCGCGCTGATGGTCGATCCCTCGCTCGGCCAGCTGCTGTCGGCCGAGGACGCGCGGGAGATGCAGAGCATCCTGCCTTCCTTCATCCTGCGCCACACCCCGCTCTGGGTGCAGGTGCTGTTCTTCGGCGCGCTGCTCTCGGCGATCCTGTCGACCGCGAGCGGCGCGATCATCGCGCCCACCTCCCTCGTCACCGAGAACGTAATCCGGCCGCTGGAGCGGCACATGAGCGACCGCAGGTTCCTGGTCACGCTGCGCGTGGTGCTGGTGGCGTTCACCGCGGCCGCGCTGATCTTCGCGCTGCTTTCGAAGAAGACCATGTACGACATGATCCAGAACGCCTACAGCGTCACGCTGGTGGCGGCCTTCGTGCCCCTTGCCGCGGGCATCTTCTGGAAGCGTGCCAACAACGCGGGCGCGATGGTTTCGGCGCTGAGCGGGTTCGCCGGCTGGCTCGCGGTCGAGTGGTTCGTGAACGACCCCGCGGTGCCTTCGCCGCTCGTCGGCCTCGCGTTCTCGCTCCTCGGCATGGTTTTGGGCTCGCTCGTTCCGCGCCCGGCGAGGGCGCACGCCCACAGATAGATGCGCGAGTCGCCGCTCGCGCGCATCCTGTTCGCGGTGTTCGCGGTGCTCACCGTCTACGCGAGCCTTTACCCGATGGAAGGCTGGCGCGGCGCCGGCGTGTCGCCGTTTGCCTACCTCACCGCGCCCTGGCCGCGCCACATCACCTCCTTCGACATCGTGGTCAACGTGCTGGGCTACATTCCGTTCGGCTTTCTCGCCGCGGCGGCGCTGCAGCCGCGCGTGCGCGGCCGGCGGGCGTTCATCGTCGCGACCGCATCGGCGGCGGTGCTTTCGCTCATCCTCGAGGCGCTGCAGAGCTACCTGCCGGCGCGCATCGCCTCGAACGTGGACGCGGTGTGCAATGTGCTCGGCGCCGCGCTCGGCGCGGCGGCGGCGGTGCGCTATGCGCCGCGGGTGTTCGAGGAAGGGGCGCTCGCACAGCTGCGGCAGCGCTCTTTTCTGAGGGGCGGGGCGATCGACCTCGGCCTTGCGCTGATGGGCCTGTGGCTCTTCATCCAGCTCAACCCGACGTCGCTCCTTTTCGGCGCCGGGGACCTGCGCGAATTGCTGGGCGCGCGCGAGCCGCGCGGCGAGCGTCCGGCGTTCTTCATCACCATCGAAGCGCTGACCTCGGCGGCCAATCTCACCGCCGCTGGCCTCCTGCTGTCGTGCCTCGCGTCTTCCGCCGCCTCCGTGCGCGCGCAGATCGCGACCCTCGTTGCCGCGGCGCTGGTGGTGAGGACCGCCGCTTTCGCCATCCTGATGCGCGCGGAAAACGTGCTCGCCTGGCTTACTCACGGCGCGCAGATCGGCCTCGCCATCGGCATCGCGGTCGCGCTCGGCGCCGTCGCGCTGCCGCGCGGACTGCGGATGACCCTCGCGGCGCTCCTCCTGATGGCGGCGACCGTGCTCGTGAACCTCGCGCCGGCCAATCCCTACCTCGGGGCGTCGCTCAAGATCTGGCAACAGGGGCACTTCCTCAACTTCAACGGCCTCACGCGCCTGGTGAGCGCGCTTTGGCCCTTCGCCGCGCTCGGGTACCTGATGTACCTTGCCGGCAGCCGGCCGCGGAGCCCGGAGCAAAAGCCTTAGAATCGCGCCTCCATGTCCTACTACGAGAAGCACGTCTTCTTCTGCTGCAACCAGCGCGACGGCGGCCGCACCTGCTGCAACGACAAGGGCGCGAGCGCGATGCGCGACTACGCCAAGTCCAAGGTCAAGGCGCTCGGCCTGTCGGGCCCGGGCAAGGTGCGCATCAACCAGGCGGGCTGCCTGGATCGCTGCGAGGAAGGCCCCTGCGTGGTGGTGTATCCCGAGGCGGTCTGGTACACCTACGTCGACCACGCCGACATCGACGAGATCATCGAAGAGCACCTGCGCCACGGACGCGTCGTCGAGCGCTTGAAGATGTAGATGCGCTCGAGCACGCGGCGCGAGCTCGTCGCCGGCCCCGCGGGCCGGATCGAATGCGCGGTCGACCGCCCCGAGTCGTCGCCGCGCGGCGTGGCGCTGATCGCGCATCCGCATCCCCTCTACGGCGGAACGCTGGACAACAAGGTCGTGCAGACGCTGGCGCGCGCCTTCATCGAGCTCGGCTACGAGACCTGGCGGCCCAATTTCCGCGGCGTCGGCGCGACCGAGGGCGCGCACGACGAGGGACGCGGCGAGCTCGATGATCTCCATGCCATCCTGAAATTCCTCAAGGTCGAAAAGCCTGTGCTGGCGGGATTCTCTTTCGGCGCCGCAGTGCAGGCGCGGCTGGCGCAGCGCACGCCACCCGAGAGGCTGGTTCTCGTGGGCGTGGGGGTGACGCGGCTGGAGGCGCCGCCGGTGCCCGCCGACACGCTCGTGATCCACGGCGAGAACGACGAGACGGTGCCGCTCGCCGCGGTGCTCGAATGGGCGCGGCCGCAGGAGCTGCCGGTGGTCCTCGTGCCGGGCGCGGACCACTTCTTCCACCGCAAGCTGCACGTGCTGCGCACGATCGTCACCTCGAACTGGAAATGACCGTTCTCGAGGTCCGCGCCCTGCGCAAGTCGTTCGGCGCGCTGGAGGTCGTTCGCGGCGTGGACCTCGCCGTGGCGCCCGGGGAGTGTTTCGGCCTGCTCGGCCCGAACGGCGCCGGCAAGACGACCACGCTGAGGCTCTGCCTCGGCCTGATCGCGCCCGATGCCGGCGACATCGAGCTGCTGGGCGAGCCGGTGCCGCGGCGGGCACGCGAGGCACGGCTGCGCATCGGGGTGGTGCCGCAGTCCGACAACCTGGACCCGGACTTCACGGTGGCCGAGAACCTCCTCGTGTACGGCCGCTACTTCGGCCTGCCGCCGCGCGAGGTCCGGGCGCGCACCGGGCCGCTGCTCGAGTTCGCGGGCCTCACCGGACGGGAGGGCGCGAAGATCAACACGCTCTCCGGCGGCATGAAGCGCCGGCTCACCCTCGCGCGCGCCCTGGTGAATGACCCGCAGGTGCTTTTCCTGGACGAGCCCACCACCGGGCTCGACCCGCAGGCGCGCCACCTGATCTGGGAGCGCATGCGCCGGCTGACGATGCAAGGCAAGACCCTGGTCCTGACGACGCACCACATGGAGGAAGCGGAGCGGCTTTGCCAGCGCCTCGCCATCATGGACCATGGCCGCATCATCGCCTCGGGCTCGCCGCGCGAGCTCATTGCGCAGCACATCGAGCCTCAGGTCGTGGAGGTGCACGGCCTTGGGGTCGAGGCGTGGATGGAACGGGCGAAGGGCGTTGCGCCGCGCGTGGAGCGCGTCGGCGACACCGTCTTCTGCTATTCCGAGAACCCCGAATCGTTGCTGAAGAGCCTGGAAGGCCGAAACGAGCTGGGCTATCTGCACCGGCCTGCCAGCCTCGAGGACGTATTCCTGAAGCTGACCGGCCGGGACCTGAGGGACTAAGGCGATGCGCTGGACTGCCGTATGGCGCCGCAATTTCCTCGTGTGGCGAAAGCTCTTCGCCGCCGCGGTGCTCACCAACCTCGCCGACCCGCTCATCATGCTGTTCGGCCTGGGCTACGGCCTGGGCGCGCTGATGCCGGCGGTCGAGGGAATGTCGTACATCTCGTTCTTCGCCGCGGGCCAGCTCTGCACCGCCACGATGTACACGGCGTCTTTCGAATCGATGTTCTCCGGGTTTTCGCGCATGCACGGGCAGCGGACCTGGGACGCGATCCTGTACGCGCCGCTCGTGATCGACGACATCGTCGCCGGCGAGATCGTCTGGGCGGCGAGCAAGGCGTGGCTCACGGGCTCCACCATCCTTGGCATCGTCCTGGTCTTCGGCCTCGCCGCCTCGCCCCTCGTGCTGCTCGCGCTGCCCGCCGCCTTCCTGGTCGGCCTGGCGTTCTCTTCGGTCGGGCTCATCATGACGGTGCTGGCCCGCAATTGGGACTTCTTCAGCTTCTACATGACTCTCGTGATGACGCCGATGATGATGATCTCGGGCGTCTTCTTCCCGGCGGAGCAGCTGCCCGAGCCGCTCCTCTCGGTGGCCAAGGCGCTGCCGCTCTATCACGGGGTGGCGCTGGTGCGCCCGATGATGGCGGGCGAGGTTCCGCAGCAGGCGGCCGCGCACGTCGCGGTGCTACTCGGTTATGCTGCCGGCGGCTACCTGCTCGCGATCCGCTTCGCTAGAAAAAGGTTCTCGGAGTAGCGCATGCTCTGGGTGAAGGCGCTGCACATCATCTTCATGGTGACCTGGTTTGCCGGCCTCTTTTACCTGCCGCGCCTCTTCGTCTACCACGCGCAGGCCGAGGACCGGCCTTCCATCGAGCGCTTCAAGGTGATGGAGCGCAAGCTGTTCTGGGGCATTGCGACTCCCGGCGGAGCGCTCACCATTCTCTTCGGCGTCTGGCTCTGGCTGGGATGGTTCCGCGGGGCATCGGGTTGGTTTCATGCCAAGCTTGCCCTGGTCGCGCTGCTCGTCGGCTACCACGTCTGGTGCTGGCGTCTGCTTCGCGAGTTCGCCGCCGACCGCAACCGCAGGACGCACGTCTGGTACCGCTGGTTCAACGAGGCGCCGGTGCTCGTGCTCATCGCCACGGTGATCCTGGTTGTCGTCAAGCCGTTCTGAAGCGTTCTTTGCCAGCGCGCCGCGCGGCCTAGAAGCTCTTCTGGGAGAAGAGCTGAAGGCGCTCTCCGCTCAAGACATCAAGGCCGTTCCGGGCGGAGTCGCCTTCTCGGGCGACTGGGCGACGTGCTATCGGGTCAACCACTGGTCGCGCATCGCTTCCCGCGTCCTGTGGCGCGTGGGCGAGTTCTCCTACCGGAACGAGAAGGACCTGTACGACGCGGTTCGGGCGGTCGCCTGGCCGAAGTACTTCTCCGTGCACAAGCGCATAAGGGTCAACGTCACGGCGCAGAAAAGTCCGCTGAAGAGCCTCGAGTTCGCCACGTTGAAAGTGAAGGACGCGGTGTGCGACCTCTTCCGCGACAAGGTCGGCAGCCGGCCCGACGTGGATCGCGCGGCGCCTGACGTGCGCATTCACGCCTTCCTGGAAGAAGCGAAGGGAATCCTGTACCTGGACACCTCCGGCGAGGCGCTGTTCAAGCGCGGATGGCGTATGGACATCGCGGATGCGCCGATCCGCGAGAACCTCGCAGCGGGGATCGTCACGCTCTCCGGGTGGAAGTTCGACCAGCCGCTGCTCGATCCGATGTGCGGCGGTGGCACGCTGCTCTCGGAGGCCGCGGCTATGGCACGCGGCCGCGCCCCTGGCGCGAGGCGGGCGTTCGGCTTCGAGAAGCTGAGCGTGTTCGATTCGAAGCTGTGGGCGGGGATCAGGAGCGAGAGGACGGTCCAGCCGTCCGAGCCGCGGCTATACGGCAGCGACACAGACCCGGAGGCCCTGCAGGCGGCGCGCCGCAACCTCGGAGCGGCAGGCGTCGAGCGCTGGGTGAAGCTCGAGCAGGCGGATGTTCTCGAGCGCCCGGCGCCGGCGAGCGAAGGTATCCTCGTCGCCAATCCGCCTTACGGCGAGCGCATCGGCAGCGCGGACGCGCTGGCCGCGTTTTACCCCAAGCTCGGCGACGCGCTGAAGAAGCGCTTTGCCGGATGGCGCTGCTTCATTTTTACCGCCGACCTCCGCCTGCCCAAGCTGATCCGCCTCGAGCCTTCGCGCCGCACGCCGCTCTGGAACGGCGCGCTCGAGTGCCGGCTCTACGAGTTCCCGATCGTCTCGGGAAGCCACCGCCGTTAGCGCCGGCCGAGCTTTTCCCAGGCCGGATTGCCTCCGGTCACGCGCGGCCCGTACGCGTATTTGAGGCGAGAAACTCGGACTCCCGCGGTATGCCTTTGCAGTGCTTGGTCAGCAGGCTGCCATTCGACGCCGAGCTTGCGCATGAGGCCGAGCGCGTCGAAGGGTGCCTTCACCTTCATGTCGTTGTCGAAGTAGACGTAAACGTCGCGGCCGTCCGCGTCCCAGTCCCGGATGCGGCGCGCCCAGGCGGCGAGCGCGCGGCTGGAATAGCCGCTGGTGTAGATCTTCACGTCGCCGTGCAGCCGCACGTACACGAAACCGCTGGTCACGTGAAACATCTTCGGCCACTTTCCGGCGGTGTCGGCGACGACCAGGCCTATGTCGTGCTTCCTGAGGAGCGCGGTGAATTCTTCGTTCATGAAGCTCGCGTGGCGGATCTCGATCGCGTGCCGCAGCGGGCGCTTTGCGTCGATGGCGAGGCGCGAGCGCCCGGTCATGCGCGCATCGCGCCGGCGCGCTAGCCGCAGCGCTTCCTCGGTGTTCCTCGGTAACAGCCCGAAGAAGGCTTCGAGGCGCTCCCGCTTGTAGTGGAACATCTCCGGGAACTGCCACAGGAACGGCCCGAGCTTGTCGCGCAGGTTGAGGATGCCCGAGGCATAGAAGTTCGCGAGCGGCCTTTCCACGTTCCTGAGGCGCAGCATGTGGGTGATGTAGCGCGAGCCCTTGACGCTGAAGAGGAAGCCGGGCGGCGTTTCGCGGTACCAGGCTTGGTAGTACTCGGGCCGCTGCAACGAATAGAACGAGCCGTTGATTTCCACGGTGGAGAAGTGCTGCCCGCAAAACTCGAGCTCGCGCCGCTGCGCCAAGCCGCCGGGATAGAACACACCGCGCCAGGGCTCGTAGCGCCAGCCGGAGATGCCGATCCGAACCACGCTGCCCTACGCGAACTTCAGCTTTTTCCAGGCCTCGAGCTGGCGCACGCGCTCGAGCGCTTCGTGGTCGGTGAGGTCGAGGCGCAGCGGTGTGATCGAAACGTACCCGTGGTCGAACGCCCAGCGGTCCGAGCTCTCTTCGGTCGATTCCACCGGTACTACGGTGTACCAGTAGATCTGGCGCCCCATCGGGTCCTTCGCCGGGACCACCCTGCCGTCGTAATGCCGCATCGACTGGCAGGTCCACCGCAGGCCGCGCGGCAGTTCCGCGGGGAAATTGACGTTGACGAGCGGAAGATCCGGTATCTCGAGCAGCATCTCGAGCACGCTCGCGGCCCAGGGCTTGAGCAGCTCGAAGCTCGGCTGCTCGCGGTCGGTCGCGGGCGCGCTCAGCGCGATGCCGCGCAGCCCGAGGAGCGCCGCCTGCCTGGCGCCGGCGAGGGTGCCGGAGTGCCAGGTGGCGTTGCCGAGGTTGGTGCCGATGTTGATTCCGGAGAGCACGACGTCGACCTTCTCCCACAGCGTCGTTCCCAGCATGACGCAATCCCCGGGCGTGCCGTTCACCCGGTACGCCTCCAGCGCGGACGTCGGAAGCTGTGTGCGCTTGTAGCTGAGCGGGCGTGACGCGGTGATCGATGCGCTGGCCGACGACATCTCGACGTCCGGCGCCACGATCCGCACCTCGCCGTATCGGGAAGCCACCTGCGCCAAAGCGGCTATGCCCGGGCTATAGACGCCGTCGTCGTTCGTGATGAGGATGCGCATGATGAAGAGCCCCAGCAATTAGCGTGCGCGTTACCCTCATTCACAACCCCGGCGCCGGCAGGAGCGGCGAGGGCCAAGCCCGCGAGCTCGAGGACCTTCTCGAGAGCGCAGGCCACAAGCTGCGCTATCAGTCGTCGAAGGAGCCGGGCTGGAAGCGCGCCCTCGCCAAGCCGGCCGACCTGGTGGTCGTGGCCGGAGGCGACGGAACCGTCGGCCGCGTCGTTCGGCGCATGGTGGGGCGTGGCGTTCCCGTGACGCTGCTGCCCTTGGGCACCGCGAACAACATCGCCCGGACGTTCGGCCTGCTCGGCCGGCCGTTGCAGGAGCTGGTCCAGGGCTGGGAGCGCGCGCGGCGCGTCAAGCTCGACCTCGGCATCGCGAAGGGCCCGTGGGGCGAGCGCTTTTTCATCGAAGGCGTGGGCGTGGGCCTGTTCGCGAACATGCTGGCGCATCCCCGCAAGAAGCCGAAGAACGGGAAGCCCGAGGACGTCGTCGACCGTGCCCTGCGGCGGCTGAAGGACATGACGGTGCACTCGGATCCGGTGGAGGTGATCGCGACGCTCGACGGCGAGGACATTTCAGGACGCTATCTTCTCTTCGAGGCGATCAACCTGCGCTATGTCGGGCCGAATCTCTTCCTGGCGCCCGACGGCAAGCCCGGCGACGGCAAGCTCGACGTGGTGCTGATCACCGAGGCGGAGCGCGTCCACCTGCTCGAGTACCTGGAGAAGTGGCAGCACGATCGCGACCGCCTGGCGGTGCTGCCGACACGGCGCGGCGAGCTGCTGCGGATGGAGTGGAACGGTTCCGAGCTCCACATCGACGACCGGCTCTATCCCAGAAAGAATCCCGACCCGGGCGAGGTCGCCGGCATCGGCGAGGCGCGCATCAAGAGGGGCGCAGTCGAGCTCCTGCTGCCTCAGGCAAGACCTTAGCGCTACTTCTGGCGCACCAGCGGCCCAGGACCCGCCGCACCCCACACCTTGCGGTCCCACTCGCGAGGCACGAGCCGGTCGCCTGCGTACTCGAACACCAGGCGCTCTGGCTCGGTGCTGACGGTCACCACGCCGCCCGAGCGGGTCCATGTACCGGACGTAAGGTAACGGCTCGCGTCGGCGGAATAGGTCCTCAGCATCGCCGTGTTGCCCGCCTGGAGCAGCAGCACGAGGTTGCGCGCCTCGTACAGCCCGATCGGCGAGAGCTCGCAGCCGGGGATCGTCATGCGGCCGCCGCGGATGGCGCAGTGCCGCTCGGAGGTCGTAGCGTAGCCGCTGACATCGATGCCGCCCCGCGCGCACTGGCCGAACAGGAGCGCCCACTCCTCGCACTGGCGGTTGCCCGGGAAGACGCAGACGGTGATTTGGCCCTCGGGGCCGCGCTCCAGCGTGCGCTTTCCGCCTTGCGATTCGCAATTCTGCGCGGCCGACGCGGCGTCGATGTGCGGCTCCGCCGGCGGCGGCGACGACTTGCACCCGGCGAGGGAAAGCGCGGCGATGAACGCGACGGTGTAGAGCCTGCGCATCAGACGATGTCGAGGTGCTCGATGCCCTTGGTGATGTCCTTGCCCTTGGCTTCCTTGCCGTGCAGCTTGATGTTGAGCCGCACCTCGTTGGTGGAGTCGGCGAAGCGCAGCGCGTCCTCGTAGCTGATGCGCCCGGCCTCGTAGAGGTCGAAGATCGCCTGGTCGAAGGTCTGCATGCCGAGCTCGCGCGACTTCTTCATGATCTCCTTGATCTCGTGCACCTCGCCCTTGAAGATGAGGTCCGAGATCAGCGGGGAGTTCAGCATGACCTCCACCGCTGCGGAGCGGCCCTTGCCCTCCCGGTTCGGGATCAGCCGCTGCGACACCACCCCCTTCAGGTTGAGCGACAGGTCCATGAGGAGCTGCTGGCGGCGCTCCTCGGGGAAGAAGTTGATGATGCGGTCCATCGCCTGGTTGGAGTTGTTGGCGTGCAGGGTGCCGAGGCACAGGTGGCCGGTCTCGGAGAACGCGATGGCGTGCTCCATGGTCTCGCGGTCGCGGATTTCGCCGATCAGGATCACGTCGGGCGCCTGGCGCAGCGTGTTCTTGAGCGCGGCCTCCCAGGAGTCGGTGTCCACGCCGACCTCGCGCTGCGTGATCATGCAGTTCTTGTGCGGATGCACGAACTCGACCGGGTCCTCGATCGTGACGATGTGGCCGTGCGAGTTCTCGTTGCGGTAGCCGATCATCGCCGCGAGCGAAGTCGACTTGCCCGAGCCGGTGGCGCCGACGAAGAGCACCAGCCCGCGCTTGGTCATCGCCACGTCCTTCAGCACGGCCGGCAGGCGCAGATCCTCGAAGTTCGGGATGGTGGTGGTGATGACGCGCAGCACCGCACCCACCTGGCTTTGCTGCACGAAGCAGTTGACCCGGAAGCGGCCGATCCCCGCGGGCGCGATGGCGAAGTTGCACTCCTTGCTGGCCTCGAACTCGGCCGCCTGCCGGTCGTTCATGATCGAGCGGATCAGCATCGCGGTGTGGCCGCCGGTCAGCACCTGCTGCGACACCGGGGTCATCTTGCCGTCGATCTTCATCGCCGGGGGAAAGCCGGAGGTGAGGAAGAGGTCCGAGCCGCGCCGCGACGTCAGCGCGCGCAGCAGGTCGTAGATGAACTTGGTTGCCTGTTCGCGTTCCATGCCGGTCTCCGGGCTAGCCTGCGAAGTTGTCCTTGTTGGCCGCGGCGCCGCGCGCCTCCGTCGGGGACACGATGTTGCGCTGGACCAGCTCCTGCAGGTTCTGGTCGAGCGTCTGCATGCCGAGCTGGCGGCCGGTCTGGATCGCCGAGTACATCTGCGCGATCTTGTTCTCGCGGATCAGGTTGCGGATCGCCGGCGTGCCGATCATGATCTCGTGCGCCGCCACCCGTCCCGAGCCGTCCTTGGTCTTGAGCAGCGTCTGCGAGATCACCGCGCGGATCGACTCGGAGAGCATCGCGCGCACCATCTCCTTCTCCGCCGCCGGGAACACGTCGACGATGCGGTCGATGGTCTTTGCCGCGGAAGAGGTGTGCAGCGTGCCGAAGACCAGGTGGCCGGTCTCGGCGCCGGAGAGCGCGAGCCGGATGGTCTCCAGGTCGCGCATCTCGCCCACCAGGATCACGTCCGGGTCCTCGCGCAGCGCGCTTCGCAGCGCGTTGGCGAACGACAGCGTGTGCGGCCCGACCTCGCGCTGGTTGATGAGGCACTTCTTCGACTCGTGCACGAACTCGATCGGATCCTCGATGGTGAGGATGTGGCCGTGCTCGTTCTCGTTGATGTGGTTGACCATCGCGGCGAGCGTGGTCGACTTGCCCGAGCCGGTGGGCCCGGTCACCAGCACGATGCCGCGCGGCTGGTCGGCGATGTCGGCGAAGCTCTTGGGCGCCTTCAGATCCTCGAGCGACAGGATCTTCGACGGGATGGTCCGCATCACCGCCGCGGCGCCGCGCTGCTGCACGAAGGCGTTGACGCGGAAGCGCGCGAGGTTGGGCACCGCGAACGAAAAGTCGCACTCGAGGTTTTCCTCGTAGAACTTGCGCTGGCCGTCGTTCATGATGTCGTAGATCATCGCGTGCACTTCCTTGTGCTCCATCGGAGGCACGTTGATCCTGCGGACGTCGCCGTGCACGCGGATCATCGGCGGCAGTCCCGACGACAGGTGCAGGTCGGACGCCTTGTTCTTGACGACGAA